>CAWVVM010000014.1:0-58020 GCA_963933635.1 uncultured Flavobacteriales bacterium
ACGTATTGATTGGGATGACGGAGGCTGTCAACAACGCCATCACCCACGGGAACAAGTTGGATTTGGAAAAATCAGTTGGGGTCTCTTGTGCCGTGGACGGGAAAAGTTTGGTGTTCCGGATCACGGATGAGGGGCCTGGTTTCGATTACGACAACCTCCCCGACCCCACGGCGCCTGAGAACATTGAAAAGCCCCACGGCCGAGGTGTTTTCTTGATGCGCCACTTGGCCGACGAGTGTGATTTCGAAGACGATGGCCGCGTTGTGGTCCTGACCTTCACCGAGGTCCTCGCCTAAAGTCATGGTCGTCTTTGTGGACGGCGATACCCCCTGTCGCGTTTCCCATCGTCGGGCCACCAAGACCTGGCTTCGGTCTGTCGCTGAACTTCATGGTTGCGCTTTAGGCGACGTGAGCATTGTGGCGTGTTCGGACGCATTCTTGCTCAAATACAACCGTGAATACCTCGACCACGACACCCTTACGGACATCATCACATTTGACAGCAGCGACGGCCACCAACTCTCTGGAGATCTCCTTATTTCGTTTCCGAGGGTTTTGGAAAACGCTGATAACCATGGTGTTGTGTTTGATGATGAGTTAAGGCGCGTGATGGCCCATGGCCTTTTGCACCTCGTCGGATTCAAAGACAAAGACCCCACCGATCAGGCCCTCATGCGCGCCGCAGAGGACCAAGCCTTGCAGATGTTCCACGTGGAACAATCTGACTGAGCCTGGTTCCACCGACCTTTGCACCATGATCCAATCGTACGACGTCATTGTAGTGGGTGCAGGCCACGCGGGCAACGAAGCGGCGGCGGCCTCCGCCAACCTCGGCGCTTCCACCCTTTTGGTCACCATGAACATGGGGGTGGTCGGGCAAATGTCATGCAACCCTGCAATGGGGGGGATCGCCAAGGGCCAAATTGTTCGCGAGGTGGATGCCATGGGGGGGTATTCTGGTTTGGTCTCTGACAGGAGCGCGATACAGTTTAGGATGCTCAACAAATCCAAGGGCCCCGCCATGTGGAGCCCCAGAACGCAAAACGACAGGAACCTGTTTGCCCAGACTTGGAGGGAAATGCTGGAAGCAACCCCTAACCTGGACTTTTGGCAGGACGGGGTGGTCGGAGTGGTGATCGAACATGGTCGCTGCGTTGGTGTTCGCACCAACTTGGGAATGACCATTCGCGCCAAGTCGGTGGTGCTCACCAACGGCACCTTCCTCAATGGCTTGATGCACATCGGAGAGAAGCAATTTGGTGGAGGGCGAGCGGGCGAGCGGGCCTCAATGGGGATCACTGAGCAACTTGTCGATTTGGGGTTCGACAGTGGACGTATGAAGACAGGGACGCCGCCGAGAGTCGATGGCCGATCCTTGCAGTTCGACAAAATGGAAGTACAGCCAGGCGATGCCTCGCCGGGACGCTTCTCTTATCTGCCCAAGCACCCCATCCAACGTCAAATCCCGTGTCACATCACCTACACCTCTCCTGAGGTTCACGACCTGCTGCGAGAGGGGTTTGATCGGTCCCCCATGTTCAACGGCCGCCTGAGGGGTTTGGGTCCGCGCTACTGCCCCAGCATTGAAGACAAAATCGACCGATTTGCTGACAAGGACCGGCACCAGGTGTTTGTAGAGCCAGAGGGTTGGAACACCTGCGAAATCTATGTCAATGGATTCAGTACTTCCCTCCCTGAGGATGTTCAACTCACTGCGATGCGGAAGATTCCAGGATTTGCACATGCCAAAATGTTCCGGCCAGGATACGCCGTGGAGTACGACTACTTCCCTCCCACCCAGCTCCAGCACAGCCTTGAAACCCGGTTGGTGGCCGGTCTTTATTTCGCGGGCCAAATCAACGGCACCACGGGATACGAGGAGGCAGCGTGCCAAGGGATCATGGCCGGCATCAATGCGGCGCGTTCCACGTGGAACAAGGAACCCATCACTTTTTCACGCAGCCAAGCCTACATCGGAGTCCTCATCGACGACTTGGTCACCAAGGGCACAGAAGAACCCTACCGGATGTTCACCTCTCGAGCCGAGTACCGCATCCTGCTTCGACAAGACAACGCGGATGAAAGGTTAACTCCGATGGCACATGATTTGGGCCTGGCGTCTGATGAACGAATGAGGGCGCTGGAAAAGAAGCTTGATGGGGTCTCCTCCCTCCGTAAAGGGCTTCAAAAGCTTAGCATCCCCCCTGCCGACGCGCTTCCCGCTTTGGAAGAAGCGCAATCCTCGCCACTCAAACACGCGGTGCGTGCCCAAGAAATCCTTTCGCGTCCTCACGTGCATTTGGACAGGATGCAGAAACACATCCCCTCGGTCCAACAGGTTTGTGCGCCGCATGGTCCCGAGGTGCTGGAACAAGTCGAGATTCAAGTCAAGTACGAGGGTTACATCGCCAAAGAGCAGGACATGGCTGATCGACTGGGCAAACTCGACCACCTGCGCATCCCCGCTGATCTTGATTTTCACAAGCTCACCTCCCTCAGTTATGAGGGGCGCCAAAAAATGTCCGACCGCAAGCCCAACACCCTTGGGGAAGCCTCCCGCATCTCTGGGGTAAGCCCATCTGACCTCAGTGTTTTGATGGTATATCTGGGGCGCTAACCCCTACATTTGCGCCGCCATGAACATTCAAGAAATCCTTGCCGACCTCGGCATCAAAGACCACAACCCAGGCGTCATGATTGGCGCCAAATCCTTTGGCTCGGGAGCCAACATTGAAAGCCATTCGCCGGTGGACGGCAAACGCATCGCTTCGTTGAGCTCTGCCACTGCCGACGACTACGAGCAGGTCATGACAGCTGCCTCTGGGGCGTTTGTTGAGTGGAGAAAATGGACCGCTCCCCTTCGTGGAGAGGTGGTCCGACAATTTGGAGACGCCCTGCGTGCCAAAAAAGAAAGCTTGGGAGCTTTGGTCTCCTATGAAATGGGCAAGAGCTACCAAGAAGGTTTGGGCGAGGTCCAGGAGATGATTGACATCTGTGACTTTGCTGTAGGCCAAAGCCGCCAGCTGTATGGCTTGACCATGCATTCTGAACGCCCCAACCACCGCATGTACGAGCAGTACCACCCACTGGGTGTGGTAGGCATCATCAGCGCCTTCAACTTCCCCGTGGCGGTTTGGTGTTGGAACACCGCCTTGGCGTGGATCTCTGGGGACGTCTGTGTGTGGAAGCCCTCTGAAAAGGCCCCGCTATGTTCTTTGGCTTGCCAAAACATCTGGAATGAAGTGGCCCAAGCCAACGATGTCCCCGAAGGTTTGAGCTGTGTCGTGAACGGGGACTACAGTGTGGGCGAGCTGATGACCGCCGACCGCCGCGTCCCGCTTGTATCGGCCACAGGATCCATCCGTATGGGCAAGATTGTTGCCCAAGCAGTGGCCGCCCGCCTGGGTCGGTCCCTTTTGGAGTTGGGCGGCAACAACGCCATCATCATCACCCCAGAAGCCGATTTGAAAATGGTCATTCCGGCCACGGTATTTGGGGCCGTCGGAACATGCGGTCAACGCTGCACTTCAACACGTCGTTTGATCATCCACACGAGCATTTACGACAAGGTCCGCGACCAGTTGACCCAAGCGTACAAGCAGGTCCGCATTGGCGACCCACTGGACGAAAACAACCACGTGGGACCGCTCATCGATCAAGACGCTGTGCAACAGTATGAGAAAGCGCTTGAGGCTGTTGTGGAGCAGGGGGGGCGACTCCTCATTCCGGGCGGACGACTCGACGGTGCTGGCTATGAAAGCGGCTGTTACGTGAAACCCGCCATGGCGGAAGTCACCAACGACCTCGCTATTGTCCAACACGAGACGTTCGCACCCATCCTGTATTTGATGACCTACGACACCCTTGACGAGGCCATTGCCATGCAGAATGGGGTGGTCCAAGGGCTTTCTTCTGCCATCATGACAAACAACCTCCGTGAAGCGGAGCGCTTCCTGTCTGCTGCTGGTTCCGATTGTGGGATTGCCAACGTGAACATTGGCACCTCAGGTGCGGAGATCGGCGGAGCGTTTGGGGGTGAAAAAGAAACAGGGGGAGGGCGAGAGTCCGGTTCCGACGCTTGGAAAGTTTACATGCGCCGCCAAACCAACACCATCAACTACGGCGCTGACCTGCCATTGGCACAAGGCATCAAATTTGATTTGTAAAGGTCCACTTCGATGTACTTTGGAGGCATGAAGACATGTCTCATTTGCAGCACAAGAGCGCCCCTGAGGCGCTCTTGGCGTTTGGTGTGGTCCTTGGTCGTTCCCACGATGATTCTCATTGGGTGTGAGCCCGAGGCCCAGAAAACCCGGTATGTCGCGTCCTTTGGGACGACTCCGTCGACAGAAATCCTCGTGGATCGGAACCTATCCACCTGGACCATCTGCAATGGCCTTGAGCGCATCACCTTGGAAGACCTCGGGAATGAGTCTTACCGCATTCCTGTCTTCAACGGCTCCTGGACGGGTGCTTGGCAGGGAGAGCGGTGGGAGGGAAGCTGGACCGACTCCCTTCGGGGGAAGGAATATGTGGTCCCGGTGGTCTTGACGCCAATCCCCGCCACCAAACCATATGAGGCCGAGTGGACCACAAGCCATTGGGTCTCCACAGAAGGTTTGTTGATCCTCGATCATTTGGGCGACTCTGTCCATGCGACCATCTCCACGCCCACGGGGGACTACAGGTACCTCGCCGGCACCCTTAAAGATAATTCACTGATTTTCAGCACCTTTGACGGTTCTCACCTTTTCCGTTTTGCTGCGGAGCTGAGAGGAGACTCTCTTGTGGACGGCATGTTTTTGTCGGGAACACATTACCGAACCTCTTTTGCTGCCAAACGACACGATGGCCCCTTGTCTATGTGGAAAGTGGGGACACAGACGCCAGCCAGTGATTCCCTTTGGTTTGTTGGTGTCGGCGCATCGGGCGATACGGTGCTGTGGAATGAGGATCGGTTGAAGAAGTCAGGCAAAAAAGGGGTGGTCTTGGACATCATGGGGACGTGGTGTCCCAATTGCATGGATGAGGCTCGGCTTCTTGCTGAGCTCAAGCCAGAATACCCTGAACTTTCATTTGTAAGCCTCGCTTTTGAGCGCAATACCGGTGCCGCAGCGCTTGCTAGATTGACCGCGTATCAAAAGAGCCTTGGTTTGGGTTGGCCTGTTCTTTTTGGGGGGAGGGCCAGCAAGTCTTACGCCTCAAGCGTTCTCCCCATGGTAGACACGTTGAAGAGTTTTCCGACCACGGTGTTTTGGCCTACAGATGGGACGCCACATGTCCACAACGGATTCCATGGACCCGCAACAGGGGAGGGGTATGCTTTAGAAAAAAGCCACTTCCGACGTCAACTGGACCTCCTCAGCGGTCGCTTGGAAAGTCGTTGACTTTGTCCACGACAATGCGCTGCTCTGCATTGGCCACTTCCCAAGCTGTGTGGAAGACCAACTTGCCGATTTCCGCCATTTTGGAGAACATGATTTTGTCCACATCGTCGCCTGGCTTGTGGTAGTCCTCATGTACGCCTGTGAAGTAAAAAATCACAGGAATGTTGTTTTTGGCAAAGTTGTAGTGGTCGCTCCGATAGTAAAATCGATTGGGGTCGTCAGGCGCGTTGAAGGTGTAGTCCAAATCAAGTTTTGTGAACGAATCGTTGCAGTGCTCGCTGATGTTGTGCAGGTCTGAGCTCAGTTTGTCGCTGCCAATCAAATAGACATAGCGGGGGTCTTCCGAATGCTCTGAATCTGTCCTTCCAATCATGTCAATGTTCAAGTTGGTCACGGTATTCTCCAAAGGAAAAACAGGGTGGTCAGCATAGTATTCGCTGCCAAGCAAGCCTTTTTCTTCCCCCACCACATTCATAAACAGAATACTCCTGCGCGTTCGAAGACCTTGTTTGCTCAATTCCAAAAACTGACGCGCCAATTCCATCACCGTCACTGTCCCAGAACCATCGTCGTCCGCGCCGTTGTACACTTCCCCATCTGTGATGCCAACGTGGTCGTAGTGGGAGGTGATCACCACCAACTCATTTTTCAACTCGGGGTCCTCACCTTCCAAGAAAGCCATCACATTCGCCGCAGTGTAGCTGCCTTTAACTTGGTCAATGCTCGCTGACCATTCTGGCGCCAAAGCCACAGCCTTGCTTGGTTTTTTCTTCTCTACCACCCTTTGGTTGTATTCCGCCAAGGAACTGACCTCGCCGTCAACCAACCAGCTGTTCGCGACAGAGCCTCGGACAAAGAAGGTGGGAAGGTTGGTGCCTTCGCCATCTTTCTCCCTATCAATTGCGGTTGACTTGCGCAACATCCAGCGCTTCATTCTGCTTTTCCGCACATCGTACACCTCATCCTCTAAAAGGACAATGACCGCCTCTGCGCCCAAATTTTGAGCCACTTCGCGTTTCCTTTGAAGACCATTGGCCCATTCACTTGCTTCGCCACCCTTGGTTAGAAGGGAAGAGCCCGAGCCATCGTTAGGTTCCCCGTCTAAAAACATCACAACTCCGCCACCCTTGTACTTCTTGTAGTCGTTCCATTGTTTGGATTGAATCCCATAACCGACGAAGGTTAATTTTTCTACCTCCCATTCGGTGAGGTCCAAACCTGGATAGACCAGAACATCCTCCACCAATTGCAAAGTATCCTCAAGAACAATCATTTCACCTCCGCGAATCTGCGTGTTCACCAAAGGAACGTTTTGAAAAAAGGACCCGTTGTTGCAAGGCTCAAATCCAAGGGAAGCATAGTACGCCTCGAGGTATTGTGCAGCGCGCCTTTGGCCCGGTTCTCCTGTTTCACGGCCCTCAAAACCATCGCTGGCCAAAATGCTCAAATGCACCTTCATTTGACGTTCCTCCAGCGTCACCTCTTTAAGCCTTGAATCCCCTTGGGCATGCACAACCCCCAACATACCAAACAAGATAAGCGACAAAGCACAAGCTATTTTTCCCACTCTTCGACCATGACGACCTCCCTCAAATTCAGAAGCCAAAAACACATCCACCATTTCCATGGCTGTTTCCTCAGAAACAAACCGCGCGGGAATGCACAAGACATTGGCGTCGTTGTGTTGCCTCCCTAGTGCAGCCACTTCAGGCGTCCAAGCAATGGCCGCACGCACCTCTTGATGCTTGTTGGCTGTCATGGATACGCCGTTTGCAGATCCGCAAATCAAGATGCCCAGTTCGGCGTTTCCCGTACCCACATCATCGGCCACGGCATGCGCATGGTCAGGATAATCTACACTGTCCGAGCTGTCTGTGCCTCGGTTCAGCAACTCATGTCCGTTGGCAGCCAAATGGTCCGAAATTCGTGCTTTCAACGCGGGACCAGCGTGATCACATCCAATGCTTACAATCATGGTTCGAAAATACCCACAATGACCGTTCATGACGCTGTCGACATCTCCCAAGAACTTTATTTGGAAATGCGCTGGTGTTCACTTAAGCCAGGCAACCCCCTTCCTTGCCAAATGTTTTTTGGTTTTTTTCCGAACGTTTTTTCTACCTGTTTCACTGCCTTATGCACAATGAAACATCAAAGAACTTGTTGGGGCGAAATGCTATCCACAAGGTGTGCAAAACCGTTCTCTTCTTTTGACCCTCAGGAGGTTGGATTGCACAATTAGGAATCATTTTTGTGAATGGTCGGTGAACAACGTGAAAAACAAGGCTCGCAATCGTTAGTTTTCCCATCCATCAACATGCCTACTACAACTACTCTCTCTTTTTTAAAAAAGTATTTCATCATTGTATGCTGTGGACAACCCATTTTAGGTTGGACTCAAAAAAATTTAAAAGATTGCGTTTGGTCGGTTTTTCAGCATGAAAATGGAGTGGTGGCGAGCGAAGGTTGCTTGGTGGATGGTCAACCCGAAGGCATTTGGTCAAGCTATTCAAATCGAGGTGTGTTGTTGAGTCAAGGGGAAAGAAGGAATCAACAACCGTACGGAAAGTGGTCCTTTTATTCAAATGGAAAGTTGTCAGAAGAAACCACGTTTGATCAAGGAGTCAAATCAGGGGTCCAGTTGATTTGGGACAATGAACTTCTCACGGATTCGTTGATTTGGAATCGCGGAACAAAAGAAGGGCGTCACGTGCATTTTCACTCCAATGGCCAACCCCAATGGGAGTTGTTTTACGAGAAGGACAAGAGGGAGGGCAAATCCGTGCAATTCAACCTCAAAGGATTTCCACATGGGTTCAGATGGTTCAAGAACGATCGACTGGTGGCCTCAGAATCTTTCAATCGATTTGATGACAACGATAGAAAAACAGGCCCTTGGAAGTTTTTTCATGCTTCGGGTCGTGTGATGGAGATTGGGTTTTTCAAAGAGGGGAGGAAACATGGATTTTTCCAATACTTCGATGCAAGGGGCTCTGTGGTGGAAGTGTTGGAATACAACATGGGGACTTTGGTGGTGAAAACCCAGGAGGCAGCTCCTCAAATTTTGGTCCAAGAAACCCGGCGCGCCGATGGGACCTTAGCTTCCACCACAACCTACAGAGACGGTGTCAAAGATGGGGTGAGTCGATCGTTCAATGCTTCAGGTATTTTGATTGGTGGGGCAGTGTTCGCGGAGGATGAATTGGTGGCTGAGGGCATCACCCAGTTGAACGGTAAGAAAAACGGAACTTGGGAAACGTACTGGCCCAACGGAAAAACAAAAACAAGTGGCACTTACAAAAACGATGAAAGGGTTGGATTGTGGATGTTTTTCAGAGAAAATGGAGACAAAGAGCAAGAGGGAAAATTCAACGGTGGCCGATTAGATGGACTTTGGACGTGGTGGCATGTCACAGGGGACATTCATCGAAAAGAGGAGTACAGCAAAGGTGCATTGGATGGAATGTTTGTGGAATTGGACACCTTGGGGAAACCTCTGGTGGAAGGGCGCTACGAAAGAGGTGAAAGAGAGGGTTTTTGGCGCATTTCCGTCAATGATGATCGGATCGAAGGCCGTTATTTGGTCGGGGAAAAAGACAGTATTTGGACAGAGAGTTATGGGGATGGATCTCCTCGTTTTCGCGGCGAATATGCATTTGGACAACCTGTTGGAAAGCACAAATACTGGCATCCTTCTGGAGCGAAAGCAGAAGAGGGAAAATATGAGAGTGGCGTCAAACACAAGAAGTGGAGGATGTACAACCAAGAAGGTGTCCTGCTTCACGAGTACCTTTACAAGTACGGCAAGCTTCGCAGGATCGACGGTTCGAAAGTGGACAGGAGACGCGATGGCAAACTGAAGAGATGACGCCATGAAAACAACTGATTTGCAACTTCTGGAAGCTTGTCCAGAGGCCATGATTTTGGTCCAAGGCAACAAACCTGTGGTTTGGAATTCACAGGCATGCAGGATGTTGGATTGGTCTTCCAAAAAAGCAGGAGTGACCGACTTCTGGAACACCCATGAGGGATTGTGGTCTTTGGAAGGGGATGAAGTGGATCTTTTTCAATCCAAACACGAGAGGGTGCTCCAAGGGAAGGCTGCCAAAATGCGCTGCGTCGCAAGGCGTTTGACGGGATCCATGTTTGATGCCGAATGGAAGGCAGTTCCCATGGAAGAAGGACGCATCATGGTTCAAATCAGGGACATCAGCGAACGGACGGTGTACGAACAAGTCATTCGCGACAGCGAGCAAAGATTCAGGTCCTTGGCAAGACATGCCATGGAAGGAATTGCTTTTCTTGACGGCACAGAGATTGTAGATGCCAATGAGCAATTCGCCATTTTGTTTGGTTGGAAGGATTTGCCTGTGGGGCAAGACATCATGGATTTGGTGAACACAAGGGATTGGCAGCGATTGGGTGCGAGAAAGTTTGCCCGTTCTAGGGTGGAGTTGCAGGGAACCACCCAACAAGGCGCAATCATTCACCTTGAAGCGACCAAGTCAACAGACACCACCACCAACCAAACAGTGTTGATGGTCTATGACATCACAGAACGAAAAAGAACAGAGTTGGACTTGCTCCAAACCAAGGAGCGGTTCAGAATGCTTGTAGAAACCAGCCCTATTGGGTTGTTGTTGATGGTGGATGGAAGGGTGAAATACAGCAATCCTGGGGTGCTGGATTTGATGGGCCTTCGTTTGGAAGACGAGGTGTACGACGAAGAGTTTGTGTCCTTGTTTCACGAAGATGACCAAGCTGTTTTGCAAGAAGACATCCGTCGGGTGCAAGAAGGGGAGAGGCCACCGTACAGGGAGGTCCGAATGAAATCGGGCACAGACGACATGGTGGAGGTGGGGATTCGAATGACGTTGTCCTTCCATGATCGCTCTGCTGCAGTGCAGGTCACACTTTCAGATTTACGAACAAGGGTCGCGTTGGTGCGCGAACAAATGCGCGCCACCCTGGCAGAAGAGGCGAACCATTTGTTGAAGGAGGAAATCAAACGACACAAAGCCACGCAAAAACTTTTGGCCGACACCGAACGTCTGAACCGTTCGATCATTGAATCCTCTATTGACATGATTGTGGCTTTTGAGCCCGATGGCTCACTCGCCCAATACAACCACGCCTTTGCTGTGGAGTTTGGTCTGGACATGGGGGAGGACCCAGGAGCGTACACCTTCCTGGATTTTGTGTCCACCAACACAGAGGCGGAACGCGTTCGTGGATTTCTCATTGACGACATGAACTTCTCAGGAGAAACCGTGGGAAGACGAAGGAATGGGGAGGTGTTTCCCATGTATTTGACGGTGGCGTTGTTGCAGAATGAGGAGGATGGAACGTTTGGCGCCATGGCCGTAGGCCGCGACATCACTGAGGCGAAGCTTTCCAGAGAAGTTTTGGAAGCAAGTGAGGCTAGGTATCGGGCCATTTTGGAAGGGGCGAACGATGCGATTTTCACATTGGACGATCAGGGATTCTTCACCTACACCAACCCTTCATTCAACGAGCTTTTGGGGTATTCGGAGGTGGAGTTGTCCAAAAGGACGGTGCACGACATCGTTCAAGGGTTGCCCAAACGCGGCAAAACTTGGATCAAGGCTCTGGAAGGAAGCCGAGAAGAGCGAAAATTCATCGCGGCAAACGGGGCAACACTGTCCATGTTGGGAGGGGCCTCCATTCAACACAATGAACAAGGCAAACCCACAAACGTCAGAGGCATCTTCTTGGACATCACGGACATGCGTTTGCACGAAGCCCGTGCGCGCACCCAAAGCGCCAAGCTCGAATCGATTTTCGACTCCACAGAGAACATGATCATGTTCACCATGGATGGCGCAGACCATGTCAATGCATTCAACAAGAATTTCAAGGAAATTTTTGAGTACGATTTTGGGTTGACTTTCGATGGGGGGAGATCATTTATTGAGGACATCTCTAAGGTGGTGGACGAGGAACCTTACCAGGGGCAGTTGCGCTTGTTTTTGCGGGCGATGGACGGCAAGCCCCAGCAATTTGAGCTGCCACTTAAGACCATCCACGGCGACAGCCGATGGTACCAAGTGTTTTTGAACCCAGTGTCCTTGGGAGACGACCAGAGGGAAATAAGCTGCATTGCTTACGACATTACCGAGCGCAAGGAAATCGACCGCGCCATCCGCAGCGCGCTGAAGGAGAAGGAGGTGTTGCTGCAAGAGGTGCACCACCGCGTCAAGAACAACCTTCAAGTCATCAGCAGCATGCTGAACCTTCAAAAATCATTTGTGAAGGATCCTGAGACACTCAACCTCCTCGAGGAAAGCACCAACCGGATTGCCACGATGAGCTTCATCCACGAATCGTTGTACCGCAATACTGATTTCGCCAACATCAGCTTTGCAGAGTATCTGCAGCGACTGAGCGCCAACCTGATTCAGAGTTATTCGCGCTCGGATTGCGAAGTGGTTTTGCAGACGGTGTTTGACGAGGTGTACCTCAGCCTAGAGCAAGCCATCCCGTGTGGTTTGATTACGAATGAATTGGTGTCCAACGCGCTGAAATATGCATTCCCCGACCAACCCCAAGGGGTGATCACCCTGCGCATTCAGCACATTGAGGGCGGGGGTGTAGAGTTGGAGGTTTCCGACGAAGGGGTAGGCCTGCCCAAGGGGATGGATTTTTCCAAGAACGATTCTTTGGGTGTGTATTTGGTGCAAGCCCTGACCGAACAAATCGACGGTGAGTTGGTGGTAACCAGCACAGACCAGGGGAGAAAGGGCTGCAGCTTTTTGGTTAGATTTACCCCGTCTGCGTGAGTTTGTGCCTTGCAAACCACGATTCACAACAGCAAATCAAACCTATGGCCATCAATATTTTGGTGACGGAGGACGAGAGCATCGTCAGGAAGGACATCGAGCGTTGTCTCGACAAACTTGGATACAATGTGGTGGCCACCGCCGACAACGGTGAGAAGGCCATTGAAATGGCGCTGAAGCACAAACCCGACTTGGCCCTGATGGACATCATGATCAAAGGGGAGATGAACGGCATCGCAGCAGCCGAAGAAATCAAGAGAAACCTGGACATTCCAGTGGTTTTTTTGACAGCTTATGCAGATGAGAACACCTTGTCTCAAGCCAAGCTGGCAGAGCCCCATGGTTACATTCTGAAGCCATTCAAAGAAGTGGACATCCAGACCGCTGTGGAAATGGCCCTGCACAAACACTCCAAAGAGCAGGAACTCAAGACGGAGGCGGACTTTCTACGCAGCATGGCCGAGCACAAAGAGGACGCGGAGGTTATTTTCGTGAAGAACCGCAGTCGCTTGATCCGTGTGAAGCACGAAAATCTACTTTTTGTGGAGGCGCTTAAGGACTATGTTGTGGTCCACACCCGAGAAGAGTCTTACACCATTCACAGCACGATGAAGGAGGTGGAGCGAAAGCTTTCAGATCGTCGATTTGTGCGGGTGCACAGAAGCTTTATCGTGAATTTGGATGTCATTGAAAGCATGAAGTACGCCAACATCCGAGTCGAAGGCATTGAAAAAGAGATCCCCGTCGGCGGGTCTTACAAGGATGTGCTCGCAAGCCGCATCAACTTGCTTTAATTTCCGTCAACTTTGTTGGGGTCCAACCACTCAACCTGCTCCCTTAAAGACTGCACCCAAACGGCATAGCCTGTTGGGTTGAGGTGCAGCTGGTCTGCGAGGAAGAGGTCGTCCCTGAGTGCACCATTCGCTTTGTGCTGTGCGCTCCAAAAGTCCACCCATGTGGCGCCGTTTGCAACAACGAGGGATTTCAAATTTTCATTGAGTGTCAAGTAGGATTCGGACAAGTGGTACCTGGCACGGCTTGCTTTTGGGGCCACCACCACCACCCGCGTCGACGGAAGCTTTTGGGCCAACTCTTGCAAAAGGCGGGATGCCGTGTTGAGGATAAGATGCTCAGGGACGCCGTCAAAGAGGTCGTTGTCACCTTCGTACACCAACAACACGTCTGGCTGGAGGGCGTAGATCAAGTCCTCACGCAAACGCCAAAGGTCCGCGAAGCAAGAGCCACCAAAACCCGCATTGACCACTTCGTATTGGGCAAACACGGTGTCGGTTTGGGGCCAAAAACGAAAGGAGGAGCTGCCCACCAACACCAAGCGTTCTTGGTCCCCCTGGAGACGGGAAGCCTCGCGTTGGATGCGCTGGATGGCGTCGTCGTACCCTGCGCCACAGAATTGCCCCACAAAGTGCGAAGTGGCCACCAAGGACCAAATACCAACCACGAATCGCTTCACTTCTGTCCCCGTCTTTTGCGAAAAAGGTCACGCATCCAAAGCAGCAACCCCAACACCAATCCCAGAGCACCAGCGTTGAAGATCGGATCGGCACCCATGAGGTGGTTCAATTTGAACGTCACGCCGACGAGGATGAGGGCAAGTCCTCCAAGCAGAATGATGGCAGATGTTGTGTTTGGCTGCATGAGGTCAAAGAAATGGCATCCAGGTCAAAATCCAAGTTGGGTGAATTAACTTCACAGGATTCTCAACACTCAACCCATGCTGCTTCAATCCATAGGAGAGACTTACAACCCCACAGCCACTGACATTTTGTTGATGGTTTCGGCGGGAATATTGTTTTTTGCCGTGTTGATCTGGCGGCGATACACCCCCGAGAAACTGCGCTCCAAACTGGTCTTCAACAGAGTGAAAAAAGCTTGGTTGTTGATGTCCTCAGAGGAAGAAAAGGTGGCCTATACACGCTTGATGGTGGAGGCAGCGAAATCAGATGGCAAGGTGACAGGGGAGGAGTCGGACGCCTTGTTTGAAGAGATGGACAAATCGATGAAGCAGCGCGCTTCCAAAATGTCAGAGGATGACATGCTACAAGTCGTCCGCCAACTGTCCCCTGAGGTGAAAAAAGAGGTGTTCGCAGCACTGCAGGAACTTCTTTATGCCGATGGCGACTTTGACCCCAAGGAAGCCGAGTGGCTTGCGGGTGTGATGACCAAAATTTCCTGAAGCCCATCACAAATTGGTCTCTGAACCTTCCAAGGGGTCTTGGAGCCGACGAGGCGTTTTGTGATGGTGAACCATTGAACCCCAGTTCTGGACACAAAAAAGCCCCGCAGGATGCGAGGCTTTCGAAGCTCCTCCTCTTGGACTTGAACCAAGGACCCTCTGATTAACAGTCAGATGCTCTAACCAGCTGAGCTAAGGAGGAATTAGAGGACGGCAAAAATACGTCAGATGGCACACTCAAGCAATACCTTTGCCTGAAAATCAACAGAAACCAACCCCTCATGTCTGTCCTCACGCTCGGAACCGTGGCCTTTGATACCATCCAAACACCTTATGGGTCCTCTGGAAAAGTAGTGGGTGGCGCAGCCAGTTACATCGCTTTGGCAGTGAGTCACTTCACCCAGCAACAACATGTGGTGAGTGTCATTGGGGACGACTTTCCCCAACCGTTTTTGGCAGAGCTGGAGCGAAGGGGGGCCTCTTTGGACGGTTTGACCCGCGTCGCAGGGGGAGAAAGCTTTCATTGGTCGGGGAGTTACCACGATGACATGGTGGGACGGGACACCCTGGCCACTGACCTCAATGTGTTGATTGGCTGGGAGCCCAAGGTGGCTGATTCAGGAAAGAATGCTGAATTTGTGATGCTGGGCAACCTGGACCCCGCAGTCCAGGGCGCTGTTTTGGACCAGGTCACCTCCCCCAAGCTTGTGGTGCTTGACACCATGAATTTTTGGATGGACGTGGCGCTCGAGCCCCTGAAGAAGGTGATTGGTCGTGTCGATGTGTTGACCGTCAACGACGAAGAGGCCCGACAGTTGACAGGGGAGCACTTCTTGCCCAAGGCAGCACGGGCGATCCACACCATGGGCCCCAAGACGGTGGTGATCAAGAAAGGAGAGCACGGCGCGCTGATGTTTCAAGGTGAACACACGTTTTTTGCTCCAGCGTACCCTTTGGAAAAAGTGACGGACCCCACAGGTGCAGGGGACACTTTTGCCGGGGGGTTTGTGGGGTACCTCGCAGCACAGTATGAAGCACATGGCGAAGTGACATGGGACCACATGAAGCAGGCGGTGACCGTGGGCAGCGTCATGGCAAGCTTCACCTGCGAAGCCTTTGGTACAGAAGGCATCGCCCAATTGACGGCCCCCGATGTGAAGGAGCGATGGTCTGCCTACCGGGCATTGACTGATTGCGGCACTGTGGCTTGGCCTCAGGGCTGAGCAGCGAGCCAAGGGCTTGGGTCGACGGCCTGGCCTTTGACCCACCACTCGAAGTGAAGGTGAGGGCCTGTCGTGAGGGCTCCGGTGTTCCCAATCAAAGCCACAGCCTCCCCACCAGCGACCAAATCGCCTTGTTGTTTGAGCAGGGAGGAACAATGCTTGTAAACTGAAACGCGATCTCCCCGGTGCTGGATCAACATGGTGTACCCTGTTTCCACAGTGTAAGAGCTGAACAACACCGATCCGTCGTCGACGGCTTGGATGGCGGAACCTCTGGGCGCCACCAAGTCGACCCCGAGATGCCCACGCCCCCTGTCCAACTCATCAGACACTCCGCCAACGACAGGCGGAAAACGGAACCCAAGGGACAGGGCTGTTCTGCCGCCGGAGCGCCTCTGGAGCGCAAAACGGTCTTCATTTGCAACCTGTTCCCGGAGCGCCAACTCACCGGGTCCTGGCCCCTCGAATACCTGAGCGGAATCTAGGAACAAGGGGTTGTTTTCGTTGGTTGTGCGGGACCCTTTTCCCGAGAGGAAGGCCAGCGCTGCGCTGTCTCCTGAAAGGCCATGGCGAAGGGCCATCACGGTTTGGGCGTTCCTCTGCAACACTTGCTCCATGCTGTCGGCGAGCGCTTGCGTGGCCTCCATGCTTTCTCTGGTGGACGTGGCCACATATCCAGGCACAAGCACTTCTCGAAGTGGCGTCAACGCGACCAACATGAATGTCAACAAGCTCGTAGCGGAAACACCCCCAACCCCCATCCACAACCAACCCCTTGGGGTGCCTTTGAACACACGGATCTCAGAGAAGGAACTTTCGTCAAAGACGGTGACCTTCATGGGGTTTTTCCAAAGCGACATGCTGCGAATATCGACACCCGTGCAAACTTTCTCGCCCAAGGAAGCGGTTCATCCAATATTTTTGGGCACGCTTACGTTCCCCAACCCATGCCCACTCGCACCTCATTCACCCTATTGACCCTCCTGGTGGCCATGACATGGGTGTCTTGCACGACCAAACGAGATGGGCGCGCCTACAGGCTTTACCACAACACCACAGCCAAGTACAATGGCTTTTACTATGCCAATGAAGCCCTGGATGAGGCCGACGCAAAAGTGGAGGAAATGCACGAGGAGCGCTGGGACGAGGTGCTTCCATTGTTTTTGGAAAGCGATGAAAGCACAGCGCAGCAGATTTTTCCATTGATGGAGCGCGCCATTGAAAAGTGCACCCGCGTGGTGGATCGACATACCATGGCGCCCCCCAAACGCATGACAAAGTCGTTCAACCGGCCCATCATGAACAAGTGGATCGACGACAACTACACGGTCATCGGCAAGTCCTATTATCTCAAGGGCGATTATCCCAAAGCCGAGGAAATCTTCACGTACCTCTCCCGAACCGTGGATGGAGATGACGCGGAGGCTTGGTCCTTTTCATGGCTGGGCCGCACCCACATGCGTACCGGGGATGAAATCAAGGCCAAAAACGCCCTTGCGAAGGCGGAGAGCATCCGCGACGCCTCGGATGAAGCGATGGTCCACACCTTGATGGTGTTGGCTCAGTACAAGATCTTCAATGGCGATTATGAAGCGGCGGCAAGGCACCTCGAAGACGCCCTCCCACGCATGGGCAAAAAGGACAAAGCAAGAACACGCGCGACCTTTGTGTTGGCTCAATGTCTGCGAGAGGCCAAAGACAAAGAAGGCGCCATTGAGCAGTTCCAGGAGGTGGCGGACATGCGTTGGGCAGATTACGAGTGGGTGTTCCAAGGAAACATTCAGCAAGCCATGACCTATGAGCGCCGCAATGGCAACAGCGAGGCCATTGTGGAGCTGCTGGAAGCCATGCTTGAGGACCACAAAAACGAGGCGTATTTGGACCAAGTGTTTTTTGCCTTGGGAGAGGTAGCACTGGAAGACAGGAGAAGGGATGAGTCGTTTGGTCTTTTCAAGCAAAGTGTTGCCGCACATACGGACGACGACCGCCAACTTGGCAAGGGCTACCTCAAGCTCGCCGATCTCTACATGGAGGACTTGGTGTACCCAACTGCGCAGGCTTACTACGACAGTGCTTTGGCTTACATCGAGGAAGATGATGAAAGGATGGAAGAGGTGAGCGCCTTGGCCTCAGACCTGAACAGTTTGGTGGGAAACCTGGACATCATCCAAGAAGTGGACAGTATGCTCAAGTTGTGCGACATGGATGAGGACCTCCGGCTTCGGGCTGTGGATCGGGTGCTTCGCAACATGGAGTTGGAATTGAAGCGGATGCGCGAGGACAGGGAAGCTGCGTTGGAGGCCGCCGCTTCCGCCGCCGCTTCCGACAACACGGGTGCAGGCATGTTTTGGCCCTACAATGGGCAACTTCGGTCTTCGGGGCAGCAGCAATTTTTGTCGTTTTGGGGTGACCGGGCGTTGGAGGACGATTGGCGACGGTCCAACAAAATAGCCAATCTGTTTTCAGAGGACGACGACATGCTTGAGGAAGGTGAGGAGGGTGAAGACGATGAGGTTTTGGACCCACTTGACCCCGCCAATTTGCCCACTTTTGAGGAGCTCTTGGCATCACTTCCTTGTGAGCCTGATACAAGGACCTTGCAAGAGGAGCGCATGGCAGAGGCGTACTACAACGCGGGGCTCGACTACCGTGAAAAGCTCAACGACAACGAAAAAGCCATTGAAACATGGGCGGAGCTCATCGAAACGCTTGACAGCTCCTTTTTCCACCCAACGGCTCACTATCAACTCTTCAGGACGTACTTGGAGAGAGAAGTCGAGGAGAATTACCAAAATCCATTTTGCGACGACTGCAACAGCGAGTATTGGGCAGATGAAATTGTGCGACTTTATCCCGGAAGTGAATGGGCACGCCTGATCCTGGACCCTGAATTCTTGGACGAAGAAGAGGTCATCCGTGAGGCCCAGCGAGTAGTGTATGAAGACCTTTTGGGTCGTTACTACAGGAAGGACTATCAAAATGTGTTGCTCGACATCGACGACGTTGTGGCCCAAGACTCGGTGAATTTCTTTGCGTGCAAATACACATTGCTACGGGCGCAGTGCGTTGGGGGTTTGACGAGCTACACAGGCGACCGCACCCCTTATTTCGAGGCGTTGCAAGGCGTTGTGGCCTCCTGTCCCGACACAGAGGAGTCCGCCTTTGCCTCCGAACTCATGCGCACCCTAGGTGTAGACTTGGGAGATGCGTCACCCAAAAAAGAACAAGAGGAGGCTCCAGAGGTCCAACCATTCGCCATTCAACCCACCAACCAACATTACTTGGGGATTTTTGTCCCTGTGGGCCGCGGGAATGGAAATGAAATCAAAGCCACTACGGCAGACTTCAACAGCGCGTTCTATGGGTCCAAACGCCTAAAGGTCACAAGCAACCTGATTGACCGCGCCACCCAAGTGGTTTTGGTGAAATCTTTCAACAGTCAAGAAGAGGCCATGGGGTACCATGAAGTCTTCACGAGCAACAGGGAGGACCTCATTGACATCAATTCTTCAGGCTATGACATCGTGGTCATCAGCAACGAAAACTATGTGACATTGTTCAAAAACAAGGACATCCGAGGGTACGTCGACTTCTTCTCCCAACATTACCTTTCGGGACAATGATTGGCAACAAGAAACCCCCCATGGGCATGGACGCCCCCAGCACGGATGCGGTGAACCGCATTGTCGAAGGCACAACCTTTGAAGGCAACATCCGCAGCCTTAGCAACATGCGGATCGACGGAACGTTTGAGGGGGACATCTCCACCAAGGGCCGTCTTGTGGTGGGCCCCAAGGGAATCATCAAGGGCAACGTGTCCTGCGCTCACTGCGAAGTGGAAGGTGTGATGGAGGGCCAAATCGAAGTGACCGAATTGATGGCCCTCAAGTCTTCTGCCAAGGTGTCGGGTACGATTTACTACGGTCAATTGAGCGTAGAGGCCGGTGCGCAACCTGTTGGCACATTCCACATGGGCCGTGAGGACCGCAAGGAGGAGCCACTGATGGGCAAACCGGGCGCTGTGAACACCCTGAAGGGTGCAGAAGTGGAGACGGGTCGCCTCAAGACAACCAAGCCAGAGCCCGCAAAGGCCCCGCTGGTTCAGAACAAACTCTGACACTCCTCCATGGGAGACGAGTCGGCCCCCAAAACCAACGATCGAGGTCGTCCCAAATCCATCTTGCGTTTTGCAGGAATGGGCGTACAGCTTGCTGTGGCCATTGGTTTGGGCGTGATGGCGGGCCTCAAACTTGACGAATGGCTTGGTTGGGCGCAACCCATTGGCACAGCATGTTGTGCTTTGCTGGGTCTGTCCGCTGGAATGTACCAGGTGTTGAAGGTGTTGACATGAGCTCGAGAATGTTTGCCTTGGTCTGTGCAGCCCTATGTGCGTTGTTCGTTGCTGCACCTCACTTTGTCCCACTGATTCATGTACTTTCTCATGGCTGGTGGTGGCCTTCAGGCTTGGCGTCGATGATGTTGGTGACGGTCTTGGGTCATCGGTGGGTGAGCAAAGCGTCTGGACAGTCGCCCATGGCGTTTGTCACCTCCGTCAACGGAGTCACTGCCATGAAGCTCTTCACCATGCTTGGTTGGTTGACGGCCAGCCTTGTCGCAGACGCTGAGGGAAAGCGGGTTTTTGTGTTGAGTTTGTTCGTGGTTTTTGTGGTGTTCACCATCGTTTTTGTGGCTTCGGCCGCAAGCCTTTCGAAGAAAACAGACAAGAAATGAGGAACGTTGTGAAGAACAGAACTTTCGTCTGTACTTTTGCCGCGGATTTTCAGACATGAAACAGCGTTTGTCCCTCCTCATTTTGGTCGTTTTGGCGGCCGTTTGCACACCGGTTCTTTCGAGCGATTCGCACGATGAACACGAGGGCCAACACGACGCGCACGGTGAATTCAACGCCAGCGATTTCATCATCCACCACATTGCCGACGCCCACGAGATCCACCTTTGGGGGGAGGGTGCATCGGCGGTGCACATTCCTTTGCCCGTGATCGTGTACAGCAAGGCGCACGGATTCGATGCATTCATGAGCAGCGCTTTTGAGGGACATGGGGAGGTGCGGTTGGCGAAGCGGAGTTCGGAAGTCACCTATGCTCTGAGCCACAGCCACATCAGCGTCCATGACGAGCACCCCGGCCACGGTCACTCGGACCACGACCATTCCGACCACGCAGGGCATGACCACAGCGACAACGCCCACATCGACCTCTACGATTTGAGCATCACCAAGTCCATCTTCGGCATGTTGATGATGATGGTGTTGATGCTTGTTCTGTTTGGTGCGATGGCCAAAAGCTACAAGCGAAGTGCAGGACAAGCGCCACAAGGGTTGGCCAACGCGCTGGAACCGATGGTTTTGTTTTTGCGCGACGAAGTGGCAGTCCCCAACATTGGAGAAAAACAAGCGGACAAATTTCTTCCGTTTTTGATGACGATGTTCTTCTTCATCTTCTTCGCCAATTTGCTTGGTTTGATCCCGTTCATCGGCGGCTTCAACATCACAGGCACGTTGAGCATCACAATGGTGATGGCCGCTATGGTGTTCTTGATTACAGCCTTCAACGGGAACAAGCATTATTGGGGCCACCTCTTTTGGCCTCCCGGAGTGCCATTGTTTGTCATGCCAATTATCATTCCCATTGAAATTGTGGGCATGTTCCTCAAGCCCATTGTGTTGATGATTCGTTTGACAGCGAACATTAGCGCCGGGCACATCATCATCTTGTCTTTTGTGAGTTTGATTCTCATCTTTGGACAAGGAGGCGACGCCATGGCTGCTGGATTCGGCATTGGCATCTTCTCCACAGCCTTTATGATTTTCATGTACTGTCTCGAATTGCTCGTGGCATTTCTTCAAGCATTTGTTTTCACCCTCTTGGCGGCCATTTACTTCGGTGAAGCCACCCACGAGACCCATCATTGATTCTTCTATATACTTTCAAAATTCTCCAAATGGAATTGTTGACCATCCTTCTTGAAATTGGACAAGGCCTCGCAGGCCTCGGTGCAGGCGCTGCAGCTATTGGTGCAGGTATTGGTGTAGGTCGTATCGGTGGCTCCGCACTGGAAGCCATGGCACGCCAACCAGAAATTGCAGGTGACATTCGCTCCAACATGATTGTTGCAGCTGCACTTGTGGAGGGCGTTGCCCTCTTTGGTGTGATTGTTTGTTTGCTCGTCGCCCTCGGATAACCCCATGGAGGCGCTTCTGACACCCGCATTTGGGACTGTCGTTTGGTCCACCATCGCGTTTTTGGTGGTGCTTTTCTTGCTGCGGAAAATGGCTTGGGGACCTATCCTTCAAGCTCTGAAAGAACGCGAAGAGAGCATCTCAAAGGCGCTGAATGAGGCGGACAAGGCGCGGTCTGAAATGGCCGACCTGCATGCAAGCAATGACAAGTTGCTGCAAGAGGCTCGAGCCGAACGAGATTCTATGCTTCGCGAAGCAAGGGAAATTGCCGACAAAATGGTGGCGGACGCAAAGTCCAAAGCCAAAGAAGAGGCGTCCCGTGAATCGGATGCTGCAAGGCAAGCCATTGTCGTTGAGCGCAAGGCCGCAGTTGCGGAGCTCAAGGCAGAGGTGGCCAAGTTGTCTGTGAGCATTGCAGAGCAGTTGATTCGGACGGAGCTTGCTTCTTCTGAAAAACAAGAGGCTCTCGTGACCAAACTCATCGAAGAAAGCCCGCTGAACTGACACCATGGCAACAGCACGCGTAGCAGCACGGTATGCGAAAGCATTGCTCTCCCTGGCCCAAGAGCGAGGGGAGGTGGACGCCGTGGGCCGCGATTTAGAGACGCTTCACGGCGTCTTAAGCGGCTCCCATGATTTGGTGTTGCTGTTGCAAAGCCCCATCGTCAAAGCAGACAAGAAACAAGCTGTGCTTGATGCGGTGTTGGGTGATCACTTGGGCGAACTGACGACCAGTTTTCTGAATATCCTTGTGACCAAGGGCCGGGAAGGATTGGTGGTTGACATGGTCGCCGAAGGCCAGCGTCAATTGAACATTTTGCGCAACATCCAAGAGGCCTCCGTCACGACCGCGGTGCCTTTGACGGAAGTACTACGCCAGCAGATTTTGGGCCAAATGGCCAAAGTCCACGATGGCGAAGTCGACATGGTCGAGCATGTGGATCCTGACATCCTTGGGGGGTACATCCTCCAAATGGGCGACCAGATGATCGACGCCTCTGTGAAGCGCCAATTGCGGTCGCTTGGCAGGGAATTAACAGAACACGATTACGAGCCTGAACTTTAACAGGCGCAAATCACACAACCATGGCTGACATCAACCCAGCAGAAGTTTCTTCGATCCTCCGTGAGCAATTGGCAGGAGCGACCAGCGCCGCCCAGCTTGAGGAGGTGGGCACTGTGCTCCAAGTAGGAGACGGCATCGCCCGTATCTACGGCTTGACGAGCGTAGAGTCTGGAGAATTGATTGAATTTGAAAATGGCGTTCGCGCAATCGTCCTCAACCTTGAGGAAGACAACGTGGGTGCTGTTTTGCTCGAGTCGTCTGGCGACCTCAAGGAGGGCAGCAAGGCCAAGCGGACAGGCACCATTGCTTCTGTCAATGTGGGTGAGGGCATGTTGGGCCGTGTGGTCAACATGCTCGGAGAGCCCATTGATGGAAAAGGCCCCATTGCTGGAGAAACCTTTGCCATGCCGGTGGAGCGGAAAGCACCAGGGGTGATTTACAGACAACCTGTGAGCGAGCCTTTGCAGACGGGCATCAAGTCCATCGACGCAATGATTCCCATCGGCCGTGGACAGCGCGAGTTGATCATTGGCGACCGCCAAACCGGAAAGACGACGGTGGCCATCGACACCATCATCAACCAAAAAGAATTTTACGATGCCGGAGAGCCGGTATTCTGCATCTATGTTGCCGTGGGCCAGAAGGGTTCGACAGTGGCTGGAATTGTGAACACACTTGAAGCGGCAGGAGCCATGGCGTACACCGTCATTGTGGCTGCCACGGCGTCTGACCCTGCTCCTCTTCAGTTTTACGCACCATTCACAGGCGCAGCCATCGGGGAATACTTCCGCGACACGGGACGACCAGCTTTGGTGGTCTACGATGATCTCTCGAAGCAGGCAGTCGCCTACCGTGAGGTTTCCTTGTTGTTGCGACGCCCTCCGGGACGCGAGGCTTATCCAGGAGACGTTTTTTACCTCCACTCACGGCTTTTGGAGCGCGCGGCGAAGGTGATCGCAGACGACAGCATTGCCGCTCAAATGAATGACTTGCCGGAGAGCCTGAGGAGCAAGGTGAAGGGAGGGGGCTCATTGACTGCGCTTCCCATCATCGAGACGCAGGCAGGAGACGTTTCAGCATACATCCCCACCAATGTAATCTCCATCACAGATGGACAGATTTTCTTGGAGTCGAACCTCTTCCTTTCGGGTGTTCGTCCCGCAATCAACGTGGGCATCTCCGTGAGCCGAGTGGGGGGGTCGGCACAAATCAAACCCATGAAGAAGGTGGCCGGTACGCTGAAGCTTGACCAAGCCCAGTTCCGAGAACTTGAGGCGTTTGCGAAGTTTGGTTCAGACCTAGACGACGCCACCAAGGCTGTTTTGGGCAAGGGCGAGCGCAACGTTGAGATTTTGAAGCAAGCCCAAAACTCCCCACTCCCCGTGGAGGAGCAAATCGCCATCATTTACTGTGGCACCAAAAACCTCCTCAAGGCGGTTCCTGTTGACAAGGTTCGCGGGTTCGAGGTGGAGTTTTTGGCTTACATGCGAAACAAGCATGCCGACACACTGGCATCCTTGAAAGCAGGCAAATACACGAATGCGGAAACGGACGTCATCGAAGCTGCAGCAGCAGAAATGACAGCCCGTTACGCCTGACAACTAAGCCATGGCAGGAGGACTCCAAGAAGTACGCGACCGCATCTCTTCGGTGCAGAACACCATGCAGATCACCTCTGCCATGAAGATGGTGTCGGCAGCGAAGTTGAGACGCGCCCAGGACGCCATCACCCAGATGCGCCCTTATGCCGTGAAGTTGCAAGGGATTCTTTCCAACGTCAGCGCGAGCTTGGAGCAAGGAGAAGGAACCTATTCGGAGGATCGTGAAGTGAAGCGCGTTCTGGTGGTGGCCATCACTTCCAACCGTGGGCTCTGTGGCGCCTTTAACAACAACATTGTCAAAGTGGCCACAAAGGTGGTGAAGGCAGGGACGGAAGCGGGTCAGGTGGTGGAGGTGTTGCCGCTGGGAAAAAAGGCTTTGGATGCTGCCAATCGACTGGATTGGGCCGTGGCTGAAGGTTTTGGCGATGCGCCAACGGCGTTGTTCGACAGTTTGGATTTTGCAAACGCGTCAGAAGTGGCAAATACAGTGATGGCTCGCTTCGCCACAGGTCATTACGATCAGGTGGTTCTGGCCTACAACCAGTTCAAGAACGCTGGGGTGCAGCTTCCTACGAACGAGGCGTTTTTGCCCATGCTGCCAGATGCGTCAGAGGCAGAAGGGGATGTCGGGGGAGAATACATTTTTGAACCCAACAAGGAAGAAATCGTTGAACGGCTTTTGCCCAACGCACTGCGTGTGCAGCTGTACAAAGCGCTCCTTGACAGCCATGCTGCCGAGCACGGGGCACGAATGACTGCGATGCACCAAGCGACCGACAATGGCGGTGAGATCCTTAGGGATTTGCGCATCACCTACAACAAGGCTCGACAAGCGTCCATCACGACTGAGATTCTCGAGATCGTGGCGGGATCTGAGGCCTTGGACGGCTAAACCGCGCAAGGGAACGTCTACTTTTTGGCATGCTTTGTGGTTAGCTTGGGCCCATGGGCTTAAGGTTTCGCATTTTCTTAGGGATGATGACAGTGGTGGTCTGTGCTCTCTTGGCCACAGGCTTTGTGGCGTACCGGTATGGTGCAGACGCGGAGAGATCGTACAATGCGCAGCGGCTCTTGCGAAAGGAAGCCGCATTGCAGCGAAGCCTTAGCTACATGTTGGAGCGAGTGGGGGGGCAGGTCAGCCAAGACAGTTTGGCATTGGTGTTCACGGACCGCATCTGTGAGTTGTCGGATGTGCACAGCCTGACCTTCTCTTTGTACAACAGCAGCGGCCGATTGGTGACCACATCTGGTCCACGGTTGGGGGAGCGCCACGAAGTCGGCTTGAGGCTTGATGCGACTGTTTTGCAATCGGCACTGGGCGGGAGAGGCAGAACAGCCACGAATCATTTGGGAGGTGGTACCGACGTGGTGTGGCCACTCGTTGCGGCAGACGGCAGTGTATTGGCCCTGGGCCACGTCCACTACGACCCCAGGGAGGCTGAAGAAGCGGATTGGAGGGCGTTTTTGAGGCGTTTGGCACCCCTTTACCTGATGTTGTTTGTGTTGGTGGGGGTTTTGGCATTCTCCTTGTCCAACTCGATTGTAGGGCCCTTGAAACGCCTGAGTGCGGACATGGGGACCAATCCATTGAGGAGGAGACAAACAGCGCATGCTCCCGGACTCTCTTACCGTTGGAAGGATGAAATCGGAAGCCTGGTGACTTCTTACAACACATTGCTGCTCCAACTGCAAGAGAGCATGGAGGCACACGCGATGTTGGAACGGGAGGGGGCTTGGCGCGAAATGGCCCAGCAGGTGGCGCACGAGATCAAGAACCCACTGACACCTCTGAAACTTGGTGCACAGCACCTGCAAAAGGCTTGGCTGGACGAAGCCCCAGATTTTGACAAGCGCCTGCAAGGATACGTGCGCACTACGGTGCAGCAAATTGAAGCGCTGAGCAACATTGCCGAAGGGTTTGCCATGTTGGCTTCAGACGGTGTGTCCAACCCCGTGTTTTTGGATTTGAAACAAGTGTTGAATGATACGGTCCATTTTTTCGCGCCACACGGCGTCGAGTTGGAAGTGGTTGGAGAGGGGCCGTTCACAGTGATGGGCGATCCCACGAGGATGACGAGGGCACTCAACAATTTGGTGCAAAATGCACTGGAGTCCAAAGGGTCCTCTGAGGCGGAGGTGGTTGTGGTGCTTCGAAAGAGAGGCGGCCACGTTGAAGCGGGCATAAGAGACAACGGAGACGGCATTGAGCCCGAACGGATTTCGCGCATTTTCGAACCAAAGTTTACCACCAAAACGCACGGACTTGGATTGGGATTGGCGATGGTTCGGGCCATCGTGCAAGGCGCCGGAGGCGAGGTGACTGTGGAGTCAACCCCAGGGGTGGGCAGCATCTTTTGGGTTTGCCTTCCTTTCTTTCAATTTGAACAGGACGGGTCGACTGCTTGACGCATCGTTGTCGAAAGGCGCGACGCCCAAGTGAAGGAGGTGGAGCCCATCGGTCACATGGTCGGGGACAAAAACCATTTCTGTGATTGTGGCCTGATCACGGGGCTCTCTGGGAACATTCCAAAATGCGCGATGGGCGGCGAGCGCACCACCGTCCTCCTCACGGTCGACAGACGGCAAGTCCACAAGCAGATGCTTCACCCCAAGTGCGACAACCCCTTCCATGAAGGCGGTTGTGAAGTACGGGGGGTTGGTGTTGGACCAGTCACATCTCGCTTTTTCTGGGTCGTTGGGCAAGGTTCTGACCACCAGCGCGTCCACGAGGTGCTTTGAAGCCAACCCTTGGAGTTGATCTGCATCAATGACGCTGTCCCCATGGGACACTTGGAGAGGTTGCACTGACAACACTTGACAAGGGAAAAATGTGGGTCCAGAACGGAAGATGTCATCGACGCTCTCGATGTCTTTGGTGATGTGTCCCAAACTCTCTGTGTGCGTCCCATGGCCGTGAGGGTTGAATGAAATGGTTCTGAAGTTCACAGCACCCCCCTCTGCAACCGAACCCACAAAGCCATCTTCGCGAACGGGTTCTATGGAGGGAGGTTCGACGTACCACGCAGTGGGGTTTTCCTTGCCATTCCCACGCAGTGGAATGCTCAAGTCGACGCCACCGCTCAATTCCGCCAACCATGTTGAGCCGCCCCAGGAAAATTCACAAATCATGATGGCAAGAAACGAAGAAAGGCGCCCCGAAGGACGCCTTTCTCAGTTCGTTATGGGGTTCGAGTCATTCGAACAAGAAACCGACGCGGAGCATTCCGGTCGAGTACGTTCCCAAAAAGTTGGATCCAGCGAACAATGCGTCCCTGGCCTGATCGCTTACTGCATCCTGGTTCGTGGGGCCTTGCTCACTCCAGTCGTTCCAAAGGGCATCAGCCGCGATGTACGCACCTTGGGGAGCCAATGAACTGGAACCAGAAGCGGCGCCGCCATCTAGCCATGGCTCTGAATTGATCACATAGTCAACAGGCGTGTTGGAGCTCCATTGGTATCCCCCGCTGGAAGCCGTGTTTACAACAAGGTCACCGTCGTTGCCAACCCCGCTCCCACCATCAAAATACATGTTGAATGCACTGGCGTTGTCAGTGGCAATCGTAGAAGTCACACCCAAGTTCCTCGCCATACGCAAGCCCGCCTCGAAGCCAATGTAAAGTGCGTCACTGAAGTAGTAGTCGGCACCCAACATGAGATTGAGGTTGATTTCACTTGACTTTACGGTATTCGTGTAATTCCACTCCCCCCACTGCGCAACATCTTTCTCGTCTTCCCAAGCACCAGCAAATTCCGCGTCTTCAATGTTCAGAGCACTGAAATGCTCGCGCTTCAAGCGTATTGTCGAAGAGGAGTAGCCAGCAACAAATGCCAAGTAAGGAGAGAGGTTGTCGGTTCCGCGGAAGTGCTTTTCGTAACCAACTCCAAAATCGAGGTGTTGAGATTGGTTCGTCAGAACCAAATCGGGGTGAGTAAGGGACACGGAGCTTCCCTGCTCACTAACACCCGTGAGGGTGTTTTCAGGCGCCATGAGGTATGAGTCCAGGGAATTGTTGATGCCTATTGAGATGCGAAGAGCGGCGTCATCGTCCAAGAAGTTTCTGTACTTCAAAGTGGAGGCGTTGATGGGGTTGCCACCAAATGGGTTGAAGGCAACTTCAAAGTTGTGCTCGCCACCAAGCTGCTTTTGAGCTTGAACGGTCGTGAAGGCCATGGCAACCATGGCGAAGGTGAACATCAGTTTTTTCATGACTGAGAATTAGATTTCATAGTTTCAGAGGTGCAAGAAAGCAAAGAACCGAGAACCACCGACATTTTCGCATTATCAACATTCACAAAACCAATTGTTGATAACCCTCGGGGGCCGCGAAAATCATGGGGAGACGAGGGGTTGAAGACGCTTGTTCCCATGTTATTCTACGGTCACGCTTTTGGCCAAATTTCGGGGTTGGTCCACGTTGCACCCTCTCATCAGGGCGATGTGGTAGCTCAAAAGCTGCATGGGCACAGAAGTCAAAAGGGGCGCAAGTGCTTCGTGAACTTTGGGCACCTCCAGCACGTGATCCGCCAAGGCCCTGACCTTTGTGTCTCCGTCGTTTACGATGGCAAGGATTTGACCTCCCCGCGCCTTCACCTCTTGAATGTTGCTCACCACCTTTTCGTAAACCTCATCTTGCGTGGCAATGAAAATCACCGGCATGTTTTCATCGATCAAGGCGATCGGTCCATGTTTCATCTCTGCAGCGGGATAGCCCTCTGCGTGGATGTAACTGATTTCTTTCAGCTTCAAAGCCCCTTCCAGTGCCACAGGAAATTGATAACCACGGCCCAAATAGAGGGCATTTTCTGCCTGTGCGAACTGGGCCGCAATGTGCTCCACTGCGGAGGCATTGTCCAGCACTTGCTGGACGAGATCTGGGATGTTGTCGAGACCCGTCATCAACCGCATGAATGTTTGGTCGTCGAGCCTCCCCAATCGCTTGCCCAAATGCATGGCCATGGTGGTCAATACAGCGACTTGCGCGGTGAATGCCTTTGTGGAGGCCACACCAATTTCAGGACCCGCGTGGGTGTAAGCCCCTGCATCGGATTCGCGCGCGATGCTTGAGCCCACCACATTGCATACCCCAAATACATGGGCTCCATGCTCCTTGGCCAACCGAATGGCAGCGAGGGTGTCCGCTGTTTCTCCACTTTGGGAAATGGCCACAACCACATCCGTGTCGCGGATGACCGGCTTGCGGTACCGGAACTCGGAAGCATACTCCACTTCAACCGGAATGCGCGCGAAGCTCTCGAAAAGGTATTCCGCCACCAATCCAGCATGCCAACTTGTGCCGCACCCCAGAATGAGAATGCGCTCTGCTTTTTGCCATCGGGCCCAATGTTCGTCGATCCCAGACATCATGACTTCGCCAGACTGAAGACGGATGCGACCGCGGATGGAGTCTCGGATGGACTTGGGCTGCTCAAAGATTTCTTTCAGCATGAAATGGTTGAACCCCGCCTTTTCAAGCGAGGCAATCTCCATTTCGATTTCATGAACCTCAGGGGTGACCACGGCATCGGCAATGGTTCGAATGGTCAGAGAGCCGTCACGGCCCATAGTGGCCACTTCTTCGTCTTCGAGGTAGATGACATTTTTCGTGTATCCCACAATCGGCGTTGCGTCTGAACCGACGTAAAAGGCATTGTTTTTGCCAACGCCCACCACCAACGGGCTCGATTTTCTGGCGGCAATCAATCGATCTGGTTGCGACTCGTCCAAAACGACGATGGCATAAGCGCCCACCACCTCCTTGAGCGCCACCCGAACGGCATCGGGCAAGTCCAGGCCTGTGGCATTGTGCACCTCCTCGATAAAATGGGCCAAGACCTCTGTGTCTGTGTCGCTGGTCAAATCGTGGCCCCTGTGTGTGAGCAGCTCGCGCAAGGCCTCGTAGTTTTCGATGATGCCGTTGTGAATCACAGCAATCTTGCCATTTCCACCCAAATGTGGATGGGCGTTGCGGTCACTGGGCGGACCGTGTGTGGCCCACCGTGTGTGGCCAATGCCCACCGTCCCTTGAGGGACAACAGGACCGATGTGTGCCTCGAGATTGGCAACCTTTCCTTGCCGCTTGTGGACCAGCATCTCACCCTTTGGCTCCACTGTGGCCACACCGGAGCTGTCGTAACCTCTGTATTCAAGGCGCTTCAGGCCTTCGATCAAGATGGGGTAAGCGGGCTCAGGCCCGAGGTAACCTACGATTCCACACATGGCTGATGGCTTTTGACGGGTTCAAGGCGCGATGGTGAGACTCAACTGAGCAGGACGGTCTGATTGGGGACCATGAAGGACAACGCCTGCCACAGAAACGCCTGCTCTGCTAGAGACGAGGAAGAGGTCGCGACCGTTTCGCTCACCCTTCATGTACTCTTGGACTGTGCTCGTCAAGTTGAACACGTATGCATCTCGTGAGGGGTCGTAATTGCCCCCCACCGCGATAGGCGTGGATTGGTCTGTGGTTGCGCCAAACCCACCAGCGCCGTTTTCCTGAAGCACAAAAAGCTGATCCTGCAGAGAAAACGGTTTTGTGCCCCATTCAGATTTGACAGGAACCACCAACTCAGCCTTCAGTACCAAGGGCGCCTCACCAAGACTGTCTTGGAAGGCTTCGAGATATGGAAACCGCACGCGGGTTTTGCAGCCTGAAGCGGAGATCACCAAGCTTTGTTGGTCACCAGGAAGGTATGCTGCTGCGTCGATGCCTTGAAGTGCCGAAAGCTCTCCGGTGAAGTGATGGTCAAAAACATTCACCCTTGCACTTAAAGGGCTCACCAGGAAATCGTAAAACGTGGTGTCGTTGTCGTTGTGGTAGTGAATGCGCAGGACACTCAAGCCGCTGTTGATGTCAAGCGCGGCCACACCTGACCCTCCTTGAAGGGAGGAAACAGAAATGCCCGGGACGACCTCAAACCAGGAAGAGTTGTTGTCAAATACTGTGGAGTCAAGGTCCAAAAAACCTTGCACAATCTCTGTTCGGAGGGGAAGGAGCAGCTGGGGTGGTATGGTGTCTCCTCCCGCGTAGCTCGGGTTGTAGGCGTCCATCGTCCAAGGTCCAGCCCCCTCTTTCACCCACTCTTGACCTGTTGTGCTGGGCACATAGGTTGAATAGTAAGAGCTGTCCAAGGAGAGGGAGTCGGACAAAGGTTGGACAGAGAAAAGCTGGGGCCTCTGGATGCCATAGGACGCATCGGCATAACGCAATTGCAGGAAGGCACTGTCTGCGACGGGGCTGTTGCCAAAGTCGACGTCTGTCGCAGAAAGCCGCAGTTGGGTGACCAGTCCCGCCCTCAGGTAAGTCATTCCTGGGAGGTAAACCTGCCCCAACAAACCCGTGCTGAGCTCGTCGGTTTCAAGGCTGTCCTCGGACACAGTCTCGAAGACCACGGTGACGGTGTCAGAGCCAGATGGAAGGACATTGTTGGCGGGTTGGAGCCCTAGGCCAATGTCTGTTTCTGGTTTGGCACATCCCCAAACCAGCAAAAGGGAGCATCCGAAAAGAAAGCAGACTGTCGGGTGGATGCGTGTAGGTTTCCTCATCATGAGGGCACGAAGTTCAGCAAGAACTCCTTTACTCCGCGACAGCCTCAGCTTTTCCCTCCAAGATGGTGTCGTAGAAATGGTTGATTTCTGCGACAAAGCCGTCTTCTCCGTAGTAAGAGAGCATGGGCTTGTCCAAGGTGGCAAGCGCCGCTTGTGTTCCCTCAGTTAAGGTTTCAGAACCAACAATGATGGCGTCGGCTCCTTGCATTGCCAGGGCATTGAGGCTGTCAAAGGTTGGGCTGGCGATTCCTTCAAGGGCCGCAGCGGGAATGCCATGGGCGGCGGCCTTTTCTGCCATCCGTGGATCAAGCTCACCATCAAAACCCTCGTCGTACACATGGTAGACTACTTTGGAATTGGCGAAGTATGGCTCGTCGGCAAACACGTGCTTCAAGTAGGTGGGAACAAGGCTGGACATCCAACCACTGCAGTGGATGATGTCTGGAGCCCAACCCAACTTGCGCACGGTTTCCAAAACGCCACGAACGAAGAACAAGCTGCGCTCGTCGTTGTCGGCGAAGAAACTTTCGTTGGCATCGTGCAGGACGGCCTTGCGCTTGAAGTAAGTGTCGTTGTCAATGAAGTACACTTGAATTCTTGCGGTGGGGATGGAAGCGACCTTGATGATCAAGGGGTGGTCCGTGTCGTCCACATTCAGATTCATCCCTGAAAGACGGATGACCTCGTGCAACTGGTGCCTGCGCTCATTGATTTTCCCAAAGCGAGGCATGAACACGCGGATCTCCTTTCCTTTCTCATGGGTTCCTTGTGGGAGCATACGAGAGACATGACTCATCGGCGTTTCAGGCAAGTATGGAGTCAAATGTTGGGAGATGTAAAGGACGCGTGGCTTGCTCATGGTCTTAGGGTGTCTCAGGTAAAACGGAACCCCAAGATAGGTAATTTTACCCCATAATCCAAGTAAATTGGTGGGTTTCAGAGCCCACAGAACCTGCCCAAATGACCGTTTTGCATTCTTTGGAGGCTTTGGCCAATTGGCAAAAGAAATTGAACTGGGTTGGGCGCAAGTCTTCCTTCGTTCCCACGATGGGGTCATTGCACCAAGGGCACGCAAGCCTGATTGCTCAGGCTGCCACCTCCTCTGAATTGGTCTTGGCGTCCATCCTCGTGAACCCCACCCAATTCAACGATGCAAAGGATTACGACAAGTACCCACGAAGTTTGGAGGACGATGTTCAAAAGGCGGCTCATGCTGGGGCCCATGCGGTTTTTGCACCAAGTGCTGAGGAACTGTACAGAGGGACCCCCGCATCTGAGCCTGTGCATTGGGGTGCCTTGACCCACTCCTACGAAGGCGCCATGCGAAAGGGTCACTTTGATGGGGTGATTGCCGTAGTGGACTTGCTCTTCCAAGCCACAAAGCCTGACATTGCGGTGTTTGGGGAAAAGGACCTCCAACAAGTTGGTGTGATCCGAAGGCTGGCCCAAGAACGTCATCCAAGCATCGACATTCAGGTCGGGGACTTGGTCCGAGACGAGAATGGCTTGGCCTTAAGTTCCAGAAATGCGAGGCTGAATGAGAAAGGTCTGGGGCATGCACTGGCCCTTTCCAAAACGCTGTTCGCTCTGCGCCAAGCCCACGTCACGGGAGAGGATTGGGCAACATCGCTAGAGGACGCCAGGGCGTTACTGAGCGCCCATCCAGATGTGGATTTGGAGTACTTGGACGTGGTGGACGCAGCCACCTTCGAGCCTTGGCAAGGCATCCCCAGCCAGCGCGCCTATGGGATTGTGGCCGCACACGTTCAAGGGGTTCGACTCATCGACAATGCGCGGTTGATGGGTTGACAGAATGCATGTTGGGAAGTGGTGAGTATTTTAGAACTTCGTCCAAAATCAAAACGCCATGGGTTCTGTCGGTCCTGCTCAAATTCTTCTTATCGCTCTTGTGGTGTTGCTCTTGTTCGGGGGCCGCAAAATTCCTGAACTCATGCGAGGTCTCGGGCAAGGCATGAAGGAATTCAAAGACGCCTCCAAAGGAGAAGAAGACAAATCGGAAGGGTCGAAGAAGGACAGTTGATGGGTGTGCCCGTTCGTTTGACGCTGATTCTTTTGCTGGCCCCTGCTTCTGCAATGGCCGTAGACCCAGCGCAGATGGACTCTCTTGCGGTGGCTCCCCTTGATTCCACGATCCAAAAGGAGATTGTGGCGGATGTTGCAGTGAACGTGGTGGTGGATTGGGAAAAAGAATGGGCCGAATGGTGCGAAACGGCGCACTGTGTCAGTTCAGACAGTTCGCTTTGGAACATCGAGGGCGAGGGATTGCCCCGGATTGGACATCAATTGGATTCGGCGTTTGTGGCCACGAGGCTGGCCGCATTGGACCGAGTGAGTGGTTTGGACTTGCGGTGGAACCCTGTGGCGCACCGCCGGATTGTCACCTTTGGCACCCGCCGATCCCGTCATTTGGGCACCATGTTGGGACGCTCCGCCATGTACTTTCCCTTGTTTGAAAACGTGCTTGACAGGGAGGGTTTGCCTCAAGAATTGAAGTACCTGGCGGTGGTGGAAAGTGGACTCAACCCAGAGGCCCGATCCCCCGCTGGGGCAAGGGGATTGTGGCAATTCATGTACTACACGGCCAAAGCGGAGGGTTTGAGAATCGATGGTTACATCGACGAACGAAAGGACCCATTGTTGTCCACGGAAGCGGCTTGCCGTCATTTGAGGAGGCTGCACAAGATGTACGGCGACTGGTACTTTGCCCTGGCGGCCTACAATGCGGGACCCGGCAATGTGAACAAGGCCATCCGTCGTTCAGGTGGCAAAACGAATTATTGGGAGGTCCGCCCTTTTTTGCCCAAGGAAACGCGGAATTACGTCCCCAATTTTATCGCAGTGACCTACTTGATGGAGCACCATGCGGAGCACGGCATCTTTCCCCGAAAGCCTTTGCCAGGGACGATGTCTTTGGACACATTGATGGTGGAGGGCCCCCTTCGATTTGACCAAATGGCGGCGGTTACAAGTTTGACAGAAGCGGAGGTTGCCGTGCTGAACCCAATGTACCGACTGAGCATCCTTCCAGGACCGGGGGAGCGTTTTCCGGTGCGCTGGCCGGTGCGGGGAGTGGCAGAGTTTTTGGCCCAAGAAGAGGCCATGAGACATCACCTTCCTGAACGGACCCCCGACATCAAGTACGAACCGGAACCTGTCGTGTACCGAGTGAGGAGCGGTGATGTTTTGGGTTCCATCGCTGCCAAGCATGGTGTGCGCGTGTCGCAGCTCAAGGCCTGGAATGACCTCAACACCTCTGTCATCCGCGTGGGCCAAAAACTCATCATTCATGCAGACCCCAACAAAATGTAAGCCGTGGGCCCAGGGGTCCAAACAGGTATTTTGCATGGTGCTGGTGGTGCTGGTGGTGCTGGGCCTATGGTCGTGTGCCGGCGATGGTGCCCGTGTCGCCTTGCCTGGCAAGGTTGGTGCCACCGGGGAGTTGGTGGTGGTCGCATCGTTGGACGTTTGGAATGGACCTGCGGGAGATACTGTGCGGTCTGCAGCTGACCAACCCTACCCTGTTTTGCCACAGTATGAGCCACTCATGGACGTATTGCATTTGGAGCCTGAGTTGTTCGACCGCTTTTGGAAACCCCACCGCAACATCTTGATGTTGGAAGTCGCAGACAGGGTGGACACCCAAACGCCGAGCTTCACGTTTTACAGGAACAAGTACAGCCGGGGCCAAATCTACATGGTGGCCAAGGCGCGCACGGCGAGGGCTTTGGCGGAGGTTCTGGCGTCGCGGTCTGGGGAAATGATGAGCCTTCTTCACGCAGAAGAAGCCCAGCGCTTCGCGGACATCGTGGCCCTTGCCCCCAACGAGGTTCTTGCCCGAGAAGTGGCTCAAAAATGGGCGATACAGGGTCTTTATCCCAAGGACGCGCGCAAGGCAAAAGAGATGAAAGAGTTTTGGTGGATGGACCGGCAACTGACGCGCTTCAAAGGAGGGGACAACCACGACATCCAACAAGGGTTTTTCATCCACAGCGAACCCTACACAAGCCCAGATCAGCTGAGCCTTGAATACGTTTTGAACAGGAGAGATGCTTTGACAAAGAGGTATGTTCCTGGCCCGACGCCCGGCAGTTACATGGCCACCGAAAGGAAGTACTTCCCCTCTTACGAAGAATCCGAATTCAAGGGAAATTTCGCGCTGGAAGTACGGGGTTTGTGGAAGATGGAAAACGACTTCATGGGTGGCCCCTTCTACAGCCTCACGGTCGTTGACGAGTCAAGGGGACGTTTGCTCACCATGGAAGGATATGCCTACGCTCCTTACTTCGACAAGCGACCCTACATCCGAGAATTGGAGGGGGTCATCAAGCAATCCACGTTGTTGCCCATCAAGGACGCCGCCCCTGGACCATGAGTTTTTGGGTCGTCCGCTTTCCAGCTGGGGTGACCACTTCCAACGTGTAGGTTCCACGCGCCCATTGCGCGACATCCAATGACCGGGTCCATCCTTGTTGCGACCAGTGCAATTGACCGGAGGCATTCGTGACGGTCATGCGGCAATGTGCCAACTCCTCTTGGGACCAAAGACCCGGGGCGCGGAGGCCCACAACGGAATGGCATGGGTTGGGGAAGGCCATGAGGCCTTTTTCATCTTGGGATGACTCCACAACCGCCACGCTTACGTCACCTTTTGCAAAGGCATACTGGCCTTTTCTCAGCCGCGAAACTTTGAACACTCCGGTTCCGTTGGCGAGCGATCCGGCTTGCCAATCGTAGTCGGGATATTGCACCCAAGGGGCTCCTGCCCGTGGCCTCCAAGCGAGAAAGCCTCCTTCTTCAGTGTCTCCATAGAGGTCGAAATCCAGGTCATCCTCGCCATTGCCCACATAGGTGAGGCGAGCGTCCAAAATCGGGGCGGAAGGGCTGTTGTCGTCCCAGGTGCCATCGACCATCCAAAAGTGGTTCCCGCTGAGTTGGTCCACGTAGCTCGCTGCGGGCCCCTGGTCAGGGGCAGCCCAATGGTGTTCAATGCGCACCAACACACTGTCCGCATCGTCAATCTCGTCGCAACCTACACGCATGTCCACCCAAGTCAGGTTGGTCAGTCCCGTGGGTTCGTGGATGGCCAACGTTTGGTCCAGTCGTCCCTGGTTGAGCCTTCCGTCGGCATTGAGCCCCAAGAGCTCGATGGGTTCTTCATGCCAGAGCGTGATTTCATCAAATTCTCCCCCGACGCGGGCATGCACCAAAGTGGTGTCCCATTGCGCATCCCAAAGGGTGATGTCCAGAGGTTCGTTTTCATGAAAACCGCTGCACGCGCGAAGCTTCTGATGCAAGTACAACGTGGTGGCGAAGCACCCGTTTTCTGGCGACGTGCTCGTGCTGTCCACCACCCAAGTGCTGAACCCGGGCTGGAGCACCTGAGCGTCGAAAAAGGGGGTCATGTTCATGCCGCTGGCGTTTGCCAAAAGGGACTCAAAGTCGGCCACATCCATGTGGCTGTCGAACCGTTCAGCAAGGACGTTTTGCATGCTATGTCGGAACAAGGAATCGCCCATGTAGGCCCTCAGGTTGTGCAACACACTCGCTCCCTTGTAGTAGGTGTGGCGCCCATAGATTTCCGCATCGGGCATGGGGGATAGGGGGTGAAACCCTTCGTCCTGAATGTGGCACTCTTCAAGCACAAACTGCTGGTTGTCCTTGACCAAATCCACAAAAGCCTCGTGGCCGTCTTTCCACTCGACAAACAAATGGCTGCTGTATTCGGCAGGACCCTCTTTGAGCCACATGTGGTTGTGGATGGTGGGGGCGACCACATCGCCCCACCAATGGTGCCCCAATTCATGGGCAAACAGATCGCCATTGGCAAAGAGCCCTTGTTCCACCATCGAACGCGGGTAGGCAATGTTGGTGGGGATCTCGAGGGCACCGTCGGTGGTCAGCACGTACCCTACCCGTTCCCAGGCGTAGGGCCCCCACCAAAATTCGCAAGCGTCAATGGCAAACCCGAGCTCTGCAAACTTGCTTTGCATCAGGTTGCTGTCTTCTGCCTTGCTCGTCAAACGAACAGGGATGTCCCCATAGGCGCCCGAGTGAACGTCATCATGGTCGACATAAGGGCCAACGGCGATGGCGCTCAAATGGGTGGGAATGGGGTGGTCCAGCGCCCATGTCGACAACAAGGTGTCTCCACCCAAGGACAGTTCTTCCACGAGGTGGCCTTGGTTGTGGGCCCGCCTTCCGTCTGCTGTTTGGAGGTGGTAGGTGTAGGTTGCCCGTTCGACAAAGTTGTCAAAACAAGGGTACCACACCCTTCCAAAATTTGGCGGAATCGAAGTCAAACCGATGCCAAGGTTGTAAATCAAGTCTGCCGCGAAGTACATGCCACCCCAATACGGATCGTCGCCCGGCTGTCCCCCATAGGCAATCTCCAAAGTGACGGCTTCTCCTTCTTCCATGGGCGACAAGGCATCGACGTGAAGCTCGTCCCCCCACTGGTGAAAAGGGACGGAGGCCCCATTCCAAAGCACGCTGTCCACTTCGAGGTCGGACAAATCCCACCACACGCGCGCCCCCCCTCCTTGAAGGACTTGGAAGTCGATGACCGCCAAAGCCCCCATGCTCTGCTGGCTGTACGAGGTGAGGTCCAAGAACAACTCGTAATGTTGGACGTCAAAGCTGTCGCTCCGGGCAATGCTGGGCCCCATGTCGTAGTTGTTGACGGGCAAGAACCCTCGCTCGGAGTTGTGAGGTAGCTGGTCGGTGCATTCGGCATGGCACCCCTGCACCAAAAACGGCGTCCTCGGCGTTCGGGCGAGGTCTTGAAGCGTGGGAATGGATGGGGTTTGTGCCCAACCCATGAAGGCAAAGGCCATGGCGGCCAGGACCGTGGTCATTTGTTTCGAGTGCATGCCTCGAAGTTAGGCGTACTTTTGCCCCCATGAATGAAGTGCAACATGGAGCCCAGGTCGAGGTGGCCTACACCTTGAGGGCCAACGGACCCGAGGGAGAAGAGTTGGAGACGTGCCAAGAGGAATCCCCCTTTGTGTTCCGCATGGGGGCAGAGGAAGCCCTTGAGGCCTTTGAGAAGGCCCTCGTGGGCAAGCGAGTCGGGGAGCCATTTGAATTGACCATTGCATGCGACGACGCCTATGGCGAAGAGACGGATGAGGCGGTTTTGTCTTTGCCCAAGGAGACGTTCATGGTCGATGGAAAGTTGGACGAGGAGGTGATGCAGGCTGGGGAGGTGGTGCCACTGAGCGACGACGAAGGAAACGAAATTGTGGGCATGGTGGTGGAGGTGAAGTCAGATGCAGTGCTGGTGGATTTCAACCATCCGCTTGCGGGGTTGGACCTTCACTTTGAAGGTGTTGTGGTGGGCGTCTCCGCGTAAGGGAGGCACCGGCTTGGCGTACCTTCGCCCGCATGGAACGTACGGAAATAGGTGAATTGGGGGAATTCGGCTTGATTGGCCGCTTGACCAAGGACTTGACCCATCAGCAACCTTCCACCCTACGGGGTGTCGGCGACGATGCAGCAGTGTTGGACCCCATGGGCAAACGCATGGTGGTCAGCACCGACCTTTTGTGTGAAGGCATCCACTTCGACCTGAGCTATGTTCCGCTTAAGCACCTCGGATACAAAGCGGTGGTGGTCAACCTCAGCGACATCTGTGCCATGAATGCGGTCCCAACGCAGGTGGTGGTGGGTTTGGGGATGAGCAACCGTTTTTCTGTGGAGGCTGCCGAAGAGCTGTACGAGGGCATTCGTTTGGCCTGCGAGGTCTACAAGGTGGACTTGGTGGGAGGAGACACCACCGCCACGACATCGGGCCTGACCTTGGGCATCACCGCCATGGGGTGGGTGGAACCGGATGTTGTTGTGGGCCGAGACGGCGCCAGCGACGGGGACCTTCTGGTGGTCAGTGGCGACCTTGGTGCGGCTTACATGGGGTTGCAGATTTTGGAGAGGGAGAAGGAGGTGTACCAAGCGGCACCCACCGCACAGCCTGAGCTCGACGATTTCGCATACTTGTTGGAGCGTCAATTGAAACCCGAAGCTCGGGTCGATGTCATCCGCGAGATCGCAGATTTGAAACTGAAACCCACCTCCATGATCGACATCAGCGATGGGTTGGCCAGCGAGGTCATGCATTTGGGAACCTCTTCAGGCGTGGGCATCAAGGTGTACGAGGACAAATTGCCCATTGACGGCAAGGTGTACGATACGGCGAGGGAATTCAATTTGGACCCCACGCTTTGCATGCTGAGCGGAGGGGAGGACTACGAGCTTCTGTTCACCATTCGCCAAGAGGACTTTGAAAAGGTGAGGAACCACCCCAAATTGACCGTGATTGGCCATGCTGTGGCCGCCCCCGACGCGTTCACCATGGTCACCAAGGGTGGCACGGAGGTGCCGCTTCAAGCCCAGGGATGGGACGGTTTACGGAATCCCCAAGAGGGCCCTCAAACCGACTGAACCCAGAAAAGATGTGTGGCATTGCTGGGGCACATGGGTTGGAGTCTTTTCAGGGACTGGAGGATGCCCAAGAGCGCATCCAAAAGATGACGGGCAGCCTTGCCCATCGTGGCCCTGACGCTGAAGGCGTTTGGACCGACCGTGAAAAGGTGGTGCTGGGCCACCGCAGATTGAGCATTTTGGACACGGGTTCTGGTGCGAATCAGCCCTTTGTTTTGGCCCAGGATGCCTTGGTGTTCAATGGAGAGGTCTACAATTATCTGGAGCTTCGTCAAGAGCTGGAGGCATCGTGTGGCCATGCTTTTGTCACCCAAGGGGACACAGAGGTGGTGTTGGTGGCGTTGCGGCACTGGGGGCTGGACAGGACACTCGCTCAACTCAACGGCATGTTCGCCTTTGGTTGGTGGTCGGCCGACAGCGAGTCGCTTTTTTTGGTGCGGGACCGGATGGGCATCAAACCCCTTTACTGGCACCAAACCCCCAAAGGAACGGTGTTGTTTGCCTCCGAAGTGCGGACACTGATTGCGTCAGAGCTCGTGCCGAGAAATGTGGACAGAGAGGCATTGTCAGAACAGTTGATGTATGGCACGGTGCATGCCCCACGGACGGTGATCGACGGGGTGCAACTGATGCCTCCAGGAAGCTTGCTCAAGATCCAAGGCGCGGAGCTGCACGAGGCGACGTGGTGGGACCCAGCCCAAGCGGCCCAAGCGGTTCCTGGGATGTCCCATGGCGAGCGGCTCACGTATGTCCGCGACACCCTCTCAGACTCGGTGGGGTTGCGGATGCGGTCCGATGTGTCGTACGGGGCATTCCTTTCCGGAGGAATCGACTCGAGCGCCGTGGTGGGGCTCATGTCCCAACGGTCTTCACAACCTGTCAACACGTTCAGTGTGGTCTTTGACGACGCAGCTTTGGACGAAGGACCGTGGTCCAGGGCCATGGCCCAAAAGTTTGGCACCCACCACCATGAAATTCGGCTGACGCCCTCTGACTTCCTCGACCAAGTCCCGGATGGATTGGCCGCGATGGACCACCCAAGCCCCGATGGACTGAACACCTATGTGGTGAGCGGTGCGACCCGAAGTGCAGGGGTCAAGGTCGCGTTGAGCGGTCTTGGGGGAGATGAGTTGTTTGCCGGGTATCCTGTGTTTGAGCGAAGCGCCCGTTTGGCCCGATTGAATTGGTTGGGGGCCTGGCCTCCGGGCTTGCGCAAAATGGTGGGGAAGGCCTACTGTGCATGGAAACCGGGAATGACGTCCCGCAAAATGGCAGAGGTGTTGGGGGGACATTACTTCGGTGTGGCCCACACGTACCCCCTTTCACGTCAAATGTTCCTCCATGCCGATTTGCAGCGCATGTTGAAGCCCAATGTGCCATTGAACAACGCTTTGTTTCAGTGGTTGGTGAAGGCTTTGGCGCCAGGCACGGCAGCGTTGGGACTTCCGTTCCTGAGCCAAGTGTCCCTCGCAGAGCTTCGAACCTACATGGGCCACACCTTGCTTCGGGATGCCGACCAGTTCAGCATGGCCCATGCCTTGGAAGTGCGCGTGCCTTTCTTGGACCACAGGCTTGTGGCGGCGGCATTGGCCGCACCTGACGCGGAGAAACACCCAACGACCCCCAAACGACTTTTGGTCGACGCCTTGGATGGGCTGCTTCCCGAAGACCTTGTGAACCGACCCAAAATGGGCTTCGTGATGCCTTGGGAAGCTTGGATGCGCGGAGAGCTTCAGCAGACTTGTTCGCAAGGTTGGGCTGCACTCAAGGACCAAGCTTGGGTGAATGGAGATGAAATTGGCCGCATGGAAACTGCGTTCGTGTCGGGCAGCTCGGAGTGGTCTTGGAGCCGAATGTGGTCGCTTGCCGTGCTGGGGGATTACCTTGACCGCCATGGCCTCCATTGACGATCCTTCCAGCCCCAAAGGGCAGCGCATCATGGCGTTGGTGGAATGGTACCCGCCGGCGTTTGAAGCGGGCGGTCCCATCCGCAGCGTCCACAACTTGATGCAATTGCTCAAGGCCCAAACCAACCATTCCTTGGAGGTGGTGTGCGGCGCCACCGACTTGGGCAGCGACGAAGTTTTGCCCGGAATCATGCCCAACCAAAGGGTGGACCAAGGAGGGGTTGCCGTCACCTACACCACCCCTGAGCATCGGTCCTTGCGTGCCTGGCGCAAACGACTTCAAGGGTCGAGCGCTCAACCCCGTCCCGACACGCTCTACTTGAACAGTGTGTTTGGCACAGACTTCGCCCTTCGTCCTCTTTGGGTGGCGCGCAGCCTTGGCATCCGCGTGGTGTTGGCACCAAGGGGGATGCTCGGAAGGGGAGCGTTGCAGTTGAAGCCTGCCAAAAAACGTCTTTTCTTGGCCCTTGCGAGGGCCTTGGGGTGGTTTCAGAATGTGGAGTGGCATGCGAGCACGGAACAGGAAAAGGAAGAGGTGCTGGCCCAATTTCCTCAAGCCACAGTGCATGTGGCCCTCAACGTTCCTTTGATGTCGGCCCCGCATGCCCCCATGCCACCGGCCTCGCCTTTGAAATTGCTGATGCTTGGCCGAATCCATCCCATAAAGAACCTTCACTTTGCCCTCGAGGCGTTGTCCCGTTTGGATCTGCAAGGGTGCAGTGTGGAGGTGGCATTGGTGGGGCTTGCAGAGGATGGACCTTACCTGAACCTCTTGCTGGACTTCTCTGCACCGGGCCTTTCTGTGCGTCATCTGGGCGCCCTTCCGCCAAAAGCCTTGGGCGAGGTTTGGGCCAAGAATCACGCATTGCTCATGCCCACGACCCATGAAAATTTTGGGCACGCCGTGGTGGAGGCTTGGGCCCATGGCCGCCCCGTTCTTTTGAGCGACCGCACGCCATGGAAAGGGTTGCGTGAGGAAAGCACGGGATGGGACGAGCCTTTGGACCTCGAATCTTGGGGGCGCGCCCTGCAAGACATGCTGACTTGGGACAACGACCGTTGGGCGGCCATGTCGAAGGCCAGCTTGGACAAGCACCGCAACTTGATGAAGGACTCTGCCTTGGTGGCGGACAACGTCCGACTCTTCGAGGTTTCAGGATGATCTTCTTTTCACGCCTTATTCTTGTGTCATGGATTTGATCACCCAAGCTGTTTTTGGGGCCACCACTTTTGCGGTTGTGAGAGGAAGGGGGGTGGCCACCAAGGAAGTGTTGTGGGGTGCGGCGATGGGGGCGTTGCCGGACATGGACGTTTTGACCATGCCGTTTTTGGGCCCTGTGGAAGCCTTGCTGGGCCACCGCACCTGGTCACATTCTGCTTTTGTTGCAGTTGCAGTTGCCGCGCTTTTGACTTTCTGGAGGAGGAAGCGCTTCCCTGATGAACCGTACGTCCTTCGGTGGGGTGCAGCCACTTTTGCCGCTCTGCACACCCACGCTTGGCTTGACATGCTGACCACGTTTGGCACGCAAACCTTGTATCCTTTCTGTGACGCACGGATCGCGTGGGATGTGGTGCATGTATTTCATCCTGCCGCAACCTTTTGTTTGCTCCTTCCATGGCTGGTGGAGTGGAGACGAGGAGGACGGCGTTGGTTCCGAGCAGGCCAGTGGTCGTTGTTGGGCGGAGCTGGGATGCTCATGTGGGCCATGGGCGCCAAAAGCATCGCTACCCAACGGATGGCCTCCAACTTGGACCTTTCACAAGGGCCAAACGCCGCCCTTCGGGTGGTGCCCACACCATTCAACAGCTGGCTTTGGCACGGGGTGGTTTCAACCCCGGACTCCATGGGCTTTGCCACCACCCACGTTGGAAAACAGGAAGAGGTGGTTTGGCATTGGGTGACGCAAAACAAGGAGGGGGTGACACGCACCCGAGAACTTCCGCAGGCCCAAAGGTTCAAGTTGTACACTGGCAAAGAGTGCCTGGTGCGCCGAGACCTTTCCGCTGGCTCTACGCAGTTGTATGCTGTCAAATATGGCCCCATAAACTACCAAGGCCCTCCAAGATTTGTCTTCCCGCTGGTGATCGAAGACGGTGAGCAGGTGGGCTCCTTTGCGGATGACGAGGACTTCACGGGGCCATGGTCCAATGCTTCTGAACTATGGGAGCGCCTGCGGTGAGGCTTCGTCTCGTTGGTGCTTTTCCTTGGTTTTTTGTGTGAAGGCCGCACTTCCACGAACTTGCCGTCATGAAGAAGACCAACCGCGTGTGCCAAGTTTTGGGAACGACATTCCCCATCGTGCAGGCCGGGATGGTGTGGTGCAGTGGATGGGAGCTGGCAAGCGCCGTGAGCAACGCTGGCGGGCTAGGGGTGTTGGGGGCTGGGAGCATGTACCCACAAGCTTTGAGAACCCACATTATGAGGGTGAAGGAATCTGCCCCCGGGCGCCCTTTTGCTGTGAACGTGCCGTTGTTGTACCCTGCCGTGGAGGAGCACATGAAGAGCATTGTGGAGCTCAACGTGCCAGTGGTCATCACCAGCGCGGGAAACCCCAAGACATGGACGGCGCACCTTCAGGAACATGGCATCCGAGTGATGCACGTGGTGAGCAGCGTGAAGTTTGGTCTGAAAGCGGAGCAGGCGGGTGTCGATGCGGTGATCGCAGAAGGATTTGAGGCAGGCGGCCACAATGGCAGGGAAGAAACGACGACCATGTGTTTGGTCCCTGCTGTGGCAGACGCTTGCAAGGTGCCTGTCATTGCCGCAGGAGGGTTGCACGATGGTCGGTCGGTGGTCGCCGCAATGGTCCTTGGCGCCGAAGGGGTCCAGCTGGGCTCGCGTTTCGTGGCGACCCCTGAAAGCTCCGCCCACATTGCCTTCAAGGAGGCGGTGCTCTCTGCAGAAGAGGGCTCGACCAGCTTGGAAATGAAAGAAGTCACCCCTGTGAGGCTTCTCGACAACCCTTTTGCGCAACGCGTGGTGGCCGCGCAACAAGCAGGCGCTTCCCCAGATGAACTTCGCGCCCTCTTGGGAAGAGGGAGGGCAAAGCGTGGCATGTTCGAAGGGGACATGACAGAGGGGGAGCTGGAGATTGGCCAAGTGTCGTCGCTGCTTCGCGACATCGAGCCTGCTGGCGACATTGTGAACCGGCTGGTGAAGGAGTGCATGGAGCTGGCGGGGCGGGATTGGGCGACCCGTTGGGGCCTTTGATGCCCGCATTGAACACGCGGAACCAAAAGGAGTTGTATCTTCCTAGACTCTGAACCTCAACTCTTTCGCCATGCTTTGTTTCCTTCGACTTTCCCTTGTGTCCTTGTTGATCACCCTGTTGCCTCAGTGGAGCTGGGGACAGTCCTTCGTGAATGGCAATGACGCTTTGCCACAAACATTCAACAGCGGGGGGTGTGTGGGCTTTGCAGACTTGGACGGCGATGGCTTGGACGATTTGATTGTTTTGGACCAAAGCCGGGACCTTCACACCTTGTACCAGACGCCTTCAGGGTCCTTTGAAGATTACCCCTTGGGACAGGTTTCCGGCTCCAGCCAGTGGGGCATGTGCGTGGGGGACTTTGACAACGATGGCCACAAGGACGTTTTCAGTGGAGGGGCCTACGACGGTGTGCACATGATGCACATCACCGCGCCGGGGCAAGCGAACCTTCAAAGCTTGGGCAACGGGAGCATGTATATGCAAGCCTGCAACATGGCGGACATCGACATGGATGGTGTCTTGGATGTATTTGCGTGCCACGACGATGCTGTCAGCCGTCTTTGGAAGGGTGAAGAATCAGGGACCCTTTCCAACGAGTCCGGCTTGATGCCTTTGACCAGCTATGACACGGGAGGCTATCCCAACACGGACCACAGCGGCAACTACGGCTCCGTTTGGACAGACTTTGACAGGGACGGGGATTTGGACCTCTACATCGCCAAGTGTCGCCAATTCGTCAACGATCCTCAAGACCCTCGCAGGGTCAATCAATTGTGGGTCAACGATGGGCAAGGCAATTACACGGAGGAAGCAGCGGACCGGGGCTTGGTCTTTTTTGAGCAGAGCTGGACGGCAGACTTTGCCGATGTGGACAATGATGGAGACTTCGATTGCTTGGTCACCAACCACAGCACCACTCTCTTCTTGCTCGAGAACGACGGGACCGGCCAATTCACCAACATCACTGAGGGCAGCGGCCTTGAAGTCACAGGCTTTTTCCTGCAAGCCAAGATGGAAGACTTCGACAACGACGGCTACGTGGACCTCGTGTACAGCGGAGGAGTGCATGCCTTTTTCCACAACAACGGAGACCAGACCTTCACCCAAGTGCCCAACATGTTCCCTTACGGCGACACGATGCACAGCTTTGCCACAGGTGACGTCAACCGCGACGGCCAGGTGGACCTGTACGCCAGTTACGGGAACGGGTACGTCACCGCAGACAATGGCAACGACGATGTGTTGTGGCTGAACGAAGGCAACGCCGACCAGCATTGGATCACCTTCGAGCTCGAAGGGTTTCAATCGAATAGGGACGCTGTGGGTGCCACAGTGGAAATCACAGGTTCTTTTGGCACGCAAGTGCGCAGCGTTCGCGCTGGAGAGAGCTATGGCATCACCTCGACCTTTTCTTGCCACTTTGGCCTGGGTGCGGCCGATGTCGTGCAAACCGCCACGGTGTTTTGGCCCAGTGGCTTGACCACGGAACTGACTGCACCTGCTGTCGATCAATACCACACCATCCTCGAGGTGCCCTGCACGGTACCACTTGCCATTGAGGCTTCAGCCACAACCATTTGCCCAGGGGAGAGCGTCACACTGACTGCACCTGTGGGATTTGAGTCGTACCAATGGAGCAACGGTACTACGGCTGGCAACATGTTGGAAGTGACGGAGGCAGGTCTCTATGCATTGACAGCCTTCAACGTCGAGGGTTGTGCGGGATTGTCCAATACGGTGTTGGTGGAGGTTTTGGATGGCTCAGTGGCACCGACGGTTGCTGTGGAGGGAGATGAAAACCTTTGCGCGGGAAGCACGTGGACATTGAGCGCAAGCGATGGCTCAGCCTACCTATGGAGCAATGGCGCCAACACTTCAAGCATTGAGGTGGGGGTTTCAGGGTCTTACTCTGTGGCCGTAGAGGACCAGTGTGGCAATGCCATCTCGTCGCCAGCAGTGGACGTTGTGGTGTTTGATGGCCCCACCGAGGCTCCAACCACCTCACCCGACACCACCTTGTCTTCACCAGGCTCGATTCTTTTGACTGCTGAAGCAGAAGGGGGAGCGTTGATCCAATGGTTTGACGCTGAAATCGGTGGCAATGTGGTGGCTGAGGGAGCTGATGTCAGCCTGCCTTTGGTCACGGAGTCCACAACGCTGTGGGCGGAGGCGAGCCAAGTCACCACAGGTCCTTCTGGGACGGGCGGTGAACTAGCGGTGCAGCCCGGAGGGCAGTACCACCCCAACAGCGCGCGTTGGTTGGAGTTTGACGTCACTGAGTCCATGCGCCTTGTCGATGTGACCTTGCAAGCCAACGGCACCTTCGACCGCTCCTTTGAGGTCATCGACGCGTTTGGGCAGGTCTTGTGGTCCACCACGGAAGAAGTGCAAGATGGGGAACACCTTTTGTCCATCGGTTTGGAACTGGAACCTGGGATAGGATATGGTTTGCGCTGCACCACAGAAGACCCTCAGCTTTGGCGGGAAGGAACGTCGTCGGCCTTGAGCTACCCATACGATTTGGCCGGGTTGGGATCGATCACCAACAGCACCGCAGGCCCGAGTTTGGACTACTACTATTTCTTCTACGTCTGGAATGTAGAGAGCACGCTGGCCGTCACATGCGCCGGACCGAGGGCGTCTGTGACCATTGATGTCTCACAATGCACAGATTCAGGGGCTTGCAACTACAACGCGAGCGCTACGGTCGACGATGGTTCATGTGAGTACACATCATGTGCCGAAACGTGCTATGGCGACTTGAATGGCGACGGAAGCATCACGGTGGGTGACTTGTTGACCGTGCTCTCCGACTTTGGCTGTGCGTCGTCTTGCAATGCGGACATTGACGGGGACGATCAAGTGTCTGTGCAAGATTTGCTTGCCTTGCTCTCCGTCTTCGGAGAGGTCTGCAACTGACCGGAGACCTTCTATTTTTTGTTCCCGTGAAAGTGGGCGCGGATGGCTTGGGCCACCCGCAGACTGACCACGTTCAATAGCTGTGTCTCCTTTGCTGCCCGAACCCCTTCGATGTCGCCAAAATGCGCCATCAAGGCTTCCCGTGTTTTGGTCCCTACGCCAGAAATGTCGTCCAAGGCGGAATGAAGAAAGGCCTTGCTCCTGCGCTTTCTGTGGTGGGCAAGGGAGAAACGGTGGGCTTCGTCGCGCATGTGTTGCACCACCCTCAATGTGGGTGAGCGTTTGTCCAGGTAAATGGGCACACTGTCGCCCGGAAAGTACAATTCTTCCAATCGCTTGGCGATCCCCACAAAGGCAATCTCTCCCCTCAAGCCAAGTTCGTCGATGGCCTCCATGGCATGAGAGAGCTGTCCTTTTCCGCCGTCGATGACGACCATCTGTGGTAGGGATTCGCCCTCTTCCTTCAAGCGTTTGTACCTGCGGTACACGGCCTCCTTCATGCTGGCAAAGTCGTCCGGACCTTCCACTGTTCGGATGTTGAATTTCCTGTAATCTCGTTTGGCGGGTTTGCCATTCCTGAACACGACACATGCGGAGGCTGGGGAGGTGCCTTGGATGTTGCTGTTGTCGAAGCACTCCATGTGAACGGGGTGTTCTTTGAGACGCAAGTCGTGCATCATGGTCTCCATGAGCCGTTCCTTTGCGGCGTCTGGGTCCACCTGCTCCAACTGTGCATGTCGGTCCCTCATGGCAAACTGGGCATTGCGCAGGCTCATGTCCAGCAGTTTCTTTTTGTCCCCTCGCTGAGGCACCAAACACTCGGCCCCCAGCAGTTCCAATGACACGTCCACTTGGGCGAGGACGGTGCGGCTGGCCACGTTGAAGCGGTCCCGTATTTGAGGGATGGCCGCCTCAAGCACTTGGGCATCGGTTTCATCCAAGCGACGCTTGAATTCGAGGGTTTGCCCCTGAACCACGGCACCGTTGTGGATGCGCATGAAGTTCACAAAAGACGATTTGGCATCGCTCACGAGCCCATACACTTCCACGTCGGAGATGGTCGGGTGGACCACCGTGCTTTTGGCTTGGAACTTGGCCACGGCTTCCAGCTTGAGCTTGAGCCGCTCTGCCTCTTCAAACCGAAGGTCTTCGGCGGCGGCCGACATGGCTGCTTTCAGGGCAGCCTTTACCTGTCCCAAGTTGCCGCGAAGCACGTGTCGGATGGCGGCGACGCTTTCGTTGTAGGCCTCTTCCGTTTGCTTCCCCACACAAGGTCCTAGGCAGTTCCCAACATGGTACTCAAGGCATACCCGAAACTTGCCCGAGGTGATGTTTTCTTCCGTCAGGGCCAAGCTGCACGTGCGCACCGGATAGAGCTTTTTGCACAAGTCCAGCACAGCGTGCATCCCTTTGACATGTGAATAGGGGCCAAAGTATTCACTGCCATCCTTGCGCACTTGACGGGTGGGAAAGACCCGCGGGAAGCGCTCCTTTTTCAACACGAGGAAGGGGTAGGTTTTGTCGTCCTTGAGCTGGATGTTGTAGATGGGCTTGTGCTCCTTGATCATGCTGTTCTCCAACAACAAGGCATCGGACTCAGAGGCAGTGACAATCCACTGGATGTCGTGGATTTTTCGAACCAAAAGCCTGGTCTTTCCGTTGGCTTGGTTCTTTGTGAAATAGCTGGAAGCTCTTTTCTTCAGGTTTTTGGCCTTCCCGATGTAGAGCAATTTCCCTTGGGCATCAAAGTGTTGGTACACCCCTGGTTCTTGCGGCATGCGCTCCAAGATTGGCTGGATGTGTTTGGGGGCGGCCATCGTTGAACGAAGGTAGGTCGCGCAGTACTTTCGAGACATGAATCTGGTGACGGGTGCGACGGGGATTGTGGGCATGCCCTTGGTGGTCAAGCTTCTCCAAAGTGGGGAGGCCGTCCGGGCATTGCGTCGGGCGACAAGTGACACGTCCTTGTTAGAGGCTGCGGTTCTGCAGCAGGTTCCTGAGGGCCATGCCCGTTTGGAATGGGTGGAGGGTGACCTGACGGATCAAGCAAGCCTTGAGGATGCTCTTGAGGGGGTACAACGTGTTTTTCATTGCGCAGCTTTGGTGTCCTTTCACCCCAAAGACCATGGCCTGATGGAGCGCATCAATGCCCAAGGGACGGCACACTTGGTGGATGCCATGCTTCACTGTGGCACCCCACGGCTGTTGCACGTGAGCAGTGTGGCGGCGTTGGGGCGCAAGGAAGGTCAGCCCACCAATGAAGACACCCTTTTTGAGGAACAGCCGGGCACCACGGGGTACGCCAGAAGCAAGCACAGGGCAGAAATGGAGGTATGGCGTGGGGCCGTGGAGGGATTGCCAGGAGGTTTGGTGGCCGTTCATCCCACGGTGGTGCTGGGCCCGGGGGATTTTTCCAGAAGCTCTGGCGCATTGTTTGAGCGCATTGCCCACGGGTTGGCTTGGTTCCCCTCAGGGAGCAATGGATTCGTCGGATCAGAAGATGTTGCAGAGGCCTGTGTTTGTTTGGGGTTGAGTGAAATCCGTGATGAACGGTTTGTGCTGTGCGCAGAACAATGGACATACGAAGCGTTGATGAAGGCCATTGCGTTGGCACTCCATGTTCGTCCACCTCATCGACCTGTCCACCGATGGATGGTCGGTTGGATTTGGCGGGCGTTGGCCTTGGTGGAGGCGCTCACAGGCCGTCGGTCGGTGGCCACAAGAGAGAGCTTGGCGAACACTGGGGCGCACCACACTTATGAGGGCACACGGATTGTGGAGGCGATGGAGCGAATGGGCGTTTCCTGGTCGTACACCCCCATTCATGAGGTGATTGAACAGACAGCCAAGGTTTACTTGCTGGGACGCTCCCCAGGAAGGGAGGGGACGCGGTCGCCCGACTGAGGCGCTCTAAATTTGGTGTCCGCGTCCGTGGATGCGGTGTCCGCATGGTTGAGACGGGCTTCCATGGTTTTCAGAAGGTCGACGGCCTCCCGCAAGACATCTTTCATGGCGGAGGGATGCGCCCACCACCAGGCGTGGCTGGTTTCAAATTGGGATGCGCTCACGCCCGTGCGGTGCCAAACGTCGTTGTAGGACTCCGCCATGCGCATGCGCTCGTTGTCGTTTCTGTGAATGCGCAACTGCAAGGAGGCTTCCACAAGTTGAATCTCTGCCATGACCATGACAAAGCTGTCCTTGGAGAGGACATGGCTGGGCGGCGATGGAACAACGGGCCCACCTACAGGTTCTGAGGCACAGCCCCAAAGGAGCAGGCACGCCAGGAACATTCCGGCGGATTTGCCTTTTGAATCAGCGCGCAAAGGAAAGCCGTTGGCCAACATGGGCTCCATGTTGGGTGGTGATGCGCAGGCCGTCCCACACGCAGGTTCCGTTCACCCACGTTTCTTGGACACGGCTTGTGAAGGTGTGCCCTTGAAAAGGCGACCACCCGCACTTGGCCATGATGTTGTCTTCGCGAACGGTCCACGGGTCATGGGGCTGCACGAGCACAAGGTCTGCTTTCATGCCTGGGCGGATGAATCCACGGTCCGCCATTTGAAAACAACGCGCCACGCGGTGCGCCATCAAGTCGGCCACCTTGTCTACCGACAGCAGGCCTTCGTGGACGAGGTCCAACATGGCTACAAGAGCGTGTTGCACCAATGGCCCACCTGAGGGCGCTTCGAAGTAGCTTCTGTCCTTTTCTTCCTTCGTGTGAGGCGCATGGTCCGTGGCCACCACATCGATTCGGCCGTCGAGCAATGCGGCCCGGATTTGTTCTCTGTCCTGTGCTGTTTTGACTGCAGGGTTCCACTTGATGTGGGTGCCCTTGTCTGCATAGTCCGCGTCGGTGAACCACAAGTGGTGGATGCAGGCCTCAGCCGTGATGCGCTTGTCTTCGAGTTCTTGCTTGTTGTTGAACAGCTCAAGTTCTTTCGCCGTACTGATGTGCAAAATGTGCAGCCGGGTCCCGAGCTTGTCGGCCAATTCAGCGGCCTTGGAAGAGCTTCGGTAGCACGCCTCTGCGCTCCGAATCAATGGGTGCTGTCCAATGGGGACATGCGCCCCAAATCGGGTCTTGGCAGCAGCGGCATTCGCCCGAACGGTGGCTTCGTCTTCACAATGCGTAGCGACCAACGTGGGGGCTTCTTTGAAGATGCCTTCGAGCACCGCCGACTCGTCCACGAGCATGTCGCCTGTGGAGGAGCCCATGAACACCTTGATGCCACAAACCTTCGAGGGGTCGGTCTTCAACACCTCGTCGAGGTTGTGGTTGCTGGCGCCCATGAAGAAGCTGTAATTGACAGGGCTGACCTCGGCGGCGCGGTCGTACTTGTCTTGAAGTAGTTCCTGTGTCAGTGCCTGCGGCACGGTGTTGGGCATTTCCATGAAGGAGGTAATCCCTCCCGCTGCTGCCGCAGCGGACTCTGTGGCGATTTCCGCTTTGTGGGTCAGCCCTGGCTCACGGAAATGGACTTGGTCATCGATGCAACCGGGCATCAGCCACAATCCGCGGCAATCTTTGACGGTGGACTTTTCTGCCTTTGCCTTGACAGCAGGGTCACCCTCATTTTGGGCCAAATCGACGCCCACCGCCAAAATCAGATCGTTTTCCACAAGGACATCTTGCACTTTGACAGAGCCTTCGTTGACCACATGGGCCTGGCGAAACAAGGTGGGAGAGGACATGGATCAGGGGTTGTTGGCGGGGGGAAAAAAGATGCGTTGGTAGCGCATTTGGAGGACGCCAATCAAGGCTTCGCGGAAGATGTTCATGCTCATCTTGGAGGTCCCCAATTCGCGGTCCACAAAAGTGATGGGCACTTCTTGGAGCTTGAAACCATTGCGCTTGGCACGAAGTTTCATTTCAATTTGAAAGGCATACCCCACAAACTGCACAGCATCGAGTTGAATGGTTTCAAGGACCTCGCGGCGGTAGCACACGAAGCCTGCGGTGCTGTCTTTGACACCGAGTCCGAGCATGAAATTGACGTAAAAGGAAGCCCCGTAACTCAAAATGAGGCGGTTGATGGGCCAGTTGTCTACACTACCACCATGCACGTACCTGGAACCCACGGACATGCCCGCCCCGCCTTCTGCGCAGGCGTCTTGGAGCCGAACGAGGTCTTCCGGATTGTGCGAGAAGTCGCAGTCCATCTCAAAGAGGAAGTCGTACCCATGCTCCAACCCCCATCGGAAACCAGCGATGTAGGCTGTTCCCAACCCCAACTTTCCTTTGCGTTCCAGCAAGTGGATGCGCTGGGGGTGGATGGATTGGGTTTCTTTGACAAGTGCCGCAGTGCCGTCGGGCGAACCGTCGTCCACCACCAGCACCTCAAACGGAAAGGCCAAGGCCATGACCGTCTCGAGCATGCGCACCACATTCTCGCGCTCGTTGTAGGTGGGGATGATGACCAGGCTGCCGTTCATGGAAGGAAGATACGTTCAATCAAGTGGTCATGCGGAGCATGTTCAACTCTTGGTCGGACAGGTGGCGCCAATGGCCGCGCGGCAAGTCTTTTTTGGTCAGTGGCCCGTAGACGACGCGGTCCACCTTGACCACCTTGTGGCCCAAATGTTCCCACATGCGACGGACGACTCGGCTTCTGTTGCTGTGGATTTCCATGCCAACTTCATGCGGGTCTTTTTTGACGAACGCAGCCTCTTTCGCCTTCACGAAGCCTTGGTCAAGGACAAACCCTTCCACCATTTTTTCGAGGTCTTCGGGGCTTGCTTTCTTCGCCAATGTGACGTGGTAGAGTTCGCGCAGGGCCACCTTGGGATGGTTGAGCCGCTTGGTCAATTCGCCATCATTGGTGAACAGAATCAGGCCGGTGCTTTCTTTTTCCACGCGGTCCACAGGGAACACGCGTTCTCGACAAGCTTGCTTGATGAGGTCCCCAATGGTTCGTCGGCCACTGGGGTCGTGGTCCACGGCCAGGAAGTTCTTGGGTTTGTTGATCAAGACATAGCGCATGGGTTCCGGACGGATGGTGTCCCCTTCCACGCGGACGGTGTCCTTGGTGGGGTCGACTTTGTGTCCGAGCTCAGTGATCACTTTGCCATTGACGTTCACCACTCCCGCTGTGATCATGACATCGGCCTCCCGACGCGAACACACGCCCGATTGGGCAATGTAGCGGTTGAGCCTCATGGTCGCGGTGGAATCGGGGACCGGGGCAAACTTCAATTGGGGACGGGGCCGACCGTGCCTCCCTCTCGCAGGTTTGGAACCTGATTTGGGGCCAGGCTTTGCGCCTGGTTTGTCGGACGGTTTGCCCCCCTTGAAGGAGCCTGGCTTGGAAGGTGTCGCGCCTGTGCCTTTGCGGCCCTTGGCACTTCCCTTGCGGGCGCCTCCGCGGCGGCCTTTGTCAGGGTTGTGTTTCATGAGGGGCAAAGGTACGTGTTGAGAAAGGGTCACCGCAACGAACGCCAACGCAGGCGCTGATGGCCGCGCTGGGGGCGGATGGCCGTGCCGTCAAACGCGTCCTTGAAATGAACGACCTCCCAAGGGTTTTTGGGATGTGGCCGAATCAAGATCACATCAAAGCGTAGGTTGGGTGTTGGGCATTTGTCGAGATTTTGGAAGGCATGGGCCGCTTGGACCAACCGCCGCTGTTGCCCCGCGGAGGGCATCCATTGCCTAGGGTCGGTGGTGTCGCCGCACCGGGAACGGCACTTCACTTCGATGAACACAGTGGTGTCATCGTGGCGCGAAACAATGTCCAATTCCGCTCGTCTCCATCGCCAGTTTCTGGCGAGGATGCGGTGCCCCAGACGTTCCAAATGTGCCACAGCCCACTGCTCGCCTTGTTGGCCTTTCCAGATGCGACTTTCCAAAACCATGACACAAGGGTCGTGCAAGCGCTTTGCACCCACACTTCAAATGCACAGGCGGGTGCCGGGAATGGATCAGCGCAGGATCAGGTCGGTGGTGCCGACCACCGTGGTTCCCTCGAGGATCTCCACCACATAGGTTCCTGATGACAACGTCAAGCCCCCAAGGGCCTCTTCAGGTGAATAGAAGATGCAGGCATCGAGTCTTTCCCGTGCGTAATCAATGGTCCTCGAGGCGCTGCGCTCGGTCCCACCTCCCTCGTCAGCGAGCACCTCCCCCTGGTCGTTGGTGATCCGGAGATGAAGGGTTTTCTCCCCGACAGGAGCGATCCGGTTCTCCAAGATGGAAAAGCACACGCGCAGCATGTCGCAACGGTCGGCGCGGTCGGTGTCCCTTTGGCGGCCAGAGGAGAGCACCCTGACCCCGGAGGCCAAGAAGTCGGCAACTTGCAGGGTTTGGCCTGCCTCCAGCATGTCCTCCATGTTTTCCTGTCGCTCCACCAAATCGGCGTTCTCCTCTGACACCGCCTCGATTTGCTCTTTCATGGCCAAATTCTCATCCAGAAGCGCCAAGTTGAGTTGGTTCACAGAGTCGATGGTGGCGATGTAGCCTTTCATGATGCTCCGCAGTGTCTCGGACTCTTTTTTGGCACGGGCCACCTCCCAATAACCGTTGTTCACTTTGGTGATGAGACCATCGATCCGTTCTTGTTGCGCGGCGAGCTCGGCCAGCATCATCGAGTTTTCCGTTTCCAGGGTGTCGTAGGAGAACCGCATTTTTTCCAAGTCGAGGAGCAGTTGGTCCTTGGCCAGGGAAAGTTCCGAGTTGTCTCCACGAAGGGAGCCAATGGTTTGGTTGGAATCCATGACTTGGTAGCCGAGGAAGACACAGGCCAAAAGCAAGGTGGCGACCACCACCCACCATGTTTTTTGAGACATTTCAGGCATTCGAACAGGGGAATTGAACCCCAAAGATGCGCGTTGAGTGTGATGATGGCACTGCCGTGCGCGGACTTTAACCACCCTCGAATTGTGGGAAACCCTTGAAAAAGAGGGTGTTCACAAGGGATTGCCGTATATTGAGAAATCCAAACTGTTGACCATGTTGATTCGCCTTTCCTTGCCTGCCCTTTGCGCAACCCTTCTTTTTTTGACCTCCAACACCGTTTCAGGACAAGAAACGTTCCAGGTCGGAGCGACCACGCTCACGGCGTCGAACGTCGCTTCGGGCATCCAAATTCCTTGGGAACTTCTTTGGGGACCAGACGATCATCTCTGGGTGACAAGCCGCGCAGGTTCGGTGCACCGCATCGACCCTGAGACGGGCACCACGTCGACCGTGTTGACCAAATCGGTCACGAACAACGGCAACGGCGAGCCCGGCATGCTGGGCATGGCCATGCACCCCGATTGGGAGAACACCCCCAAGGTGTTTGTGGTCTACACCAGCGGATCTTCTTGGAATGGCACAGAATACTTGTCGGTGTTCGATTGGAACGGCTCAGGCCTCGTGAACGAAGAGGTGCTTTTGTCCCTCCCAGCCGCGGGCATCCACAACGGAAGCCGCCTGTTGGTGCTCCCCGACAACACGCTCTTGATGTCTACGGGGGACAAAGGAGATGGAGGGGCGAGCAGCCAAAACTTCAACAGCCTCAATGGCAAGATTCTTCGCTTGAACCTCGACGGCAGCGTTCCATCAGACAACCCCACCCCAGGAAGCTACGTGTACAGCATGGGGCACAGAAACCCACAGGGCCTGGCGATGGGACCCAATGGCCTCATCTACAGCTCCGAACACGGCCAAAGCAACAACGACGAGGTGAACATCATCCAGCCGGGACGCAACTACGGCTGGCCCAATGTGGAGGGTGTGTGCAATACGTCCAGCGAGAACAGCTTTTGTGTGGCCAACAATGTGGTCGAACCCATCGACACGTTTTCGCCTTGTGCCGCGGTCAATGGCATGACTTGGTACAACCACCCGGCCATTCCGGAGTGGCAAAACAGCATTTTGCTCTCTGTCATGGGTGGTTTTGCCCTCGACGACAAGCGCCTGAGCGTGTTGTCCCTTTCGGAGGACGGCACGACTGTCACAAATGAGACCCAATATTTTGCCAGTTACGGGCAACGTCTGCGCGACGTGGCCGTCAACCCCACCACGGGCGCGGTGTATGTGGCCTTCAACGGCTCCTCTTACCCCGGCTCAGGCCCCAACTTGATCAAAGAGTTCCGCAACCTCGACTACGTGCCATCCACCGCTGTGGCGGGATGCAAGTACCCAGGCGCACTGAACTACAACGCCGGCGCCACAGAGGATGACGGCACTTGCCAATTCGCGGGTTGCACCGACACGGAAGCCCTGAACTACGTGCCTTGGGCCAACGTGGACACGGACTGCATTTACCAAGCGCCTTGCGCTGTGGACGTGGACGCCGACGGCGCGACCACGGTCGCCGACTTGCTCCTCGTGCTTGGCGCTTTTGGCGACCTCTGCGATTGACCACTCCAACAAAACCACCCTACGAATCCCGCTCTCATGAACCCCATTTCTACATTGTCCGCTGCGATGTGCGCCCTTGCACTTTTTTTCGGAACCCCCCAAGCGCTTCAAGCTCAATGCACCGACAACCAGTCTGAAGTGGTTGTTGAAATCCTCACCGACAACTACC
>CAWVVM010000015.1:0-57958 GCA_963933635.1 uncultured Flavobacteriales bacterium
GGTTCGGTTGCCCTTGCTCGAGGTGGTTTCGGATTTGGTCCGTCGGAAAAGCCCAAGAATGTTCATGGCATCCACTCGGTTCGTTCCGCCACGCGAAGGCGCGCGCTTCTCGCGCGAGGGTTGGCATCCATCTCCTCATCTTGGGCCACAATGGCCTTTCTCACAAGCGGGTGGAAGGGAGCAAGCACCCGACCCTTCATGTCCTTTTGGACATCGTCTTCAAAATTGCCCGAGCGCATGAAGTGTTTGACCAGTCGGTCTTCCAAGCTGTGGTAGCTCATCACCACCAATCGACCTCCAGGAGCAAGCATGGAAATGGCGTGCGTCAGCAGGTCCTCGAGGGCGCCCAACTCATCGTTGAGATGGATGCGGATGGCTTGGAAAATTTTGGCGTAATGCTTGTTTTCCTTCCCGCGGGGTGCCGTTGGGGAAAGCACCCGGATCAAATCATGGGTGGTGAGAATGGGGCGTTCTTCCCTTGCCGCAACAATGCGGTGGGCCAAGCGATCGGGCCTTGTAAGCTCCCCGTATTTTCGAAGCACTTGGGTGAGTTCACGCACCTCCACAGTGGCGAGCCATGCATGGGCAGGCTGTCCGGATTGAACATTCATACGCATGTCCAAGGGGCCGTCGTGCCGCAGCGAGAACCCGCGTTCTGGGGTGTCAAACTGGTGCGAGCTCACGCCGAGATCGGCAAGGATCCCTCTTAGAGGAAGGGCGTCGTGCGCGCGCAAAAACTGAGGTGCGTAGCGGAAATTGGCAGCCACCAAGGTGAAGCGAGCATCGTCAAGGGCATTCTTGGCGGCGTCTGGGTCCTGGTCAAAACCAAACAGCCTCGCCTTGGGTCCGAGACGCTCTAACATGGCGTGGCTGTGCCCTCCTCCTCCAAACGTCGCGTCCATCCATTGCCCCGTTTGTGCCCCGTCGCCGTCGATGTTGAGCGCCTCGAGGGAAACGTTCAGCATGACGGGGACGTGGTAGGTGGAGGTCATTCTTCAGGGGTGCCGTCGAGGTCTTTGCGAACGTCCTCGGCGAGGTCGCCGAAGTCGAGAGAGTCTGCGTCTTGAATGACTTGCTTGTGGTGGGCTTCTTGGTTCCAGATCTCCACTTTCTCACCCAGGCCGGAGACGATGACTTCCTTGGCGTCCTTTGGGTCAATGCCTGCGTAGGTCAAGAGGGCGGAGGGGAGGTTGATCCTGCCCGAGCTGTCCACTTCCACATGGGTGGCACCCTTCATGAATTTTCTCTGAAAGAGCTGGTGCTTCTTGTTGTAACGGCTCAGCCTTGCCATCTCTGCATTCACCTTGTCCCACTCAGGCTTGGGGTAAAGCACCAAACAACCTTCGAAGATGTCGCGGTTCACCACGAGCCCATGATGCATCACGCCATCAAGCTGCTTGCGCAGTTTGGCGGGAAACATCAGACGGCCTTTGGCGTCGATGCGACAGGGGTGTTCTCCTAGCAGGTTGAGCATGGGGTGAAATCAGCAGCTCCAAAAGTACAGTCAATCTCCCACTTTCTCCCACTCATTGACACTTTCTCCCACTTTGTGGATAAATCCAGGCGATTCATCAGGAAAAAAGTTAGTGTTTATAGGGGTTTTGAGAAGTGGGAGAAAGTGGAGGGATTTCGCTATTCACACGTTGTCCACATATGATGTGAACAACGGAGCGTGGATGTCCGCCGGATTCAGTGTCTCAAGTGTGTGGCCTTGGGTGCCACTTTTGTCCCATGGAATCCAACATTGTGGAACGCGGTCAATACCGATACGTCGAGGAAGGAGAGGGCACACCTCTGGTATTGTTGCACGGGCTTTTTGGTGCTTTGAGCAACTTTGAAGACGTTCGGGCACACTTCAGTCAGTACTTCCGAGTGATCACCCCCATGTTGCCGATCTACGAGCTGCCCATGCTAGAGACCAATGCGAAGAACATGGCCAAGCACATCGCAGGCTTCATTGACGAATTGGGGTTGGACAAGGTGCACTTGCTCGGCAACAGCCTGGGAGGGCATGTGGGTTTGATCTATACCCGTGACAACATCGACAAAGTCGCGTCCCTCTCATTGACTGCGAGCAGTGGACTCTATGAAAATGCTTTTGGCTCCAGTTTCCCCCGACGGGAGGACAAGTCGTACATCAAAGAAAAGGTGGCCGTCACCTTCCACGACCCCAAGCATGCCACACCAGAATTGGTCGATGAATGCTTCGAGGCGGTGAACGACCGCAACAAGGTGTTGCGCATTTTGAGCATCGCCAAGTCCGCCATACGACACAACATGTCCAAGGATTTGCCTGCGATGGACCTTCCCGTCTGCTTGATTTGGGGCAAAAACGACATCATCACCCCACCCGAGGTTGCTGAGGATTTCCTGGCAGGTTTCCCCGATGCAGAGTTGTTTTGGATCGACGCATGCGGCCATGCCCCGATGATGGAGCATCCCGAGACCTTCAATCAGATTCTTTCTGATTGGTACGCCTCCCGCGGCATCCGCTGATGGCCTCTTCTGACACCATCCGCTGGGAAATGCGCGAAGCGACCTTTGTCAAGAGCAGTGCCTTGCCATCTGAATGCCCCCGCCCAGATCGGCCTGAATACGCCTTCATTGGACGTTCCAATGTGGGCAAGAGTTCGTTGCTCAACATGCTGACGGGCCGCAACAAGTTGGCCAAAACCTCAGGCACTCCTGGGAAAACACAACTCATCAACCACTTCGATGTCGACGGGAAGTGGTACCTCGTGGATTTGCCCGGCTTTGGATATGCCAAGGTGAGCAAAAAAGACCGGTCCAAGTGGATGACGGTGACGCAGCAGTACTTGCGGAGCCGAACCAATTTGATGTGTGTGATGATGCTTGTGGATTCACGCATCCCGGCCCAAAAGGTGGACCTTGACTTCATGGCGTGGATGGGAGAAGCGGGACTTCCGTTTGTACTTGTCTTCACCAAGGTGGACAAACTGAACAAAACAGAGAGAGAGGCTTTCTTGCCGGCCTACGAGGAGAAGATGTTGGGACAATGGCATAAAATGCCCCCCTTGTTTGTGACCAGCGGAAACACAGGGGAGGGACGTGAAGAAGTCTTGCGCTTTGTGGCATCGACCAACGTACTCTACCCCGACTGATCTGGCTTCATGCGTCGATCGCACCCACGCGTTTGGCGAGTTCTTGTGTGAATCCGCGTATGGCAGTGGCGTGCTCCTTGTCTGACGTTGCCTTCTCGTAGGTGTCGGCCAATGTCATCATGGTTTGAACCACGAAGGAGCGCATTTCCTCCACACTCATGTCTTGGGTCCAAAGGTCCATACGCATGGCTGTGTATTCCTTTGCATTCCACATGGAAAGGGCCATGGCAGATGCCGGTTGTTGGTCAATGCCTCCGTCTTCCGCGGTCCATTCCATGGCGACGGGGACGTGGTTCTCGTCTGTTGTGACGTCGATGGTGATGCGTGATTTGGCCATGGTGCAAAAGTAGGTTCAGGGCCGGTAGGCCCGCAAGAAGGGATTGGGGTCTGTCGTGGTCCACCACGATGCCATGTCCATGGCGGCATGATTCCCCCGATGGGCCTGGACCATTTTCCATCCGATGTACACCCCCAGGCGGTCTGGACAAGATTGCGGGAGGCCTTCTGCCCTTGTGAAGGGCCCCTCCTGGAACCACCTCATGACTTCCCTGGGTTGTTTGTTGAACATCACGCTTTGGGGTTGCACTTCGCTCCAAACCGACCTCTCATTGGCTTCGGCCCAGGTCCATTCCTCCTCCGTCCAATTCATGAGTTGTGCCGGCGATGTGTGCGGGAAGCACATGGCAGTGAGCTCCATGATTTGTCCCCAATACAGCAACATGTCGACGGTACGTGGCGCGTTTGGTATGCGGTTTTGGTGTTGGACCAACAACCAACCACGCAGGGCATCGGTGGCCATCCACTCGGTGCGCATTCGTTGGAGACGGTAACGCGGAAACCGATGGGAAGGCAGCTCTTTGTGGAGCGGATGGTTGGGCTGCATGAACCAATCGAGTCCAATGCCCATCCATTCAGGGGTGGGATACAATGCGAAATTGAACCCCGAAGGCATCCAGATGACATCGGGAACTTCTACATCTGGAAACAAGACGAGATGGCGCTTCAAGGCTTCCTGCAACTGTTCGCTTTGTTGCTTTAAGCGGGTTTCATCTCCTGAGGTGGTGTCAATCGCCGCCATCATGGGCGCCATGTCTTCCATGAAGCGAAGGGTCATGTCCACGGTGAGGGTGTCGTCGAATGGTCCCAGCTCGAGCACTTGTTCTGACCAAGCCTCCCAAAATCCGGGATGTGCTTGCTGCAGGTGCGAAAGGGTGACGGTGCGCCCCGAATCCAAGGGCATGCCTTCGAGCACTTCCATCCAATTCACCTCTTGGAAGGAAGTGGGGAGGGTCACCCCGTCTGTCCCAATGTGGGGGTTGGAAGGTCCGCATTGCACCCAGCAGCACACCAGCAATACCCACATTGGCAAGTGGAACAAATTGCGGATGGAAAAGGCATGAGGCATGCGGTAGGGGGTAGTTTTGAACAAACGACAAAGGACCATGAAGCAAGCAATCACAAAGATGGGCAAGGAACACTTCCTCTCGGTCATGTTCCTTTTGGGCGCCTGCAGCGCCAGTTGGTCTCAAACACAAGGATTCAGGATGGGGCTGGCCTTGGAGCCCAACATGGCTTGGATGAACTCTAGAGATTACGAACACTCCACCGATGGGGTACGGGGTCACTTTGGGTACCAATTCATGGCGGACATCATGTTCTCAGAGACTTACGCGATCGGTGCTGGGCTGAATGTGTTCCGCACAGGAAGCCAGGTCGAATACTGGGAGCAAACCAATCAAGACTCACTTAGCAAGGTGTCCCGTGACTTCAACAACCAATATGTGGAATTGCCTTTGACGTTCAAGATGCGCACCAAGGAAATCGGTTACAGTACGTTCTTTGGCCGCTTTGGTGCGGGTTTGGGATTGAACACCCGAAGAGAAGTGGACGAGAGTCGATACGTGGGGTACCAAAGAACCGATGGCTGGCAACCCGTCGACAATCCATCGATTCCAGCACCGGACCTCGAGGCAGGCGACCAAACCCAGTTGTTTAGGGGATCCTTGATTGTGGGGCTTGGTGTGGAGCGACGCATTGCGGGCAATTCGTCATTGATGATTGGGGTGACATACAACAGTGCACTGTTCAACACCCATAAAAACGTTGAGGTTGTCAAAGTCGATGCGGCCGGTGTTCCGAGAGGGCTCGCGGAAGACAATGTCTTGGTCACGGAGATGAAAGGGCAAGACAGCATTCTTGCCTTGAGCGTCGGTGTCGTGTTTTGAGCCAAGATGAACCTCTGTTTGGTTGAAATGTTGCAACTTCTCCCGTGATAGCCCATCCATGAAAACGTCATTCCAAGCTGCTCAAGTCGTCCAACACATTGTCGGTTGGCTTTCGTCCTACCAGGAAAAGTCGGGCCTGGAGGGTTGGGTGGTGGGGGTGTCGGGCGGCATTGATTCAGCCGTGACTTCGGCCCTTTGTGCCCTTACAGGGGCCCCTACGCTTTGTGTTGAAATGCCGATTCACCAGGCACAGGACCAAGTTTCACGCGCATCGCAACACATCGAGGACTTGTGCAAGGCCCATCCCCGTGTGCGTCGTTCGACTGTTTCCCTGACCGAAGTCTACGATCGACTGGCAGCGGCATTGCCAGACGGCCCCGACCAGAGTGGAGGATTGGCCATGGCGAATTCACGCGCAAGATTGCGGATGACGACACTTTATGCTTTGGCCCAAAGAGAGCGTCATTTGGTGGTGGGTACAGGGAACAAAGTCGAAGACTTTGGGGTCGGGTTCTACACCAAATACGGAGATGGCGGTGTGGACTTGTCCCCCATTGCGGACCTGACGAAGACAGAGGTGTTTTCCCTCGGAGCCCATCTCAACGTACGTGAAGAGATTCAGAGGGCTGCACCGACAGATGGGCTTTGGGGGGACGACAGGACCGACGAGGATCAATTGGGGGCGACCTATCCCGAGTTGGAATGGGCCATGGCCTGGGAAGCCCAACATGCCGCCATGGTGGAGGATGACAAGCAGCGATTGCTGCATGAACTGCCAGGCAGGCAGCAAGAGGTACTGTCCATTTACCGGCGCTTTCACGGTGCCAATTTGCACAAAATGCAGGCCATTCCGGTCTGTCGAATTCCCCAAGAATTCAAGGTTTCCAAGGGGTGAAAACCGCCCTTTTCTAGGCTATTTATTTCACAATAACAAGGGTGGTCGTGGCTTCTTGGAAGTCCAATTCTCCAAGTGTTCCGACATGGATCACGACATTGTACCTCCCCGGTTCGAGAAAGCCATCTTTTTGTCTCATGTCCAGCTTCAAGGCTTGAGGTCCTTGGGTGAGCTCAATGGAGCCCAAGTCCCAAAAGGTATCTTTTCGGGTTTGAAGTTGGTCCAAAATGCGCGACGCTCCTCCGCCTTCCGCCACCGAGGAGTCTGAAAGAACCAGTGGGGCAGGGACACGCCGCAATTGCCATTGTGCAGGACCTGTGAAGGGTGCATGCAACCACAATTCCGCACTGGGATCCCAGGGCTCTTCCCAACCCCAGCCTTGGCTACCCCAGTCTTCGCTCCATGTCATCTCGTGTTCAGATTTATGGAAAAATAGGTCTTCTTGTCTGTTTGCGAGGTCGGAGACATTCAAGACTGGAGACAGGTCAAGCCGATAGATCCCACGACCGTGGGTTCCGAGAATCAGATCGTTTTCCTTCTCTTGAATCACCAAGTCGTGGACGGGGACGCGGGGAAGGTCTTTGTGCACTGGAGCGAAGTTCCTGCCTGCATCGACGGTCAAATAAGCACCTCCATCCGTACCCACCACCCACCACCCGGGCGTATCCTCACTTTCCACAAGTGCGTTCACCGGTTCAGATGGCAAATCTGTCCCCCACCTTTCCCATGACTTGCCTTCGTTTCGGGTGGCATACACCCACGCATCCATGGCATCGTGGCGGTAGCCATTCAGGGCGATGACCAAAAGGTCGACATCGTGCTTGGACCAGCTGACTTCACTGATCCAGAGGTGCTTCTTGTTGTCCCCCTTGCCAATGGATGTGGGAATGGGAAGATCCAAGCGTGTCCAATTGTGGCCTCCATCCTTGGTGATGTGCACGAGGCCGTCGTCGCTTCCTGCGGCAAGTTGCCCAAAGCGTTTGGGATGCTCCGCGAGGGTGGTCAAAGTGCCAAAGGGGACATTTCCTTCCAATCCTCCACGTGTGAGGTCCGACCCCAAGGTTTCCCAATCGTCTCCGCGGTTCAGGGAGCGGTGCAATTTGTTGGAGCCCATGTACAGCACGTCCTCTTGATGTTGACTGAGCAAGATGGGGGTTTGCCAATTCCAGCGAAGGGGAGGATCTCCCAGCGCGTGCTTTGGATGAAGCCCCGCACTCTCACCTGTCGTGCGGTTGGTCCTCTTGTACCAGCCAAATTGATAGCCTGTATATACGACCTCGGGATGCCTGGAATCCACTGCAATTTGCATCCCATCCCCTCCGCCCAATGATATGTAGGGGTGGTGCCCTGTTTGCTGCCAGCGCTTGCTTTCACGATGGGTGTGCGGCCCCACCCAGGTCCCATTGTCTTGGAGGCCACCATAGACGTTGTAAGGGGATTGATGGTCCACTGCGACTGCGTAGAACTGGCCAACGGAGGGGCTGTTGCATTTGACCCATGATTCGCCACCGTCCCATGACACATTGAGGCCGCCATCGTTTCCATTCATCAAGTGCGAGGGGTTGTTGGGGTCGATCCAAAGTTTGTGGTGGTCCACGTGCACATTCTCGGCCCCAATGGAAGAAAAGGTGCGCCCTCCATCTGTTGACTTGAGAAGCGGAACGCCGGCGATGTAGACGGTCTGTGCATCCGCGGGGTCCACGGACACCACGCCGAAGTAGTAACCATAGGTGTAGCAAACGTTGTCCAACCACTCCTCATGGGTGCGCCTCCATTTTTGGTCCTGGTAGACATAGAGTTCGGGGCCAATGATTTCGGTGTCGAACAACGCGGCATTGCCATCCGTCAAGTGGTCGTACAAAGCGCGCGGAGCCAGTTCCTTTTGGGCGACCCGTTGGAGAACGGACTGTGCGCTGTCGGAAGGAGCGAAGTCATTTGCATCGAGAAAGTCCTGCAGCGTCAAGGGGTCCAGTTGAAGAAAGGTATCCCTGTCCATGTCCAGGAAGTCTTCCTTGTTCAGCCCATCGTTGGCGGTGGCCGTCGCGTTGTCTCCGGCATCGGCTGGGCGCCTCGCCTGGTTGTCCACAAGGGCATACAATGTGCCAGACACGGAGTGAAGACCCAGTCCAATGCGTCCAGCTTCGGGGCCTTCGGGAAAGGCATTGGAAGATGTGATGCGCGTCCAATTCTCGCCACCATCCTCCGATTCCCAGACGCCAGAACCAGTCCCTGACTCGGTGAAGTCATGCGCCCGTCGTGTGCGGTCCCAGGTGGCGGCGTACAAATGATTGGGCTGTCCTTCTTCCATGACCAAATCCACCGCACCAACTACGGTTCCTTTCTTCCTACCCGGCACGTTCAAGACACGGTCCCAGGAGTTGCCGCCATCCTTGGAGTGGTAGACACCACCGCCAAAGTTGTCGGAATACAATTCTCCAAGGGCGGCCACCCATATGCGGTCGGGGTCGATCGGATCGATGACAATGCGTCCAATGTGATGGGTTTGTGCAAGCCCGGCATGACGCCATGTTTGGCCAAAATCATCGCTGATGTACACCCCATCTCCCGCATAGGAACTCCGTGAGGAATTCACCTCTCCGGAACCCACGACCACACGGCCACTTGGGTGGGCTGCCACAGCACCGAGCAACGTGGTGGCCTGGAGCAATGGGGTGAAGGTCGTTCCGTGGTTCACACTTTTCCAGAGGCCGCCCGTGGCGTAGGCCACATACACGGTGTCTCCTACCGTGGCCAAGTCGACCACCCGGCCGCCCATGACACCGGGTCCGATGTTGTCCAAGGCCAGCCCATCGGTCCAAGCGTTTTGTGCGAGAAGCGCGCGTTGGTCTGCGACGGATTGCCGCATGTCAGCAGGGGAGGCCCCCCATTGTTGTCCCCACATGGTCAGGCTGAAAGACCAAAGGCCAAGGACCAGCAAGCCAAATCTGCTTTGAGAAGAAAGGTGGAAGATGGATTGGGTCATTGCAGTTTGGGGTTGTTCTGGTGTCGGTCGCGGTCTCGGTCGGTTTTCTTGGAGATGTTGGCGGCCAAGGCATCGGTCAAATCGATTCCTGTTTGGTTGGCCAACGCCATGAGCACCCAAAGGACATCGGCCATCTCGTCGCCCAAGTCGCGCCCCTCGTCGCTGGGTTTTTCACTCTGCTCGCCGTAACGGCGTGCCACGATGCGCGCCAGTTCCCCAACTTCTTCTGTCAAGATGGCCAAGTTGGTCAGCTCGTTGAAATAACGCACGCCCACGGTTTGGATCCAGGAGTGCACTTTTGCTTGGGCTTCCCTGAGGGTGAGGTCGGGGTGTTGCGCTTGGGAAAAATCAAGGTTCTCCATCATTCTTTGTTTTGGGTATCGATCCAGATCGTCACAGGACCATCGTTGGTGAGTTCAACTTCCATGTCCGCCCCGAACTCTCCTGTGGCCACGGGTTTGCCCAGCTCTTGTCTGCACGATTGCACAAAATGCTCGTAGAGTGGAATGGCCACGTCTGGATGTGCGGCACGAATGAAGGAGGGGCGGGTGCCTTTTTTGGTTTTGGCATGCAGGGTGAATTGACTCACCACCAGCATCCCGCCGCCGACTTGGACCAAGTCCGCATTCATTTTTCCTTCTGCGTCATTGAAAATGCGCAGCTTGACGAGTTTGGCGGCCAGCCATTCGGCATCTTGACGGGTGTCCGCCGCTTCAATGCCCACCAGCACCATGAGGCCATGGTCGATGGCCCCGTGCTGTTCTCCTCGGATACGGACTTGGGCCTTGCTGACCCTTTGGATGGCTGCGCGCATGGTGCAAAATAACCACCGCTTTTTCACCCATGGGGACATGTCGTGGAAAAGATGCCGAGAAAGGCCTTTCATCTGCGTTTTTGACCCGTGGCCTCTCCTTATTTTTGGGCTTGATTGTTGTCCCAAACCCACAACCTCACCGCCCCGATTCATGAAGGCTTCCATTGCTCCAGCAACCCTCGACCAAGCTCAAGAGATGGGCTTGCGCCCAGAGGAGTTTGATCAGATCAAGACCATTCTTGGGCGCACGCCCAATTTCACGGAGATGTGCATCTACTCCGTCATGTGGAGCGAACATTGCTCGTACAAGAATTCCATCAAGTGGCTGAAAACACTTCCCAAGGATGGTCCGCACATGTTGGTCAAGGCCGGTGAAGAAAACGCCGGGATCGTGGACATTGGAGATGGTTTGGGATGCGCTTTCAAAATCGAAAGCCACAACCATCCTTCTGCCATCGAGCCTTACCAAGGTGCTGCAACGGGTGTAGGCGGGATCAACCGCGACATTTTCACCATGGGGGCCCGCCCCATTGCCCAGCTCAACAGCCTGCGTTTTGGGGATCTCAGCAACCCGCGCACGAAGTGGTTGCTCGAGGGCGTGGTCAAGGGCATTGGGGATTACGGAAACAGCTTTGGTGTGCCCATTGTGGGCGGCGAACTCTTCTTCGATTCAAGCTACCAAGTGAACCCGCTTGTCAATGCCATGTCTGTGGGCATCTTGGAAGCGGACAAGATCATCTCAGCGACGGCCTCTGGCCCAGGGAATCCCGTCTACATCGTGGGTTCTTCCACAGGCAAGGACGGGATCCAAGGAGCTTCTTTCGCATCCAAGGACATCACCGAAGAGAGTGCGGATGACCTGCCCTCTGTGCAGGTAGGAGACCCATTCCAAGAAAAACTCTTGCTCGAAGCCTCTCTCGAATTGTCCACCACCACCGCTGTGGTGGGCATGCAGGACATGGGGGCTGCAGGCATCACCTGTTCAACCTCGGAAATGAGTGCCGCCGGGGAAGTGGGCATGGAGATCCACTTGGACCGGGTGCCGCTGCGTCAGCAGGACATGGAGCCTTTTGAAATCTTGTTGAGCGAATCCCAAGAGCGGATGCTCGTGGTCGTACGCAAGGGCCAAGAGGAAGAGGTCAAGGCCATTTTTGACAAATGGGATTTGCACGCTGAACACATCGGCGAAGTCACCGAAGGGGACCAAATCCGTTACTACATGCACGGTGAACTCGTGGGTGATGTGCCGGGATCCACACTTGTGCTTGGGGGTGGCGCGCCTGTCTATGAGCGCGAATACGAGGAGCCCGCATGGTACGCGGAGGCCCAGGCCTTCGACCACAGCACTGTCCCGGTGCCGAGTTTGGACGAATGCGTGGACATTGCCCACCGCATGATTTGCTTGCCCAACATCGCTTCGAAACGATGGGTTTGGGAGCAGTACGACAGCATGGTGGGTACGATCAACCGCACCACCAACCGTCCTTCAGATGCAGGTGTGGTTTCGGTCCGTGGCACCGACAAGGCCTTGGCCCTGACGGTGGACTGCAATGCGCGCTACGTCCAGGCCGATCCTGAAATTGGGACCGCCATTGCGGTGGCCGAGGCTGCCCGCAACATCAGCTGCACGGGCGCCGTTCCTTCAGCCATCACGAATTGCCTGAATTTTGGGAATCCATACAACCCAGAAGTGTACTGGCAGTTTGTCGGGGCCATTCAAGGGATGGGCCGTGCCTGCAGACACTTGGGCACACCTGTGACAGGTGGCAACGTGAGCTTTTACAACCAGACCGCCAGACCAGACGGTTCCGCCCAGGCCGTCTTCCCCACACCGACCATTGGGATGGTTGGGGTCATGGAGGATCGCGCCCATCATACAGGTTTGGACTTTAAGGAAAAGGGAGAATTGATTTTCCAATTGGGACCTTCTACAGATTGCATCCATGCCTCGGAATACCTCTCTAGCATTGTCGGCATCGACAGATCTCCTGCGCCCTACTTCGATTTGGAAGCAGAGGCTCATTTGCACGCTTGCTTGCAGGAATTGGCCCAAAAACAACTTGCGCAGGCGTCGCACGATGTTGCCGACGGGGGGTTGTTTGTGACCCTTTTGGAAATGGCCATGCCCCGTGGACTTGGCTTTGACCTTGTGTCTGACGACGAAGTCCGTTTGGATGCCTTCTTGTTTGGTGAAGGCCAAGGCCGCGCGGTTGTTTCGCTGAAGGATTCTGATCAAGACGACTTCTTCGACATCTGCGGATCCCATGGTTTGAAGCCCACGCTCTTGGGCCATGTCACCAAGGGCAAGGTGGTGGTCGACGACAAGCACTTTGGCTTTTGTGAAGAGCTGAGGGCATACTTCGACAATGCCTTGGAAGAAATGCTGACGGACGAATGATTTGGAAGACGCTGGCCCGACAACTGGGAGGGATTGCCTTGACATGGATCGTGGTCTTGGCGGGCACCTTATGGCTGTTGCGCAGTTACAGCCAGCCGTCTTCTCAACGTGAGGTGCCTGCATTGACAGGCATGCTGAGGCAAGAGGCCCTCGATACACTCCGAACCTTGGGGTTGAACCCCATTTGGCAAGATTCCATTTATGCGGCGGGTGGTCTTGCTGGATCCATTGTTGAGCAACACCCCCCTGCCGGGAGCGCTGTCAAGGCAGGAAGAAACATTTTGCTGACGACGTACCGCATCACGCCACCCGATGAAAGGGTGGACATTCAAGAAGGCCAGGACGCTAGGCTTGCGGAGAGGATTTTGGCCACGCGTGGGTTTGAGGTGGAATTGGTGGAGGAGCCCAACAAACTCTTGGCAGGAAAGGTCATTCGGGTAAGGCACAAAGGCCGGTCTTTGGCGCAGCAAACGAGGTTGCCCAGAGGTTCTGTTTTGGAACTGGTGGTCGGTGTTGTGGGCGCCCGTGACGTTCGGGTGCCGTGGTTGGTTGGGCTGTCCCTCGAGGATGCGGAAGCGGTTTTGGGACGAAGAAAACTGGCCTTGGGACATGTGGGGTATGCGGACGACATCCTCACCGCATTCGACTCTTCTTTGGCTGTGGTCGTGTCCCAAGACGCGAGTCCAGCGAAAACCCCGCGACTGGAAGAAGGGACTGCGGTGGACCTCTATCTTGGCAAACATTGAAACACCTTTCATGACGCGCACGAAAATGAACTTTCAGACGTTCACATTCCCGATGAAGACAACCCACTGGAGAGGAACCGTCATGGCGCTGTGTCTCATGGTTTGGGCCATGGCATCTCAAGGGCAGGAGCGTGAGCTGGACCTCCAGCATGTTCCAACGCAGACCCAAGAAACGAAGCGCACTCTGGAGTCCCGAGGAGGTGACATGTTGTTCCCCATGGGCTTGCCTTTCGTGGACGACTTCGCGTGGCCAAGCCTGTACGACGAGGAAGCACCTGTCAATGTCAAACGCTGGGAATCCAGTCCCGTCAGGCGAACCACCACCTTGGCTTATCGGCCTCCGACTGTCGGCTGCGCAACGCTTGATGGGATGGATGTGTTGGGGAATCCCTACGCACTCAACCCCACCAACCCCGTAGGTTATGCCGACACATTGACGTCGAGAAGGCTTCTTCTGGGGCAAGGGGGATATGCGGCGGCGGACAGCGTGGCTTTGTCATTTTGGCACCAAAGCGGTGGAAGGGCCAATGGCGCTGATGCGGGAGAGGATTCGTTGGTGGTTGAATTTCGGACGAGCGTAGCAGATGGCGACCCATGGCGTTGGGTGTGGTCGGCGGAGGGGATTGACGGAGATTCAGTCTTTCACCCTGTCGTTTTGCACATTGACGCCCCAGAGTATTTCCATGACGACTTTCAATTTCGATTCAGAAACTACGGCTCGTTGGAAGGGAATGTGGACACATGGCACATCGACTATGTGAGGGTGGACGAAGACGCCATGGTCCCTGCACCAGATTTTGAGGAAGTGGCATTTGTGTCCCCTCCAAGCAGTTTTTTGGTGGAACCTTGGACGGCGATGCCATGGCCCCATTTCCAGGTCGCACCAGCGCTTTACGTGGCCAATTCTGTCCCCACTTTGCACCGCAGTTTTGGCGCCAACCCGAACAGCCAGGAAAATGTTGGACTCAAGGTGCAACGGGTCGACATTGAGGGCGGCAACGTGAACAACTACGCACCTGCGGCCGGTTCCATTGTCAACACGAGCGTACAGGGCTTGTTCGAGACGGATTACGTGGAGGACCTGCAGATTTTCACCGACCTCTTCAATCCTGCGTTGAGCGACACCTTTGCGGTCTTTCATGTCAGTTTGTGGGAAGATGAGGTGGGCGCTGCGAATGGCACGAACCAAACGGGCATCACAGACAACGACAGCTTGGTGCATGTGCAGACGTTCCGGGACTACTACGCTTACGATGACGGCACGGCCGAAAAGGCGTATGCCTTGGAAGGCCAAGGAGGAGAGGTCGTGGTAAGACACGAGATTCAACAGCCGGATACGCTGGAGGGCCTCTGGGTACACTTCACACCCTTCTTCGACGATGCCGCTGGAGAGACCTTCACACTGAAGGTTCGCAGCGAGGATGAAGACAATCCAGGACAGCCTGGACAGACCATTGCAGATCAGTTCGCCATCTATGAACCTGATTACAGCTTGGGCACTTACGACGGCTTTGCCTACTTCCCTTTGAATGTCCCAGTTGCGGTGGAAGGCAGCATCTTTGTTGGTTTTGTGCAACAAGGGGAGGAACGGATCCACATTGGTTTGGACAAGAACACCAACACCAACGAAGCATTCGTCTGGTACACCTTTCCCACGACACCTTGGCAACCGTCAGGAATCGAAGGGTCGCTGATGATTCGTCCTGTCCTGCGTGCCGGGAAGGATCCTGTCACCCAAGTAGGTGAGTGGATGGCTGCCAGAGAAGAACCAAAGCTCCATCCCAATCCTGGTGCAGGGTTGTGCCAATGGACATTGGAAGTGCCGACTGACATCCAGGTCTTTGACATGTCGGGACGTGAACTGGCCTTTTGGCACCAACTCGCTCCCGGTCGTCATGCATGGGAAGTGGACCAACCTGGCATGTACCTGTTGGTTGGCACGGAGCAAAACGGTCAGCGCTGGACCCAACGCTGGGTGTCACAATGACTTCCTCAGAGGCCCCCATCGAAGACGGCCACTCGGAAGAGTTGTTCGAGCACCATCGTCTGGTGGCGGATCCAGGCCAAACGCCCCTTCGGGTGGACAAGTTCATCATCAATTTGGTGGCCCACTTGTCCCGCAACAAGCTTCAGATGGCGGCCAAGGCAGGTTATGTCTGCGTCAATGGAGAATCGGTCAAGAGCAACCACAAGGTCAAGCCAGGGGATGTGGTGACGGTAGAGTTGCCACAGCCGGTGTATAATTTTGAATTGCTTCCAGAACCGATGGATTTGGACATTGTTCATGAGGACGACGACCTTTTGGTCCTGAACAAGCCCATGAATTTGGTGGTGCATCCCGGCCACGGCAATTTTTCTGGGACGTTGGTGAATGGAGTGCTCCATCACATCCAGGGCCTTCCAAGCCTTCCCGGCAGCCCTGAACCTCGCCCGGGATTGGTGCATCGCCTCGACAAAGACACCACTGGACTGATGGTGTTGGGCAAAACCGAACGTGCCCTCACGGACTTGAGTGGTCAGTTCTTTGAGCGGACGGTCAACAGAAGGTATTGGGCGTTGGTTTGGGGAGACGTGCTGGAAGACGGTACGGTCACTGGTCACGTGGGTCGTTCGGTAAGGGACCGGCGTGTCCAACAAGTCTACGCCGACGGCAGCGAAGGCAAACATGCAGTGACTCATTACCGCGTGGTGGAGAGTTTCGGGCCTGTGACTTTGTTGGAATGCAAATTGGAGACAGGCCGTACCCACCAAATCAGGGTGCACATGCAGTCCATTGGACACCCTTTGTTTGGTGACCCCACCTATGGTGGCAATGTCGCAGTTAAGGGTGCTCCGGGGGGCAAGTACAACGCCTTCCTGCGGAACATGTTTGCCGCTTTGCCTCGACAGGCATTGCACGCCAAAACTTTGGGATTCACTCACCCGATATCGGGCAAGCGCATGGATTTTCAATCGGATTTGCCTGAAGACATGGCTGGCGTCGTATCGAAGTGGCGCACTTATGTGGAAGCCGCCTCCGTCTGAAGACGTTCCAGTTCTTCGACTGCGCGTTCCCATTGGTTGACGACCTCTTGCATTTCTTTTTGAACGGCCTCGAATGCGTAGGCCAACTCCGTCACTTTGGCGCGGTCACTTGGATCCACTTCTGCCATGGCCTCGTTGTGGACGGAGATCTTTTCTTCTAAGGCCACCACTTTCTTCTCCAATCTCTCCACGGCATTTCGTTCCTTCCGGATGGCTTTGTCCCGTGCCTTGCGGGCTTTGTAATCTTCTTGCGAAGGTGCGGAGGTGACTTTGCTTTTTTCCTTCGGGGTCTTTGACACCTTGACCGCCTTGTTGGCCTCGTAGGCTGAGATGGAGGCAGCATGCTTCTCATGAAGGAACTGCTTGATGTCTCCGATGTATTGCTTCAATCCTTGGGGGGTGACCTCGTAGACAAGTTGGGTCATGTCGCTCAGAAAATCCCTGTCGTGGGAAACGACCACCAAGGAGCCGTCGAATCCTTTCAGTGCTTCTTTCAAGACCGTTTTGCTCTTCAAGTCCAAATGGTTGGTGGGCTCGTCGAGGATCAAAACATTGTAGGGGTGCAGCAGAAGCTTACAGAGGGCAAGCCTTGCCTTCTCACCTCCTGAGAGGACTTTGACCTTTTTGTCCACGTCTTCGCCCGAAAATAGAAACGATCCCAAGAGACCACGCAGTTGCTTTCGGACATCGCCAACAGCAACTTCTTCCAGCGTTTGAAGCACAGTCAGGTCGCCGTTGAGTTCGTCGGTTTGGTTTTGGGCATAATACCCAATGTCGACGTTGTGTCCGATGGTCAACTCACCAGAGGTGCAAGGCTCTTGCTTCAAGAGCAGCCTTGTGAGGGTGGTTTTTCCCGCACCATTTTTCCCCACCAAGGCGACTTTTTCTTGCCTGGCCATGATGAAATCAAGGTTGTCGAAGACGGTCAAATCGCCAAACTGTTTTTTGAGGCTCTTGGCCTCGAAGATGACTTTGCCCGTTCTTGGCGCTGGCGGAAAGCGAAACCGGATTTGGGCGTTTTCCGAAGCGTCGACTTCCAATCGCTCCAACTTGTCGAGCTTTTTGATCAGGCTCTGGGCGAAGGCGGCTTTGTTCTTTTTGGCGCGGAACTTGTTGATGAGTTGCTCCGTGTCTTGGATGTACTTCTGCTGGTTTTTGGCAGCTTGTGTTTGCCTCTCTCGCTCTTCTTCACGCCACACTTGGTACTTGGAATAGGGACCTTTGAAGTCGTAAAGCTTCGCTCCGCCGATTTCGACGGTGCGTTTGGTGAGGGTATCCAAGAACACCCTGTCGTGGGAAATGAGCAAAATGGCCCCAGGGTGATGGGTCAAAAACGATTCAAGCCATTCGATGCTTTCGATGTCCAGATGGTTGGTGGGCTCGTCAAGCAGCAGAAGATCGGGTTTCATCAAGAGGAGCTTGGCCAATTCCACCCTCATTTTCCAACCCCCACTGTATTCAGACATGGTGCGTGACATATCCTCAAGACCAAACCCGAGTCCTTGCAGGATCCGGTGTGCCTGTTCCTCTGTGCTCGAAGCGCCAATGGCATCGAGACGTTCGTTGGCATCGCTGAGTTCTTGGATGAGGTCCGAATATGAATCGCTTTCATAATCTGTACGCTCTGCCACTTCCACCGTCAACACTGCCAGCCGCGATTCCAATTGTTGGACTTCCTCAAAGGCCTGCATGGCCACCTCCAGCACAGAAGCTGCCTCTTCGTGTTCCATTTCCTGCGGCAGGTAGCCAATGCGGTACTCTTTGGGCGCACTTACACTCCCCTGAGAAGCTTTCTGATGGCCTGCAATGACTTTGAGCAAGGTGGACTTTCCTGCCCCATTTCGGCCTACGAGGCCAATTCTGTCCTTGTTGCCAATCGCGAGATCGAGGCCTTCAAACAATGTTCGTTCACCAAAGTGAACTCCGACGGACAAGAGATGGAGCATGGGGCCGCAAGTTCGTCCTTCCATGGCCGGGAAACAAAAAAGGGCCGCTCCGAAGAGTGGCCCTTTTTGACAATGAGAAGAGGCGCTTTAGTAATGCCAGATGTCATGTTCAATGTTGAACAACTCATGCTGGATGCGTTCAGACTCTGCCAAGGCATCCAAGCCTCGTGCATAGGAAACGATTTTTCGGTTGAAGGCATTGTCTTCCTTGACAATGTAGCTTGAGAAATACCGCTTTTGGAAAAGGTCCTCATAGGTGCGACGCTGGGCGTCATTGAACATGTTGTAAACCTCGCTGTTGGCGAAGACATAGCGACACTCGGGGTAATAGAGCCAAAAGAGTGGCCTGAAGCCAACGCTGTTTCCATCGATGTCAAAGTCCTCCAACATCGGCGCAATGCCCAAGATTCGAACATAGCGCTCGCTGCGCTGCCGGTCCCAAATCCAATCTTCTTTGATGCGGTACCTCGTGATCTGATCAGAGGAGAGCTCATTGCTCTGCTTGACCGACCCGATGACTTCACCGTATTCGTCGTACTGTTTGACCAATGTGACAGGATTCAAGATTTTTCGAATGCTGTCAGCCGAGAGGGGAGAGGTGAACTCGTCATCCTCCCCCAGAGGTCCCGCACTGTACGCCACCAGAGAGCCTTCCACCAACAGAGCTTCGCGCACCACATCGAAGAGGTTTTTCCTATCTTGGATTGGATCCAATGGGAAATAAAATGGATGGTTGAACTTCTGGCGCATGTCGATTTCCTGCCAGATGCGACGTTTGTACATGACATCAGCCTCCCTCAAATGAGGGTACGGAATGACGCGCTTGGTGAGGTTGGTCTCTTTGACGTATGCTCCGTCTAGGACGTTGGGTGTTTGGGCCAGGACTTGGCTCATGGACGCTCCGAGGAGCACCACAAACGTCAAACAGATGGACAGAAATTGTTTCATGGCAGTTCGTTTATCCGGTGATCTTCAGTTTCATCGGGGGCAGATCGCGCTCTGACCCGTCAGGCATAGACACCAGAATGTCTTCCAAATAAATGATGTTTCCTCGACGGACACGCTTCAATGCTTCTTGTTGGTCTGAAGTGATGCGGTTGTTTCCCGAAGCTAGGTCGGAGAAAGACCCGTCCTTAGAGATTCGCATGGTGAAGCTCCTGACGCGCACCTTTACATCAAAGTCGAACCCTTCCATTCTCGCCGCTACTGGCGCAAAGGAGAGGATTTCAGCTTTTGTGATGCCTTTGTCAGAGGGTTTTTTTCCCGTCCAAAAAGCCACTGGATCTGGGATGCGTTTCACACGGAAGTTCTTAGAGGGCAGCGTCTTTTTCGTGCCATCGGGGAGTTCGGCTGAGACCGTGATGTTGGCTTCCCGTACCGTACTGTTTTTTATCGGTTCCACGATGTAGCTCCCGTCCGATTGTCGCTTGATGCTGTGTCCTCCATCGATGCGTACATCAATTTTGTCTTGTGGGACACCTGGGACGGACACTTCAACTGGGTTAGGAACTCCACGGTAAAACACATTCATCTTGGTTGGTGACACCACCAAAGCGGGTTCAGCCACCGTGATGGTGGGGGTGAGAAACGGATAGGGCTCAACATTTCCGTCTGGTCCCTGAAAACGAATCAATCCTTTGAAGTTCATTTCCCCTAGGCTCATTCCACGAGTGGGAATGCGCAATTTGCCCATGCCGTCTGCTCCGATTGTCATGCCTTCCATGCCTTCGTAGGCCAACAATGCGCTGTCGCGGCCATCCCATTTCTTGTCGTCGATGAAAATGTCAGGGGCGTTGGTGGCATCGTACGCAGCCAAGAGCACATCGGCACGGAAAGAGTCTCCACGCAAAATGTAGTTGGATTCCGGCACCACAAGCGGCTTGAGGTCGGTGAATTTGTAGGACTTGGCCTCAATGCCACCCAGCAACCACGACAGAACATCTTCCTGGGCGTCTTGAACGTCGATGATCATCTTGGACATCAGCGGCATGACCGCTGCCAGGGGTACGTCATAGAAGTTGGCTGCTTCCCAAAGCACCTCTTTGCCGTCCTCCATTTCATTGGGAAAGGAGAATCGGTCGTTGAGTTGTACTTTGATGTATTCAGGCAATTCTCTAGCATTCCCCTGGGAATCGACAAGACGGATTTCCTTGAGGTAGTCCCTGTAGGCCTCGAGGTTTTGCTTCAGGGCACTTGCTGACCAGGGGTCATTCTCGTCAAATTTGGGACTCTGTGGTTCTGAGCCCACCATGAAGGCCGTCAATTCTTGGTACTCGTCCTTCTTCTGAATGTCAGCGAGGCTCATCGTGGTGTCCATCCCAGAATCATCTTTTCCGATGAAGTTGAGGAACTCATTTTCCAATGCGTCATCGTACTTCCCTTCGGAAGTCGCCATGCACCTGCCCTTGAGTTGGGTGATGTAGTTGACCAATTGGTCACTTTCGCTCCGGACCTCTCGGGCCTTGTCCATAAAGGGGCCTACCTTTTCTTTGTTCTGTGCATACTTGACCTCTAGGGTCGTCAAGGTCTCTGAAACCTTGCCTTTCAATGTTTTCTGCGTGTTCTGCAGACTGTTCTCCACTTTGACGAATCCGTTGAGGACCTCTTTGGAGATGTTCAATGCCAAAAGTGCTGTAAGAACGAGATACATCATCCCGATCATCTTTTGACGCGGTGTTTCTTTTCCTCCGGCCATGGTTCAGGTGCTTAGCTGCGACCGCCACCCATGGCGTTCAACATGTTGCCGTAAACGGTATTGAGGGAGGCAAGATTCTTGGCCAACTCCGAGATGTTCTCCTTGTACACCTTGGTGTCTTCAATGCTGTCATTGAGGTTCTTGACAAGATCCCCCATGCTCTCAAAAGCTTGTTTGTTTTGCTCCAGTTGAGAGAGTTGACCTTCGTACATGCTGTTCAAAGCATTGAGGTTCTCACCCATTTTGGTCAAACCATCTCCTGCACCTGCGCCTTCTGTGCTCGCCTTCACGAGGCCAGTCAATCCTTGGCTGACATCTTCATAGGTGGTGCTTAGATCGTCCACGCGGTTGGTGGCTTTTACCAATGCATCGCTGTAGCCTTTGGTTGCCACGGATGCATCCGCAACCTCGCCCATTTTGGATGCCTGCTCTCCCAAGTGTCGCATTCCATCTCCCAACTTTTCAATGGTGGACGCTTCAATGTTGGCCTTGGTCAGCATGACGTCCAGCTGCTGCGTTGGGGTCTTTTCTGCACCTTCACCGGTTGCGAGTTGTGGGTAGACCAATGACCAATCTGGCTCCTCATGCGGTTTTTCAAAGGCCGACATGAAAAAGATGAACGCCTCCGTACCCAATCCAATGATGAGCATGAGGGATGCACCTTCCCAGTGCTGGATTTTGAAAAGGGCCCCGATGATGACAATTGCTGCGCCCCATCCATAGAGCTTGGCCATAAAGTTCTTCCACTGCTTGCTTCCTGGTTTCATGGTTTCGGTTTTGGTGTTGGTTTCAATTCAGCTAACGCTGTGCAGGTTGGTTTTGTTGTTCAAAAAGACGTGTGGTTTCAAGTCACGCCTTGCGGTTTAGTTCCACTCTTCAGGCAATCCAGACTTGCCTCTTCCCAGGTAAGACATCACCGATCGGAAGCCAACGGAGGCTTTGGCGGTGTCGCTGTACTCGAAAGTGCGGGTGCCTGTCTGACAGTAGTAACCGATGTCTTTCCATGATCCTCCACGGATGACCTTGCGCTTCAAGGCAGGGGGGTCATCTACTTTGGCGTGGTACACGTAATCGGGAGCCAGGTCCCAAGAGAAGTCGTACACCGTCTCGTCGTAAGCCGTGTTGGTCCATTCGGCAACGTTTCCGCTCATGTTGTACAAACCGTAATCATTGGGACTGTATGACTCTACCGGGGCAGTGTACGCGTTGGCGTCTTCGACGTAGTCCCCTCGCATGGGTTTGAAGTTGGCCAAAACGCAACCCTGTTGGTTCCTGGCATAAGGTCCACCCCAAGGGAACGGTGCAAGATCACGGCCTCCGCGGGCTGCAAATTCCCATTCTGCTTCAGAAGGAAGACGAAACCTCTGGACGAAGGTCTCGTTGTTCTTTTGCTTCCACTCGTTCATGATTTGGGTCCGCCATGCATTGAACGCTTTGGCCTGCCCCCATGTCACCCCTACAACGGGGTAGTCGTCAAAGGCAGGATGCCAGAAATACATTTCTGCGTAGGGCTCGTTGTATGCGTAGGTCGCATCGTGGATCCAAACCAAGGTGTCCGGGTACACGTTGATGATTTCTTCCACCACAAATTGTGCTCGGTCGCTGTGGCGACGCGTGGAATGCAGCTGATTCATCTCGTTGACTTCACCATACTCCTCGTCGCGTCCGCTTTTTTGGGCAGCAGCGTCCAAATTCACCCAGTAGTAACGGTAGTTCAATTTCCGTGTGTCCAACTCTCGTCGGTTGTAAAACTGGTCAGAACCTTGAAGATAGAATTCGTCGTAGAGCAGGTCGAAAACATCTTCGTCTTCCCAATCGATGGTTTCCTCCCAATTCAGAAGGAACCCTTTGTCAATGAATCGGTCCAATTCTTGACCGCGGTCATTTTCAGCAATGTAATAGCGGTCATCGTCGTTGTCAGCGAGAGTTTGGAGAAACAGAGAGTCGCGAACGTAATCGACGAATTGGCGGTACTCGTTGTTGGTGATTTCGTGCACGTCCATGTAGAACGGTGGGATGGTCACTGTTTTGGACCTTGTGTTGAGGGCGAAGGGTACATCTTGGTCACTTGGTCCCATGGTGTAGGATCCAAAGTGGATGTAGTTCATACCGTATGGGTTGGACTGTTCCCAGTACTGGCGGGGATGAACACCCACCAGCTCGCCCTGGGGTCCCATGTAGCACGCCGACAGCATGACGGGTGCCAAAAGGATCATCAGGAGCTTTTTCATGGATTGATTTTCTTGCAGAGGTTAGGAGGACAACAACGCTCGGAGGACATGGTTTCGTATGCCTTACAGGATCCGAGGGTTGGCATATTTGTTTTCGACGGGTGTCGTGATGAACTTGAAGCAGTAGGACAAGAACACCTCATGTGATCCCGTGCTGTAGTTGCGCAATTCACTTGTGGTGGCATCGAAGGAGTATCCCAATCTGAACACTTGGGTGCTCGAGCTGATGCCTTCCTTGTTCTTGACTTCATATTGAACCCCGGCCATTGGAGCGATGGCATCTCCATGTCGGTAGCTCACACCTCCCCAAACGAAGTCGTTGTAGAGCACGTTGACGTTGACGTCCACAGAGGTAGCATTCAAGTCAGTTTTGGCCATCAAGTTGCTGCGCAACACCAACTCCTCTCCATTGAGGGCATAGTTGTATCCCCCCATAAAGTAGTAGTGACGCGTTGGGACGATGTTCAAAGATGACATCTGTACTTCCGCAAGGTGGGTCATGGAGAGGCCGGCATAATAGTCTTTGCCCTTCCTCATAAAGACCCCGAAATCGACGTCGGTGGAGGTTCCCGACGCACCGTTCGTGGGAATGGCGGGGTCCTCTGCTGGAGTGCCTGTCGACACGATCCAGTCTGCATCGAAACTTTTGCTGAACAGGGACACGTTCAAGCCGATGCCCACGTGCGCTCCATTGCTCAAAGGAGAGAGGTGGTAAGCATAGCCCAACTTCACCATGGTGTTGGACTCCTGCCCAATTTCGTCTTGGTAAATCTGAACACCAAGTGCACCGGGGATGAAGTCCACGTTGGAGTGAACGTTCAGCATGGTCGTTACGGGAGCTCCGTTGACACCCATCCATTGGTTTCTGTACCAGGCATTGACATGAGTCAGGTCAGATTCTCCGGCCGCACCAATGTTGAAGGCGGCAGGGTCATTGAACCATTGGGTCAATTGGGGATCTTGTTGGGCAGAAAGTTGGCCCAAACCAAGGGTGACCAAACCCAATCCAAGTATGACGTTGCGAATCATCTTATTTCGTTGATTTTCAGCAGGTTGCGCCCCTTTGCGACCGCTCAGAGGCTCGCTAAGATAGCAAATTTTGCTATGCGAACGCTGTGCGGTGCTGCTTTGTAGGCTGCCGGGAGAGATGGAAGTGTTCATCCTGTTATGCAAGTTTTTGGTACGTCCGCCACCAGCGGTCGGGCAGAGACCCTTCCGATGCTTCGATGTACTCTTCATAAGAACAGGGTACGAGCAAACTCGGCAAAAGGTTGTTCTTTTCTTTCGTGGGCATGGGAATGTCCATCCACCACCGGTCACTTTTGGGGCTTTTGAAGAAGGCAATTTCATGGGATTCCCCGGGCATGTCCACAACGTACTTCAAGTAATCTTCCGTGGTGCATTTGGGGTGGTCACCTGCTTGGTTAAAGACACCATCCAAGACGTGCCAAACGGCTTGGGCCACCAAGTGTGCCCCACGACCGCGGTCGTCCAAATCGGGATTGTGCTCGAAAAACCCCGTGACCAAGAGCCTGTCGCTCATCCCGATGTATCGGGACAATTGGCACAAGTGCTCCGCGGTCATCCCATTGGGACCGGCATGGCTTGAAGCGGGGTGGTCAGAAGCTCGCACGGCGGCCATGTCGATGGAGACCATGTCCGCGTTGCGCACGGTGGGCTCGACCGACTTGATGTCTTGGAGCAAAACCCCGAGACGCGTCGCCTCAAATTGAAGGCGCTGCAACAGCTCAAGAGTGTCGGGATCGGTCAGGTAGCCTTGATGGCCCAAATTGCTGTAATCAAACAGATAATTGGGCTCGTGCATGACGATGGCGTTCATGTGGTTTCGGGCCGACACCAAACTGGGGTCACCCCCAAAATCCAAGCGGGGATCTACGGTGACCACATTCATGGGCCGGCCTGCGGATTCCAAAGCGTGGTACATGGGGATGGTCAAATCGTGTCCTCCTCCCAAAACAATGGGCAGAACCCCCATTTCCACCAGTTCGGAAATCACGGACCTTACAGCGGCATGGGTGTCCTCTTCAGAGGCCCCGGGTCGGATGTTTCCCAAATCGACGGTGGGTTTCCATTGGGCGTGTGGAACCAGAGGGTAGAGCCATTGACGGATGGCGTCTGGTGCTCCCGCACAGCCCTCGTTGTCCCCAGATCGACGCCCATCGTTGACCCCAAAAATGGCGACCCTAGCTCCTTCGAGCATGGGGCGGGCATCGAAGCGATGCGTTTCCATTCGATCGGCGATACGTGCCACTCCCTCCGCATTGGAGAAGTGGGGAACGTTCACAGGTTCGAACAAGTCGAGGAATCCGTCTTGCATGGACCGCAAGGTCGACCTGAGGAAGGGATATGAAAACGCATGGCGCCCTCAAGCATTCACAAACGAATGTGGATGCAGGGTTCAATCACCCTGCAAATTATCCCATTAAGCCTTCTTTCGACGCCCTCGTTTTGGCCGTTTTTTGGCCTCTTCGATGAGTTCTTGTGCGCGGTCCCAAGTCAGGTCCGCAGGAACTTCGTCTTTGGGGATGGTGGCGTTGAGCTTGCCAGCTTTGATGTAGGGCCCGAAGCGACCGTTGAGGACCCGTACGGTGTCATCTTCTTCAAACACCTTGATCAGGGCTTTGGCATCGGCTTCCATTTTGGCCTTGATCAATTCCAACGCTCGCTCCAAGGTGACCGTATAGGGGTCATCCCCGTCGTCGCGCTTGAGCGAAACGAACTTGCCGTCGTAGCGCACGTAGGGACCAAATCGCCCAATGGCAGCGCTGACTTTTTTGCCCTCATGTTCCCCGAGTGTTCTCGGGAGTTTGAACAGGTCAAGGGCTTCTTCCAAGGTCAGGGTTTCAATCGACTGTCCCGGCAACAACGAGGCGTACTTTTTTTCTTCGTCGTCAGGTCCACCAATCTGTGCCATGGGACCGTAACGACCGATGCGGCAGAGCATTTGGGCGCCAGATTCAGGGTGAACCCCCAAAATGCGCTCGCCCGAGGCGCGTTCAGCATGCTCGAGGGTGGTCTCCACCGTGGCATTGAAGGGGGTGTAGAAGCTTTTTAGCATCGCCCTCCAGTCCATGTTTCCCTCGGCGATGACGTCGAATTGCGCTTCGACATCTGCCGTGAAATTGTAGTTCAGAATGTCGCTGAAGTGCTCCAGCAGAAAGTCGTTCACCACCAAACCGATGTCGGTGGGGAACAGTTTGCCGCGCTCTTGCCCGGCATTTTCGGTTTCTGTGGCCGCTTTCACCTCTTTTCCTGACAGCGTCAAGACGCGGTACGCTCTCTTCACGCCGTCGCGGTCCTCCTTGACCACATAGCCGCGCTTTTGCATCACGTCAATGGTGGAGGCATACGTCGAGGGTCGGCCAATGCCAAGTTCCTCCAAGCGCTTGACCAAGCTCGCTTCCGTGTACCTCGCGGGGTGTTTGGTGAACCGTTGTGTGGCCACCACCGTCTCCCGGGCCATGGATTGGCCTTCCGTCATGGCGGGGAGCATGTCCTTGGTGGTTTCATCGACTCCGTCGTCGTCGTCGGTGCCCTCCAAGTACAGCTTCAAAAAGCCCTCGAAGGTGATGACTTCACCACGCGCCACAAATTCCTCTGAACGGCCGGAAACAGAAATTTTGGCGACGGTTTTGTCCAATTTGGCATTGGCCATCTGGGACGCAAGGGTGCGCTTGTAAATCAGATCATAGAGCCTTTGCTCTTCTGCGGAAGCCTCCACGGAGTTCTGGGAAAGATCCGTGGGGCGGATGGCTTCGTGGGCCTCCTGTGCACCTTTGGATTTGGAAGCGTAGGAGCGCGTTTCGGCGTATTCTGCTCCGTAGGTCGAGGTGATTTGCTTTTGTGCAGACTCCAGGGCCAAATCGCTCAAATTCGTCGAGTCCGTCCGCATGTAGGTGATGCGGCCTGCTTCGTAGAGGCGTTGGGCCACGCCCATCGTTCTTTTCACACTGAACCCCAGCTTCCTGGAAGCTTCTTGTTGCAGGGTGGAGGTTGTGAACGGGGCGGCGGGTTTTTTGGTTGAAGGCTTCGTTTCCACAGATGACACGGTGTGCGTGGCTCCGGCGCATGCATCCAAGAAACCCTGCGCATCGCTTTCCGTTTTGAAGGACTTGTTGCACGCTGCTTTGACCATGGCTTTGCCAGTGCCGAAGTGCCCCACCACACGGAAGGACGTTTCTGCATTGTGTGCATCGATCTCCCGTTCGCGGTCGACAATGATGCGCACACCCACGCTCTGGACCCTGCCTGCACTGAGTTTGGGTCGGATTTTCTTCCAAAGCACGGGGCTCAACTCAAACCCCACCAGACGGTCCAAAATGCGCCTTGCTTGTTGGGCGTTGACCAAATCGGTGTCCACCGTTCGAGGAGATTCAATGGCCTTCAGAATGGCGGGTTTCGTGATCTCCGAGAACACGATCCGCTTGGTCTGGTCCGCGGTGAGTCCGAGGGCCTCCATGAGGTGCCAGCTGATGGCCTCTCCCTCTCGGTCCTCATCCGTCGCCAGCCACACCACCTCTGCCTTTTTGGCCAACTTCTTGAGTTCCGTCACCACCTTGGTGCTCGACGGGCTGATGACGTACTTGGGCGCGAAATCGTTTTCAATGTCCACACTCTCATTGCCTTTGGCAAGGTCGCGGATGTGACCCATAGAGGATTTGACAACAAAATCCTTTCCGAGGTATCCCTCGATGGTTTTGGCCTTTGCAGGCGACTCGACGATGACAAGATTCTTGGCCATGAGAAAGGGGTTAGGGCGGGCAAAATAAAGACATCTCCGGCAGACTTTTGTTGAATGGGGGGCAACAAAAACCAGAAGAGGGGGGATACCCCTAAAGGGGTGACAATTTGTCAGTGGCGTACATTTGCACCATGCGAGAAGGACAACAGCTCTTGGAGGAGACCCGTCAAGGAGAGGCAACAGTCGTGAAAGGACCCGGCTCCACAGGTCGAAAACTCTACCTTGAGAGCTACGGCTGCCAAATGAATTTCAGCGACAGTGAAATTGTGGCCAGCATTTTGGCGGATGCGGGCTATCAAACCACAAGAGATGCAGACGACGCTGATTTGGTCTTGCTGAATACTTGCGCCATTCGAGACAATGCAGAACAACGTGTGCGGAGACGTTTGGTCCATTTCAAAGGCAACAAAAAGCGCAACCCCAGTTTGGTGGTTGGGGTTTTGGGATGCATGGCGGAGCGCTTGCGAGAGCAATTGTTGGAGGAGGAGAAGTTGGTGGACTTGGTTGTGGGGCCTGACGCCTACCGCGATCTGCCCAACCTCGTGGACCAAGTGGAGGGAGGCCAAAAAGCAGTGAATGTTCTTTTGTCGAGAGAAGAAACGTACGCAGAAATCAGCCCCGTCCGCTTGGACAAAGGCGGGGTGACGGCCTTTATCAGCATTATGCGGGGCTGCGACAACATGTGTTCCTTCTGCGTGGTCCCATTCACACGAGGCCGCGAGAGAAGCCGAGACCCGCAGAGCATTGTCAGGGAGGCCCATGAGCTGTTCGATCAAGGCTACCGCGAAGTGACCTTGTTGGGGCAAAACGTGGATTCTTACAAGTGGAATATCGACAACAAGGGAGTGGTCAAGAACGAGGACGAACCCGTGGTTCGCTTCGCAGAGCTCTTGGAAAAGGTGGCCATGGTGAACCCCGATTTGCGGATTCGGTTCAGCACGTCCCATCCCAAGGATATGACCGACGACGTCTTGTATGCGATGTCCAATCACGACAACATTTGCAAGTACATTCATTTGCCCGTCCAGAGCGGCCACAGCGACGTTCTGAAGCGCATGAATCGTGGCTACACCCGGGAGTGGTACCTCAACCGCATCGACGCCATTCGGCGCATCATGCCCGATTGTGCCATCAGCACCGATGTCATCTCGGGATTCTGCGGAGAAACCCAGGAAGAGCATGAGGCCACTTTGTCGCTGATGGATGAAGTGCGCTACGACATGGCCTTCATGTTCAAATACAGCGAGCGTCCCAAAACCTTGGCTGAACGCAAATTTGAAGACGACGTTCCCGAAGAGATCAAAGGGGCACGTTTGCAGGAAGTGATTTCTCGCCAAATGGTCCACGGCAAAGAGAGGACCCAAGCCTTCATGGGCAAGACCCTCCGCGTTTTGGTGGAAGGCACCAGCAAAAAGAGGGACGACCAATTCTTTGGACGGACGACCCACAATACGGTGGTGGTCTTTCCCAAAGGCGATTTGAAGCCTGGCGATTATGCGAATGTCAAAACGTTTGACAGCACCCCCGTCACCTTGATGGGCGAGGTCACCCACCAACCCGCAGAAGCGTAAAGAATGGATTTGGGGGCTTTGAAACGACGGTTTGGGGTGGTGGGCAGTTCGCCCGCCCTCGAGCGTGCATTGATGGTGGCAGCCCAGGTGGCCAGTACCGACATCAGTGTTCTGGTGTTGGGAGAAAGCGGAACGGGAAAGGAGGTGATGCCGCGCATTGTCCACCAGTTCAGCACCCGCAAGCACGGTTCGTACGTCGCTGTGAACTGTGGGGCCATTCCTGAAGGCACCATTGATTCGGAATTGTTTGGTCACGAAAAAGGCGCCTTTACAGGCGCCACAGACACCCGCAAGGGCTACTTCGAGGAGGCCAATGGAGGGACCATTTTCTTGGACGAAGTGGCAGAGTTGCCGCTGACGACTCAAGTTAGGTTGCTGCGGGTTTTGGAAACAGGAGAATTCATGAAAGTGGGTTCTTCCAAGGTTCAAAAGACGGACGTCCGCGTCGTGGCAGCGACCAATGTGGATTTTGACGATGCCATTTCTCGGGGAAGATTCCGCGAGGACTTGTACTACCGGTTGAGCCAAGTTCCTATCCAACTGCCGCCCCTGCGCCAAAGGTCGGCGGACGTGCACCTGTTGTTTCGAAAGTTCACAACCGACTTCAGCGAACAGTACAGGATGCCACCGCTGAGTTTGGACGATGAAGCGATTGAGATTTTGGAGCATTATCCATGGCCGGGAAACATCCGTCAACTGAAGAATGTCACCGAGCAAATGAGCATCCTTGAAACGGCGCGTCGCATTGATGCGGACACCTTGCTCGGTTACTTGCCAGAAACCCATCGGAGCCGCCTTCCTAGCTCTGTCGATGGCCCAGGCTCCACCTCGGGGGAGGGCATGGACGAGCGTGAGATGCTGTACAAGGTGTTGTTTGACATGAAGGCAGAGCTCAACGATTTGAAGCAGTTGGTTCTGTCCGGTATGAAGCAAGGAGGATTGAAGGTTGGGGTCGAGGACTCAGAATTGGTCAAGCGCATCTTCAAAGGAGACGTTCATGCAGGTGAATCGGGGCTTGCCCAGGCCGCCTTGCCGCAATTCGCTGGGCCTTCCTCGGCAGGCACACGTGCGGGCGCGGAGGATGAGGATGTGGCCCATCAGCCTGTCGAGGAGGTGATTTTGTCGCTTCAAGATTCGGAAAAAGAACTCATCCGACGTGCGCTTGAAAAGCACCGGAACAAGAGAAAGTACGCAGCAGAGGAACTCGGGATTTCAGAGCGAACCTTGTACCGTAAAATCAAGGAATACGACTTGAAATGAGCACGCTACCAATGTTGAAGAGGGTGCCAGTCCTTTGGGGCTTGGCCGTTGCATCCCTCTTGGTGGGATGTGGCGTGTACTCGCCTTATGGCGCCCAAACTTCAGGGGCCTCCACCTTCAGCGTGGAAGACTTTGAGCCTGCCCACCCCTTGGTGTCGGCCACCGCAGCGCAGTCCTTGTCGGAGGCACTTAGGGACCGAGTGCAAAGGCAAAGCACGCTGCGATTGATGGACCAAGGGGAGCTGACCTTCAGCGCAAGGGTCGTACAATGGGAGGTCAAGCCCATCAATGTTCAGGGTGATGAAACGGCTGGTGCCAACCGCGTCTCCGTGGGTTTGGTCTTGAACTACGTCAACTCTTTGGACCCAGCCCTCACCATGGAACGAACGTTCAACCGTTACGTCGATGTCCCAAGCGATCAGGACGTCTTTTCTCAAGAGGAAGCCATCGTCGAGGAATTGGGCGCGCTGCTCTCGCAGGACATTTTCAACGCCACCCTTGGCAATTGGTGAGGCCAACGTCATGAATCAAACCCAATTCCTTTCTTGGTTGGAACATGGCCCTTCGTCAGAGGATGTCGAGGAGCTGCGTACCTTGGTGACACGCTACCCATTCAGCGGTCCCTTGCGCATGTTGTTGGCCAAAGCCTCCGATCGCGCAGAACACCTCGAAAGAAGGGATGATTTGTTGGCGGCGGGGGCCCATGTTCCTTCGCGAAAGGCCCTTTTCGCCTACATGATGGGCCCTGCACTGTTGGAAATGGCGAGAGAGGTGCATGCCGAGGTGTTGGCCTTGCCGGAGGTGACTGAAGAGGATGTTGTGGCGATGGTGTGGCACGATCGTCCACAGCCTTCAGAGGCAAAGGTTGAACGCGCAAATCCACAAGACACGAATGAGGATGTGTCATCCGTTGACCCTGCAGTTGACCCAAAGGATAAAGAAGTCCCTGGGGTCCGAGATGCCATGGTGGCAGCCATCTCATCTGTGATTGAAGAGGAAGTTGCCTCCTGGGAAACAAAGGATGTATCTCCCGTCAAAGAAGCAGAACCGACGTCAAAATCACCTGTCCCTTTGGTGCCTCCAATCACAGGCGTGGCGGCCCCCACCTCTTTGTTTGGCCAATGGTTGCAGCAGCGGGCAAAGGAAACGGGGTTTGAATCGTCTGCAGTGGTGGAAAAAGGTGCAGCAGCCTTGATCGATGCATTCTTGGCCAAGGGAGATGTCAAGATCGGTCCCATTCGAGATGCTTCCGAAAGCACGGAGGAATGGGCCCAAAAAGGCTTGGTGGAGGACCCTAGTTTGGTCACAGAAACCATGGCCAAATTGTATGCCCAGCAGGGCCAAATGTCTCGGGCAAGAAAGGCTTACAAGCTCTTGGCTTTGAAATACCCGGCAAAAAGTGTTTATTTTGCGGCCCAGTTGAAAAAGCTGAGAAACTCTTGAACCACTGAACATGATCGTATTTCTGACCGTCGTTATCTTGATTGTCTGCTTCCTCTTGGGGGCAGTGATTTTGGTCCAAAACCCCAAAGGAGGCGGTCTCGCCACTGGATTCCAAGGCGCAAGCCAAATCGGAGGGGTCCAGCGGACCACCAACTTCTTGGAAAAATCCACTTGGTTCTTGGCCGTGGCTTTGTTTGTCCTCTGCATCTTGGTGGGCAGCTTTGCAGGCAACGGTTCCTTGGATGTGGGCGTGGACGAGAGCTTTGCACCTCCCCCTCCTCCTCCAATGGAAGCAACAGAGTAATTCCATCCAACCACAAGACCTGATTCAGTCGGGTCTTTGCAACGACACCCTGTCAGCACCGCTGACAGGGTGTCGTGCTTTTTTTTTCACAACCTGACACAGGTGTCACGGATGCACCCCGTTGGCCCCTTTGGCACGGAAATCGCCTGTAGCGTCATGTGCCACGGCACACTACAACAGCAACAACAACCAACAACCTGATTCATGTCTGTCAACATTCGACCCCTGGCTGACCGAGTGCTCGTGGAGCCAGCAGCCGCAGAAGAGACCACCGCGAGTGGCATCATCATCCCAGATTCGGCCAAGGAAAAGCCTCAACGTGGCCATGTCGTGGCCGTCGGTCCCGGAAAAAAGGACGACCCCACCACAGTAACCGTAGGAGACACCGTTCTCTATGGCAAGTATTCCGGCACCGAACTCCAGCTGGAAGGCAAGGATTACATGATCATGCGTGAGTCCGACATTTTGGCCATTCTCTAACCTACTGAACCAACCATTGAACTCCATTAACCATGGCAAAAGACATCCAATTTGACAGCGAAGCACGGGCCAATTTGAAGGCTGGTGTGGACGCACTTGCAAATGCAGTGAAAGTGACGCTCGGCCCCAAAGGCCGGAACGTCGTCATTGACAAAAAATTCGGCGCTCCCGCCGTGACCAAGGACGGTGTGTCCGTGGCCAAAGAAATAGAACTCGAACATCCCGTGGAAAACATGGGGGCGCAAATGGTCAAGGAGGTGGCTTCCAAGACGGCAGATGTTGCCGGCGACGGCACCACAACCGCCACTGTGCTCGCACAAGCCCTCGTCAGCGAAGGCCTTCGCAACGTGGCCGCTGGCGCCAACCCCATGGATTTGAAGCGCGGCATGGACAAAGCGGCCGAAGCCATTGTCCAAGGCCTTCGCGAGATCAGCCGTGAGGTCGGAGACGACATCAGCAAAATCGAGCAGGTAGGCACCATTTCTGCCAACAACGACAAGACCATTGGCTCTTTGATTGCCGAAGCCATGAAGGTGGTGGGCAACGAAGGGGTGATCACGGTCGAAGAGGCCAAGGGCACAGAGACAGAGGTGAAAACGGTCGAAGGCATGCAGTTTGATCGTGGGTACTTGTCTCCATACTTCGTGACGAACCCCGACAAGATGGAGGCTGAATTGGAGAATCCATTCATCCTCATCTACGACAAGAAAATCTCCAACATGAAGGACTTGTTGCCTGTGCTGGAGCAGACTGCCCAGGGAGGACGTCCGCTTTTGATCATTGCAGAAGATGTGGATGGAGAAGCTTTGGCGACCTTGGTCGTAAACAAAATCCGTGGTGCCTTGAAAGTGGCTGCCGTGAAGGCTCCAGGTTTTGGAGACCGCCGCAAGGCCATGCTTCAGGACATTGCCATTCTCACGGGAGGCCAAGTCATCTCTGAGGAGACTGGACTGAAGCTTGAGAACACCACGATTGCCGATTTGGGCACTGCGGAGAAAATCACCATCGACAAGGACAACACCACTTTGGTGAACGGTGCGGGAGACAAGGCCACCATTGAATCCCGAGTGGGTCAAATCAAAACCCAAATTGAAACCACCACCTCCGATTACGACCGTGAAAAGTTACAGGAGCGCCTTGCCAAGTTGGCGGGAGGAGTGGCCGTTTTGTACGTCGGTGCCGCCACTGAAGTCGAGATGAAAGAGAAGAAGGACCGAGTGGACGATGCATTGCATGCCACCCGTGCGGCTGTAGAAGAGGGGATTGTCCCTGGGGGAGGTACGGCGTACATCCGCGTGGCTTCAAAGCTTTCAGAAATGGAAGGAGAAAACGTGGATGAAACGACTGGTGTCAAAATCGTGCTTCGTGCCATCGAAGAGCCATTGCGTCAAATCGTTGCCAATGCAGGTGGCGAAGGGGCGGTTGTGGTCAATAAGGTCGTCGCTGGCGAAGGAGACTTCGGGTACAACGCCCGCACGGAAGTGTACGAGAACCTCTTTGAAGCTGGGGTCATCGACCCCACCAAAGTCACGCGGGTGGCCTTGGAAAATGCAGTGTCGATCTCAGGCATGATGTTGACCACTGAGTGCGTCATCACCGACATCCCTGAGGAAACTCCAGCCATGCCCGCACCCCCTATGGGCGGTGGCATGGGTGGCATGATGTGACCCTCAGCTAGAAATGAATACTCAAGAAACCGCACGCCTTCCGCGTGCGGTTTTTTCGTACCTGCATTCTCGCTGGTTAGGCGGTAACTTCGCACCATGTCGATCGTTGTTGAACAAGTGGAAAAGCGCTTTGGGGATCAATACGCCTTGAAGGGAGTGAGCCTGCGCATTGGCCGAGGAGAAGTAGTGGGCCTTTTGGGCCCCAATGGCGCGGGAAAATCGACATTGATGCGTCTTATCACGGGCTACCTCCCCGTGACTTCGGGCCACGTGGAGGTCTGCTCATTCGATGTTGCAGACGAGGCCTTGGAGACCAAGCGTCGGATCGGCTATTTGCCCGAGCACAACCCCTTGCACGAGGAGATGTACGTACGGGAATACTTGACCTTCGTGGCGGGGGTCCATGGCATGGGCCAAAAGGCCCAGCGTGTGGAGGCAGTCCTTGAAGAAGTGGGCTTGCTCTCGGAAGTGCACAAGACCATCGGCCAATTGAGCAAGGGATTTCGTCAGCGTGTGGGACTTGCCCAAGCCTTGATCCACAACCCTGAAGTGTTGATTCTCGATGAACCAACCTCGGGTTTGGACCCCAATCAATTGGTGGACATTCGTGCCTTGATCCGGACCTTGGGCAAAGACCGGACCGTGGTGCTGAGTACGCACATCATGCAAGAGGTGGAAGCCATGTGCGACCGTGTGGTGCTCATCCGTCAAGGAGAAATTGTGGCCGACGCTCCACTTGAGGAAATCTCAGCTGCGGAAGGCGGCTTGGAGGCCCAGTTCAAAGCCTTGACTTCCTGACATGAAGCAGGGTCTGGTGCTGAGAACCACGGGGTCATGGTATGAGGTGCAGGACAATGAAGGGAACAGTGTGGCTTGCAGGCCCGCCGGCAAACTTCGTCTGAAGGGATTGAGGTCCACCAATCCGGTGGCCGTTGGGGACAGGGTGGAATGGGATGAGGAGGAAGATGGAACTGGCGTCATCCGAAACATCCACGACAGAAAAAACTGCATCGTCAGGAAATCGGTGAACCTGTCCCACGAAAGCCATGTCGTTGCCGCCAATTTGGACAGGGCTTTTTTGGTGGTGACCGTGGCCTCCCCGCGAACGAGTACGGGGTTCATGGACCGTTTTTTGGTGACGGCGGAGGCGTATGGCATCCCCACCACATTGGTCCTGAACAAAGTGGATGCTCTGAATGCAGAGGAGCGTCAAGTCGCAGACACATTGGCAAAAACCTACAAGTCCATTGGATACGATTGGCTTGAAGTCAGTGCCAAATCAGGCGAGGGCATCGAGGGGCTGGAGAAGGCTTTGGCCCAAGGAATCCATGTCTTGTCGGGCCATTCCGGAGTGGGGAAAAGCACCTTGATCAACCGACTCATTCCAGGGCTGAACATCAAAACAGCCGAGGTCAGTGGTGCCCACCACAAAGGACGACACACCACCACCTTCGCAGAGATGCACCCCCTTGCGTTGGGTGGATTTTTGGTCGACACCCCGGGCATCAAGGGGTTTGGATTGGTGACCCTAGAACGCGATAGCCTTCACCATCATTTTCCAGAATTTTTTGCCTTGTTGCCTTCGTGCAAGTTCCACAATTGTGTGCACGACAAGGAGCCAGGATGCGCTGTGCGTCAAGCAGTAGAGCAAGGGAAAGTGGCCAAGAGTCGCCACAGGAACTATTTGGAAATGCTGGCGGAATTTGACGGTGGACCTTACCGTGACGCGCTGTACCGCTGAGGCCAAACGCAGTCGGTGTCACACTCTTGAGCAACGAAGTCCGTGCACCCGAAGAGAGGGCGAATTGTACACAAGGCGCTTCCCATTGAGGTCCAGAACATCAATGCCTACTCCTCTCAAAATGGCATCTCCTGCGGCGCAATCCCATTCCATGTAAGACCCTGTTCGGGCATGAATTTCAGCATCACCGGTGGCAATCAAACAAAATTTCAGTGCCCCACTGACAGGCCGGGCAAGCACATCACGGGGGTCGATGTGAGGAGGCACAAGGTCTGGGAGTTTGGCATCTTCCATCCATGAGGTGACAAGGCGGTGGGGTCGCTGAGTGGGTGCTGGGTGGATTTGACGCACCATGGCCCCATCAAGGGGAGCCATTTGTACTGGCATACCAATGCCTCCGAGGTACATACGGTTCGCCAAAGGGTCCGCCACCACCCCAAAAATGGGGCCTGTCCCATCACAAAGTGCAATGTTGACAGCAAAGCCAGACCGGTTGTGCAAAAACGATTCGGTTCCGTCCAATGGGTCGACCAGCCAAAACCGTTCCCAATCTTTCCGTGATGCATGGTCAGGGGCCGCAGCCTCTTCACTGAGAATGGGGAGGCCAAGCGGTGCGAGGATCTCCTGGATGATTTGTTGTGAGGCCAAGTCCGCCTGGCTCACCAAGGAACCATCCTCCTTTTCTTTGATTTGAAGGTCGGCATCGCTTTTGGGCAATGCGCCTAGCAAAATGCGTGCTGCGGCACCTGCCGCCTGAAGGGCCGTACGTTGTTCTTCAGAAGTTGGTGCGGAGGGTTGCATCACAGATGCCCGAAGGTACTTACATTTGCACCGACGCAGGGGTGCCCTTGGGCTGAGATGATACCCTCCGAACCTGCCCGGGTCATGCCGGGAAGGAAGCGAATGATCCGCTTGGCGGGTTGAACTTGGGGTCCGTGGATCTCCTGTGTCACGTAAAATATATTTCGATGACACCATTCTCTTTCTTCCGTTTTGGCGCCCGATTGGCTTCGGTCGCACTTGCTTGTATCGCATCACCCCTGTGGCTCCATGGCCAACTTGATTTGGACACCTTGGAGGTTCCCACTGCGACCGTGGCGGCTGTTCAAGCTGGCAAGGACGATCCTTTTGCCGTGACCAACCTTGCCGTAGAGGACATCCAAAATCAGGATGCTGCGCAAGATGTGCCTTTTCTGCTTCGGTTGACGCCTTCGGCGGTGGTCACGTCTGACGCAGGCCACGGTGTGGGGTACACCGCGCTCCGCATTCGAGGCGTGGACCAAAGCCGCATCAACGTCACCATCAATGGGGTTCCTTTGAATGATGCCGAGTCCCAGGGTGTTTTTTGGGTGGACCTTCCTGATTTGGGAAGCAGCATGACGGGCATGCAAATCCAACGTGGTGTAGGCACAAGCACCAACGGTCCGGCCGCATTTGGCGCCACCGTTTCTGTCAACACATTGGGGACGTTGGCCCAACCGGGCATCCGAGCGGTCCTCGGCGGTGGATCGTTTGGGACCCAACGCCGAACCCTTGCTTGGAACACTGGCATGTTGGACGAGGGATGGTCCTTCGAGGGACGCGCTTCTCGCATCCAATCGGACGGGTACATGGACCGTGCATCGAGTGATCTGAGCTCTGTGTACGGCCGTCTGGCAAAGCGGTGGGAAACCGGGCGTCTTTCCTTGACCAGCACACTCGGTCACGAACGAACTTACCAAGCATGGTACGGGGTTCCCCAAATCGCAACCGACCCCAATGCCACAGAAGAGGACATCAGGAATTGGGCTCTGGGGAGCGGTGAGTACGGATACGGCGATGACACCAACCGCATTGATGACCTCGTGGACAGACGCCGCCAACACAACTATTACAGTTACGAGGACCAAGTGGACAACTACCGTCAGGACCATCATCAATTGCATTTGGACCAGCGGTGGGGCGATTGGGACATGGGTGGTGTGGTGTTTGGTACTTTGGGTGCAGGTTTTTACGAGCAGTTCCGTCCTCAAGACGATTTGCTGGATTACGGTGTTCAGCCCCTGATTGTTGGCGATTCAGTTTTGGGGCAAGCCGATCTTGTTCGCCGTCGGTGGTTGGACAACCGCCTTTTGGGCACGTCTTGGACCGGGGCCAAAAAGTCCGATGCCCTTTCTCAAACGTATGGATTGTCAGTGTCTCATTACGAAGGCGATCACTTTGGGGAGTTGATCTGGATGGGCATTGCTTCCTCTGCCGAGCCTGGTGCCGAGTATTACCGTTCAGTGGGAACGAAGCTCGACCGAAGCGCCTTTGGAAAATGGTCAGGGAACATCGACCAAGTCCGATGGCATGCAGAGTCTCAGGTGCGGTCCGTCAACTACAAAACCTCTGGTCGCGACAACGACTACAGCGTCATCGACGTGTCTGACAACATGACCTTTTTCAACCCCAAACTCGGGTTGACATGGAATGCCAGCAATACAAGCCGTGCCTTTGCATCCTTTGCTGTGGCCCACCGAGAGCCTGCACGTTCGGACTATTTGGACTCTCCTCAGGATACTCCGCTTCTTCCGGAACGGCTCAGTGACTTCGAGGCTGGGGCACAATGGGCGGGGAAGTCGTGGGGTGTCAAAGCGACATTGTACGCGATGGAATACAAAGACCAACTGGTCGCCACAGGAGCACTGAATGATGTGGGCAATGTGGTTCGGGTGAACGTGAAGGAGAGTTTTCGCCGTGGATTGGAGCTGGAGGCAGGATGGCAAGCGCAACCAAGTCTCCGATTCGACGCCAATGCGACCCTGTCGAGCAACAAAATCGCCCGTTTTGACGAGACCATCTACGACTATGGGGACGATGTGCCTTACGTCAATGTGGTCGAGTACGTGAACACCGATTTGGCCCTTTCCCCCAACATGGTCGCGATGGGCATGTTGACCTACGAGTCTCCCCAATCGAGTCGCTTCGCTGGATGGTCTTTGAGCCTCATTGGCAAGCACGTGGGGGAACAATTCCTCGACAACACGTCACAGTCGACCCGTGCTTTGGAGGCCTTCACCACCCTCGATGCGGCGCTGCGATACGAAACGGAACTCGCCCAAGGTTCCAAGATCCGGCTCTCATGCTTTGGCAACAATTTGCTGGACGCCTTGTACAGCGCCACGGGATGGACCTACAGCTATCGGTCTGGAGGTGCCGGAACGGAAACCACTGAGAACTACGTCTACCCGCAAGCGGGACGTCACGGGTTCGTGACCCTCGCGGTTGATTTCTGACCCTCAACCTTGAGGGATTGCAGGAGTCGCGGGTGACGTTCGATGGCCGTGCCCATCACGCAACAGGTCGCGCCAGCGTCCCATGCGCGGTTCAGATCGTCTTGGGTGGAGAGTCCACCGCCTACGACCAGAGGCACGTCAACGGACGTTCGTATGGCTTCAATCGTCCGGGCAGGAATGGGGGTGCCCGCACCACTTCCTGCATCGAGGTAGAGGCATTGCAGCCCCAGCATCACCCCGGCTTGTGCCGTGGCCACAGCCAATTCTGGCTTGTCCAAGGGCAGTGGGAGTGAGTGTGACATGTACGCGGCCGCGGTCAGAGGAGGGTCTCCAATAAGCATGTAGCCGGTGGGCACCGTTTCGAGGTCCATCCGGGCAATCCTTGGTGCAGCTTCGACATGGCGGCCAATCAAAAGGTCTGCATTTCGGCCCGAGATCAAACTCAAAAAAAGAAGGGCATCGGCCTCTTCCACCACTTGATGGGGTGATCCTGGAAACAAGACCACAGGTTGTGGCAATGCCTTTTTCAAATCTTCCACCACGAGGGCCGTCACGTCGTTGGTGACCAAACTGCCACCCACCAAAACGTCCGTGGCATCGCTGAGGGCCACCCTCCCGAGGAGGTCGAGCCATTGTGGCTTTGGGGGCATGTCTTCAGGGTCAATGAGGATGGCCAGTCTCCTGTTGCCTTCGCACATGTCGTCTAAGAGGCCTTCCAGCCATGAAGTAGAATCAACCATGGGCGACCAAGATAGCCTCCTTGATGTCATCCACCGTCTCCGGATGCCTCATGACATGGCCAGCATCCACGGTGAGGAAGTACACGTTGTCCATGGATGGGGTCCGCCAGGCCCTGCTCCAAGACCATGGAATGATGGCATCTCTCAGACCAAACACGACGTCCACAACCACCCCGCGCCCTTCAGCTTGCTGCCAGGCCAACTTTGACTTTTTACGCGAAGGCCAGAAGTGTTGGTGGGTCATCCATGTGTTGCTGACCAACCGCCGCATGGTCTCATCCTGGGTGTGGTGCAAGGCAAAATGGGCCACATGATCTGGGATGATTCGCGAACGACGGCACGCACGGATGACAGATTTGACGAAGTCGGCATGCCGGTCGCACCATCGCCAAGTCCATCTTCCGATCGCGGTTTCCACGGCAAAACGGTACATGGGGTTTTTCTTGAATCCGTCGGGGGCAAGAAGCACCAAGCGAGCCCAACGTTCTGGAGAATTTTCAAAGAGGGCCATTGCGATGCGGGCTCCCAAGGAGTAACCCAACATGGTGTGGGGAATCCGAGAGTGCCCCTCTGGGAGCAAGTCGACAGTCCACGCTGCCAGGGCCTCTTGAAACACCTCGGGGGGCAATGGGGAGGCTTGGGGGCCATGAGCGGGAGGGGTGCTGCCATTGTGGTGGCAAAGCCCCACTGAGAGCATGGCTGTTTGTGGGTTGAACAACGGCAGAAAGGCTAGCATTTCCTCGGTGCTTCGGCCAAATCCATGGAAGGCAATCACGACCTCCTCAATTGGTCCATCGGGGGCATGCCACCATCCATTCCAGGTCCATTGGTCGTGTTGCCAAACGGTCTTCATGCTGCAAAGTTCGTTTCGTTGGTTTTTTTGTGGAAAACGACAAGGTACATGTGTGGGTATAGAAGCCAAGCCATCGAGTAATTTTGCGCTGTCCCAAATCGTTTGGTCTTCCTTTCCCTGCCCGAATGCCTCTGCTCTGAAAAGAAAAAGGTGCTCGGATAAAAAAAAAATGCCCAAAGACAACAGCATCAAATCGGTCCTCATCATTGGAAGCGGACCGATTGTCATTGGACAAGCCTGTGAATTCGACTACTCCGGAAGCCAGGCTTCCAGAAGCCTTCGCGAGGAAGGCATAGAAGTCACGCTTATCAATAGCAATCCTGCGACCATCATGACCGATCCGGTGGTGGCGGACAACGTGTACTTGGAGCCCTTGGAGCCAGAGTCGATTGTCAAGATCCTCGAGAAGCATGACATTGATGCGGTGTTGCCCACCATGGGGGGGCAAACGGGATTGAACCTCGCCATCCAATGCGAGGAAATGGGGATTTGGGAGGAGCACGGCGTGCGGATGATCGGGGTCGACACCAACGCCATTGAAATCACGGAGAACCGCGAGGCATTCCGTCAGCTCATGGGTGAGATTGACATCCCCATGGCGCCACAAACCACGGCCAAGAGTTTCTTAGAGGGCAAAGAAGTCGCCCAGGAATTTGGGTACCCCTTGTGCATCCGGGCGTCTTATACCCTCGGGGGAGCTGGTGCAGCCGTGGTGTATGACAAAGACTCCTTTGAGGAGAAGTTGACACGCGGACTTCATCTGAGCCCCATCCACGAGGTCATGATTGACAAGGCCCTGCTGGGTTGGAAAGAATTTGAGCTTGAGCTTCTTCGGGATGCCAATGACAATGTCACGATCGTGTGCTCTATTGAGAACTTTGATCCGATGGGCATCCACACGGGCGACAGCATCACCGTCGCACCAGCCATGACCTTAAGCGACAGCACCTTCCAGCGCATGCGCGACATGGCCATCAAAATGATGCGAAGCATTGGTGATTTTGCGGGTGGATGCAATGTCCAATTTGCGGTTTCGCCGGATGAAAATGAGGACATCATTGCCATTGAAATCAACCCGCGTGTGTCGCGTTCGTCGGCCCTGGCCTCCAAAGCAACGGGCTACCCCATCGCCAAGGTTGCAGCGAAATTGGCCATCGGGTACCATTTGGACGAACTCAAAAACCAAATCACTGGGAACACCTCAGCGATGTTTGAGCCTACTTTGGACTACGTTGTGGTGAAAATCCCGCGGTGGAACTTTGACAAATTCCCCGGGTGTGACGATGTGTTGGGCCTTCAAATGAAGGCAGTGGGCGAGGTCATGGCCATTGGACGATCGTTCCAAGAAGCACTGCAGAAGGCATGCCAGTCCCTCGAGTTGAAACGGAATGGCTTGGGCGCTGATGGCCGAGAGTTGCGGGATCAAGACGCCATCATGCTCAGCCTACGGAATGCCAGCTGGAACCGTTTGTTCCACGTGTACGATGCCTTCAAGCTGGGCATTCCCTTTCGAAGCATCTTCGAAGCCACCAAGATTGATCCTTGGTTCTTGAGGCAAATCGAGGAGCTGGTGTTCTTTGAGAAAGAGCTTTCCACCTTCACCATTGACAACGTCTCGGTGCCGATGCTCCGGGAAGCAAAGCGCAAGGGGTACGCCGACCGTCAAGTCGCACACATTTTGTCTTGCCTCGAGTCTGAGGTGCACACCCGTCGCCATGCCGAGGGCATCACCAGGGTGTACAAACTGGTCGACACCTGCGCGGCAGAATTCCCAGCCTTGACCCCTTACTACTACAGCACCTTTGAGGAAGCAGCCAACGAGAGCGTGGTTTCCGACAAAAAGAAAATTGTGGTGCTGGGCAGCGGCCCCAACCGCATTGGACAGGGCATCGAATTTGACTATTGCTGTGTGCACGGGGTGCTGGCAGCGAAAGAGTGTGGTTACGAGACCATCATGATCAATTGCAATCCGGAGACGGTGTCCACCGATTTTGACACGGCGGACAAGCTGTATTTCGAGCCAGTCTTTTGGGAGCACATCTACGACATCATCTTGCACGAGAAGCCTGAAGGCGTCATCGTTCAATTGGGGGGGCAAACGGCCTTGAAGTTGGCGGAAAAATTGGAGCGTTATGGCATCCCCATTATGGGAACGTCTTACAAGGCGCTCGACCTTGCGGAGGACCGCGGGAGTTTCAGTTCGTTGCTGAAAAAAGAAAGCATCCCCTACCCCAAGTTTGGCGTCGTGGAAAGTGCCGACCAAGCGGTGGAACTCAGCCGCGATTTGGGCTTCCCTCTTTTGGTGCGTCCATCTTACGTTTTGGGGGGGCAGCGCATGAAAATTGTCATCAACGAAGAAGATCTTGAACATCACGTGGTGGAGATCCTGAGGGACATGCCTGGAAACAAGATTTTGCTCGATCACTTTTTGGACGGTGCCATCGAATGCGAGGCCGATGCCATTTGTGATGGGGATGAGGTGCGCATCGTGGGCATCATGCAACACATTGAGCCGGCAGGGATTCATTCAGGCGACAGCTATGCCGTTTTGCCCCCTTACAACCTAGGGGATTTGGTCATCCAGCAAATTGAGGACTACACCAAGCGCATTGCCCTGGCCCTTCAAACTGTGGGTCTTCTCAACGTCCAATTTGCGGTCAAGGATGACACCGTCTTCATCATAGAAGCGAACCCAAGGGCCTCCCGCACCGTGCCATTCATTGCGAAGAGCTATGGAGAGCCGTATGTGAACCATGCGGCCAAAGTCATGCTTGGCGAGGCCAAGTTGAAGGACTTGCCCCACAACCCAAAAATGGACGGTTATGCCGTCAAAATCCCCGTGTTCAGCTACGAGAAATTCCCCAATGTCAACAAGGAATTGGGCCCAGAGATGAAGTCTACAGGGGAAGCCATCCGCTTCATCCCCAACCTGCGCGATCCGTTTTTCAGGAAGGTGTACAGTGAGCGCAATTTGTACCTGAGCAAATAACCAGCACAGATGTTGTTGGGCTTGCTACGAACCTTTGCGTACATCATAGCGGTGTGGTTCATCTGGCGTTGGTTGGATCGGACGGTTGGGCGGCGTTCGGGTCGATTTGGTGGCCAACGACCACCATCCTCCCATTCCTCCTCAAAGGGAGGAAGCTCCCAAGCCAATCCCGACGATTCCAAGGAAGGGGAATACGTTGATTTTGAAGAGTTGAAGGATTGACCTCAACCGCCTCGCTCTCTCAGTAACTTGCCCCTTATGATGACCACCGATTCCTTGCGTTCTCTCTTGCCGTATTTGTTGCCGCATGCCATGGCGGTTTTGGCCATGTTCGTGGTGTCCGCCTTCCTGATGGCACCGGCCATGCTCGAGGAGAAGCGCCTCCGTCAAGGGGACATTCAAAACAACATCGGGATGTCCAAAGAGTCCCGGGATCTCCAGGCGAAGGACGGAGAGGTTCCGCACTGGACGGATGCGATGTTTGGGGGGATGCCCACGATTCAAATCACGGGATCTGACTTGAACACCGCACCGAAGTTGGTTTGGAAGTCCATCCGCGCTGCCATGCCTATGGAGGTGGCCACTCTGTTTGTCGCCATGTTGTCGGCTTACATCTTGGGTTTGTGTTTGGGAATGTCGCCATGGATGGCCTTGGTCTTGGGGCTGGGGTTTGGGTTGTCATCCTTGAATGTTCTCTATTTGGCGGCTGGCCATGCGACGAAAGTCCGAGCCATCGCCACCATGCCGGGTGTTCTCGCAGGAACGTTGCTTGCCTTCAGAGGCAAACCCTGGCGAGGTGCCGGAGTGGCCGCGCTGTTTGCGGCATTGCACCTCAGTGCCAACCACGTTCAGATGACCTACTACTTGCTGTTCATCTTGGTGGCGGTCGCTGTGGCTGCTTGGATCCACGCGGCCTTGAAGGGGACATTGGGAACTGTGGCCAAAGCCACAGGCTTGTTGATGGTTGGAGGCATTTTGGCAGTGATTCCCCAGACCGGTGAGTTGTCCCTTACAGAGCAATACGCTGCATTCACCACACGTGGGGATGCGGTTCTGCCGTCTGACACCGATGGCTCCAGTGAAGACGATGGAGGCCTATCGAGGGACTACATTTTGGAATACAGCATGGCCCGTGGTGAATTCTGGAGCCTTGCCATTCCCAATGTGAAGGGAGGAAACAATCCCTTGTACTGGGGAGAACAACGGTTCAGTGGTGGTGCCTTTTACTTTGGGGCGATGGCCTTCGCTTTGTGCCTTGCGTGGTGGTTGGTGGGCAGCCACTGGCTTCGTTGGCCCACCTTTGCGGTGTCACTTCTTGCGGTCGTGCTTTCTTGGCGTGATGCCAGCGGGTTGACCGATGTTTTTCTCGACCACCTTCCTTTGTTTGACAAGTTCCGCGACACCAAAATGATGCTGGTGCTCGTGCAGTTGGTGGTTCCACTTGGTGCGGCCATGGCGTTGCATGAAGCCAGTCAACCGAAGGCTCAAAAGCAATGGAGGCGCTGGGCATTGGGCGGAGGTGCTTCTGTCCTTTTGATGGTGCTTTTTTACGTCGCACCTGAATTTTGGTTTGATTTTGAGAGTTCCCTTCGTCCGGACACGGCCATGGAACAAATGGGGAGCAGGGCAGTCGGTTTGCGAGTGGAGCTGTTTCGGGCCGATGTTTTGCGCGCCCTGGGGTTGTCTGCGTTGGCCCTCGTGGCATTGTTGGCCTTGGTGAAGTCCTGGCTTGAGGCGAGATGGGTGGTTTTGGGCACTGCCGCCTTGGTGGCCATGGACATGGTTTCCATCGACCGCAGGTACCTGGGAGAGGACAATTTTGAACCTGTGATGGCGGCACGCTTTCCCTTTGAGGCCAATCCTGCCGACCGCGCGATTCTTGCCCAAGAATCCCAGTTTGTGGTGGATTATGACGAGCAAGTCCGGGCTGCAGAAGGGCGCTGGGAGGACAAGTTGGGCACCCGCTTGACCCGTCGTTTTGCCAAAGCCAAGGATGCGGCGGCCTTTGAAGTGCTTCAGGCCAATTCCCACTACCGGGTGATGGAGTTGGCCAATCCATTCAACGACGCCAGAACTTCGTATTTCCACAAATCCGTGGGAGGGTACCATGGGGCCAAGTTGCGTCGCTATCAGGATTTCATCGAGCGCGTGTTGACGCCAGAACGCGCGACAATGATTCAGAACATTCAGGCGGGCCAATACCAGTTGGGTTCAGAAATGGCGCCTGGATGTGCCATGATGAACGTGCGCTACTTGATGGTGCCTGGGGCCCAACAACCGCTGCCATTCCAAGGAGGACTGGGGCCTGCCTGGTGGGTGAAGGAAGTTCAATGGGTCACGGGTCCAGAAGAAGAAATCAATGGCATCGCTCAACTCAATCCTGCCGACAAAGCCTTGGTGCATTCGTCCTTCCGCGAGTCCTTGGGTGACGTTGGCGATCCTGGACGCTCCAGTGCCAAACTGTTGAGCTACCACCCGGAGGGATCGCGCTATGAGGTGCAGTCTGCAAGGGGAGGTCTGTTGGTGATGAGTGAGGTGCATTACCCTTTAGGGTGGTCCGCCACAGTGGACGGGGTGCCCACAGAATTGGTGCGGGTCAATTACATTTTGCAGGGGTTGAAAGTGCCTGCGGGCGAGCATGTGGTGGCTTTGCACTTTGAGCCCCAAGGTTGGGGGACGGCCAGGCTGCTGAGTCATGCTGGATCGGCATTGTGGATGCTGTGGTTGGCCTTGGCCGTGTTTTTTGGCCGCCGTGAGGTCGGAACCACAGTTGAACATTGATTGTCGGAATTGGTTCTCGCTTATGATGATGAAGACACGGATGATCACGGCAGAAAAGGCCGGACATTTTGAGGAGGAGCACTGGCAGGCTTGGGATGGCATGCTAGAGAAGGATCCAAGCATCCACTTGAGCAGCAGGGCCATTCGTGCAGTCTTACGCAGCCCCAACAGGTTGGTTTGTGCGGCCATTTGGCTCGACGAGGAAGATGACGTGGTCGGCATCGCAGTGTGCGAAGACAGCGTGGCCATGAGCCAGGGAGTTGACCAACACTTGGAGGGAACGGGGGCGTTTCAAAGAGTTAAGCGCTGGCTGCACCGCAAAGGAGGACTTCAATTCAAGGTGCGTGTGGTGGGAACGCCGTTGGCGAGTGGCCCACATGGCCACCGATTTTTGCCAGGTGTGGATGCACACAAATGTTTGGAGGAGCTTTGCCAGTCGCCGGGCATGTTGACAGCCCTCAATCAAAAAGCCCCCAGCGCTTGGTTGGTCAAAGACCAATATGCCAATGCACTTTGGGGCGATGGCCAGCGCCTTGCCGGGGCATCAAGCTGGAATCCGCATTGGACTGATTTGGAATTTGACCCCGTCATGAAGGTGTCGCTTGTTGGATTGACGAGCTTTGAACAGTACAAGACTGCGCTTCGAACCAAGGCGCGGACCAAAGTGAAGCGCATTGAATCCTTGTCGCATTCCTTGACTTTTGAAAACTTCTCAGCCCAAGACATTCAGGACAACCTAACGGAATTGTACCGATTGTATCAGGCGGTGTATGACCGAATGGCCTTTCGACTGGGCAGCTTGATGCCCGAAGATTTGGTGCTCTTGAAGGAGGAATTGAAAGACGACTTTCAGCTATGGGTGGCGCATTTGGATGGAGCATGCATTGGGTTCCATTGCGGCATGACCAATGGACACGAGGTGGAGGCTTTCTTTGTGGGGTTTGATGGCCCCCACAACAAGACCCATGCGCTGTACCAGAGGATGCTCCTGGAATTCATCCGATGGGGCATTGAACGAGGATGCACGTCGGTCAACCTTGGCAGGACGGCCTTGGACGTCAAGTCTTCGCTGGGAGCCGAGCCACATCGCCTCGTCCTGCACCAGCGAATGGCCGCACCTTGGCTTCACTGGCTTGCTGCATGGGCTGCCAAAGCAAGTGCGCCCAAACAGCCACCACTGAAGCGATCATGGAAGACAGAGCTGGCGACGAAGCCCTCAGTCCATCATGAAGTCCTCTCCACCTGACCCGCTTCTTCCACTTCTTCCTCCTCGCTCGTCGAGCTTTCCAAATTTGTATTGAAGGGTCACGTAGACGTTTCTGCTCTCTCGTTGGAACCAAACGTCTTGGCTGAAGGCGTTGGTTTCTGTAGTGTAAGACCACCGCCGGGTGTTGAAAATGTCTTTCGCTTGAACAGTGAGTTGCCAGTGGTCATTGGGGAGGTCTCTGCTGACCGCCAAATTGAGGGTGGCAAACCCATTGAACCGACCTTGAGGCGTGACCGAGGCACCACGCACAAAGCTGTTGGCCTGGCACTTCCAGGCCTTCCCCCAAGCCCATGAGGCAAAGAGTCGGCTGTTCCAACTGAAGCCAGCAATGCTGAACGGAGAGTCCAAACCGGTGCCGTCGTTGACGATTCGGTACGCACTCGTCGTCCAATTGAGTCGCCCCGTTTTGCCTAAACGGGCCATCCAAGAAATTTCCAACCCTTCATTGTGCTGGCGCCCCAAGTTTTGAAACGTGGACAGCAATACCCCATCGGTCGTGTCTGCCAGGGTAAAGCGTCGGATCACATCTCTTGTGTCCTTGAAAAACAACGCAGTGGTCCAACTCGTTCTTTGCCGCTTCCATTGATGGGCGAGTTCGTAACTGTTGGTGTATTCCGGCAGCAAGAAGGGGTTGCCAGATCGGTAGTTCCGAGGATCTGACATGTCCAAGTAGGGGTTCAACTCACGTCCCCGCGGTCGATTGACCCTTCGGCTGTAACTCAGGCTGAAGGTGTTTTCTTCATCGGTTTCGGCAAAGAAATTGGCGGAGGGGTAGAGGCTGAAGTAATTGTTTTCAAAGGGTGCTGCCGTTTGCGGTCCTGCCCCGGCAAGGCTGGCCGAGGTGAAGGCCTGTTCTGCACGAAGACCCAACTGAACTCCGAGGAGGCCAAAGGTTTGGCCAGCCGTGACATACCCCGCATGAATTTTTTCGTCGTAGAGGAAAGTGTAGTTCACCGTGTCAAGTCCCCAAGGCACATAGATGCCTTGGGTCAGCAAACTGCTGTCCGATTCGGTGTACTGGAAATCTGATTGGTCCCGGTTCCAGGTGGTTTTCAACCCCGCCTCGAGCTTCCCTTTTTCTCCCCAGGTTCGCTCGACATCGGTTTGCCCCAACCAGCGGACGTTTTGGTTGTTCTGCGCGTTGAACGTATGGACGTCTTGCACCGTCGCATCGTTGGTCAAAGGGCTGTCCAAGAATTTGTTTTGTCCCTCCCGGACATTGCAGGATCGCCGCACATCGGCGGTCCATTTGGCCCCGCTTTCTGCCCATTTTTTTTCAAAGCCCACGAAGGCATCTCCTCCTTGGGATTCGTTGGTGCTTTGCTCGCTACGCAACACTTCCGTCGTGACGCCGTCCAATCCACCGCCCTGCCAAGATTCGGAAGTCGAGGTGGAATCCCAGCCGTTGCGGCTCCCTTTGTTGGCATTGAGGCCAGCAAAGAACGTCAGCCCCCCCCCCGATCTCCAATCCGCTTTGAGGGAACCCGACAGACTCCTCCGTTCTGAATCGCCCGGCCTCTGAACATCGGAGAATGAAGTGGAATCCTCCGACCAGAACTGCTCGCGAAGTGTTTCTCCTCGCATGAACATTTGTCGGTCGTTCCAGCCCATGTTGCTGCTCAAGGACCACTTGGCAGTTCTGTAATTGAGACTTGCGTTGGCATCGTGGTTGTCGCCCGTTCCGTAGGTGGCCTGCAACTGTCCACTGAACCCTTCCAAAAGGTTCTTTTTGAGTACGATGTTCAAAATCCCGGCGGTCCCGTCGGGGTCGAATCGTGCGGAGGGGTTGGTGATCAATTCCACACGGTCCACAGCACTTGCCGGCAGCGATTCCAGAAAGGCCTCTCTTGCCCCACCTGACAACCCAGAAGGTCTGCCATCGATCAAAATTTGCACCCCTGAGGACCCACGAAGGGTGATGTTCCCGTCGATGTCTACTTGGACGGAAGGAATGTTCTCGAGCAGTTCAGAGGTGTTGCCGCCTCGGCTTGTCAAATCGTTGCCAACATGAAACACCCTTCTGTCGACGCGCATTTCCATCACGGACGATTGTTCCAACACCAAAGCTTCATTCAAGGCAGTGATCTCAGATTCCAACTGAATGGTGCCAACCTCCCAATTGAGAGATCCAGGGTTCCTTGGTGAGCAAACACGTGGGCCAACCCGTTGGGTTTGGTACCCCGGAAAGCGCACTTCCAAAACCAGGCGTCCCACCTCCACTTTTTCCATGCGGAAGGCTCCATCTTCTGAACTCAAGACGCCGTCCAGAACGGAGCTGTCCCTTGCGCTGACCACCACCACGGAAGCGAAGGGAAGGGCCTCTTGCGTCTGGGCATCTTGGACCTTCCCAAAAACGCTCACGAGCTTGGGCTTGGGCCCACGTTCACCCTCGGGTCCACCTTTGCGGGAAGATGGCTGTCCTGTTTGGCCCCAAGAGGTTGCCAAAAGGGCCAGGAGGAACAACAGGGTTGACCCTCGGGCCAGCTGAGAAAAAGAAAGCTGAAAGATTCGGATCATGGAAACAAGACGTCTGAAACACGGAAATGTTCAAATCGAGTGGGATTCTCACCCAATTCAAAGGTAGGGCCGGCTGCCCCTCTTATCTTCGCAGCCATGCGTGAAGTGGCTCACATCCCGCATCCGATCATGCGGGTGACAGTGCACAACTACAACGGCCAGTACCGGTTGCAGTTTGTGTTGGATCGATTTGAGCAAGCGTTCAAGTTTGCCGAGGCTGACCATTCCCTTGCAGAGGTAGAGTTCGCTGCTGCACAAATGGCAGAGGAAGTGCTCATGCGCTTTGTGGACATGCGCACCCAACTTCAACAATCTCAAAACACATCATGAAAACGAACTCCCCTCAATGGTTGATTCCAGTCGTGGCTTTTTTTGCGGTTTGGCTTCTTTGGTTGACGTGGCTCGCTGTGGGTTCTGAACCCACACTGGCGGACCAAACGGAGGCCTCAGGCGGTCCAGTTGTTGCCTTTGTACATGGCGATTCTCTTCAAGAGGGCATGGCGTTTGTGCAAACCTTGAGGGCGAACTTGGAAGTCCAAATCGGCGCGCGCGAGGAGCGCCTGCAGGCGGACGCGGCACCCCTTCAAGAAGAGGCACAAGAACTCTTGGACTATGCGCAGGGAGGCAGCGCCACGCAAGAAGAATTGGACATTGCCCAGCGCCGCATCATGGAGTTGGAAGATGCCTTGCGGGCCATGCAGCGCGCAGCCGAGCAAGACGTCTTTGTCGCAGAACAAAACATGAAGTCGATTCTGGCCGACGCCTTGCGCCGGAACTTGGAGACCCATGCGGAGGAAGAAGGCATCGATTTCATCTTGAACTGGGGTCTAAGTGGAGAAGGAGTGCTTTACGGGAAAGAGCCTTGGGACATCACCTCGGAGGTTTTGGAACGCATCAATTCGGCAACTCCACAACCCATCAATTCCGATACAGAATGACCATTGCTGTCCAAAAGAAATCGGCCCACATTGTTGACCATGTGCTCTACTGCTGGCAGATGGAGGACCTGATTCGCGCTGCACAGTTCCAACCTGCTGTGCTGGAATCTTGGGCGGAGCAGCAGGCTCTTCAAGAGGGAACGGACCCTCAGGCAGAAATCCAGTGGATGTTGGATTTGGCAGCCTCTCTCCGTGCCTCGAACGCCACCGAGCATGGGCATGCCTCCTCGGTTCAAGAAACGATGATGGAGTTGGCCCATCTCCACGAGCTTCTTTTGGGTACGATGGCCAATGCGACGTACAAGTCAGCCTTTGAGGCTGCAGCCCCCATGCTCGAGGACCTTTCTAAAAAAACAGACAAGCAGACCCACCCAGTGGAGCAACTCATGGTAGGTCTCTATGGATGGTTGGTGCTTCGGATGAAAAAAGAGGCGGTGAGTGCAGAGACGGAATCGGCCATGGTGGGCCTCCGCAACTGGGCCAATGCCTTGGCCCGTGGCCACATGAAGGTCTACTACGGCAAGTGAACCGATCCCATTCGTCGTCCTCGGTCTGCTGTTGACAACTCCAACGGTTGGGCCTGAGTTGCGCGCACTTGTGGGGGATTTTGCAGTATGCCTTCACCGCACCTCTGGAAGCCCGAAATTTTGCACCTCTCCGAAGAATCTGACCGCATCAGGTTGGAGACTTTGAGGTCTTCTGGATCCATTTTAGAGGAGTACGACACACTCGATGCGCAAGTCGCAGAATGGGCGGTGTGTCACCACCCCGCTGCCAAGCACGACCCCTCGCTTCTGGCCTCCACACTCGCTGAATTGATGATGGAGCACGACTGGGATCAATTTGGTGTTTGGGTGCATTATCCTTGGACTGGGAGACTGGTTCGTTTGCTTCCTGAGGAGGCTTTTGTGGAAGTGCGTACCAACCGCAACAGAGAAAAAATCACCAAGGAGGAGACCGCCACACTTCAATCGAAGACAGTGGGCATCGTGGGCCTCAGCGTGGGTTCCACTGCGGCCATTTGTTTGGCGATGGAACGTGGATGTGGAAGGCTCAAGTTGGCGGATTTCGATGTGATTGAATTGTCCAATCTGAACCGTATCCGGTGTGGATTGCATGAGCTTGAATTGCCCAAATGGGTGGTCACTGCGCGTCACATCGCAGAATTCGATCCCTTCATGACGTTGGAGATTTTTGAGGATGGAATCCATGCAGAGAATGTCAGCTCCTTCGTCGACGGGTGCGATGTAGTCATTGACGCCTGCGACTCTCTGGCCATCAAGGCACAGCTTCGGATCACAGCCAAGGCCCATAGCTGCCCCGTGGTGATGGACACCAATGACAGGGGCATGCTGGACATTGAGCGCTATGACCGAGCGGAATGGACCACCAACGGTTACCTCCATGGCCGCATCGACGAAGTCGCCATGCAGACTTTCTCTCAAGCAACGGCCTGGACCCCTGAAGCACTAGAGGCCTTTGTCAATGTAGAACAGGCTTCCGACCGTGGACGCATGAGCCTGCCCAAAGTAGGCACAGAACTTGTCAGTTGGCCACAAACGTACACGGGGGTTGCCGCTGGTGGCGCCCACGCCGCTGAAGCATGCCGCCGTTTGGCATTGGGCGAAGAACTTCCCGACACACGCATCACCCTCGACCTGAATGAGCAGCTCTCCCTCCAGACCATCGGTTGAACGCCTGCAATCGGCGCAGGCAATCGATGAGGCCATTGTGCTGATGTCGCGTGCCAACCAAGATCCGCAGTTGTGTCGACGTCTCTTGGAAGGCCACAAAAGGGTGCTGGAGGCCTATGGCATCAAGAACTTGTCGTCGTTTCGCACCGACTGGTTCCGCCGAGACGACGTCCTGGTCATTGCGGTGTTGACCCCGGATGGGGAACGTGTTTTGGCCGGTGCGCGAATGCATCCAGGGATGGTGGCGAATGACTTTCCTCTTCATCAGGCCGTGGGCCACATGGATGAAAAGGTGGGCAATTTTATGGAAGATATCCTTCCCGAAGGCGCATATGAATTGAATGCCCTCTGGAACTCCATTGAGCTTGCGGGGATGGGGATGGGATCTGAGTTTTTGATCCAAGTGGCCATGGCGGCCATGCCTTTGGTGGGTGCTCAGCACTTGGTGGCATTGACTTCCCCAGTGACACGCCGGTGGAGGGAGCGTCATGGGTGGCGTCTCCGAAGCGAATTGGGTGAAGAGGGATATTTCATTTACCCCACGGACTCGTTGCGTGCAAGCATTGAGCATTACAAACATCCGGAGTACCAAGGCCAAGTTGCGCCCGATGTGGAGGCCTTGATGACGGGCATCCGAGAGCGACCACAGGACGTCACCACCCATGTGAATGGCCCCAAGGGTCAGCTGAAGATTCGACTGAACCTCACAATTTGATGGGAGGTTCAACCGTTCGTCGATGCGCCCGTTGGGGAGTGCTGTGGGCGGTACTCATCACCTTTGTCGCTCCCCTTGCTTCATGGGCACAGGATCCCCATCAGTACTTGGGCAAAGAGATGCGCCTTTTGGAGTGGCAGGCAGACGACGCATCCACCACCTTGCCAGACTTGATGGCTTCGGGAAGTGAAGTCTGTGATGAAGTGCCGACATTGAATGCAAGCCTTCACCTCGGCAGCCCCATTTGGCATTGGTTCGAGGTGGATTTGTCCCGATTTGAGATGCAAGGACAATGGTTGGAGGTTGCTTCTTCCATGTGCGATTCACTGGTGTGCATTGCGTCATGTGATGGCCGGGAGTTGTACAGAATGGAAGCCCATGGCTCTGGCAAGAGGTGGCACCAAAATGGACCATGGGATGGCAGCAATTATCCAAGATTTCCACTGCCTGATCAAAACTGCGGCGGATTCAAGGTCCACCTTGGGGTGAAATCAGGCAAGCAAATGGTGTTGCCAGTGCGCATGGAAAGACCCGCGAGGTTGCGAAGTTATAGCCTTGGCCGTGACCTGTTCTTTGCCTTCTACGGTGGCATCATGATGGTCATGTTGTTGTACAATTTGGTACTGTACTTCACAGTAAAGGACAGAAGCTACTTGTTGTACGTGCTCTTCTTGATTGGGGTGTCTTGTTCCCAACTGTTTTTGGAAGGGTACCAAGGCGCGTTGTTTGGTCTGGACAGTTCCACATGGTGGGGCATGCGCGCGGTGCACTTGATTGGGATTTTTTCAGGTACCACGACCATTCTATTTGTCATTCGGTTTTTGAATTTGAAGCGCAACGCCCCCCGCTACCTCAGGCTTTTTCAAACTTTTTTGTGGGCCTATGTGGTGGTGGTGGCTGTGACCGCGACGGGTCGATTGAACCTAGGTTTTTTGCTGATCAACGTGGTCGCATCAGCGGCCCTTTTGGCTGTTCCTGCCGCCCTTGAGGTGCGCAGAGGGGGACAAAAGTCCGCGACGTTTTTGCTGGTGGCCTTCACCACGTTTTTGATCGCTGTGTCGGTGTTTGCCCTGAAGGAATTTGGCATTCTTCCCCACAACCAATGGACGAAGTACGCCATGCCTGTTGGCAGCATTGTGGAGGTTGTTCTTCTCTCCATTGCTTTGGCCGACAGGATCAACCAGTTGAAAAAAGAGTCTTCTTTGGCCCGGGAAGAACAGCTCAAGGTGAGCCAGTTGAATGAGAAGATTGTGAGGGACCAAAACCAGGTTTTGGAATCCAAAGTTCTTGAGCGCACCGAGGCATTGGAGTCACAACGCGACTCCCTCGAAGGGGCCTTGAAGGAGTTGCAAGTGACCCAAGACCAACTTGTGCAGTCGGAGAAATTGGCCAGCATTGGTCAGTTGACAGCGGGCATCGCCCACGAGCTGAACAACCCCATCAACTTTGTTTCCTCCAGTGCACAGAGTTTGCGGAGGGACTTTGAAGATGTTTCGGCGGTGGTGGAGGCCCTCGACAAACTTCACGGCACAGAAGCGGAACTCGTGCTTCAGGTGGAGGCCTTGCACAAGAGGTTGCAGGAGATGGATTTGGCTTTCACGATGAAAGAAATCGAGGAGTTGTTGACCGGCATTGAGGATGGCGCCCAACGCACGGCAGAGATTGTCAAGGGCCTTCGGATCTTCAGTCGCATGGACGGTGACGCCGCGATCCAGGCGAACATCAACGAATTGTTGGAATCTACGATGGTCATCTTGCGTTCTTCCCTGAATGGCGAGGCGTCGCTTGTATTGGACCTGTCTGCAGACGATACAGAAGTTTCTTGTCAGCCAGGAAAATTGAATCAGGTGTTCATGAACCTGATCAACAATGCTGCCCAAGCCACACAGACCCGGCCGAGGGAGGAGCGAGAGGTCAGCATCCGGACCCGTAGAATTGTCGAGGAGGGGGCCGCGAAGGTCCAAGTGGCCATCCAAGACAATGGCGTGGGAATGGACGACGAAACGATGGCCCAAATTTTTGATCCATTCTTCACCACCAAAGCCGTTGGTGAGGGGACTGGATTGGGGCTTAGCATTGTCAAGGGCATTTTGGACGACCATCATGCAGCGCTCGACATACAGTCCACTTTAGGCCAAGGCTCTACCTTTCTCATCACCTTCCCCGCATGATTCACGTACTCTACCTCGACGACGAAGAACACAATTTGACGGCTTTCCGCGCCGCTTTCCGCCGCGACTTTCAGGTTCATGTGACCACCTTGGCCTCCGAAGCCGTTAGGATGTTGCAGGAGCATCCCATCGAAGTGGTGATCTCAGATCAAAAAATGCCCGACATCAGTGGTGTGGAGTTTTTTGAAATGATCATGTCGGACCATCCAGATCCGGTGCGCATGCTCTTGACGGGCCATGCCGACATCGACGCTGTCATCGACGCCATCAACAAAGGAAGAATCTACAAGTACATCGCAAAGCCTTGGAACGAACTGGAGTTGAAAAAATTGGTGGAGGAAGCAAGTGGCATCTACCGTCAAAGGGCGCAAAGCAGCGAAAGAAGTGCTTCTTACGGGAAGAATTTGAAGGCCATGCGAGAGGCATTGCTCCAGTTGCGCGACGATTGCAACGGCCACCCGGGTTTGGGTGCTGAGAAGACCCAATGGGCGGAGGTCCTGTCCCGTTCCATTCGGTGGATTGAACATCCTGACGCTGATTTTTGAGGGGTGTGCATGGAGCGCGTTCGCGGAAATGACGGTCGTTGTACCTTGTCGGTATGCAAATCCTGCTCATCGACGACAGCGACATTGACAATGCAGTCAACACCAAGTTGCTCAAGCTTGCGAGAATCAGTCAGGACATCACGGCCTTCACCGATCCCAAAGCTGCCCTGGCGTTGATTGAACGCGAAGGAGCTACTTGGACTTCCCCACGGTGGGTGCTTTTGGACATTCGCATGCCCAACATGGATGGGTTTGCTTGGCTTGAGTCGTTCCGTGACCTGCCTGAGGCGACCCGTTCCATGTGCCGGATTTTCATGTTGAGTGCCAGCATCGACAGAAAGGAATTGCGTCAAGCTGAAGATGATTCCAGCGTCATCGCGCTCATGGAAAAGCCCTTGGACGTTTACATGTTCAGGCAGCTGCTCGACCTCTGAATCACCAACGCATGGGCACCTCCATCAGCAAAAGCTGACTGTCCTTCGCTGTTTCAATTTCGATTTCTGGGACCTCCCATATGCCAACGGCATCTCTCCTCTCAAGGGCCACCCCGCCTATTTGGGCTTCTCCCTCCAGCACGAAGGCATACAGACCTTGGCCTTCAGCGTGCATGCGATGGGTTTGGTGACCACCCTTTTGCATCCATCCCAGGTAAAACCAAGCATTTTGATGGATGTGAACGCCTTCTGACCCATCCGGTGAAGCAATGCAAGGCAGTTCGCCAGAGTCTCCCGTTTGGGGCACCTTGATTTGGTCATACGTAGGGGAGAGGTGGCGCTCGTCTGGGAACACCCAAATCTGGAGGAATTGGACTTCTTCTGTCGAGTGGTGGTTTTTTTCACTGTGCACGACACCGGTTCCTGCACTCATGATTTGGACCTCTCCTTGCCGGATGACCGTTTGGTTGCCCATGTTGTCTGCATGTTCCAAGGCACCTGACAGTGGGATGCTTAGGATCTCCATGTTGTCATGCGGGTGGGCCCCAAACCCAGCTCCTCCCGCCACAAAGTCATCGTTTAGCACCCGCAAGGCGCCAAAGTTCATGCGCTCAGAATCCTGCCATTGGGCAAAACTAAAGCTGTGGGAAGTGCGCAGCCAGCCGTGGTCGGCGTGGCCACGGGTGCCGTTGGGATGAACAATGGTCTTCAAGGGTGGGATTCAAAAAGTGTCGTGCAAAAAACAAGGGG
>CAWVVM010000016.1:0-55110 GCA_963933635.1 uncultured Flavobacteriales bacterium
GCAGATGTGGTCACGGGAGGCGTGGCGCCAGCGATGGTGGCGATGCGCCTGTTCCAGGACGATGGTGGGGCGGCGATGACTTGGGAGGTGGTGGCGTGCTTGGGTGTGGCGGCAGCCGCGGCCTACCGCTTGGCACGGTTCAATGTGGCGGCAGGAGAAGGGGAAGGAGGACCGTTTTTTGAAGGGTTGCCGGCACCCGCTGCAGGAATCTTTTGGATGGGGGTGATGCTGGCTTGGGGAGATTTGCAGGGCGGTCCGGAGGTGCTTTGGGCCACTTCGTTGGCTTGGGTGGGCCTTGTGGTGGTGCCTTTGGCCATGGTGAGCCGCAGGAGGATGTGGGGGTTGAAGGGGTGGGGCGTCAGCACGCATGTGGACCAAATGCGTGGGGTCATGGTCCCTGTGATTTTGGGCGTGGGCATCGGGTCCTGGTTTGCTTGCAAAAGCGCGTTCATTGCTGTGCCGCTGTGTTTACTTTTGTACCTCGCATTGGCCATGGCCACCACGCCACAGCCCACCACTGATTGACATTCATCCACCCACGCACCTCTGCACATGAAATTCCGCGCCGCCATCGAGATCATGCCTCTTCCCGCTTTGTTGGACCCTCAGGGAAAGGCCGTCAGCAACAACTTGCCCAACATCGGGTTGCCGACTGTGGGCAATGTGCGCATCGGAAAGCACGTGACTCTGGAGGTGGAAGCGGACAGCCGCGAGGCGGCAGAAGGCTTGGTCAATGATGCATGCACCAAACTGCTCGTGAACGAGATCATGGAGGGGTACACCTTCCGTCTCGAAGAGGCTTGAGATGAGTTTTTAGAAGCCCGTTTTTGGTGCTTCAGTCGCACTCCGTTCCGAAGTAGAGCAAGAATTCCAGCACGTCGTTGACCCCGACAAACCCGTCGTCGTCCAAGTCTTCCACGCCCAAAACGGGGATGGAGTCGTAGCTGGCCAGCAAAATCAACATGTCGTCGATGCCGCGGGTGCCGTCGCCGTTCAAATCAGCCGCACAAACCGCATGGGCCTCGATCAAGTCGAAGGCCAGGTTCAACGCGTGTTCGGCCACCTCCAGTCCAATGCGGCGTCCGGGAAGGTCGTCGCACGGCGGGTGGATGCCGCCCCAAATGCGGGACAAACTGCACTGGTCTGAGGCATCTCGGTAGGTTGCCCACTGCAACACAATGTCTTGTGAGGGTCCTTCTTCAAACACGAGGAAATCGTCCGCGGGTGCCACAAACTCGCCAAGGCCACCAGGGAAAAAGGCATCCCCGGTGATGGCGGTCATCACCTCTGCTGCGGCCCGCGAGAAGGTGGAGTGTCCGCTGACGTACCCGGCAAAGGGGGGGGTCACAAAGGAAGGCCGTTGGTAGGGCCACCACTGTTCTGCAAGGATCCAATCCACACCAGCTTCGTCGGTGGCTGGGTTGTTGATGTACTCGGGTCCCCTCCAGGCGCGGACCTTGAGTTTGTCCACATCAGCGGGGCTCGGAAAGTCGAGGTCGCCCGGCGTGACCATCTCACAAAACCCAGGGACCAGGGGAAGGCCCGTGGCATCAAAATTGGGCAAATTGGGGTCGGTGCACTGTCCTCGGCCTTGCATCCACCTCAAAGCGGACACGGGTCGGATGTAGTCGTACCAGCCTTTGTGGCTCCATGCGGCGATGGCGGCATCGTGCAACGCCCCGCCAAGTGTGAAGTAGGCACACACCGCCCAATCAAAGGGGTCCATGTCGGGACCTTCGCCACGCCATTTGGCCTCAAAATCGGGGTGGTCCATCACCCCATTGGCGATGCTGAACCAGTGTCCCGGAGGCGTTTCTGAATCGGGGCCATCGGCCCAAAACTCCGCCAACACACGGGTGTAGTCTCCGCGCGGCACCAGTTGTTCCTCATAGGCCGCTCCTGTGGCCGGGTTGAGGGCATGGCCTTGGCTGGGGTCTCCCCCATGCTCCCAGTCGTAAAACTGGTCGTACTCCGAGTAACCGAGGTTCAAAAGTGAGGGGTCGACATTGCCCACAGAAGACGGGCTGATGTCCAGCATGACGCCGTCGGTGGGGTCCAAATGTTCCGACCAGCGCAACACCATGGCATGTCCCCATGTGTAAGAATCCTCGATCCCTTGGGCATAGTTCAAAGACAGAAGCGGTGGCGCACCCTGGTCCAGCCATACAGGGTAGGGATGGCCGTCGTCGCTCATGTACACCGTGCGCGCACTGTCCGGAAGGCCAAACGGCGTCACCTGTCCCCACTCGGGGCTGAGGAACGGAGGGGTTTCCGATTCTGGAACCCCACTTTGCCCAATGAATGTGCTGAGGTTGATGCTCTGCCAGCGGTTGGGCTGGGCCAAGAAGGGGTTGCCCGGCACGGTCTCGATGAACATGTCCGGGTTGGAGGGCGTGTAGTGTTGGTTGGCGTAACCGTTGATCTCATTGCTCCCGTCGGCGTAACCATAGGCCAAGACTTGTTGCGCGATGAAGTTGCCGAGCGCTGCTGGTCCATCCACGAGGTAGTCCGTGCTCTGCATGCTGTTTACGCCTCCCTCCAACGCGAAGTGTTGGAAGATGGACATCAAGGTCGCATTGCCCCCGGGGCTTCCTGAAAAACGGTTCCACAAGAGACGGTAGGAGGCATAGTTGATGGCTTCTTCTTGGGCCAAACGGCGCGCTACGGGGTCTTCAATCGCCGGCAGGTTGACGTTCACAAGAAAGGGAGCTGCCGTGCTGTCGTAGGCCGCCCATGCATCGTAGCAGGCCAAAGACCAATGGTGCAAGTTCCTCGCATGGACCGTAGGACGCGCCAGGTCGGCACGGATGGACTCCAACAGCACTTCGTTCCAATCGCGGACCATGTTTTGGGCTTGAACCCCCGTCCCATGGGACAGTACCACGCCCCAAAGGGCGCACAGCGAAGCCACCCGTAGGAGGGCTCGGAGGGGCCAATGGCGTGGAGTGTCCTTGTGAAAATGCATGGTCATGTGCCTTTAGAGGCATATAAAAATACAAAATTATGTCTACACTTGTTCAAAGGTACCCGTCACCAAAACATTGGGGATGGTAGATGGGCTTCCAACTCCTGAGGAAAAGAAACCACGAAACGCTCGATGGCGCCGGTCACAGAAGCCCTGCGGCGGCGAGCAACCCAAAGATTTGGGCCGGGCTCGCGAGGCCTTCCATCACCCCGACTCGGTCGGTCCATGACCGGCTGTCTTCTTTGTAGATGCCCCAGACGGGAGCGCCTGAAGGGGAAGGGAAGGCTGGCACTTCTTCACGGAGCGTGTAGGCGACATCCAACGGAAACGTGGAGTCGCCAATGAAGATGGAGCCGTCGTGGTAGGTGTACAAGATTCCGTCTGAAAAATGGGAATCCCCCAGGCAAAGCTTGCCTTCACGCACGGTGTAGGCAATGTCCAAGGCGCTGGTGCTGTAGCCCAAATGCAAGTGGGTCTCCTCCCACATGTTGTCGGCGTGCAACGTGTAGGCGACTTCACCTGACCAAGAGGGACCCAAGCGTACGACGTTGTGCTCCACATGGGCCAGCATGTCGCGATAGACCAACTGGTCGTCGGGGTACAAATGCACCCTGTCTTGGGCGTGCACCGAGCCCCACATGCCTAGGCATGCCAGGGTCCATCGGATGATCCATTGAATGGTCTTCACACGGGCAAGTTCGCCACTTCGCAGGCGACTTTCCAAGCGTGCGCGACATCCTCTTTCAAATCTTCGGGATGCTCCAAGCCCACGGAAAGCCTGACAAACCCTTCGGTGATGCCCATTCTGACCTTGGCCTCTGCAGGTACGCCTGCATGCGTCATGCTGGCGGGATGTTCCGCCAAGCTCTCTGTCGACCCCAAGCTCACGGCCAATTTGAATACGGTCAAGGCGTCGAGGAAGGCAAAGGCGCCTTCACGGCCACCCGGGACGGTCAAGCCGATCATGGAACCTCCACCACGCTGTTGCTCTTCTGCAATGGAGATGTCTTCGCCCATGGCGCTCAAATCTTCCTTCCACGCCGACCTGATGGCCTCAGGACCGCAGAGCTCACGCAAGTGGGCGAGCAGGAGGCCTGCATTGTCTTGTTGACGTTCGACGCGGACGTGAAGGGTTTCCATTGACCGCGCTAGCATCCAGGCCGAATGTGGGTCGAGCATGCCGCCCAAAAACGTACGAAACTCCTTCACCCGCCCCATGGCCTCTGCACTGCCTGAAGCCCCTCCTGCAATGAGGTCGCTGTGGCCGCCGAGGTACTTGGTGGCCGAGTACAACACGACGTCCGCTCCTTCTTCGAGGGGCCGCTGAAGCACAGGCCCGAGGTAGGTGTTGTCGACCATCACGAGGATGCGGTGATCGGATGTGCTGTGGGTGGTGGCCCACTCTGACGCAGTGCGGATGCGCTGCAGTTGCATGGTGGGGTTGGCAGGCGTCTCCAGGTAGATGATGCCGGGCAACTTGCCTTCTGCGGCATGCAAGGCATGGTCAAGGCCTTCGAGGTTTTCGATTTCACGCACGTCGCGGCCCATGTCGGGCAGCACTTCTTCGAGAAAGTGATGAGAGCCTCCGTACAGCGGGCCCACAAACCATACGGGGCGGTCCGCACCTGACCACGCCAGGAGGGTGGTGCTGATTGCCGCCATTCCACTGGCAAAAAGCGCCGCGTCTTCGCTGTCGTCCCATGCGGCAAGTCGCACTTCAGCCATGCGCAGCGTCGGGTTGCCTAGCCTGCTGTAGATGTAGCCGTCTGGAGGGGTCTCTGCGCCTTCGACCCCATAGGCTGTTTCCATGTGGGCAGCGCCTGTTCTCGCATCTGGGAACACAAAGGTGGAGGCGGGGTGCATCGGGGGCTTCACCGCCATGTCGGCGTCTTGAGGCCGGTATCCTGCGAACATTGCGCGGGTTTCCAAGCGTTTCTTCATGAGTCAAAAATCAATGATTTGTTCTATCAAAGACACACAAACAAAACAAATGAAGAAAATGAAAGAAATAAGTATACATTTGTTCTGTAGTGGGCGGATATTTTGGAACGAATCAACACAAGTGAACGATGGATGCTGTCGACCGTGCGATTTTGGAGCATTTGAAGTTTGACGGACGCTCTAGCATGCAGGATTTGAGCGAGCTGACAGGGCTCAGCCGAAGTGCGGTCTTCACCCGTGTCAAGCGGTTGGAGGACCAAGGCGTGATCGAGGGCTACACCGTAAGGCTCAATCGGAAGAAGTTGGGGATGGAGATTCGGGCCTATTGCAACGTCTCACTAAAGCTCCATGAAAGGGAGTTGTTGGAAGAGTTTGAGAGCGAAATCGGTCGCCACAGGGAGGTGCGGTCGTGCCATCATTTGGCCGGAACCTTCGACTACTTGGTGGAGGTGGAGGTGGCGAACATGGATGCCTACCATCGGTTCATCACCCAGCGTTTGGCCGCGATGCCCAACATTGCGCAGGTGCAGAGCATGTTTGTCATGAAGGACATTCTGACGGCCTGAAGACGGCCTGAAGACGTCTTGAAGCCGGTCTGTTGGCTTGCTGTCAGTCCTGGATGGCTGCAATGCCTGGCAGGACCTTTCCTTCCAAAACTTCGAGCATGGCGCCCCCTCCGGTGCTGACGTAGCTGACCGCGCTGGCAAGGCCAGCTTTGTGGATGGCAGCGACGGAGTCTCCTCCGCCAATCAAAGTGAAGGCGTCGTGTTCTGCCGTGACCTTGGCCAAGGCGGCGGCCACGTCGTTGGTGCCACCGGCAAAGGCGTCCATCTCAAAGACCCCCATGGGTCCATTCCAGAGGATGGTGCGGCTTTCCAACACGGTTTGGACGAAGGCCTTCCGTGTTTTGGGCCCAATGTCCAAGCCCATCCAGTTGTCAGGGATGGCGTGGGTGGGGTGAATGGCGGTGTTTGCTTCTGCAGAAAAGTCGTCCGCGCACAACGTGTCTTGCGGCAACAAGAGTTCGGTGCCGGCTGCCTGTGCTTTTTCGAGGATCCGCTTGGCCTTGTCCAGCATGTCGTCTTCGACCAAACTCGTGCCGATGGCACCTCCCTGGGCCTTGACAAAGGTGTAGGCCATGCCGCCGCCCACGATGAGGCGGTCCACCCTGTCCACGAGGTTCTCAAGGATGGTCAGCTTGCTGCTCACTTTGGCGCCACCGATGATGGCGAGCAAAGGTTTGGCAGGGGTGGCAAGCACCTTGTTGAGCGCGTTGATCTCGTTGTGCATGAGGAGCCCAAACGCTTTGTCTTCCGGGAAAAACTTGGCAATGACGGCCGTGGAGGCATGTGCCCGGTGGGCGGTCCCGAAGGCGTCGTTGACATAGACATCTCCGTTCTCGGCCAGCTGCCCGGCAAAAAACTCATCTCCCGCCTTTTCTTCGGGGTGAAAGCGCAGGTTTTCCAACAACGCCACTTCCCCAGGTTTCAGTTGTTGCGTCACGTCGAGGGCGGCATCGCCCACACAGTCCGAGGCGAAGGCTACGTCTGTGCCCAACAGTTCGGAGATGCGTCCGACGAGGTGCTTCAGGGACAGTCCTGCATCGGGACCTTTGGGCCTTCCAAGGTGGCTCATGAGCACCACGGAAGCGCCTCCATCCAGCAGGGCTTGGATGGTGGGAATGGCCCGTCGGATGCGGGTGTCGTCCGTGATTTGGTGTGCACTGTCGAGAGGGACGTTGAAGTCCACTCGGACCAAGGCGCGCTGGCCTTGAATCTGGAGGTCGGATAGGGTCATGGGGGAGGTCAAATGAGGTCGTTCAAATCAGGCTTGGAACAGCGAGGCCATGCTCACCAACCCATCGACGTGGGCGTTGAGGTCGGCAATGGCAATGCGTTCTTGTTGCATCGTGTCGCGGTTGCGCACCGTCACGGCGTGGTCCTCGAGGGTGTCGTGGTCCACGGTGATGCAAAGTGGCGTGCCAATGGCATCTTGTCGACGGTAGCGACGTCCAATGGCGTCTTTCTCGTCGTACTGGACATTGTGGTGCAGCTGAAGCTTGGCGAGCACTTCCCGGGCCTTTTCTGGGAGCCCATCTTTTTTGATCAAAGGCAAGACAGCAGCCTTCACAGGGGCCAGCCCAAACGGAATGCGCATCACGGTGCGCGTGCTGTCGTCTTCGAGCGTTTCCTCCCGGTAGGCGCTGCTCATCACGGCCAAGAACATGCGGTCCAATCCAATGGACGTTTCCAACACGTAAGGCACGTAGCTCTCTTGGGTCTCGTGGTCAAAGTAGCGCAGTTTCTTGCCGCTGAACTCCTCGTGCTGCTTCAGGTCAAAGTCGGTCCGTGAGTGGATGCCTTCGAGTTCTTTGAACCCCATGGGGAAGTTGAATTCGATGTCGCATGCCGCATCGGCGTAATGCGCAAGCTTGACGTGGTCGTGGAACCGGTACTGTCCCTCGCCCAGATTCAAGGCCTGGTGCCATTGAATGCGCGCTTCTTTCCAGTGGTTGTACCAATGCTCCTGTGTCCCTGGCTTGATGAAGAATTGCATTTCCATCTGTTCAAACTCCCGCATGCGGAAGATGAATTGACGGGCGATGATTTCATTTCGAAAGGCCTTGCCGATTTGGGCAATGCCAAAGGGCAATTTCATCCGGCCACTCTTCTGAACGTTGAGGTAGTTCACGAAGATGCCTTGGGCCGTTTCAGGTCGGAGGTACACCACACCTGAGTCGCCACTGACGGCTCCGAGTTCCGTCTTGAACATCAAATTGAATTGACGCACGTCGGTCCAGTTTTTGGAGCCGCTCACAGGACAAGTGATGCCCAGATCTTCTATGAGTGTTTTCACGGCGGCCAAATCCTCGGCCTCCATGGCCGACTTGAAGCGCCCATGGATGTCGTCCATCTGCGCCTGTCGACGCAGAACGTTGGGGTTGGTTTCCCGGAACTGGGCCTCGTCAAAGTCGTCTCCGAACCGCTTGAGCGCCTTGGCGATGTCCTTGTTGATTTTGCCTTCAATTTTGGCGATGTGGTCCTCGATCAGCACATCGGCGCGGTAGCGCTTTTTGCTGTCTTTGTTGTCGATCAATGGATCGTTGAATGCATCCACGTGTCCCGAGGCCTTCCATGTGGTCGGGTGCATAAAGATGGAGGCGTCAATGCCCACGATGTTCTCATTCATGCGCACCATGGCGGTCCACCAATACTGCTTGATGTTGTTCTTCAGCTCGCTGCCGAGTTGGCCGTAGTCGTACGCGGCGCTCAGGCCATCATAGATTTCGCTGCTGGGAAAGACAAAGCCATACTCCTTTGCGTGGCTGATGATTTTCTTCAATCCGTCTTCGCTCATGGTTCGTGGTTTCAAGTGCGTCAAAGTCGTCGCGCGCGAAGGTACGCTTCACCTAGACGCCTCCCAAGCATTCTCCTTCCGCAGGGAAGCGACTACCTTTGGGCCATGAAAGTCGGGATCCTCGGCAGTGGGAGTTGGGCAACAGCCATCGCCAAGATGCTGTGCCAAAACGTGGACACCCTCCATTGGTGGGTTCGAAGCGAGGACACGGCAGAGGAGTTGATGAAGTATGGGCACAACCCACGTTACATCCAAAGCATCAGCTTTGCACAGCACAAGCTTGATGTGACCACGGACATGCAAAAGGTGGTGGACGCCTGCGATGTTTTGGTGGTGGCCATTCCCAGCCTTTACCTCCATGAGGTTTTTCAGAGCAGCGCCATCAAAGGCCTGGAAACCAAAGTGGTGTTTTCTGCCGTCAAGGGCATGGTGGCGGAATACGACAGCATTCCTGCACGCTACTTGCACAAGGCCTTTGACATCCCCTACGAGAACATTGGCATGATCTGCGGCCCCTGCCATGCAGAAGAGGTGGCCCGGGAAAAACTCAGCTACCTGACGGTGGCTTGCCCCAATGAGGCGCATGCTGAGGAGTTCGCCGAGCTTTTGGAGACCCGTTACATTCGGGTCCAAACGTCCGACGACGTTTTCGGGGCAGAGCTCGCTGCGGTGTTGAAAAATGTGTACGCCATTGCCGCGGGGATTGCGCATGGCTTGGGGTATGGAGACAATTTCATCAGTGTTTTGGTCAGCAATGCGAGCCAGGAAATGAAGCGCTTTTTGGCGGCGGTCCATGAAATCGACAGAGACGTGAAGGGCAGTCCTTATTTGGGGGATTTGTTGGTGACCGCGTACAGCCCGCACAGCCGCAACCGAACGCTCGGGACGATGGTGGGCAAGGGCTACACGGTGAAGTCGGCCCTCTTGGAGATGGACATGGTGGCCGAGGGGTTTACGGGGTCCCAAGGCATCCACGGGATGAACCAAAAATTCAAGGTGGACATCCCCATTGCCGAGGCGGCCTACCGCATCCTGCATGAAAAAATGGCCCCTTCCATCGAGATGCGCTTGTTGAGCGACGAGCTGTCCTAAGTCCTGCCAAGGATGGTGTTGAGGCAACTTCTGACCTACGTCGACCGTTTTTCATGTCAACCCCTTGCCCCCTTCATTACATTCGCCTAGATGCCACGCAGATCTTTTCAATGTCCCCCATGGAATGCCCTCCAAGCCTACCTGGTTTTCATGGTGGCCCTGGCAGGGGTTACCACCCTGGGTTTCGGGCAAGGGCATTCAGGGGAGTTGCAGTGGCTTCCCAACCAAGGCCAATGGGAGGTGCCCGCCCTTGCGCGCGCGGACTGGGCCGGGGGAGTGACTTGGCTGGAAGAGGACGGCATGAACATCTGGGTGGCCGGCGAAGGGTACGACGAACTTTGGGCCCACCAAGATGATCGCTTGACGGCCTTCGACCCGGAGGCTCTTTTGACAAGCCACGGGTGGCAGGTGCATTGGGAGGGAAGCGACCCCGACCTCGAGCGCGAGGTGCTTTCTGAAGCGGGCCACCGCGTCAACGTGTATTTGGGCCAGGACCCGTCGCGCTGGGCCGAGGGTTTGGTGCCCGAGACCCGCTTCAAACTCCACAATGTTTGGCCCGGAATCGATTTGCGGGTGGGTCCGCGCACCCGCGGGGACCAAGCCGAGCTTCCAGGGCCTGGCTGGAAGGAAGACTGGATCGTGCATCCCGGTGCGGATGCTGCGAAGGTGGCCATACGGCACGAAGGGGCATTGCTCTCTTTGTTGCCCGATGGGAGTTTGAGATGCCAACTTGGCGAGACGGCCGAAGCGCGGTGGGGGGTTCCCTTTGCGTACCAGATGGAAGAAGACCGCTTGCGAGAGGTCGAAGTGCGTTACCTCTTGAACGGCTCCGCGGTGACGTTTGAGGTGGGCGATCACAATCCAGAATTGGACTTGGTGATCGACCCCGACATTGTGTTTGCGACTTACATCGGGTCGTCCCAGCCCAATTGGGGCTTCACGGCGGCCTACGACGACGAGGGACGGGCCTTGGGGGGAACGGCGCTTTGGAACGGTGACCTGGGGACTTACCCCACCACCGCTGGAGCGGTGTCGACGGCCATGACGGCGGCTTCCGGACCCTTTGACTGTGGCTTCAGTGTCTTTTCAGCAGACGGAACCGGTTTGGAATACAGCACGGTGATCGGTGGGTCTCAACTCGACGTGCCGTCGAGCATTGTGTCGGACAGCAACGGTGCCATGTACATCTTGGGCACGACAGGCTCTGCCGACTTCCCTGTCACCACAGGGGCGTTTGAAGGGTCTTTTTGTGCGAATCCATCGGTGAATTTGGATGCCTGTTGCAACTATCCGGGTGGGGGCGGATTGCCCAACGGCTCCAGCCTGTTTGTCATGAAATTCACGGAAGTCGATGCGGGGTGCGTTTTGGAATCATCCACGTACATAGGGGGTTGCAATGGCCCTTCGGGGGTGAACCGCGGGGACTTGCTGAACTACAACTACGGGGATGTGTTCCGCGGAGAAATCAACGTCGATGACTTCGACCGACCTTGGGTTGCCAGCGTGACCGGGGCCAGCGATTTCCCCATGGTCAATGCACCGACCCCGGCCTTTGGTGGGGGTTCTACGGATGCTGTCGTGTTCCGCATGTCCTCTGACCTGAGCACCTTGGAGTGGTCGACGTTTGTTGGGGGCTCCTCTGAGGACGCGGCCTACGGCGTGCAGTTCACCCCGGGAGGGGAGGCCGTCGTTTGCGGCGGCACCACCTCCAACAACTTTCCCACCTTGGCGAATGCGGACGACGGCAGCTTTGGTGGGCTGGCAGATGGTTTTGTGGTGCGTTATCCGGCGGGAGGTGGCCCTGCAACAGGGGCCACATTGTTTGGCACCAACAACTACGATCAGGCCTACTTCGTGCAAGTGGACCCCGTGAGCCGCGTGTACCTCTTTGGCCAAAGCATCGGAGGCAAACCCATCACAGCAGGAACGTACGACGAGAGTCCCCAAGCAGGCCAGTTTGTAGCCTGCCTGTCCCCAGGTTTGGACGACCTGGTGTGGCACACCCGCATTGGGGCCCCAGGCAACGTCGGGAGCATCGACATCAGTCCCACCGCGTTTTTGGTCAGCGATTGTGGTGAAATCTACCTCAGTGGATGGGGCGGTTCCACCAACAATTCCAGCCCGTACATCTTCACCTCCAGCACCTCGGGCATGCCCACCACGGAGGGCGGCTACCAACTCGGCACCGACGGATCGGATTTTTGGCTTGGGGTGATGGACCCAGGTGGCCTTGACCTGAACTACGCGACCTTCTTTGGGGGAGGCGAATCGAATGAACACGTGGACGGTGGGACGTCGCGGTTTGACAAGGACGGAACGGTCTACCAAGCCATGTGCGCAGGCTGTGGAGGCAACAGCGACTTGCCCACCACCCCGGGCGCTTGGAGTTCCACCAACGACAGCTTCAACTGCAACCTGGGGCTCTTCAAGTTTGAATTGGGGGAGTTGAATGTGGGCATTGATGTGGGCACCCCAGGGGTGCTTTGCAATGGCCAAACCGTGGACTTTGTGAACACGTCCACAGAAGGCTATGAGTACCTGTGGACCTTTGACGACGACGGGACGAGTACGGAATACGAGCCCACCCACACTTTTCCGGGTCCAGGGATTTACGATGTGATCTTGACGGTGACCGACCCCACAGGGTGTTTGGCCCCCGTGAACACCGACATCGAAGTGAACATCCAGACCCTGCCCAACCCCAACATCATGCCCGTGGGGCCGGTGTGCGTAGGAGAGTCAGTTGAACTGATCGCCAACGGCTCGCCAGATTTGGTGTGGTCCCCCAACCCCTTGCTGACGGACTTGACCCTCGCCGTGCAAGAGGTGACGCCGTTGGCAGGGACGACCACTTTCAATGTGACGGATGTGAATGCATGCGGGGAGGGCTCAGCCTCCTTGGAGGTGGTGGTGCAGGTGGTGAACGCAGAGGTGGTTCCCGCAGCGATTTCCATCTGTTTGGGCGATGGCGTGGACCTTGTGGCGGCGGGTGCGCCCAATGCGGTGTGGTTTCCTCCAGTGGGTTTGGACAACCCCAACAGCACGACGGTCACGGCATCCCCGACGGACGATATCACCTACAACGTGGTGCTGACCGACGACTTGGGTTGTTCCGACCAAACCAGTGTCGATGTGTCCGTCGTCCCAGGTCCCCCCGGGGGACTGACCTACCCGACCGAAGAGGTGTGTGTGGGATTTGGAGTGCAGCTGCCCGGGTCAGATGGGGATCAATGGCAATGGGGTCCAGCCGAATTTGTGAACGACCCCAATGTGCAGTTTCCGTTCGCCTTCCCCAATGCGACAACGACCTTTTCAGTGGACATCGCCAACATTTGTGGTGTGGGCACGGACGAGGTCACTGTCGTGGTCAGGGTGCCTCAGGCCTACGCTTCCGAGGACGGTGGGATGTGCCGTGGGAACGTTTTTGAGGTGTCTGCAGAAGGCAACGACCCCAATTCGACCTTCCAATGGTCGCCTGCAGATTTGGTCCTTTCGCCCGCGGGTTCCACCACGGGTGTCTTTCCCAACTTTACCCAAACCTTCACCGTGTTTGTCACGGACAGCGAAGGGTGCACAGACAGCGACGAAGTGACGGTGTACGTCACCCAACCACCCGAGATCGATGCGGGTCCGGACCGTGCTGTGGCCTGGCTTGACCAGGTGCGCCTGTTGGGGAGCACGGCTGGCCAATCGCCGTTTTGGACCCCCTCCGACCCCCTTAGCTGCGACACCTGTCTGACGCCGACGCTTGAGGTGGTCGAGTCTGGGTGGTACGTGCTGCACGCCTCAGACTCAACGGGCTGTGGAGGCAAGGACTCGACGTATGTGGAGGTTTATTACCCCGTGTACGTTCCCAACACCTTCACCCCCAACAACGACGGCATCAACGATGTGTTCCAGGCCGTAGGCGAGGATTTGAAGGGATTTTGGATGAAGGTTTTCAACCGCTGGGGAGAGCAAATTTTCCTCAGCGAAGATCCCTTGGTGCCTTGGCGTGGGGAGGTGGGTGACGGCTTGCACTTCGCGCCTGACGGGATGTACCGCTGGCAAATCCGTATTGAAGAAAGGGATGGTCCCCTATTGCTCGAAGGCCAAGTTTTCCTGCTGCGTTGAGCCTCCGCCATCCACATGGGTTTGTGGGCAGATGACAGGGGCCACCCCGTTGCTTTTTTCATTGGACGCTTTACCTTACGCTCATGGATTCACTGCGCCATGTCACGCCGCTGACCTTCGAGGAGGTCGTCAGGGTTCTGCCCGGCATGTTTTGGGACAACGACTGCGTCATGCTCCCAGGTTTGGGAGGTTTCGTTTGCAACCCGCGTTCTGCCTGGTACGATGCGTCCAAACGCCAAATGGTGCCCCCTTCTCGGGATGTCTTGTTCAACCCTCGGTTGACAACCAACGACGGACTAGTGGCCAACGAATTGATGGCGAAGTATGGCGTAACGTACCGGGAAGCCATCGAGGCCCTTGAAGCCATGGTGGGCAGAGTGAACCGTGAATTGAAGGAGGGGTCTTCGGTGGACCTCCCTGGCATTGGCAGGCTTTACATGGAGGCGGATGATTTGCTGCGGTTTGTAACCGATGCGGAATTTGAACGTTTGCTGCGCTCGTTTGGCCATGCCAGCATTGCACTTTCACCCAAGGAACAAAGCGACCCTTCGCCTGCAAAATTGGTGGCCTTTCCCGCCCAGGATTCACCGGCTCCGGAAACAGACGGTTCTTGGCGCATTCAACTGGGACGTGCCGCCGCCGCTGTGGCCATCCCCCTGACATTGGCGGGGGCATGGCTGCTCTCTCAGCCCTCCGGGTCGGACACCCTCTTGGGCAGCAATCCCTTGTGGAACGCGGCGCCTTTGGCGGCTGGATACACCCCCTGGGAGGAGTCCATGGATGTTGAAGCGTTCCTTCTCACCCCTGAGCCGGCAGAGGATCTCAAGTCTTTTGTGGAACGAACGGAATGGGAGGGACTTCTTGAGTTTGACTTGGAGTTGGGCGCTCCCAAGGCAGGAGGGCTGCGCGTGATGCTGCCCGTGGCAGCACCGGCCAATCCTGCATCTGTTCCCATTCTAGAACCGACACCTAACCCCGCTCCAACCGTGGCGCCAAGTGCTCTGGCACCGGTGCCTGCCCCGGTGCGCTTTTTGATTGTGGGCGGCGCCTTCTCCGTGAAGGAGAACGCACAAAATTTGGCGGGTCAATTGGGTTCTGAGGGCTTCGACACCTCTTTGCATTTCCAGTCCCACAACCAACTCACGGTGGTGGCGATGGGAAGGTACGCTGAGGAAACAGAGGCGCGCACCGCATTGGCCCAAGCCCGCGCAAAGGGGCACACCAAGGCGTGGTTGAAGCGTCTTTGAGCCCATGAACGAGTCGACTTCTTTGGGCGCGCTGGACGCCGTCATCTTGGATTTTGGAGGGGTCTTGTACGACATTGACTACGACGCCCCACCGGCTGCTTTTGCGAAGTTGGGCGACCCTCATTTCGCAGAACTTTACCACCAATCCTCCCAATCGGAATGGTTCGATGCCTTGGAGAAAGGCCAGATGGACCGAGGCACCTTTTACGGCCACCTCTTGGCCCGTTGTGAAGAGGGAACAACTTTGGAGGCTGTGCATGAGGCGTGGTGCGCCATCCTGACGGGCATGCCGGCTGGAAGGTCGCAGCAGGTTATGGATTTGGGCAAGCGCACCCGGTTGTTTCTGCTCAGCAACACAAACGCTCTGCATTCCGCTGTTTTTGAAGAAGACTTGCGCGTCACCTTGCCTGACGCTTCAGGGTTTTGGGGGGCGTTTGAAGCGGCGCATTACAGCCATGACTTGGGGATGAAGAAGCCTCACCCAGAAACCTACCTGCACGTGTGTGAACGGCATGGATTGATGCCTTCACGGACGCTGTTCATCGACGACAGCATCCAACACGTGAAAGGGGCGGAGCGTGCAGGGCTCGTGGCGCACCACCTCGATTTGAGCCGTGGCGATTTTGGCGGCTGGCTTGAGAAGATGGGGTGGTCGACGGAGACGTGATCCCTCCCTCGGGCAGACCTTACGTGGTGGCCGCGTTGAACAACGCGTCAATCTTTTCCTGCTCTTCATTTGGCACAGGCGTTCCGCCCTGTTCCAAAATCAAAAACACTTCCTGTCCTCGCGCTTCTTCGACATAGGATTTTTCCCCTTGGTACCTGGTGCCTTCAGGGTCAATCCGCATGAGTTGTGCGCTTGTATCACCAAACTTGAAGTACCAGGCGTCCCCATTGTCATGGCGCTCTAGGTACGACAACCGAGATGTGGTGATGTCCCAGAACATGGTGCTGAATTTCCAAATCAACTCCTCCATGCCATCGGGGTCTTCTTTTCCGATTCGGCCCCACTCGTCGGCGCCGATGCCTTGGGTGGCCAAAAACCGAGCGAACTCCAATTCGAGTCCCTCCAATTCATCTTTGGTCAATGGCCGAAACCGTCGCGCTTGCTCTGTCATGGACACAAGGTCGTTGACTTACTCGGAGATGTCCTCCAACATGAACATGAAGGCATATTCGAGGGCCACCTCTTTGATTCTCTCGAATCGTCCGGAGGCGCCGCCGTGTCCAGTTTCCATGTTGCAATCCATGATCAGCAGATGGTCGTCGGTTTTCACATCGCGCAGCTTGGCCATCCACTTGGCCGGCTCCCAGTACTGCACTTGGCTGTCCCAGTAGCCCGTGGTGACCAATGTGTGCGGGTAATCTTGGGCGACGACGTTGTCGTAGGGGCTGTACTGCATGATGTAGTCGAAGTAAGCCTTGTCTTTGGGGTTGCCCCACTCGTCAAACTCTCCGGTGGTCAACGGAATGCTCTCGTCCAACATGGTGTTGATCACGTCCACGAATGGCACCGCCGCAATGACCCCGTTGAACAGGCTTGGCGCCATGTTCATGACTGCACCCATCAAGAGGCCACCCGCACTCCCTCCCATGGCGTACATGTGGTCGTGGCTGGTGAACTTCTCGTCGACCATGGCCTGGCCGCAGTCGATGTAGTCGTTGAAGGTGTTCATTTTGTTGAACAGTTTGCCGTCTTCGTACCAGTGCCGTCCCATTTCGCTTCCTCCACGGATGTGCGCCATTGCATACACAAAACCGCGGTCCAACAAGCTCAAACGTGCCACAGAGAAGCCCGCGTCCATGCTGGCGCCGTAGCTGCCGTATGCGTAAAGCAAGAGGGGGTTCTCCCCATTGCGTTGGGTGCCTTTTCTGTAAACGATGCTGACGGGGACCATGGCCCCATCACGCGCCTTGACCATCAGGCGTTCGCTCACGTAGTTGGCAGGATCGAATGTGCCGCCGAGCACCTGCTGCTGCTTGAGCTGGGTGATTTCTCCAGAATCGAAGTCGTATTCGAGTACGGAACTGGGGGTTGTCATGGAGGTGTACCCGTAGCGCAAGCGAGAGGCATTGAAATCGGGGTTGGCACCGACCCCTGCGGAGTAGGCGGGGTCGTTGAACGGGATGTACTTGTCCTCGGAACCGTCCCAGCGGATGAGTCGGATTTGGGTCAAGCCATTCTTGCGTTCGTCCACCACAAGCCAATGGTTGAAGATTTCGACTCCTTCCAACAGCACATCGTCTCTGTGTCCCAACACGTCCTCCCAATGCTCGTAGGTGGTGGCCTTGGTGGAAGTCTTGACCAACTTGAAATTCTTCGCGTTGCGGTTGGTCACGATGTAGAAGTCATCGCCGTAGTGGCTTACGCTGTACTCCAAGTCCCTTTCACGCGGCTGCAACACTTTCCATTCCCCATTGGGGTCATTGGCGTCGAGGAAGCGGTACTCTGTGCTGACTGTGGCGTAGCTGGCGATCATGAGGTAGGCCTCGCTTTTGGTCTTGCCAATCCCGCAAGAAAACGTTTCATCTTTTTCCTCATAAACCAACACGTCTTCACTGACATCTGTACCTAAGACGTGCCTGTAGACTTGTGAGGAACGCAAAGTCAGAGGGTCTTTCTTGGTGTAGAAAAGGGTTTTGTTGTCGTTGGCCCAGGTGGCGCCTCCCGTGGTCTCGGGGATGCGGTCTGCGAACTCTTCTCCTGTGGCCAAGTCCTTGATGTACAAGGTGTATTGACGACGGCTTATGGTGTCCACGCCGTAGACGAGCAGGTTGTTGTCGGGGCTCACGCTGCGTCCGCCAATGGCAAAGTAATTGTGTCCTTCTGCCATGGACGGCTGGTCCAGCATCACTTCTTCTGCGGCATCCATCGAACCCTTCTTCCGGCATGAGTAGGGGTATTCCTTCCCCTCCTCGTAGCGGGAGTAGTACCAGTAGCCTTTGTCCAACACGGGCACGCTCTCGTCGTCCTTCTTGATTCGGCCAACAATCTCTTCGTAGATTTTTTCTTGGAGTCCTTCTGTGGGCGCCATGGCCTCTTTGGTGTAGGCATTCTCTGCCTTCAAATAATCCACCACCTCGGTGGTTTGGTCGTCGGACTCTTTGGCAGCTTTTTGTTCGTCGCTCAAGCGCATCCAGAAGTAATCGTCTTGCAATTGCAATCCGTGGATGTCGGTGGTGTGCGGCTTTTCTGCGGCGTCAGGAGCCGTTGGCAATGCCGAGGCTTGGGTCACATATTCAGGAGTCTTCATGTCAGAGGAAGGGGAGTTGCAGCCCAAGGTCAGGGCCCAAGTGGCGGCCAAGGCCGCGCCAAAAAATCGTACGTTCATTTCAACAGGTGCTGTGGCTCCGCAACATGCGGAGCCCCGCAAAGATAGTGGCAGAGGGCACTTGCTAGGCGTGCCTTATGCCCCCAATTTTCCTGCGTCAATCAGGGATTCGATTGCTGCCAAATCGTCTGGAGTGTCCACCGATGGAGTCAGGTGTGGGGTGGTGCCCACATCAATGCGCCAGCCGTGGTCCAGCCACCTCAGTTGCTCGAGCTTTTCACGTTGCTCGAGGGGGGTGGGGCTCAGTTGCACCAGTGCCTCAAGGGCGGTGCGTGTGAAGCCATAGAGCCCCACATGTTGCAACCAAGGTCCGTCGCCATGCGGCAGTGGGCTGCGGCTGAACATCAGGGCTCGCCCCGACATGTTGCGCACCACCTTGACGCGGTGGGGCGACTCGATTTCAGGGTCTGCCGGCATTGACTTCGCAAGGGTGACCACAGCGGCGTCCGGATTGCGCAACATGTCGGCGAGCTGCTCGATTTGTTCAGGGTGCACAAAGGGCTCGTCCCCTTGGATGTTCAAGACGGCTTGGAACTCCTCCCCTTTCGCTTCGAGCTGCTCGGCTGCCTCGTGGCAGCGCACCGTGCCGTTGGGGCATTTGTCGGACGTCATCACGACCTCACCACCAAAGAGGCGCACAGCTTTTGCAATCCGCTCATCGTCCGTGGCCACAACGACTTTTTGGCACGCTTGGGCGCCTTGGACCCTGGTGTACACGCGCTCGATCATGGGCACACCGGCCACAAGGGCCAGAGGCTTTCCTGGAAAACGAGAAGACGCGTGACGCGCGGGGATGACCGCCAAAATGTTCATGACCGCAAATATCGGTGGAGACCGCGAAGGTCAGTGGACTTCATAGGTGTACACCACATTGACGAGCCGAGGGGATTCAATCGCGAGTGGACGGATGCTGTATTCGGCATTTGTCAAATTGCTCACCACAAGGGAGAGTTTGTGGTTCTCAGCCACATTGTAGCCAGCTCGGAAATCCCAAATCCAAGGCAATGTGGGGTTGTTGTCAAGCCAAGTTTGCAGTCCCCAATCCACCACGCCCAACTCTTCGAAGGTCAGCCATGCCTGGTCGATGTTGCGAAGGGCGCTTTGGTAACGTGCGCTGAGCCCCACGAACCAGTCTCCTTTTCTCCACTCGGCATCCAAGCGCACGAGGTTCTGGGACCGGTATTTGAGCACGCTGCCCGTGGTGTCGCTGCTGGTGATGTTGTAACTGGCCCCTCCCACGGTGTCCCCATTGGCATTCGTCACCACGGAGTAGAGGTAGTCGGGCGTCAAGCTCACGGGATTGGTGTAGGTGTAGCCTGCCAACATGTCGATGGTGGACTCCCCCCACTTCGCCCTGCCCATCCACGAAACCTCCCAACCAGAGATACGGCTTCTACCCGTGTTCAAGCTTTTGAAGCCGAGGCCGTTCAAAGAGTCTGTCGCGGCACCCCATTGGCCAGCCGTGAATTCGACGAACTCGTCGTATTCCTGGAAAAACACGGCCATGTCCAAAAATCCTTGCACCCCTCCTAGTTGCACCCCTTGCTTCAGACCCGCTTCGATGTTGATTGCTGTTTCTGGGCGGAGGTCCTTGTTGGGATAGACTTGAAGTTGTCCAAGGCCTGTTCGGATGAATTTTTCGGCGATGGTTGGAAACCTGAAACCTTGGCCCATGCTCGCCCTGAGCCATGTCGCTTCCATGGCTTGAAAGTTGAGCCCGGCGCGGAAAACGGGTTTGGCCGCCACACTGTCGTTGATGCTGAAGTGTTCGTACCGGGTGCCCAAGGAAAGGTTGAGCCGCTCCCCGACCTTTTGGTCCGCCTGCACGTAGGCTGAGACATTCCGCGCCTTGTTCACACCGTCGGGGTTTCCACCTGTGTAAAGTTGGGCACGGCCTCGCGTCAATTGGTGCACCAAACCTCCCGTAACTCTTCCGCCACTCCAGCCCAATGCCTCCTCGGGGATTTGGACTTGGTACTCAGAGTAGAAGACGTGGCTTGAATTGCTCTGGTCGTTGTCATTGTCGTTGTTCAGGTGTTGCCAACGGTTGCGCAGGCTGTGCGAAACGCCAGAGGGTTGAAGGTATTCGATGTAGGGGTCCACGGTGCCCACGAGCTGCCGGGTGCGGGTGGCAGCGCCATCGTAGGAGCCGTACAATCCATCCCCAAAGGAGCTTCGCCAAATCAGCGTGTTGAGGGACTCTCCCCTTTGCCAATTCGTGTTGAGTCCATAGCTCAGCCCAGGAACATTGCATTCACGTCTCCGCAAATTGACATTGATCCTGGCCTGGGCATTCGCACCCCATCGGTCCACGGAAAAAGGCTGGTAGTTCATGCTCGCTGTATCAAGGGACACCCCATTTTCGTCTTGGTAGATTTCAGGCCCTTTGTACCCATCGTCTCCGAGGATGTTGCCACCGATCACGACGTCCCAACCGCCCATCCGCTGACTGTGCAGGAACCGGAGGTTGCTTTGTTGCAGGGCCCCGCTCCAATACTTGCTGGAATCCGCGCTTCGAGGGTTGCTGTAGACCCCATGCTGCAGGCTCACCCTTGTCAGGGGTCTTGCATCGGGGAAGCGCGTGCGGATGTTGATGACACCGCTCAAAGCCGCGCTGCCATAAAGCACAGAACTCGCTCCTTTGATGACCTCGATTTGCTCCAGATTTTCCAGGGGCAGGAAACCCCATGTTGGACGTCCAGCATCTCCGCTGAGTACGGGCAGGTCGTCCACCAAGACCATGACCCGGGACCCGGCCCCGTAGCTGAAGCCGCTGCCACTTCGGATTTGAGGTTCACCGTCCACCATGCTCACGCCGGGGGTTTGTTCCAAAGCCGTTTCAAGGGAGGTTGTGGCCTTGTTTTCCACCAGAGCGGGCTTCAGGATCTCCAGAGACACGGTCACCTCGGAGGCCTTCTGTTCAAACCGTCCCGCCGACACCACCACAAGGTCCAAAACTTCTGCCGCGGGCTTCATGACGGGGTTCCACGGGGCAGTTTGGCCCGCAACGAGATTCACCGTGAACTCTTGCTTGGCCATGCCAATGAAGGAGCAGGTGACGACGTGCAGCCCTGGTGTCAACGTCAGAAGGTAGTCGCCCTGCAGATCGGTGGCCACAGTGGAGACCCCATTGGTGATGTACGCCCCTACGAGGGGGGTGGAATCGGTGTCCAAAACCCGTCCTTGGACGGCCTGACTCAAGAGGTCAGAGGAGACGAAACACAGGAGGGAGAGACAGCAAAATGCTGCAGAGAAGGGAAATCGCATGAAGCCAAATAACAACACAAACCTTCGACTCTGAGCGACGTGTGCAAAAGAAGCATGCCCACGGATGAATTCTGTGTCTGCATGGCCTGTGATGTGTCACTTCTTTCCGCTTCGGATGAAGGATCAAACAAAGAGGTGGTTGGCGCTTTTGGCCCTGCCCCGTTGGGGACCGCGTCGTGCCTTGGTCGCCGCAGAACAGGATGGTGGCGTGGCAGAGGCCTGGATGCGATGTCGGCACGAGGATCCGAGGGCTTGCACAAAGGCTTGGGAAGAGGCATCACGTTGGATGGACGATGCAGACCAACACGGGATGGAGACCGTGGGTTGGAACGATGCGAAGTATCCTTCTTTGCTGAAGCACATCGCCGACCCACCTCCTGTGTTGTTTGGCCGGGGAAGGTGGCCCGGTGCGCGACAGTGGTCGAAGAGTTTGGCGGTGGTGGGCACACGGCAATGCACCGATTTGGCCGCCAAGCGCGCACGCGGCGTGGCCCTGGAATGGTCTGAGGCAGGAGGGTTGGTGGTCAGTGGGTTGGCCCGAGGGGTGGATGCTTGCGCCCACCATGCCGTCTTGGACGGACCACGGCCTGGGCACCAAGTGGCCGTGCTTCCATGTGGTTTGGAGGCGGTGCACCCTCGGATTCATCGGGGTCTGGCAGAATCCATGGTGGCTGCAGGTGGATTGGTGGTGTCAGAACAGCCACCGGGAAGACAGGTGGAGCGCTGGATGTTCGCTTCAAGGAACCGGATCGTTACAGGGCTTTCTTCGGCCACATTGGTGGTGCAAAGCCCGCGCCAAGGAGGGTCGCTGATTTCCGCGCGTTGCGCCCTCGACCAAGACCGAGAATTGTATGCGTTTTGGGAGAAAGGCATGGGACCGGCTTGGGCTGGAAACCGCATGTTGGTGTCCGACGGATTGGCGCACCCTGTGCGCAGTGTGCTCGATTTGTGGCGTGCCATGGCCGAGGGTGTTCAAGGACTGGACGCCAGCACCCTGAGGACGCGCCTAGATTTCCCATCAGGATGCGAAGAGGTTTGGCAGGCCATGGCCCACCGTTCAGGCCCGGTGCCTTGGGCGACCTTGGCATCGCTGCCGGGCATGTCAGAGGACGGCTTGTCCAGGCAGTTGTTCACCCTTGAGGTGCAGGGCTGGATTCGGCGTCTGCCTGGTCGGGCGTATTTGCGGGTGTGACCCTACCAGCCTGCCCTGCTTCACCTAAGACGGGTTGAATTGGCATCGAGTCGATGTCGTGTTCCGCCACGGGCTGGATGCCGCTCCCATGTTGAATGAGCGCCGCAGTCATCACCAAAGAAGTGATCAAAATGACGACCAAAAGCACCCCTTGGTCAAAGGCAGGAAAGAGAAGTTCTTGGTATTGAGACTCAATTGCAAAGAAGAGAAGGACGGTGATGAGGCCTCGGGGAGCGATGTAAAGAAGCGGTGAAAGTGGCTTTTGACGCAGCAAGAGCAGGAACAACAAACGGACGACGTAAAGCAGCACAGAAATGACCATCCCCTGGAACAACACGTTCAAATTAAGAAGCACCCCCAAACTGACGGTCATGCCAAACAACACGAAGAAGAAAGTGCGGATCACAAATGCGCTCTCCAGGGTCAATACGTGGAAATCGTGGTGGAGCGCTTTCATCCGGTCATCCTTGAGCAGTTTGCCCGGCCATCCGTTGGTGATGCCAAGCCAGTCTGGAAAAAACAACTTGTGGTTGTTCAACATCAGGCCAAAGATCAAAATCAGAATGAGGGGGCTCAAATGGAACAGCTTTTGGATGGCATAAATGAGCAAGAGGACCGCAATGCTCAAGAACAGGCGAACGCCGCTTTGGATTTTTTGGAGGACAAACACGAGCAAGTAGGCGACCACAATGGAAATCGCCAAAGTCCCTGCGAGATTGACGGCCACATTGGTCAACACTTCTCCTCCCGAAGCGGCTTCCTGGTTGCCGAGCAACAGGTAGAACGCCATGATGCCAAAGATGTCTGAGAAGGTGCTTTCGTAGACCATGAATTCCCTGGATGCGGGCGAAAGCCCACCTACACTTGGAATGATGATGGCACTGCTCATGATGGACAGGGGGATGCCGTAGACGACGGCATTGAACCAAGGCATCGCCAACATGCCGTTCAAGAACGAGGCGATGGCGAACGTGCTTGCCACCAAAGCAAGCAAGGCAAGTGTGGCGCTTCGCAAGATGAGCGTGAGCTTGTCGCGCCTGAGCTCCAATTCCAGTGCCGCTTCAAGGACGATGAAGATGAGGCCCACCGTGCCGAGCAGCTCCAGAATCAGTCCTTCAAAAGGAATGTCATGAAGGCCCACAGCCTGCAGTCCTTGGCGCAGCCCAATGCCCATCGCGATAAGCACCAACACGCTTGGGATGTTCGTGCGCCTGGCGAGAAGGTTGGCGAAGTAGGAAAGGATGATGACGGCACTTGCGCCAATGACAATGCCATAGGCGTTGATGTCGTCCGCAGAAAGTTCGAGGCTGAGCAAGGGAAGGGAAGTCATGCCCCTAAAATCAACCAAATCCGCCGGTAAACAAACGCCAGAAGTCGTTGCCCAAGGCGAACACCATCAAAGAGAGCAGCAAAACGATTCCCACCATCTGCGCCCGTTCGAGGAACTTTTCAGAGGCAGGCCGCCCTGCAATCATCTCGTACAACGTGAACATGACATGTCCTCCGTCGAGAGCTGGAATGGGCAGAAGGTTCATGAAGGCGAGGATCAGGGAGAAGAACGCGGTGTTGCGCCAAAAGATTTCCCAGTCCCAACCGCCGTCGAAGATGCTGCCAAACGTCACCAAGCTTCCCACCTGCGAGGCCCCGCTTTTGGTGAACAAGAAGCGCATGGACCGCACGTAATCTTGAAGGGTGCGCGACGCAGTGCCGAAGCCGGCCCCTATGGCCGAGAACATGCCATATTCCAATTGGGTGGGCGCGAACATGTCCGTGTAGTGCGCGAGGCTATGGACCTCAAAGCCCAGGCTTCCGAGACTGTCCGGGACGGCATCCATTTCCATCTGCTTCCCTTCGCGCTCGACAAGAAGCCGAACAGGGATTTCAGGATGTGCTTGGATGGCTTCGCGGACGGTTTCGAAATACGGAAGGCGCATGTCGCCCACTGCCAGGATGCGGTCCCCCCCTTGCAAGCCGGCCACATCAGCACGGCTGGCGGAATCCACGTTCAAAATTTCGCAGGGATACAGCAGTGAAAAGGGCCGACGGACGCCTTTGTCAATGAAGACTTGGCCCAACTCCTCGTCCAAGTCAAGTGCGACCAACTTCCCGTCGCGCAGCAAGTCCACTTGGGTCACACGGCTGTTGAAGCCCTCCATGCGTAGGTCGCTGTAGTACTCCAGGGTCTCACCGTTGTAGCCCAAGACGCGGTCCCCATCTTGGAACCCGAGCTCCTCCAAAGCCGGGTCTACATTGACAGGGTGGATGTTGGCCAATTTGGTCTCTCCCCAGGTGTAGAGCACACCGGTGTAGATGATGAAGCCCAGGATAAGGTTGACAATGATGCCTCCAAGCATGATGATCAAACGCTGCCATGCGGGCTTGGAACGGAACTCCCAAGGCTGGGGCGGCTGTGCCAACTGCTCGGTGTCCATGCTCTCATCGATCATCCCTGAAATCTTGACATAGCCCCCCAACGGAAGCCATCCAATTCCCCACTCGGTGTCACCGATTTGCTTCTTGAACAGAGAAAAGCCCGGGTTCATGAAGAGGTAGAATTTCTCCACCCGGGTTTTGAAAGCGCGGGCGGCCCAGTAATGGCCAAGTTCGTGGAGCACCACGAGGATGGAGAGGCTCAGCAGGAGCTGTGCGGCTTTGATCAGGGCAACCATGCGGCAAATGTACGCCGCGGGGCATCCCACGCAGAGGGAATTCACGCACCGATGCTCACAACGAATTGAAAGGTGGTGGAAACGGGCGCATTGTGGGTGCAACTTGGGGTCCATGAAGCGCATTCCTTGGAAGTTGCTGTTGTGGTTGGTGGGGCTCGGCCCATTGCTTGGGTTGGCTGGATTGGTGATGTTGGCGCGGCTCGGCGACTTGCCGGAAACCGAGGCCTTGGCCAACCCCAAGACAGACTTCGCCACCAGGGTGTACAGCTTGGACGGCCAAATTTTGGGCCGGTACTACACGGAAAACCGTTCAGATGCGCGGTTTGAAACGCTTCCTTCTCATTTGGTGGAGGCCTTGGTCAGCACCGAGGACGCCCGATTTTACCACCATTCTGGCATCGATTTCATCGGGCTCGCCCGCGCCATCGCCTTCATGGGGAAACGCGGAGGGGGCTCGACGGTGACCCAGCAACTGGCCAAATTGCTGTTCACCGACAAGTACGAGACCACGAGTTTCTTCGAGCGTGCCGTCCTGCAAAAGCCCAAGGAGTGGATCATCGCTTCCCGTTTGGAGAGGCACTACACCAAGGAAGAAATCGTGGCCTTGTACCTGAACAGATACGACTTCATCAACCAAGCGGTTGGGGTGGAAAGCGCTGCGAATGTGTACTTCAACAAGTCTGCCCAAGCGTTGAATGTGGAGGAATCCGCAATGCTTGTGGGCATGCTGAAGAACAGCGCCTTGTACAACCCTTTGCGACGTCCAGAACTGGTCCAAAGCCGTCGCAATGTGGTGTTGGGCCAAATGGTCAAATACGGCCACTTGGATGCGGGCCTTGCGGACTCTTTGAAGTCTTTGCCACTTGGCCTTCAATTCCAACGCGTGAGCCACGACGAAGGGGCCGCCCCCTATTTCCGTGAAACCCTGCGCGCCAAATTGAAGGACTTGTTGGCTGAAAAGGCTGACAACGGTTCCTATTCATTGGCGAAGGCAGACGGGTCCCCTTACAACATCTACCGAGATGGACTTCGGGTGGTCACCACCCTGGACAGCAGGATGCAGGACCACGCGGAAAAGGCAGTGCACCGGCATTTGGCGGGCGAGCTGCAGGCGAGTTTTGAGCGGGACATCGCGGAACGCCCTGCAGAGGTCACCCCTTTCTTTGAGGAAATCAACCCCGAGGCCAGACAGGCCATTTTGGATGTGGCGATGCGGGACTCCGACCGCTACAAAAAGGGCATTGGAAAGCTTTGTCCATCCTGCAACCGCCCGGGCTTTTACATTCGACCCACTTCCCTTGCCGATGGAGCTTCCGGATACCTCTGCAGCACTGAAAAAGGTGGCTGTGGCCATGTATGGCGCGCTCGTACAGACGAGGAATTGCGCGACATTTTTGACCGCCCGGTACCCACCAGGGTCTTCTCGCACCAAGGGGACGTCGACACGGTGTTGTCGCCCATGGACAGCATCTTGCACCGGAAGGCCATTTTGCATGCCGGCCTCGTGTCCATCGAGCCGGCCACGGGCCACATCAAGGCATGGGTGGGCGGCATCGACTTCAAGCAGTTCAAGTATGACAACGTGGGCCAAAGCCGCCGCCAGGTGGGCTCAACCTTCAAGCCTTTCGTCTACGCCACAGCCCTTCGCCTCGGAGCCGAGCCCTGTGATGAATTCCCCAACCAAAAAACGTGCATCGACTTGCCACCTGGCAGCGACCCTCCCCGCTGGTGTCCTGACAACAGCGACGAGGACTACGGGGAGATGGTCACCTTGGAGTACGCACTGGCCAACTCCATGAACACGGTCACCGCCAAGCTTATCAAGGACTACGGAACGAAGCGCGTGATCGATTTGGCCCACGCCTTGGGGGTGGAAAGCCGCATCCCCAATGTGCCGTCCATCGCCTTGGGGGTTGCCCAGCTCACCTTGCGGGAATTGGTCAGTGCGAATGCCTCATTGGTGAACCACGGCGTGCATGTTGAACCGACCTTCATCGCCAGGATTGAGGACCGCTTTGGCAACCCGATTTACGAGCCGGTTCAGGAAATCCGTCAAGGGTTGGACGACCGCAACGCCTACCGCGTGCTTCAGATGATGAAAGGCGTGGTGGATGGCGCGTGGAACGAGGAATCTCAAAAGCGAAGGGGCACCGGGGTCCGACTCCGTTACGACAGCGATGCAAGGGCGTACGACGGCATCCGGGTCCCCATGGCCGGAAAAACAGGCACCACCCAAAACAACACCGACGGGTGGTTCATGGGCTTGACCCCGGACTTGGTGACCGGGGTGTGGGTGGGCGCCCAAGACCCCACGGTCCGATTCTCAACGACCCGCCTGGGCCAAGGCGCGAACACCGCCCTGCCGATTTATGGCTTTTTCATGAAAGACGTTTACGCCGATGCTTCGCTGGAGGTGAGCCAAGAGGACTTCACCCGTCCGGAAAGCATCGAGGGGGACACCCTGACGTGCAAGCAGGTCGCCGAACTGCGTGGGCCTACCTTTGACCCGTTGGACGACGAGGATTTGTTCAATTGAACAATCCCTGAATCAACGCTATTCAGCCATGGCAATTTCAAAATTGGTTTCCGGTCCTGTTGCCGCCCTCGATGGGGTGAAGGACGACATGACCTTGATGCTCGGAGGGTTTGGCCTTTGTGGCATCCCCGAGCACAGCATCGCCGAATTGGTGCGGCGCGGCGTGCGCAACCTGACGTGCATTTCCAACAACGCCGGGGTCGATGACTTTGGGTTGGGGCGACTGCTTCAAGGGCGCCAAATCCGCAAAATGATTTCCTCGTACGTGGGCGAAAACGAAGAGTTTGAGCGCCAAATGTTGAGCGGTGAACTCGAGGTGGATTTGATTCCCCAAGGGTCTTTGGCGGAGCGTTGCAGGGCAGGGGGTGCAGGGATCCCAGCGTTCTATACCCCTGCAGGGTTTGGCACTGAAGTGGCAGAGGGCAAGGAAGTCCGTGTGTTTGAGGGCAAGCCCCACATTTTGGAATTGGCCTTGACCGCAGATTTTGCCTTCGTCAAAGCGTGGAAGGGGGACGCTGCCGGCAACTTGGTGTTCAAGGCGACGGCAAGGAATTTCAACCCCATGATGGCCATGGCTGGACGCATCACCGTGGCGGAAGTGGAAGAGCTCGTGCCCGAGGGGTCCCTTGACCCCAACGCCATCCACACGCCGGGAATTTTTGTGCAACGGATCTTCCAGGGCCCAGCCTACGAGAAGCGTATTGAGCAACGTACGGTGCGCACACAAACTCCTCAATCCTGATCCTATGTTGGACAAAAATGGCATCGCGCGGCGCATCGCGCAAGAGGTTCAGAACGGCTGGTACGTCAACCTTGGCATTGGCATCCCCACCCTTGTGGCGAACCACATCCCCGAAGGCTTGGACGTTGAATTCCAAAGTGAAAACGGCATCCTGGGCATGGGCCCCTTTCCCCAAGAAGGAGAGGAAGACGCAGACTTGATCAATGCGGGCAAGCAAACCATCACCGCCCTCCCGGGGGCCGTTTTCTTCGACAGCGCCACGTCTTTTGCCATGATCCGTGGCCGCCACGTGCAGCTCACGGTGTTGGGGGCTATGGAGGTGTCTTCCAACGGGGACATCGCCAATTGGAAGATTCCAGGAAAAATGGTGAAAGGCATGGGCGGGGCGATGGACCTCGTGGCCTCGGCAGAAAACATCATTGTGGCCATGCAACACACCAACCGTGCAGGAGCCTCGAAGTTGCTCGACACTTGTTCTTTGCCCTTGACGGGGGTGGGATGTGTCAAGCGAGTGGTCACCAACCTCGCTGTGTTGGACATCAAGGAAGGCGCCTTTCACTTGGTCGAACGCGCACCTGGCACAAGCGTGGATGACATCGTCTCGGCCACGGCAGGCAAGCTGGTGGTCCCAGAAAGGGTCCCGGAAATGGACCTTTCGTAAGCGAGCAGGTCAGCCCTGCATGACCACGGCAATGTGGTCGCAATCCCCACCAATGGGGGGCTGGAACTTGGTGACGGTGACTTCGACGGATTGGGCCAAGGGCAATTCCTTTTTCAATCCCCGAACGATCCTTTCACAAACCTGCTCCACCAATTTGCTTCGGATGCCCATTTCGCGCTTGACAATGAGATGGACATCGACATAGTCGACGGTGAGCGCCAAATCGTCGGCTGCCGCGCTGGCCGCCAGGTCCACCCAAAGGGTCACATCCACCCTGTATTCTTGACCGATGATGGCCTCCTCCTCCATGCAACCGTGGTGCGCCCAAAAGCGCAAGCCGTTGACTTCGATGCGGTTTTGTGTCATGAGCTCGGGCCATCAAAGGGTTGGGCCTTGAGGGCTTCGATGCGGGCCGCGCCCTCTCGAAGTCGCTGCAGGGTCGTTTCCTGGCCCAAAAAGGCAGCAAACTCAAACATCGAGGGTCCACCACCTTCGCCGGTCAGGGCCAACCGAAAGGGCAAAAGGACCTGGCCGAATCCCAACTCTCGCGCCTCGAGGAATGCCTTGAATGCGGTTTCTACATGGTCACTGGTGAAGTCCGTCAACGCCTCCAATTCTCCGGCAAGGTCTTCGAGATGTCCGGCGGTTTGGTCTTTCCACTTCTTGCGGATCATCTTGTCCTGAAAAGCTTTAGGAGGGCCAAACAACCAGTCGGTTTGGGCCACTTCTTCGAGGAATGTGACCCGCTCAAGCATCATGTCCAGTGCCGCCTTGCAAGTGGCTCCGTCCCAAGATTGGCCTCGCGCCTCGAGCAAGGCTTGAAAGGCCAATACATGAGGTTCAGACCCCGACTGCCTCAAGTGCTGTTCTTGGAACCACTTGGCTTTGTCGGGGTTGAAGCGTGCACCGCTCTTGACCACGCGGTCCAAAGAAAATTCTTTGGCGGCGTCTTCAGCCAGGAACATTTCGCGCTCGTCACCTGGGTTCCAGCCCAACATCAAGAGCATGTTCACGAACGCTTCAGGAGAATAACCTTGCTCACGGTATCCCGGCCAAGTCTCTCCGCTCTTTGGGTCCTTCCATTCAATGGGAAAAACGGGAAAACCGCCCGCATCTCCGTCGCGCTTGCTGAGCTTTCCATTGCCTGTGGGTTTCATAATCAAAGGCAAATGTGCAAATACGGGATGGGCCCATCCAAGGGCGCGGTAAAGCAAGACGTGCAAAGGCGCGCTTGGGAGCCACTCTTCTCCACGGATGACATGAGAAATCCGCATGTGATGGTCGTCCACCACGTTGGCCAGGTGATAGGTCGGCAACCCGTCGGCTTTCATCAGCACCTTGTCGTCTAGCACGCCGCTCTGGAATGTGACTTCGCCACGAATGGCATCGCGCAAATGGATGGCTTCGTCGGTATCGGGCGTTTTGAACCGGACCACGTAGGGGGCTCCCGCGGCTTTCAGGGCGTCGACGTCTTCGGAGGAGAGGTGGAGGCTGTTCCGCAGGTTGCCGCGCGTTTTGGCATCGTATTGCCACACGTCTGGTTCCGCGTCTTTGCGCAGGGCGCTGAGTTCTTCGGGGGTGTCAAAAGCCAAATAGGCCATCCCTTGGTCCAAGAGGGCCGCCACCGCTTCTTGGTACAAAGAGCTGCGCTCGCTTTGGCGGTATGGCCCGACTTCTCCGCCGGCCTTCACCCCTTCGTCGGGGGACAACCCACACCAAGCCAAGGCCTCTTCGATGTAGGCTTCGGCGCCTTCTACAAAGCGCCCTTGGTCGGTGTCTTCCACCCGCAGGATGAAGGTTCCGCCGTGGGCGCGTGCGAACAGCCAATTGTACAGTGCCGTGCGGACTCCGCCCATGTGGAGCGGACCCGTCGGGCTTGGGGCAAATCTTACTCGAACATCCATGGTCGGCAAAGGTAGCGAGCCAAAGAGTCACAGGCGACATGGATCAACTCTGGCGGTGCGCGCAGCAATCTGGCGTCGGATGGCGGGAAGATGACTGGAGGTTTGGGCCATCAAACAACCCAACACGATGAATGCATTGCGCAACAAAGTCCAATTGATTGGACGACTCGGCAAAGACGCCGAGACCATCACCTTCGACGATGGCAAGGTCAAAGCCCGGTTCCCGTTGGCCACCAATGAGCATTTCCGCAATGGAGAAGGCGAAAAGGTGGAACGCACCCAGTGGCATGACGTGATCGCTTGGGGTGGTTTGGCAGAAGTTGCCGGTCAATACCTCAGAAAAGGAGCCGAGGTGGCATTGGAGGGACGGTTGACGTACCGGACGTACGAGGATGGCGAGGGGCAGACCCGTTACATCACCGAAGTGGTGGCGAACGAACTGCTCATGTTGGAGAAACGTCCGGAAGACGCATGACCGTCGGGGGAGGGTTCATGCAGGACCTTCCCCTTTTCCTTCCCCTTCTTTGGAAGGTTCGTCGATTCTACTTGGTGCCCCATGGCGGAGGGCGTATTTTTGATGCAACCCCAACTGCTTACGACCATGAGTTCTTCAGGAATTTTGAAGTCTTCCCTCGCGAAGAAATATGCGATGGGCCTCACAGGCCTTTTTCTTTGCACATTCCTAGTAGGGCACTTGCTGGGCAACCTGCAATTGTTCATCCCGGGAGAGGAGGGCCGCATCGCATTCAATGAGTACGCGTTGTTCATGACCACCTTTCCCGTGGTCAAGCTCTTGAGTTACCTCACCTATGCCAGCGTCCTGTTCCACGTGGTCGACGGCATTGCCCTGACCCTCCAGAACAGAAAGGCCAGGCCGGTGGGTTACGCAGTGGAAAAGGGTTCCGCCAATTCAGGCTGGAGCAGCCGCAACATGGGCATCCTAGGCACCCTCATCTTGGTGTTCTTGGTGACGCACATGCAGAACTTTTGGTGGAAGATGCATTTCTCAGAGATGCCCATGCACGACATCAATGGTGAGCAGCTTAAGGACCTGTACACTGTGGTCTTGGACTACTTCAATCCGGCCATTAACAGCTTTGCTGCCGTCGCTGTCGCAGTGTATGTGGCTGGCATGGCCGCCATGGGCTTTCACCTTTGGCATGGATTTGCCAGCGGGTTTCAATCCATGGGCGTGCGCCATGAGACTTACACCCGTTGGATTGAAGCTGCAGGCAAGGCATTTGCCTTGATTGTGCCCTTGGCCTTTGCCTCCATTCCGTTGTACCTGTTCATGACCCAAGCCTAAGAACATGCTTGATTCCAAGACTCCTGAAGGTCCCTTGGCCGACAAGTGGACCCAGCACAAGAACAACATTCGGTTGGTCAACCCTGCGAACAAGCGCCTCATTGACGTGATTGTTGTGGGCACTGGCCTGGCCGGAAGTTCCGCCGCAGCCTCGTTGGCCGAGATGGGCTACAATGTCAAGGCATTCTGTTTCCAAGACAGCCCCCGACGTGCCCACTCCATTGCCGCGCAAGGTGGCATCAACGCGGCCAAGAACTACCAAAACGATGGGGACTCGGTGCATCGCCTTTTCTATGACACCATCAAGGGCGGAGACTACCGCAGCCGAGAGTCCAATGTGCACCGCCTGGCGGAGGTCAGCACGAGCATCATTGACCAATGCGTGGCCCAAGGTGTGCCTTTTGCCCGTGAGTACGGCGGGCTGCTCGACAACCGTTCCTTTGGGGGGGTTCAGGTCAGCCGAACCTTTTACGCCAAAGGACAAACGGGACAACAGTTGTTGCTCGGTGCGTACTCGGCTTTGAGCCGTCAGATTGCCAAAGGCAAGGTCAAGATGTACAACCGCCATGAAATGATGGACGTGGTCCTCGTGGAAGGCAAAGCCCGTGGCATCATTGCCCGAAACTTGGTGTCTGGAGAAGTGGAGCGTCACAGTGCCCACGCCGTTGTTCTGGCTTCTGGTGGCTACGGCAACGTGTTCTTCTTGAGCACCAATGCCATGGGTTCCAATGTCAGTGCTGCTTGGAAGGCCCACAAAAAGGGAGCCTTCATGGCCAACCCTTGCTTCACCCAGATCCACCCGACTTGCATCCCTGTGAGCGGTCACTACCAGAGCAAACTCACCTTGATGTCCGAGTCGTTGAGGAACGACGGAAGGATTTGGGTGCCCGCCAAGCTTGAAGATGCAGAGGCTGTGCGACAAGGAACACTCAGGCCCACCGACATCCCAGAGGCGAACCGAGACTACTACCTCGAGCGCCGTTATCCTGCCTTTGGCAATCTCGTGCCTCGAGATGTGGCTTCACGTGCCGCCAAAGAACGCTGCGACGCTGGCTTTGGGGTGAACGGTACCGGAGAAGCTGTGTACCTGGACTACGCCAGTGCCTTTGAGCGTTACGGCCAAACCGAGGCCAATGTCCTCGGTTTGAAAGCTCCTTCAGAAGACAGGATTCGGGAGCTGGGAAAGGCGGTGGTGAAGGCGAAGTATGGCAACCTGTTTGACATGTACCGCCAAATCACGGACGACAACCCCTACGAGACGCCGATGAAAATCTATCCTGCGGTGCACTATACCATGGGGGGGCTTTGGGTCGACTACAACCTGATGACCACAGTGCCCGGTCTTTATGCTGCCGGGGAAGCGAACTTTTCGGATCATGGGGCCAACCGCCTAGGCGCATCTGCACTGATGCAGGGCCTCGCCGATGGCTATTTTGTTTTGCCCTACACGATTGGCGACTATCTCGCCGACGACATTCGTACTGGAGCCGTCGCCAACGATTCCCCGGAATTCATGGCCGCCGAAGAAGAGGTGAAAACAAGGCTCCGTGCCTTCATCGACAACGAGGGAAAGACGCCTGTGGACGACTTCCACCGTCGACTCGGTCGCTTGATGTGGGACAACTGTGGCATGGCCCGAAACCGAGAGGACTTGACCCAAGCCATAAAAGACATTTCTGCCTTGCGCGAGGAGTTTTATGCGGACGTCAGGGTCCCAGGCAAACTCGATGCCTACAACCCAGAACTTGACAAGGCGGGCCGTGTTGCAGACCTGCTTGAGCTGGGAGAATTGATGTGCAAGGATGCCCTAGAGCGCGAGGAGAGTTGTGGTGGCCACTTCAGAGACGAGCACCAAACAGAAGAGGGTGAAGCCTTGCGGAAGGACGATGACTTCACTTTTGTGAGCGCGTGGGAATTTCAAGGAGAGCCCAAAAACGCCGTCTTGCACATGGAGGAGCTCGAGTACAAGAACATTGAATTGAAGCAGCGTAGCTACAAATAATCTGGAAGACCCACGAAGATGAATCTCACGCTCAACGTTTGGCGCCAAGAAGGCCCCAAAGCCAAAGGAAACCTCCAGACTCACAAGCTCTCAGGAGTGACGGGTGACATGTCCTTCCTTGAAATGATGGATGTGCTCAATGACCAAATCATTCGCGAAGGGGGAGACCCTGTGGTGTTTGACCACGACTGCCGAGAGGGCATCTGTGGCATGTGCTCCATGTTCATCAATGGAGAGGCTCATGGTCCTGGTCGTGGAGTGACCACCTGCCAACTGCACATGCGCTCCTTCAAGGACGGAGACACCATCACCATCGAGCCTTGGCGTGCCTCGGCCTTTCCTGTGGTCAAGGACCTGGCTGTGGACCGTGGGGCGTTTGACCGCATCATTCAGGCGGGAGGGTATGTATCGGTCAATACCAGCGGAGAGACATTGGATGCCAATGCGATTCCTGTACCGAAGGCAGATGCCGATGAGGCATTCAACGCGGCAACCTGCATTGGATGTGGGGCCTGTGTGGCGACTTGCAAGAACGCTTCAGCGATGCTCTTCGTGTCGGCCAAAGTGAGTCAATTTGCCTTGTTGCCGCAAGGCCAGCCCGAACGGAAGCGCCGTGTGAGCCGCATGGTTGATCAAATGGACAAGGAAGGGTTTGGCAATTGCACCAACACTGGTGCTTGTGCCGTGGAATGCCCCAAGGGCATCGACCTGACCAACATCGCACGGATGAACCGTGATTTCCTGAAATCTTCCCTGACAGGGGAATAAGGGCCGGTTTTTGGTCGCCGATGGTTACGTACTTTAAGCTCATGAAAACGACCCTGCTTTTGATGGCGCTGGCCACTTGCGCATCCTTCACGGCCCAAGGCCAGAAGTCCCAAGTGTCCTTTGGTGTGGCTGCTGTATGCGGCATGTGTGAAGCGCGCATCGAAGCTGCCTACGACCTCAAGGGCATCGTGGCGGCGGATTTTGACTTGGAAACGAAGACCCTGCACGTTGTCTACAAATCCAAGAAATGGGACGAGGAGCGCCTGCACAAAGTGGCCACGGCCGCAGGACATGACACCGACACCTTCAAGGCCACGGACGAGGCCTACGCAAACATGCATGGTTGCTGCAAATACAGAGAGGGAGGCGCAGCATGCAGCGGGGATGAGAAGGAACGGCCATGACGCGAAAGGATCTTATGGTGTTCTTGGTGGCCACCGCATTGGGCTGGTCGACGTCTTGTCAAGCACAGAAGACCTTGCGGGGAAAAGTGTTTGCACCTGAAGACCATTCGGACCACAACCATGAAGAAGGCGAGCATCAGGGCGCTCAGAAATTTGACCCTTTGCCGGGTGCCACGGTGATATGGAAGGGGAGCAGCCAGGGTGTGGTGACCGATGGGTTTGGGTTTTTTGAGATCGATGCAAGAGGCGCCACCGACACCCTCCGTGTCAGCATGGTGGGCTACAGCACGGTGGACGTACTCTACAGTGGGGAAGCGTATCTGGAGGTCCCATTGGAAGCAGGCGTGATGTTGGGCCAAGCTGACATCGTCTTTGAAGAACGCTCCCAAAGCGTGTCGCTTCTCAATCCACGGAACATCCAAGAACTCAACCGCAAGGAGCTGTGCAAGGCGGCTTGTTGCAACTTGAGCGAGGCGTTTGAAACGAACGCTTCTGTGGATGCGAGCTTCACGGATGCGGTGACGGGCACCCGACAAATTCACATGTTGGGCTTGGCAGGAAAGTACACCCAGTTGCTCGTCGACAACCTTCCCGGTCCTCGAGGCCTCAATGTTCTGCAAGGCATGGCGTTCATCCCGGGACCTTGGATTGAAAGCATTTACATTTCCAAAGGAGTGGGCACTGTGGCGTCAGGTTATGAAAGTTTTACGGGCCAGATCAATGTCGCCCAACGAAATTCCGAAACGGCCGAGCCTCTTCATGTCAACTTGTTTTTGGCGGCCTCTGGTCGCATGGAGTTCAACCATGTCAGCAGACATGACGTTTCGCGAAGGTGGACGACTGTATTGATGACGCACGGTGAATGGGGCCAGCGGGCCAATGACCGCAACGGCGATCAATTCTTGGACACGCCCCTTCAAAAGGATGCAGTGGTGCGCAACGAATGGCATTTCGTGGGGGACCGCGGCTGGCGGGCCAACGTGAGTTTGAACGCAGTCGACATGGAGCGAGATGGGGGCATGATTGGGGAAACGCCGCGGTGGGCGATGGCCACGGACTTAGAGCGCGCAGAAGTCAACGCCAAGGTGGGCCACGTGCTTCCTGGAAAACCAGGACGTTCATGGGGCAGTCAATGGACGGTCGCCACCCATCGGCACCGACACTCCTTTGGCAACCGGAGCTACGACGGGGTGCAAAAAATGTTCCAAGGAAAGATGATGCGGACGGGGTCCTTGTGGGCCGCAGGCCCCGACTTCAGTGCAGGCGTCAGTTACCTGCTGGACGATTATTTCGAGTCGGGTTCTTGGAGTTGGAGCCAGCCCACCCTTTCACCTGATGTGGCCGAGATGGATACGCTGTCTCGCACCGAGCACGTGCCCGGGGCATTTTTGGAAACGACGTGGTCCCAAAATCCCCGTGCGACGGTTGTGGCAGGATTGCGCGTGGACCAACACAACATGTGGGGCACGGTCGTCACCCCTCGACTTCACGCGCGCTGGAGCGCCACCGAACAGACGTCCCTCAAACTGGTGGCAGGCACTGGTTTTCGGACACCCAATGTGCTGATGGAACAGTTGGGTGCCTGGGCCAGCAACAGGGCTTGGGTCATTGGAGATTTGGAGCCGGAGCGCGGCTGGAATGCTGGAATCAACCTCACCAGCAAATTCAAACTCGCCTTCCGGGAAGCAGAATTGGCCTTGGATGGCTATTGGACGGAATTCCAAAGCCGGGCAGTGGTCGACCTCGACCAAGACCCCCATGCCATCCACATCTACAACTTAGACGACCGCGAGTCGAGGTCCTTGACGGCCCAAGCAGAACTGGGATGGTCGGTCCATCGAAGGGTGGACATGCGTTTGGCGTACCGCTGGGTGAAGGCCACCACCCAAAGGCTAGGTGCTGAGGCGGCGGGCACACTTTTGGACCCCTTTGTCCCCAAGCACAGGGCATTCACCCAATGGAGTTATGCCTCCAAAGTGGACAAGAGCGGGGGCACATGGATGGGGGACCTGACGGTGCAGTGGGTGGGCCCTCAGCGCACGCCGCGCCCTGACGCTTCCTTTGACGATCGTCAGGCAGCAGAATTGGAGCCGGGTTTTGTTGTGGCCAACGGTCAGATTTCCCGATCTTTTTCAGAAGGAAAGGACCTTTATTTGGGCGTCGAGAACTTGCTGAATTACCGTCAAACCCGGCCCATTGTGGCCTCGGCCCTCGCGTCTGATTTGGGCAACGATGAATTCGAGAACAAAATGGACGCGAGTTTGGTGTATGGACCCATTTTTGGTCGGATGATCTACGTGGGTGCGCGCTTCACGCTGGGCGAAGCTTCAGGCAAGTGACGCTGGCTTAGCCGTGCATCGTCTCTTTGGTACCATAACGTTCCATGATCCCAGCTTCAAAATCGAGGAAGGCTTGCCAGCGGGCATTCACGGCCACTCCCCCGTGGTACTTGCGGGCAAACCCGAGGAAGGTGGTGTAATGACCTGCCTCACTCACCATCAAGTCGCGGTAGAATGTGGCCAAATCCTCGTCGTCGATGCGTTCAGAAAGCATCTTGAAGCGTTCGCATGACCTCGCCTCAATCATCGCCGCAAAAAGCAGTCTGTCTACCAGTTGCTCCTCTCTGGAACCTCCTCGTTTGATGAATTTGGACAGCTCGCCGACGTAATCGTCTTTGCGTTCGTAGCCCAAGACCCAGCCCCGGGCTTTGATTTTTTCAACGACCATGCCAAAGTGCTCCATCTCTTCTTGCGCGATGCGGGTCAATTCCTCGACGAGGTCGGTCAATTCCGGATAGCGCACGATGGTGCTGATGGCGTTGGAGGCGGCCTTTTGTTCGCACCATGCGTGGTCCGTGAGGATTTCTGAAATGTTGCCTTCCACCAGTTTCACCCAACGCGGATCCGTGGGCAACTTGAGGCCGAGCATGGCGCTTTCCTTTGACATGGGTCAAAATTACAATGCGCGCCTGCGCCATGAAAGGGTGTCAAGAACGCACCACGCGCACCATCGATCCGGTGGGCAAGTCGTGGCCCATCGATGTCCGCAAGCACAATTCTCCTGCTTGGATGGAGGCGTTGGGCAGTGCCAATGCCCACATGGTTTCCAATGCACTTGGCGGGAGTCCGCTGTAGGTGTTCATCACCACAAAACCACCGGGAGCCACCAGTCGGCTCACAGTATGGATGAGTTCCAAAAGTTGGTCTTCCAGCTTCCATTTTTCGCCTTTGGGCCCAAGACCCCATGTCGGGGGGTCGAGCACGATGCCGTCGTAGGTGTTGCCGCGCTTGGCTTCTCTTTTGGCAAATTTCAAGGCGTCTTCCACGACCCAACGAATGCCATCCAAACCGCTGGATTCCATGTTTTTACGGGTCCAATCGATGACCTGTCGTATGGCATCGCAGTGGATCACATCTGCACCCGCTTGTCGCGCAGCAAGGCTGGCGCCTCCCGTGTAGGCGAAGAGGTTCAAAAACGATTGTCCCGGCTGAAGGTGTTCCGCAATGAATTCCCAATTGTCCGCTTGCTCGGGAAAAATCCCCACATGCTTGAATTTGGTCATTTCCAATTGGAAAGTCAAATCGAGCCGTTTGGACTGGTAGCGAAGTGGCCAGCGGTTGGGGGTGCCGGCGGTCATGTGCCATCGCCCTTGGGTCCTCCCCGTAGGCTCGAAAGTGGCGTGGGCCCGTTCCCAATCTTTGGCCTGACCAGCAGGCTCCCAAAGGGCGAAGGGATCAGGGCGCACCAAGGTCCATTCTCCAAACCGTTCCAAGCGTTGGCCATTTCCGGCATCGAGCAAGGCGTAGTCGCGCCATTGGGTGGGGAGAAAACGAGTCGTCATAAGGCCGCAAGTTCGGCCACATGGCCTCATCTTTGAGTCATGGGCAGGAAAGCAGGCCGCGGATCACGCGGGGACAAATTTGTAGGTGGTGGATCCAAGCGCGGAGGCAAAGGCCAGCGCGGCAGGCATGGAGGGGAAGACGGGGGCGCACCCAAGGACCTTCGGAAGGCGGTCTTGGGTGTCTTCAGGCAGAGGCCGGGCAAGGCCTTGAACCACAAACAGATTTCAGGGGCACTGGGCATTTTGAACCACGACGTGCGACGAGCGGTGATGGCCCTCATGGAGGATTTGGCGGAGAAAGGCCAACTCGAGGACCTGGGCCGAGGTCGGTATGCCATGGCGGCAGCCCAAATGGAACAGGCTGGGGGCAACGAAGGCACCATCCAAATCTCCCGCATGGGCACCGGCTATGTCAGGATGCCCGACGGCAATGAAATTCGGGTCCCAAAGCATCAAACAGGCGACGCCTTTTGGGGCGACACCGTGGAAATTGAGTGGTGGAAACGTGGCAACCGGACCGCACCTAGGGTCAAGCGGGTGACCCAGCGGTTGCGGGAGCATTACGTTGTGACCGTGACCCTGGTCAAGGAGTACGGATTTGGGAAGTCGTCCGACCACCGCATCCACACCGACTTTTTCATTCCCGCGCGCAACCTCGGAGGTGCCGTGGAAGGGGACAAGGTGCTTGTGGCGTTGGAAGCTTGGGACGACCCCAAGGACCAGCCCATGGGAAAAGTGGTTGAGGTGCTGGGCCAAGGTGGGGAGCACGAGGTAGAAATGCATGCGATCCTTGCAGAATTTGGGTTGCCGTATGCCTTTCCTCCAGAGGTGGCCGAGGCGGCCAAGGTTTTTTCGCCGAGCGACCCCAACCAGCCTCACGGCTTGGACCCAAAGGAAGTGGCGCGTCGTAGGGATTTCCGCGACGTGTTGACCATGACGATTGACCCGGCAGATGCAAAGGACTTTGACGATGCCTTGAGCTTGAAAAAACTAAAGAATGGGCACTGGGAAGTGGGGGTGCACATCGCCGATGTGACCCATTACCTCGCGCCGGGGTCTGATTTGGACAAGGAGGCTGTCAAGCGCGCCACGAGCGTGTACCTCGTGGACCGTACCATTCCCATGCTGCCCGAAGTGTTGTCCAACGACTTGTGCTCGTTGAGGCCCCATGAAGATCGCTTTGCCTTCAGTGCAGTATTTGAGATGACCGAGTCGGCGGAGGTGGTTGGCCGCTGGTTTGGCCAAACGGTCATCCATTCCGACCGAAGGTTCGCCTACGAAGAGGCCCAAGAGCGATTGGACTCCGGACAAGGTGACAGGGCAGAGGAGTTGAAAGTGCTCGGCGACTTGGCCCAAAAATTGAGGGCGCAACGCTTCCGTCGAGGGGGCATTGATTTCAACTCTGAGGAGGTTCGCTTTGAATTGGACGAAGCCGGGAAGCCGCTTCGCGTGGTCATCAAACGGATGAAGGAGGCGAACAAGCTCATCGAGGACTTCATGTTGCTCGCCAATGTGGAGGTGGCCCGTTTCTTGGCGAAAGTCCATCCCGAGAAGCGCGTTCCTACGCGGACCGCAGTGTACCGGGTGCACGACCGCCCCGATCCGGAAAAGCTCAAGCAATTGCGGGTATTCGTTCGTCGGTTTGGCCATGAAATGCCCAAACCAACGCCAGGCAACGCCGAGTCGTTGTTGAGGGATTTGATTGCCGCCACGGCAGGAACGCCGGAGGAAAACACGGTGAAAACCATGGCCATCCGCACCATGGCCAAGGCGGAATACAACACGGAGAACATTGGCCACTATGGTTTGGCTTTCCCATACTATACCCACTTCACCAGCCCCATCCGGAGGTACCCCGATGTGATGGTGCACCGACTTCTGCAGCGTTACTTGGACGGTCAGTCGAGTGCCGATGCCGGACCTTTGGGCGGGCGATGCCACCACAGTTCAACGATGGAGAAGCGGGCCTCCGAGGCGGAACGGGCAAGCATCAAATACAAGCAGGTGGAGTTCATGTCCACCAGAATTGGCGAAACTTTTTCTGGCCTGGTGAATGGCACCATTGGCAGGGGACTCTTCGTGGAATTGGAGGAGAACAAATGCGAGGGATTTGTGCCCAAACAGTCTTTCCCTTGGGACCAATGGATGTTCGACGAAGACCAAATGCTCTTTGAAGGGCTCCGTTCTGGTACCCGCGTGGGGATTGGGGACAGGATCACGGTGCGGGTGGTGTCCGCTGACATGGCCAAGCGCCAACTCGAATTCGAATGGCTTGAGGATGGGTCGGAGGACGCTGAATGACTTCGGCGCGATGGCCCGTGAGACGTACCTTCGCCTACTAGAAGCGCCCTTAGCTCAGTTGGTCAGAGCAGGAGACTCATAATCTCTTGGTCGCAGGTTCAAGCCCTGCAGGGCGCACAAGTCGGAGGACAAACGGGCTTGCAGAACGCAAGTCCTTGCGTATCTTCGCGGTCCGTTTCTTCGGAATCGGAGCTCGGGGCAATTAGCTCAGCTGGTTCAGAGCGTTCGCCTCACACGCGAGAGGTCACTGGTTCGAGCCCAGTATTGCCCACTTCAAAAGGCCCACTCGGAGAGTGGGCTTTTTCTTGCCCCATGGGCTTGGAATAAAAAAAGCCCGCACCGAAGTGCAGGCTTTTCAAAGAGGTGTCTGTCAGGTCAGAAACCGTAGCTCACGCCCAATTGAATGTTGGGGAGCAAGCTCCAAGCAAGCTTGTCACTGATCTCTGCCATTTGATCTGCGATGTCGTCCCCATGGGCCTCCAATTCGTCAGCTTCGTAGTTGTTTTGAATCACCGCGCCGCCTGTGGAAAGCACCCCCAAATCCAAGCCAAACTGGAAGCCTTTGACAGGCTTTGAGCCAAAGTTTGCGCCTAGATACATCACAGGGTTCTCGCTGTATTTCACGTTGAATGTAACGGTTTCACCAGTGTGAAAGCCACGGGCTGTGAGATTGTTCTCAATCTGACCGGAAGCCACACCCAGGTTGAAGCCGATGTTTTGGTTGGCAAATGGTCTGTGCCTCCAAAAAACACCCAGCCACGAGGAAGACCCAGCAACGGAGACGTCTTTGAACAGGATAGCATCAAAATCTGGCAAAAGGGCTCCAGGAACGTCAGCTTCAGGAGCCCCACCAATGCCAACACTGATTGAATTCTTTGTGTCGATGTTGTAGGTCAGGTTCAATGAAGGACCAAATGGGCTGAACGCAAGTCCTACGCCATATTCGGCGAAGTCAGCATCGTTTTCTTGCGAAAAACCAGCAAAGCTGGCCATCAATGCAAGGAAGAGAAAGGAAAAAAGATGTTTCACGAAATAGAAGTATTAAAATTTTACGACGCAAAGATGCAACCGAGTTGCATTTGTCTCGTGCTGCTGAATAGAGGATGTCAAACAAGGGGTGTGAATAGCGCAGGCGGCCACTCAATTCTCCCGCAGCAGGCGGTAGGCGCTTGCCAAGTCGCTGAACACTTGGGTGAAGACGATTTCACCTTCTGAGTTGAAGTCAAACGACTCGTAGATCCACAAATGCACCGACCTACGGGTGCCGTCTGGCTGTTCTTTGGAGACTTCCCACAAAAACATGCCATTCACCGAGCCATTGGGCAATTGCGTGTCTGGGTGGATGCCCGGTTGGAATTCAAGGTCGTAAGCGATGTGGTAATCGAATTCCTCCCAGTACTTTTCATAGGCTGCCTCCATGGTTTTGCGCGACAAGGTGCTTGGGGCATTGACCCCAGTCCCTCTCCACACCGCCTGTTCTGCGAAGGCGCTCCAGAAGGCGACCGAGTCTTCCGCCTCGAAGGCCCGAAAAATGGATTCCACCGTTTGTGCATTTTCAACAAAAGCCATGTGGGTGGGGTCTGGAGAGGAACATGCGGCGAACCCAACGGCAACTCCTAGAACAAGGATGAGTGACTTCATGCCGCCAAACTACAAATGCGTCGCATCTTTGTGGGTGCAGAATGACACGGCCCCGTAGTTCAAGGGATAGAATAAGCGTTTCCTAAACGTTTGATCCAGGTTCGAGTCCTGGCGGGGCTGCATGGTTTTTCCTCCATCATGGGCATTGGTTTTGGTGCTTGCTTTGTCTTTTGCGCCCAGTCAGGCTTGGGCCCAGGCTCCCGAGCGCGTGGAGCTTTTGGTGTTAGGCAATGTTCAAGACGGGGGTTCGCCACACATTGGCTGCGGACGGCCGTGTTGCCGCAATTTGTTCCTTCGTCCGCGTTCGGAGCGTCGCGTCGTGTCTTTAGGTCTTATCAGTCGAGCTTGGGGAGAAACCGCATTGTTCGAGGCGACTCCAGATTTGCCCAGCCAATGGGCAACTCTTGCGGAGCGATCGGGCGTATCACAACCTTCGGTCATTTTCCTCACACATGCTCATATTGGGCACTACACGGGCCTTATGCAACTTGGGAGAGAAGCCATGGGTGCGCAAAGTGTAAGAGTGGCTGCGATGCCAAGAATGGCGGAATTTTTGGCGACGAACGGGCCGTGGAGCCAACTTGTGGACTTGAACAATATCGCCATCGTCTCACTCGAGGAAGATCAAGCAATACCCGTGTTTCGTGAGGAGGTCAGCGTGACCGCGTTGCGCGTGCCGCACCGCGACGAATTCAGCGAAACGGTGGGGTACTCCATCGAAGGCCCCAATCGCAGCGCACTATTCATTCCCGACATCGACAAGTGGACGGTTTGGGAGCGATCCCTTGCGGAAGAATTGGCACGTGTAGACTTGGCGTTTATCGACGCGACGTTCTTCGATGTGGCAGAGGTCAATCACCGGGATATGGCCGAAATCCCTCACCCGTTCGTGGTGGAAACCATGGACGCCTTGGACAAACTGCCTGATTCAGAGCGCGCCAAGGTTTACTTCATTCACATGAATCACACCAACCCGCTTTTGGACCCTGAAAGTGAGGCGAGTCAAGTTGTGGAGACCAAAGGATATCATGTGGCCCGTGATGGGATGTCTTTTGGGTTGTGATAGCGGGTTACTTCAAGCGCCCACTCACAAACCCTGTAGTCCACGCTGCCTGAAAGTTGAAGCCACCGGTGACGCCATCGACGTTAAGTACCTCGCCTGCGAAGTAGAGGCCTGGCACCACACGGCTTTGCATCGATTGGAAGTCCACATCCCCCAAAGAGACGCCTCCGCAGGTGACAAACTCTTCCTTGAAGGTGGTTTTGCCATGGACTGCGTACACGTCGTTGAGCAGCGTGTTCAGAAGTTTGTTGCGGGTCTTTTTGCCCACGTCAAGCCAAACGCTGTCCGCGGGGATTCCTGCCTTGGCCACGAGATGGGCCCAAAACTTCTTAGGCAGGTCGAACGGACATGCGTTGAGCACCTTCCTTTTCCGGGACTCGACCAGAGTAGCGTCCAGCATGGACTCTGCCTCAGAAGCATTGGACACCCCCACCCAGTTCACTTGAAGTTGAAAGTCATACTGTCTTTCTGCTAGTTCGCGTGCGCCCCATGCGGAGAGTTTCAAAATGGCGGGCCCACTCATGCCCCAATGCGTCAGAAGCAAGGGTCCTTCTTGCACAAGCTTGGTCCCTTGGATCCTGACAATGGTTTTGGGGACGACGACCCCCATCAATGCGGTGACCGGTTCCTTGGGCATGTTGAACGTGAACAGCGAAGGCACTGGGGGCTCAATGCCGTGTCCAAGGTCGGCGAGCCACTGCAAGCTCTGAGCTTTGGGACTTCCACCCGTAGCGACCACCACACGGTCGAAGGTTTCGCCGTGGAGATCGAAGCCTCCATCAACACGCTTCAGCTCCTTGATGGGGGATTGAAGGCGAATGTCCACCCCCAGTTGCTGGGCTTCGCGCGTGAGGCAATCGACGATGGTTTGGGACGAGTCCGTGACCGGGAACATCCGCCCGTCTGGCTCGGTCTTCAACTGGACCCCTCGCCGCTCAAACCATGCCACTGTGTCTTGCGTTTGGAATTCGGAGAACGCTTTTTTTAGCTGTTTACCGCCCCGGGGGTAGTGCTTGGACAATTGTGCCGGGGAAAAGCAGGCATGGGTCACATTGCATCTGCCTCCGCCAGAGATTTTTACCTTAGAAAGAAGCTTGGAGGATCTTTCAAAAAGCACGACGCGCGCCTCGGGATGATGCTCCGCTGCGGAGAGGGCCGCAAAGAACCCAGCCGCCCCACCTCCAATGACCGCCACCTGAAGTCCACCTTGCATGGCCCCAAATTACCTCATGCCCATGTACCTTGGCTGACATGGACGCCTTTCTTGATTTTTTTGACGCCATGCCCTCCTGGCAAAAGCTGCTCTGGATTGTCACTTGCCTCTCCGCCAATTTGCTTGTGGAGGGTCTCCGTCCTCTGTTCCAAGGGGGATTCCGGTCGCGCCCACATATGCGCACAAACTTGTTTTTTTTGGGCAGCACGATGGCAATCAACACCCTGTTTGGCTTGGCCTCTGTGGGGTTGTTTTCATGGTTGGCCACCCACGAGGTGGGCTTGCTGCACTCGTTGGAGATGCCCAGTTGGCTGGCGCTTTTGGTGGCCATTGTCGTTTTTGATTTGATCGGACAATACGGGGTGCATTGGTGCTTGCACAATGTCAAACCTCTGTGGAGGCTTCACATGGTCCATCACAGCGACACGCATGTGGATGTCACCACCGGCACACGCCACCATCCGGTGGATTTTGTGGTGCGCGAGAGTTTTGCCCTTGTGGCGGTGATGATCGTGGGCGCCCCTGTGGCTTTCTACGTGTTTTACCGCATGCTGACGTTGTTCTTCACCTATTTGACCCATGCCAACGTCAGGCTCCCGGATCGAGTGGACCGGGCAATCAGCTGGGTCTTCGTGTCCCCCAACATGCACAAGTTTCACCACCACTTTGAGGAGCCTTGGACGGACCGCAACTACGGTAACATGTTGTCCATTTGGGACCGTCTCTTTGGGACGTTTGCCTATGGCGACGTAGACGATGTTGTCTATGGATTGGACGTGGCCGACGACCGTCGGGGGGACGATCTGGGCTATCAAATGACCATGCCCTTCCGACGGGATGTCAAGTCGACGCGCTGAACGACCTTTGTCCCATGCAATTGCTTGGAACCAAAATCTGCAAGAAGTACGATCTCGGAGTGCACAACAACTTGTTTGGTGGCACGATGCTCAGTTGGGTCGATGAATCTGCGGTCGCCTTCGTGAACGAAGTCTGCCATTGTCCCAACATGGTGACGCTGAAGATTGAAGAGGTCCTGTTCAAGTCTCCCGTGAAGGAGAACAACCTCATCAAGATCTATGGCCAAATCGATCGCATCGGCGGCAAGAGCATCACAGTCAGTGTAGAGGCCCGCAAGTTCAATGTTTACAGCCACGAAGAGGCAGTCGTGTGCAGCACTCGCTTGGTGTTCGTTCGGCTGGACGACGATGGGAAGAGCATCCCCATTGCCACCCACGTCAGGGAGAAGCATCCCGACAAGTGCGACTGACGGCAACCATTGACAGGACACCTTTAAGCCAGAAAAGCCCCGACCATTTGGCCGGGGCTTCTCGCTGTTGTTTAGTTGTGTTTTCGAAAATGTACTGACACGATGGTGTCCAGTTGCTTTGGATAGCAGACGTAATACATAAATTCTCCCAAGGGTAGGGGTTCATGTGTGAACGTGAACTGCTGCTTTCCTGCGCGAAACCGCCCGCGATGTAGCATTTTCATCAGGTCCCCGTTCATGTTGGTGATGAACACTTCTCCTGACGTACGTTCAAGGACATCAAACGTTGAGAGCAATTGTTCTTCGTGAATGACGACGCCTTCAGATTCAGACACTAGCATTGGCACTTGGTCATGATGCCAAGAGAGGATTTCCAACTCCCCGGCCACTTTGGGGGCCATGGGTGGTATAGGCCCCGAATACGGCAAGGGCTCTTCGGAGGGGGCGTTGGATTGGCAACCCATTGCTGCCAAGCCAAGCCCCATTCCGACACAGACACCGAGGATAGATAGGTTCACGGTGTATCGCAATCCGTCCCAAAGATGGACAAAAATGTGAGTAGATCTGAAGTGTTAATCGTTCCATTCCCATCAAAATCGCCTGCACACTCGGTGCATCCGGCCTCGAATAAGCAAGAACCATCATCCACAGCAGCAAGGTTGTCATAGTTGGTGGCATCCAAGTAAGTACACCCGGCAAAACAACCAGAATTATTGAGTTCGAATATGATGCCGTTTTCAGGAGCACCTCCTCCCACAACGCTAAGGGCAGAAGGATTCATGTTCAACAACCATGAGACTTCTTCAGGCCAAGTATTTCCCGATACATCGATGGTGTAACATCCATCATCAAGGCACAAGGATGCTGAACCTTCTGACCCAGTTCCGAGCGTTGTTTCAAATGCCAAAGATCCATCTGCTGCGACGATTCGCAATACAGAACCGTTCCAACCATCTCCATAGGAATCAAACATTAGGAGTGTTCCACAATTGCTGTAGCAGCATGAGCCATCGTCACACAATGCATCGGCAATGAAATTGCATGCTGTGGGATCGGTGCACCCTGTTTCACCGGCTCCTCCACCAACAGAGAAGGATGCCACGGTGTCAACGTCGCCCTCGATCCCTGTTTGATCAGCCCCTTCCAAATTCCACCCCACCTCTTGCAACCAGTAGCCGTTCTCGGAATTGATACGAATCTCATAACATCCCGCATCGAGACATTTCGTAGCGATACCGTTTGTTCCGTCTTCAAGGGTGCCTGAAGCCACCACAGCTTCAGAGCTCAAATCGACAATTTCGTAGATGTTGCCGTTCCAACCGTCACCGTACGTATCTGTCATGTTGATGGTCAAGCAATTGCTGTAACAGCACGTTCCATTCTCACAAATGGCCGAGGCGTCGTAATTGCACGCAGATGCATCGGTGCAACCACCATCTGCCCCGCCATCGCCCACAGTGATGGATTGGGAATCTGGCCCCCCTCCTGTGGCAATGGTGTAGTCCGCACCAATCAAAATCAATACAGGAGTGTATTCCAGTGTCCACCCAATCTCCTCAGGGAACGTTCCTTCGGTGATAGAAAAGTCGTAACATCCGTCCTCAATGCAGGGCAAGGAAACCACTTCTTCGCTCCCGTCTGCCATGGTTCCAGAAGCCACGACGTCTCCGTTGGTATCTGTTAAGGTATACGTCGCACCGTTCCAACCGTCGCCATATAAGTCGGTCATTGTAAGTCGAATGCAATTGTCAAAGCAACAAGACCCATCATCGCACCCCGCCATGAAGCTGTAGTTGCAAGCACCAAACTGGGTACAACCGGGGTACGTACAGGGCCCATCAATGGTGGCGTCGGCATCGTAATTGCATGCTGTGGGATCAGTGCAGCCCGTGCACTCGTCAAACGTACAGCTTCCATCGTCATCCGTCGCCGTCGCGTCGTAGTTACAGGCGGTGGGGTCGGTGCATCCAAACAAGGATTCAACAAGCTGAGCCGTCCAATTGCCGTATGCATTGCCCTGCCCAAATTGCCCAAACAACCAAACTTCGGCTTGGCCTTGGTTTTCTCGGACAGCACCATCAATGTAATCTCCCCAGCGATTGTTTTCGATGGGAGAAACGCCGGACTTTAGCAGCACGGAACCACCCCATGAACCATCGTGGCGGACAAATCGGAATTGGGGATAGAGGTTGGTGGCAGAACGAAGGAAACCAATGATGACAGAGCCATCCCAAGTTGCTCCCGTAGCACCCCATGGATCAATGCTAGGATAATTGTAGTCGTAACCATCCAAGCCAAAGTTGTCGGCGACAGTCGCATCGCCCGTGGAGTAATCGATTTGTGTGTACCGGATTTTCCAAAACCCGTCGTTCCCCTCCACTTGGTGCACAAGGTGGATGGTTCCATCGTAGTAAAACCCATCTCTCAATCTTGTTCCCCCACCGTCGATGAGCTGGGTCGAACCAAGCTGAGCCACATTACCTGCACTAGAAGCAGACCCTTCGCCACTCACACTAAAGGTTTCAAGAGACGGGCTATTTCCAATGGAGTTGGTAATGTAGTAGTACGTCAACGCGCCACTATTTTGAGAGACCATGGTAATTCCAGGAGTCGTTGCCGTCCAGGCCATACCGAGAGGTACGATGCTGAAAGCACTTCCTCCAGAGGCGTTTTCGATGTTACAGTACCAATTGTAGCTAATTGTTCCGCCTGTCCATGCGTCCGCAAGTTCAATTTGGTAGACGACAGCTTGCTGGGAGCTTCCAGCATCGTTGAACAAGTTCCCAGAGATATAGAGTTCTTCTGTACTGACGGCGATTTTTGGATAATCAAACCAGACATCACCGTTGTCGCACAGATCTCCGTCGAAGCTGTACATCCAAAATCCATCGTTTGGGTTGCTTGTCTTGGAAAAGGCAACCAAAACGTTTGAATTGGCTTGTGATGCCCCGCCCAAGGCTACAACAATCCACTTGTTGTGGTAATTGGAGTATTCAACTCGAGGGTCATAAACGAAGTTGTCGGTCCCGTACACAGGAGAAAAGAAGTCTGCAAGCGACCACTCCCCAGCCGGGTTGCCGTTGATGTCATAGTACCCAATCTGAGAATTTTTGGCGGAAACGATGTAGCCGCTGCCAGAAATTGCTCCAGCGTTGTCAGGGGGAGACCATCCTCCACCTCCAAGGTTCTCCCATTCATTTCCAACGATGGGTGCACTAGCCATGTTTCGGCTTACACCTTCAGTATCTGGCCAACCCTGAGGATTCTGTCGAATTTTCTCGAGCTTCTCTTGAGTTTTGAGGAAATTCTCCTCGTCACCATTGGGTTGGCTTGGCATCGGCTGGTGGACCTTGGTGATGGTGGGATTCCACTGACCGGCTTCCCTGGCGATGGCGGGATCGAAAAAGCCCTGTGCTTCGATGGTCATTTCTCCAGAGGGAGAAATAGAAGAAGTTTTCTCTTGCTGGGGAGAGATTAGCCTTGTTGATTCTTGGCTCAGACCATGAAACATGAAAAGAGTGCAGGGGATACACAGTGTTAGAAAACGCTTCATTGTGATGGGGGGCTTGTTTGACGAACCACCAACGTAAGGCGTAAAACATACATTGTCAATGTATTATACAAAATATACCCATCTCGGGGGCGGCATATTTACATCCCGCCACAAAGACACAAAATATAATTTTAGCTCTTTAGCCCCCTGATTTCATAAAGTTTGAAGAGAAGACATTTGTGTCTAAGGCATCGTTGACTCTCTCAGCAAGGCTGTCCAAAGGCGGAAAGCACACTGAGGATGTCCCCAACCGTGACGGACCCATCTCCATCGACGTCAGCTGAGCACTCGGCGTTGCATCCAAATTCGCCCAAAATCGCAAGGACATCCGCCACAGTGACGTTTCCGTCTGAGTTGACGTCCTGTGGGCAAGCATTGGTTTCGTCGCCGGTGATTTGGCCATCGCAGTCGTTGTCCACACCTTCTCCTGTGCCCGGGGCGCCAGGATAGATGGCATCGTTGCTGTCGTCACAATCGCCAGTGGTCAACACCCAATTGTCGGGAAGGGGGTCGCAGGCGTCTGCGATGCCAGCGTCGCCGCCAAAGCCATCGCCGTCCTCGTCCACGTAGACCACGTCGTACGGAAGGATGCATGAACCATCGTCTTCGGTGGCGTCAGGGTTGTAGTTGCAAGCATCCACCGAGGTGCAGCCAAGGACGCCTTCGCCCACGGAACAAACGTCATTGAGGGTGAAGGTCGCCTCATAGGTCACCGCGGGTCCCGAGGACCAGCCATTGTACAAGGTCACCGCCCAGGTTCCTGCTCCAGACAAACCAGCAGAAGCAAGATCCACGGAAGCTGTGTAAGTTCCATCTGCGGAACCTGTCCAGTCATCAGGCCAAATCGCTTGGTATTGACCAATGCTGTTGCACGAAGGAGGAGAGTTGTCGTAGCCGCCAAAGGAGGTGCATTGGCCATTGGGGTCTGTCACTGTCACCGCCATGTCGCCGGGCCATGCTCCACCAGCGCCGGTGAAGTTGAGGGTGATGTCGAACGACTCCGCCACAGGGTTGCCTGTCCCTTGGAAGGTGAATGGAGCACTCTGTTCCGTCCCTGTAAGGGTGGTGGTGATGGCGCCGTCGGTGCTGCAATCACATCCAAATCCGGGGTCGGGCAGGAAGCATGAACCATCGTCAATGGTTGCGGCCGCGTCGTAGTTGCAGGCTGCGCTGTTCGTGCAACCATAGCAACTGAAGTCGCAACTTCCGTCGTCGTTTTGTGCCGAGGCATCGTAGTTGCAAGCCGTCGCGTCAGTGCAGCCACAGGCCACCGTGCAAGGCTCAGGCACATTGGGCATCAGAAGGAACAAGCCCTCTTCGATGTGGCTGACAGCCACCACTCCTGAAGCGAAGTAGGGGTAGTTGGACCACGTGCCATTGAACTGGGCCCCATCGCTCGAGGGGTACAGGTCGAAGAAACCGACTTCTTCCGCGTTGAGCGGGTTGTTCACGTCGAGCATACGCAAACCAGCGCGGTAGTTGCTTTGGTAGGCAATGCCGTCCTTGATGTACAAGTTGTGGTCGATGGCCGCTGTGTTGGCCACAAAGGTCCCGGCCAAAAACGGGTTGTCGAGGTCTTGGACATCAAAGAAATACGTTGTGGTGTTCACCCCGCTTTGTTGCTCGTCCAATTCGTCGCCCACTACGAAGTACCTGTGGTCTTCCGTCAACCACCCTTGGTGGGTGTAGGCCACACCGCTGTAGCTCTCAGAAGAGATCAGCGTCGCATCGGTGGGGTCGGTCACATCGACAATGGCGATGTTGTTTTCATTGCAAGCAAAGGCAATTTCCCTGTCTTGGTATTGGGCATCGTTGCCGATGTAGTTGACCACTTGGGCATCGTGGGTGTACCCGTCTTGGGAAAAGGTGCCCAAGATGGTGGGGTTCAGTGGGTTTTGGATGTCCACGATGTGAAGACCTCCGGAAGCCGTGTTGGTGCCCACCCCATACGCTCGTCCACTCTCCTCATTGATGACAATGTTGTGTGCATTCCCAAACCCGGTGTAGATGGCATCTGCCGTGAAGTTGACAGGCGGATTGTTGACGTTGCGGAGTTTCGTCAAATCAAAGACCTGCATGCCATGGCTCCCAGCTTCGGAGACGATGAAGGCGTAGTTGTTGTACACCTTGATGTCACGCCACAAAGAAGACACCGTGTTGGTGTTCAGGTTCCCGAGGTAAATGGGGTTGATGGGGTCAGAGATGTCAATGAAGCCCGTCCCGGTGGTGCGTCCCAAAAGGACATACTCCTTTCCGTCCAGGGGATCGGTCCACCCCCAAATGTCATTCATGTCGCCACCGCCGACTTGGTTGACGCCCAAAGACGACAAAAAGTCCACGTTTTCACAAGGGTATTGGCCAGCGGCAATGCCATTGACACAAGGAGACTGGGCCATCGCCGAGAAGGGAAGACCAAGCGCCAAAAGCACGACAATCGCGCTGTTGCATAGGGTGGAGGTAAGTTGTTTCATGGCCGGTTTGGTTTTTTCATTCAAAGACATTCGTTGCCAAAGGCAGACAACAAAATCAAAATGTCGTTCACAGTGGTGGCACCGTCGTTGTCCAAATCGATGGGGCAACTCTCGTCGCATCCAAACCCTCCTAGTGCAGCCAGCACGTCGCTGACGCCCACGAAGTTGTCTCCATCCAAATCCTCCGGACACCCTGTCACGGTCTCATTGGAAATGAAGATGGTTTGGGTGGCTGAGGCAAGGTTTCCACACGCATCCGTTGCAGTGAAAACACGCACAATCTCATAAGGTTCAGGGCAGGGTCCACCAATGATGTCGAGTGACACCACTACGGTGACTTCTCCACAGGCGTCCACAGCCGTGGCAGGCTCCAAAGGGAAGTCGCCATCGTCACATGTGATGCTCAGGTCGTCAGGGACAAAGTCGAACACGGGGGGCTCGACGTCGACGAACAACAGCTGTTGTACGAAGCTGCTGCTGTTGCCGCAGCCATCCACGGCGGTGTACGTCCGAGAAATGCCGGAGTCTCCGTTGCAGCCTCCGCTGCCAGAGAACTCATCTACGAACGTCAAGGAAACGACTCCGCAATCATCGGTGGGGTTGGCCAGCGCTCCTGGGGTGCTTCCGCAAGCGATGCTCACGCTGGATGGGCTTCCTGTAAAGTCAGGGCCCTCGGTGTCGATGGGGGTGCCGTCGTACAACCATGCGAGGTAGACCAAGTCAGGCAAATCGACGTATGGGTTTTTGTTGCCTTGTACTTGGTTGACCTTCGTATTGCGGCTGATCTCAGCAGCATCAGGGGGGTCGTTGACATGCCAATCGTAAAGGGTGTTCACATTGCCGCACGCGGAGATGCTGGTCCCTTCGTTGGGGTACATGGTGTAGTAGTAAAAAACAGCACGGGCGACGTCTCCTTTCTTCGACTCCCTAGGTTCCCAAACACCCCCCGAAGATTCAGACCAATTGTCGCTTCCGCTGGGTTGGTTGCCTTGGCTGGCATAGCTGTTCCCATTGACACCATACCATTGCGCTTGGTTGTCGTTCACCTCTCCGAAGGGGTTGTTGCTGCGAGAACTGTTCGCATTCCCGTGGCAAGGCCTCAAGATGTAGATGTCGCTCTTCATGGGTTCTGAGCTTCCAAAGAAGGATTGTGGCACGACGTGTTCCGCATTGATGGGGTTGGGGTAGGTCACAAACCCACCCGACTGCTGAAACCCAGTGTAGATGCATTCTACGTTGCCATTGCTCATGATGTCGGTGTAGCCGTACATCTGCCTCCTTCCTTCGTTGTATCCCAAACCGTCGTGCTGTCCATCGTACCAATTGCTCTTCAACCACCCCCGCAAATCCTCCAACTGTAGGTTGCTTGGAGGATTGGGTTGCGCCCATGCCGGAGCCACGCAAGCCGCAGCACACACCATGGCAAACGCCTGCATCAGGAGCAACCGAAGATTCATTTGGGGACGAGAGGAGATCATGGAGTCAAACGGATTCAGGTTGGGGTGGATGCAGGAAGATACGCCATCTCGCGTGACATAAAGCATACAGGCACTCCATCATAGGACGCTTGGGGCCATGAGAGGTTGCTTGTTTCAAGCGGTCAATGCGCCCAGCAGGCTGTCCATTTCCGGCTGTCGGTCACTTGTTGTTTTGCAAGGCGGCGTCCAAACTCCATCTTCCAGCACCCAAAGCCGCAACAGCCACAAAGCACACGAAGTACATCAAGGCGAGCTCCTTGTCCCCCAGCGGATCTCCGCAATGCACCACAAAGGCTGCTACACCCATGGTGAACGCCGCAGGAACCGCCGCCCACCTCGCTTTCCATCCCACTACCATCAAGGCAGGGGCCACCAACTCCGACGCGACGGTCAGTGCGAGGGAAACCTCTGGCCCAAGCCCCATAAAGTCGTAAAACCGAACGCCCTCCTCGCTGCCCCATTGGTCCATCAACCGATTGAATTTGGGCCATCCATGGGTCATCATCATCCCCGATGGAACCGCACGAAGCAGCAGCAAACCCAAATCAGGAAGGAAAGAGAGCATCTTGTTCATGCCACAAAGATGCATGGGAGAAGTTTGCCACCACGACCTGGACAAGTGCCACCAAGCATTTGTACGCTTTGAGTGGCTAGACTTATGTCGTATATTGTTGATCCTTAACCAAATGACCAATGAAACGACTGATTGCTTTAACGATGTGCGTTGTGAGCCTTGGAGCGGCAGCGCAACTTCCAGACTATGTGCCGACGGATGGATTGGTGG
>CAWVVM010000017.1:0-51029 GCA_963933635.1 uncultured Flavobacteriales bacterium
CGAGCCCAGCTCCTGCGGCGGCTCCTGCGGCAGTTCCTGTGGTGGCTCCTGTGGCGGCTCCCACTGCCGCACCTGCCCCTGTGGCCTCCAACAAGGGAAGCCACGTGGAAGGCCACGCGTCCCCAGCCGCAAGGAAAGCCATGGCCGATGCCGGACTTCCCGCGGGATCCATCCAAGGAACTGGCCGTGAAGGCCGTGTGCTCAAACAAGATGTCCTGGCGGCATTGGCCCAGGGATTCGATGCATCGAATGTTCGGTCCGGATGGTCTGGAAGCCGTGAAACGCGTCGTGAGAAGATGAGCATGTTGCGCCGCAAGGTGGCGGAACGACTGGTGTCTGTCAAGAATGAGACGGCGATGTTGACCACCTTCAACGAGGTGGACATGAAGCCTGTGATGGATTTGCGCAAGAAGCACAAAGAAGCCTTCAAAAAGGAATTTGGTGTGGGCTTGGGTTTCATGGGATTCTTTACCAAAGCGGTGACCACGGCGTTGGCTGAATTCCCGGCCATCAATGCCCAACTCGACGGCAAAGAGCTCATTCTTCATGACTATGCCGACATCTGCATCGCCGTGAGCTCACCCAAGGGCCTCATGGTTCCCGTGGTGAGGAATGCCGAAACGTTGAGCCTGTCAGAAATTGAAGCGGAGATCAAGCGCTTGGCCCTCCGTGCGCGAGACGGTGATTTGACCATTGATGAAATGCAAGGAGGAACCTTCACCATCACCAACGGTGGGGTGTTTGGATCCATGCTGTCCACGCCCATCATCAACCCTCCGCAGAGTGCCATTTTGGGCATGCACAACATCGTCGAACGCCCAGTGGCCATCGATGGAAAGGTGGAAATTCGTCCCATCATGTATGTGGCCTTGAGCTATGACCACCGCATTGTCGATGGAAAGGAAAGTGTGGGCTTCCTCTACATGGTCAAGGAGATGATTGAAAACCCAGAGCGCATGCTCTTTGGCGGCAAGACCCCAACCGAGGTTCTGTTGGGCCTGTGACACTTTTTTTCAGCGCAAGACCACAAATCGCTCGGCATCCAGCCGGAGTAGAATCCCCAATAGAAGGGTGAATCCCATCAGGGAAGACCCGCCATAACTGAAGAATGGCAGGGGGATGCCAATGACGGGCGCCAGTCCCAAGACCATTCCTACGTTGACCAGAAAGTGAAGGAACAAGATGCTGGCCACTGCATAGGCATAGATTCTTGTGAAGGCTGAACGTTGTCGCTCTGCCAGGTGCAGCACACGGAGGATCAGAAAGACAAAGACCAACACCACACCTGCACTGCCTAAAAACCCCCATTCTTCTCCCACCGTGCAGAAGATGAAATCGGTTTCTTGCTCCGGGACGAAGCCATAGGCTGTCATGGGGCCTTGGGCCCAACCTCTGCCTGTCCACCCCCCTGAACCTATGGCGGCCTTGGCATGCCGAATGTTGTAGTCGGCATCGGGGTTGTCCACGTCAATGCCAAAGAGCACGTGGATCCTCTCGCGTTGGTGCTTCTTCAAGACATTCTCCATCCCGAGGTGAAGTCCCACGGAAAACACCATGCCACCCAAAAGCAAAAGTGCGCCCCACCGGGTGGCCATTTGTCGCTTTCTGGGCAAAGTGGCGGCGCGGGCAATGGCCACGATGGTGGCGCCCAAGGATGCCAGTGCAAAGAGGTACCACCAAAATCCGGATGCTTCGCCTACGAAGGGGTACCAACTCTCCGAGGCACCAAAGAGGATGGTCAAAACGGCGAGAACGATGCCTCCCACCCCTACGAGAAGGACGTTGCCACTCAGGCCCTCCCGGTACAGGACGAACACAAATCCACCGAAGACGAGCACCGTCCCAGCATCCGGTTGAAGCAAAATCAAGCCTGCTGGCATGGCAATGAGTGCCAAGGTTTGTAGTCGCGTGACCATGGTTCGCCATGGCCTGCCATCTCGACTCAAGAACCAGGCAAGCATGAGGGCTGTGGCCGTTTTGGCAAATTCGCTTGGCTGGATGCCAAAACTTCCCACACCAAACCATGAACGGGCTCCCCCAACTTTCTTCCCAACCACCAACACGGCCATCAACATGAGCAACACCAAAGCGTAATGAAGCACGGAGGTACGTATGAAAAACTCGCCCTCCACCGCCAACAATCCCACCATCAAGACGGAACAGACCCCCATCCAAATCAATTGCTTACCCGCCTTGCCTCCCATGTCCCAAACGACTTCAGCTTCTGCTGTTGCACTCACGATGTTCAGCCAACCAAGCCCAACAAGCAGCACCATCGTGAGCAGGGTGACCCAGTCCAAACGGGACAAGATGTTCAATGCTCGGCTGCTCATGGTGCTGGGGTTTCAGGCTCAAAATCTGGGTCCAAGGGGTAGGTGGCTCCCATGATCTTTGACTCGCGTTCGCTCGATTGAATGGTTCCTTGGAGGTATTGCTCCACCAAAAGTCCAGCGATGGGCGCTGCCCATTCTCCTCCCGCCCCCGCATTTTCAACATACACGCTCAAGGCAATCTGCGGCTCTTCACGAGGCGCAAAGGCCATGAACACGCTGTGGTCTGCAAGGCCAGGGTTTTGGACGGTCCCAGTTTTTCCGCATGTGGTGATCCCACGGGTGTAGGCCATCCGCCCTGTGCCCGATCGGTCTTCAATGACACGCTGCATGGCATCGAGCACAGGCTCAAAGTGATGCTCGTCGACTCCCACTTCGCGCCGCTGTGTCAACGCCTCGGGCTTCCCCTTGCCGCCGATGTCCCGCACCAAATGCGGTTCCATGTACCATCCCTGGTTCGCCATGATTGCGGCAAGATTCGCCATGTGCATGGGTGTCGTCAGCAGTTCCCCCTCGCCAATGCTGATGGAGTAAATGGTGCGGAACGTCCAATGCCTCCTTCCATAGATGTTGTTGTAGTAGGTGGAGTCCGGAACCAAGCCAGCCCTCGTTCCAGGGACGTGTCCTCCCAAATTGCTGCCAAATCCAAAATCTCTGATTCTGTTGGTCCACCAGCCCATTCCCAAGCGGGCATTGTCGAATTTGTCGAGCGTGGGGTGCTGGTTGACCATGCGCCGCATCACGTCGTAGAAGTAGGGGTTGCAACTGTGCACAATTGCACGTCGCAGATCGTCTTGGGTGTGGGCGCCGTGGCAACCGATGACATCTCTGTTGCAGACAATGTGTGTCCGAGGGGAGATGACGCCCTGTTGGAGACCAATCAAACCTTGCACCATTTTGAAGATGGACCCTGGGCGGTAGGTGCCTCTTACGGCTCGGTTGTAAAGCGGCTTCCAAGGGTGTTTGGCCAAACTGTCGTACGCCGCTCCACGACTCGTTCCCGTCAACAGATTGCCATCGTAGGAGGGCGCCGAGACAAAGGCGAGAATTTCTCCAGTGGCGGGCTCAATGGCCACCACAGCCCCGCGTTTGCCCCGCATCAATTGCTCTGCATAGAGCTGAAGTTCTGCATCCAAGGTGAGGGTCAAGTCAGCTCCTGGTTGCGGCATTGAATCCAACTCAGAGAGGGTGTTCCGCACGTTGTTCCTGACGTCAACAAGATGATGTCGAAGCCCCGGAATGCCTCGAAGGTCTTTTTCATGCAGGCCTTCGAGGCCTGATTTTCCTTTGTAGTCGCCGAGACGGTAACGGGCATCATCGTTCATGTCCTGTCGGTCCACTTCTCGGTATTCGCCCATGATTTGGCTTGCGATCCCGTGGACGTTTTTGCGGACAGGTTTGGTTCGAATGGAAAGTCCGGGGTACTTCCAAAGCTCAGCACTGAGCAAGGCGTATTCTTTTGCATTCAGCTGTCTGAGCAGCGGGGAGGCCTTGTACCTAGAGTAGCGTCTTGCCTTGAACAACCGGCGGTCCAAATCGTCCCGATCTACCTTCAAAAGCTGCGCCAAAGCATTTGTGTCGACGTCGGCAAGCTTGCGAGGAATGACCATCAAATCGTAGCTCGGGACATTGCTCACCCACAATTCACCATTCCGGTCCAGACAAAGGCCCCTGGGCGGTTGAAGCACCTCTTGCTCCTCTGTCAGTCGTTCTGCTCTGTCTTTGTACTCGTTGGTGGTGACTTGCATTTGAAACAAGCGGATCACAAACACCAACCCCACTGCAAGGACCGTCGCCCCTACAATTCGTTGCCTGCCGGCGAGCAGAGATCGGTTCAGCTCCACGGGTAGGCACTGACCTTTTCACCACCGTTTCGACGTGGCCGATTCAACAATCCTTGAAGCAGCATGAACGTCCCCACATTGAGTGCGGTTGAAGTCACGGTTTGGCCCAAGGTCCTTCCCATCAAGCTCCAACCATTTTGGAGGCCAAACATCACCAGCCAATACAAAGCCACCCCAAGGGCGACGAAGATGGCGTATGGCCCCCAGCCATCTTGATGCGGGTCCATCACGTGACCTTGTCGCAGGCCTGTCCGAGATTCCATGGCAGAGGTCAAGGCTGGATAGGCCATCCCCAAGGTGACCGAGGCCGCCAGGTGCATGCCCCCTGTGAAAGACACCAAATCAACGCATGCCCCGGTGGTGGCGGCGACCAAGAGGTAGGCCATGGGGGACCACCCCACAGGCATGCGCAAGAGCGCATACAAATGGACCGCCAAAAGGCCGTATCCGCCCCAGAACACCCCAAACCGAAAGACGAGTACTTGTCCAATCACCGCCCAAAAGAGCGTCCACAGCAGGGGACCAAGCATTGTCATGGCGCAGATGGAGAAGGGGGGGTGGTCAAACTGTCGATGCGCGCATTTCGCGCCGACTGAAGCCAAGTCACATGGCGCGAGGAAAGATACTGGGCGCCAAGCGCGATCACCACTGTCTGGAATTCATCAGCTTCGTTTCCTTCCACATCGTCGACCAATCCAACGGGGATGTCAGGGGGGAAGACGCCATCAAATCCCGTTGTGGTCACCGTGTCTCCGGGCAATACCAATTGAGCGCGAGGAATATCTCGGACCTCTGCCATTTGGACCGACCCGTTTCTGGCAACGAGCCTTCCGGCGGCGCCTCGGGTTCCCATTCTCACGCTCCACTGAGCCTTGGGGTGTGCCAGGGTAAGAACCAAACTCTCATGGGCAGTGGTGTCCACTACCTTCCCTGCGGCATGGCCGACGGACACAATGCCTGCACCGGGCACAAGACCGTCGCGCCCACCTTGGTCAAGTACCATCCAAGGGGATTGCCCCCAGCCAGGGCTTCTCAATACTCCTGCCTTGTTTGTCTCCCAGCAAGCTTGTTCGCTTCCTCTGAGCGACTCGAGGGCTGCCCGCAAGCGAACATTCTCCTCCATGACCAAAAGGTTCGTTTCCGACAGCTGTGCCCAATCAGTGGCTTCTCCCAACGCATTCATCCAAGAGCCGGTGAACCACATCGACCATTGTGCCATGGCTGTGCGGTGATGGCTGTAGGTGGTGTTCATCCAAAACAAGGCCACTCCCCAGCATGCCAGAAAGAAGAGCCAGCGTTGGGTGCGTGCGAGAAGGTCCAGGAGATTTCGCACAGCCGATGGATCAGTTGCGCATCAAAAAGGGGAAGCGATCGATGTTCTTCAAGGCAATGGCGGTGCCTTTGGCCACGGCATGCAGCGGATCATCTGCCACGTGCACAGGCAACTTGGTCTTCAATGAAATGCGTTTGTCCAAGCCCCGAAGTTGGGCTCCACCGCCTGCCAAGTAAATCCCTGTTTTGAAGATGTCCGCCGAAAGTTCCGGAGGGGTGTTCTCCAAGGCGCTGTGGATGCTTTCTTCAATTTTGCTGATGCTCTTGTCCAAGGCCCCAGCAATCTCAGAGTACGTCACCACAATTTCCTTGGGGATACCGGTCATCAAATCTCGTCCATGGACTGCGTAGTCTTCAGGGGGGTTTACCAGCTCTGTCAAGGCAGAGCCCACGGCAATCTTGATTTGCTCTGCAGTGCGCTCTCCAATAAGAATGTTGTGCTGTCGACGCATGTATTCCTCGATGTCGTGGGTGAATTCGTCCCCGGCCACGCGGATGTTCGTGTCGGTCACAATCCCCCCCAATGCAATCACTGCAATCTCTGAGGTGCCCCCTCCAATGTCCACGATCATGTTGCCCATGGGTTCCTCGACGTCGATGCCGATGCCAATGGCTGCCGCCATGGGCTCATGGATGAGATAGACTTCTTTGCCTCCGGCATGTTCAGCACTGTCTTTCACAGCTCGCTTCTCGACATCGGTGATGCCCGAGGGAATGCAGATGACCATGCGCAAGGATGGGTTGAACCAAGACTTGCGTCCTGAGATCAGTTTGATCATGCCTTTGATCATCTGTTCTGCGGATTCAAAATCTGCAATCACGCCATCTTTGAGCGGGCGAATCGTCTCGATGTTTTTGTGTGTCTTTCCGTGCATCTGTTGTGCCAAACGACCAATGGCTACAACGTTGCCTGTCCTGCGGTCTTTGGCCACGATGGACGGCTCATCGACCACCACCTTGTCTTGGTAGTAGATGATGGTGTTGGCCGTGCCCAAATCCATGGCAATCTCCTGCGTGAAAAAATCAAACAATCCCATTGTCTAAAGGTAGAAGCGTACCACGCTCCTCCTGCACCAATCAAGGCGAAAGTGGGGGGATGGTTGATAAGTTGCATTTTGCCTCTTTTTCACCCCCAACGCCCTCACAAAACCTGTGAAATCAGTGGCGGAAATGTCGTGCCCCGGTGGTGTACATCGACAGTCCCCTTGCATTGCATGCTTTCACGCTTTTCTCATCGTTGATCGAACCACCTGGTTGGATCACGGCCAACACGCCAGCATCCGCAGCGAGCTCTACACAGTCTGGAAAGGGAAAGAATGCGTCAGAAGCCATGCTCGATCCATTCAAGTCAAACCCAAAGCGCGTGGCCTTTTCCACCGCTTGGTTCAGTGCGTCCACACGGCTCGTTTGGCCTGTGCCACTTGCAAGCAATTGCCCATCCTTGGCAAACACGACAGTGTTCGACTTCGTGTGCTTGACCAACTTGAGCGCGAACAACAGGTCCTTTGCGCATTCTGGCCGTGCATGCGCAGTGGCACATGTCCAATGGGACGACACCTCCATGGCGTTGTCGCGTTCTTGAACCAAGTAGCCGTTGAGGGCTGAACGTACTGTGGACTTGGGCAAATCTCCGTGCTGCTGCTCGAGAAGGATGCGGTTTTTCTTTTGCGAAAGCACCGCGAAGGCTTCCGCCTCAAACTTTGGGGCGATGACCACCTCGCAAAACAATTCATGGATGCGATGCGCTGTGGCCACATCGATGGGACGGTTGGCGATCAGCACCCCACCAAAAGCACTCGTGGGGTCACCTGCAAGGGCATCGATGTAGGCTTGCTCCAGCGTTTCTCGGGTGGCGCACCCGCAAGCATTGTTGTGCTTCAGGATGGCAAAGGTGGGCGCGTCGTCTTGGAACTCGCTCATCAGCTGGACAGCAGCGTCGACGTCCAACAGGTTGTTGTACGACAACGCTTTCCCATGAAGTGGCTTCAGAAGGCCATCGAGGTCCCCAAAGAATTGGCCTTTTTGGTGTGGATTTTCACCGTAGCGCAAGGGCCGTCCGTCGGGCGCGCTCAGGTTCAACACCTCCACACTGCCCACTTGGAGGTTTTCTCCGCTCAGGTGAGCGTGGATCATGGTGTCGTAATGCGAGCTGACACGAAACCCTCGCGCCGCCAATTGCTTTCGCTCGTCCAATGAAGTTTCACCGTCCCGCTTCAGAATGTTGACCAGCGTCCCGTAATCGTTCATGGATGGCACCACCACCACGTCTTGGAAATTCTTGGCGGCACCACGGATCAATGCGATGCCGCCAATGTCGATTTTTTCGACAATGTCTTCCTCTGGCGCTCCACTCGCCACTGTGGCTTCGAAGGGATACAGGTCCACCACGACCAGGTCGATGTTGGGCAGGTTGTACTGGGCCATTTGGGCTTGATCTCCTTCGTGGCCCCTTCGGTTCAAGATTCCACCAAACACTTTGGGGTGCAAGGTTTTGACACGTCCTCCGAGGATGGAAGGATAGTCTGTCACTTGTTCGACAGGAACCACCTCTGCTCCAAGGGCTTCGATGGCTGCCTGGGTGCCTCCGGTGGAGTATATCGTGGCCCCAATGCGCTGGAGTTCCTCGACGATGGGCTCGAGACCTTCCTTGTGGTAGACAGAAATCAAAGCCGATTGGATGCGTCGCGTCGTGGACATGGGCAAAGGATAGAGGGTTGGAAGCCGCAAATCTACAACGCCCAATGTGGATTCTCCGCCCTTCGCTGTAGCTTCGTCTCATGTTGTGGCTTCGACTGTTAAGAGAGAGTTTGTCCTTCGCTTGGCAAGCCATTTGGACGCATCGGTTGCGGACTTTTTTGAGTCTTCTCGGGGTCATGGTGGGCATTTTTGTCATCAGTGCGGTCTTCACCGTGGTGGACTCCATGGAAACAGAGCTTCGCGACACCTTCAACATGCTGGACGACGATGTTTTGTTTGTCACCAAATGGCCCTGGTCAGCTGGCGAAGATTACCCCTGGTGGAAATACGTCCAGCGCAGGCCACCTACGGAGCGGGATTTGGAGCTTTTGATGCCCAGGTTGAGCCTCGCTTCCGCAGGAATGTACCAGTCCAAAACGTTCTTGGATGCCGAGGCTGGCAACAACAGAATGCAAGGTGTGGTGGTGGGCGCAGGCTCCCATGGGTACGATCAAGTGATCAGCTTGAACATTGTGCGCGGCCGTTACTTCTCGCCGAGTGAAAGTGCGACAGGTCGACCTGTGGCGGTGATTGGCCATGAGGTGGCCAATCAGTTGTTTGGGCGTTCCGAAGTCGTTGGCCAAACCCTCAAGGTCCGAGGCATCCGCATGGAAGTCATCGGCGTACTTGCGCAAGAAGGGGAGAGCATTGTGTCCACAGGTCTTGATGAGTTCATGCTCGTGCCCTCTGCTTTTGCACCTCGGATCTACGATTCGCGTGCCGATGACAATGCCCAGATTGCCATCAAGGCATCACCTGGTGTCGACCTCGCAGCGCTGGAGGATGAGTTGGTCCAACAGCTCCGCGCAGTTCGCCGTGTTCGGCCGGGGCGGGAGGAAGATTTCTCGGTCAACCGCATGGAAATGCTGACCAGCATCTTGGATTCCATTTTCGCCAACCTGGCCCGGGGCGGGTGGTTCATTGCCATGTTTGCCATCTTGGTGGGCTGTTTCAGCATCGCCAACATCATGTTTGTCTCCGTTCGTGAACGGACCAAGGTCATCGGTGTTCAGAAGGCCATTGGGGCCAAGAATGCATTCATTTTGATTCAGTTCCTGTTCGAGGCCGTGGCCCTTTGCGTTTTTGGTGCCGTGCTCGCCTTGGTTGCCATCCAACTTTTGGTGTGGGGAGTCAATGCGTCTGACTTGGGACTTACTCTTGAAATTGCCCCCAAACGCGTGGCCTTGGCCCTAGGTGTTGCCGTGACTTCAGGATTGCTCGCAGGCATTGCCCCCGCAAGGCAAGCGGCCAAGTTGCCCCCAGTGGAGGCTATGCGCACCACTTGAGCTGCGCCAGGAGAATTAGAAATTGATGGCCAAGCCCACCCTTACAGAATAGGGAGGGAGCTCGAGGCTCGTCGTGCTTGTGCTTGTCACAGCGCCGTTGTCATCGACCGTCAAGCCGCCGGCATCTGCCACTTCCACGATGTTGCCGTCTTCCAAGTGGAACATCTCGGCATAACGGGCCGTCAGGAATGAACGCTTGCCCAACTGAACCCTTGCCCCCAAAGCAAACCCGTAGCTGAAGTTGGCAGAGAAGAAGGGCACCTCATTGACAGGCTTTCTATCGTCCGTGTCTTCCAAAACCAGCCTTGCACCGAGCAGAGAACCTCGCATCCCCGCAAACCCCTCGCCAAAAGGTTGAATTTTCCCATTTTGGAACAAGGTCAAACGCAGGAGATAGTGGGCATGGACAAGTTGGTTGCGGACGGTCAGGGTGCCCATTTTGTCTTCACCGTTGTCGTCCACGACGACTGTGGTGTCAAACCCACCAATGGGTTGAAAGCCGAGATCCAAACCCCCATCGAAGATCCCTTTGCGGTCGTGCTTCATGTAAGTCAAGGCGAAGCCGTAGGAGGGTTCGTCCAGCACGGTTTCGATGTCTCCACCCTGCCAGTCGGAAATGAGGTGAAACCCCACATGGCGCCACTTGGTTTTGATCAGGTCATCACTTTCCTCCAACTCCACCACGGCAGGCTCTTGCACTTCCGATTGCCCTGAAACGTCCAGAGAAAGCGTCAAACAAAGGACAAACGACAGGAGGAAGGGAGTGATTTTCATGTGGTCTTCAACGGTTTTCATTTGGCCATTAAGGAGCAAGGATGATGCCAAAATCTTCTGCGGCAGTGTTCTGCATGGGGCAAACAGGGTGAACAAAATTACAAAAGTTGGTATGTTTTGTGCTTTTCGTGCCACAAGTTTGTGGTGTGGAAAGCAAAATGAATTCGCAGCGTGTGTTGGTCACTGGTGCCCAAGGTCAATTGGGGGCCAGGCTTCTTTGGGCGGCAGCCTCAAGAGGTGAAGAGGCGTTGGGCTTGGGTCGGGCAGAATTGGACATTACGAAGGAAGAAGAGGTGGCAAGGGCCTTGGACCATCATAAGCCATCTGTGGTCCTCAACGCCGCCGCATTCACGGGTGTGGATGCCGCGGAATCTGAACATGAACTTGCCATGGCTGTGAATGGCCATGCAGTCGGCATCCTTGCAAGGGCATGTGCTTTGCGGGGCATCCCCATGATCCATCTCAGCACCGACTATGTCTTTGGTCAAGGTGCTCGTGTCCCACGTAAACCAGGTGATCCGGTGCAACCTATGGGGGCGTACGGCCAGTCCAAACTTGAGGGTGAGGCGCAATTTATGTCGAGCGGAGTGCATGGTGCGGTGGTGCGCGTGTCTTGGCTTTACGACGTGGAAGGGCGCAATTTCTTGAACACCATGCTGCGTTTGGCCAAGGCCAACAGGGAATTGAAGGTGGTGGACGACCAATGGGGCGTTCCGACTTCCGCACCACTGCTCGCCAGAGCTTTGTTGGACATGGCACGGCTTGGGCAAAGGATGCCTCATGGCATCTGGCACTATGCCCACGAGGGTTCCACTACTTGGCATGGATTCGCTTGTGAAATTGTGGCCTTGACAGGCTGGGACGTTCCGGTCCATCGTTTGGTCACCGAGGATTTTCCAACCGCTGCGGTTCGGCCCGCATGGAGTGTGCTGGATGGTACGGCTTTGCAAAAGCACATGGGTTGGCACGGGGCAACATGGCAAGAGGCGCTCAAGTCCACCTGGAACTTGAAGCGAGATGGTGGACCTTTGTCCTGATGAAGGACGATACACTTTTCGATGAAGTCATCGCCAAAGCCGGGTCCTGGACCAAGCCACCGCATGACAATGAGACGCGGGAATTGGTCCAAGGATGGCTGGACGACTGCGCCACGGACCCCGCGGTCCGGGAGGAGCTGATGGATTCTTTTTACACTGATTTGTCTTTTGGAACGGGCGGCCTCCGAGGCAAGATGGGACCCGGTACCAACCGCATCAACCCCACCACAATTGCAAGGGCAACACAAGGCCTCGCAAACCACCTTCGGAAGGTCCATGGCCCCAATCCTGCATCGGGTCCTTGGCGTGTGGCCATCGCCTGCGACAGCCGTCACCTCAGCCAAACCTTCGCACAAATCACAGCCGAAGTCCTTGCCGCCAATGGGCTGGAGCCTTGGATGTATTCTGAACTGAGACCTACACCTCAATTGTCGTGGACAGTAAGAGAGCTTGGTGCTGTGGCAGGGGTGGTCGTGACAGCCAGTCACAACCCTTCCATTTACAATGGTTACAAAGTGTACGCATCTGATGGTGGCCAAGTGGTGGCCCCGGAGGATGCCCAGCTGGTTTCTGAGGTCAGGGCGCTGCCGCCCAATGCAGAAGTGCCTAGATCTCGAGAGGGTATTCATTTGTTGGATGCTTCATGGGATGATGGATACCGAAAGCTGCTGAAATCATTTCGCCTCTCAGAGGATTTGGTGCGGCATGGTTCGGATTTGCCGATTGCATTCACAGGACTGCATGGCACGGGTGCCCTTGCAGTCCCGGCAGCCCTGCACGCTTTTGGGTTCAGGAACGTCCACGAGGTGGAATCTCAAGCGATCCCCGACGGCGCATTTCCCACGGTGGACAGCCCCAATCCCGAGGAGGGCGCGGCCTTGGCAAGGGCCGTGGCCTTGGCGCATGAATGCAATGCGGCATTGGTCATGGGCACCGATCCGGATGCAGACAGGGTTGGATTGGCGGTCCCTGACGGCAAAGGGAGCTACCGGCTCCTCAACGGAAATGAAACAGGCGCCTTGCTGATTGACCATGTCCTTTCCAAATGGCAAGAAGCGGGCAAATTGGACAGGCCGTCATTTGTGGCCAAGACGGTCGTGACCACCGCCCTTCTTGAAGACCTCGCATCGCACTACGGTGTGGAGGTACGAGAGACACTGACTGGATTCAAATTCATTGCGGAAGCCATCCGGAAAGAGGAAGGGAAGTTGCAATACGTGGCGGGGGGTGAAGAGAGCTACGGTTACTTGGTGGGCGACGCCGTGCGCGACAAGGATGCGGTTCAAAGTTGTTGCCTTCTCGCAGAGTTGGCACATGATTTGGAGCAAAATGGACACTCCATGTTGGACCGGCTGGCGGCCATCCACAGACGTCACAAAGCCTACAAGGAAGGGCTGGTGAGTTTGGTGAAAGAGGGCAGGGAAGGCAAGGCCCAAATCGATGCCATGATGAAGGGTTTTCGAACATCCCCTCCTCAAGTACTGGCGGGAGAGAAGGTACTAGAAGTGTTGGATTTTCAGAGGCAAACGGCCGTCACACCTGAGGGCTTGTTCTTGCGGCCCCTGCCTCAAGCCGTTTCCAACGTGATGCAATTTGTCACGGAGGCGGGCTCGAGGGTGACGGTCAGGCCTTCTGGAACCGAGCCCAAAATCAAGTGCTATGCGAGCGTTTCAGAACCATGGGACGGATTGGAAAGCCACGACGACGTCATGGCTCGACTTCAGGACCGGGTAAATGCTCATTTTCGAGCACTTGGGGTGAGATGAAGCCAACATCTTGAACGGCATCCCTCATGCCCCCAAAGCTGGGCGAAAGCCAAGGCGCCAGCGACTCAACAGGAGCCAATAGGACGCTTGGTTGTTCGCTTTCGGGAAGCCAAGAACGCGACCCCATGATTTGGTGGGCCATCATCAGCAAGAACGAAAGGATGAGCCACGTTTTGAGTCCGCCGAACACCGCCCCGGCCAATTTGTTGACCAGCCCCAAGGCCACCATGTCCAACACCTTTTCAAGCAGTTTGGCCAGCAGGTGAACCACCAAAACGACGGCCAGAAAGGTCAAGGCCAGAGACGCCATTTGGAGAGAGTTGACGGACCAAGTGACATGTTCGGAGAGCTGTTCCGCGGCCAGATGAGAAAATTGGGAAGCGCCCCAGATGCCCCCCACCAACCCAACAAAGGACGCGACCGAGAGGACCAGACCCTTGGTGAAGCCACGGAAGGCTCCTGCGATGAGAAGCAAGAGCAAGACGATGTCCACAGGCGCCATGGGGAGGTTATCCATATTCGTGCAGGTTGTGGTGGAAAGTTAGGGGGGAAAAACTGCCTGTCGAAAGGGTACCTTCGCTTTCTACATGGAACCCATCGCTTCTACCTTTTCCGTGCGCAAGGCCCGCCCATCTGATGCAGCCTTTGTGCATCAGTTGGTGGTTGAATTGGCCCGTTATGAGGAAGCCGAGGAGGAGGTCACCTTGACAGTGCATCAATTGGAGGCGGATGCCCAGGCGGGATGTTTTGAGTGCACGGTGGCAGAGGACGCAAATGGACAGGTCGTGGGCATGGCGCTTCATCATGCGCGATACAGCACTTGGAAGGGAAAGACTTGGTACTTGGAAGACTTGGTGGTGACGGAGACTTGGCGTGGGTTTGGCGTGGGCCGCGCCCTTTTTGAATCTGTGGCCGCCCATGCACGGTCCAAGTTTGCGCAACGATTGGAATGGCAAGTGTTGGATTGGAATGCGCCAGCCATCGGATTTTACGAGCGATTGGGCGCAGATTTGGATGGCAAATGGCTCAACGGTCGACTCACCGCCAAGGCATTGGAAACGATGGCCTCCAACCATGAAGAGCCATGATCAGGGAAGCAGGCCCATCCCCCCTGCGGACCGTTCACAAGTTTGGTGGCGCCTCCGTGAAAAACGCCGACGCCATCCGTCGCATTGGCGATCTCTTAGGGGAACATCTCTCCATTGGAGAGCAAGCGGTTGTTGTGGTGTCTGCCATGGGGAAAACGACCAATGCCCTCGAGGCCATCTTGGAGGCTCCGTCCCATGGCCGTGAGGTCCTTTGGCAAACCCTCGTCTCTGGTCATTTGGCGGTGTCGAATGCGCTCGAACTTGGGCCAGAATGCGCCCGTCGGGTCCAAAGCGTGATGGAAGGCTCGTGGCAAGAATTCTTGCAGGCCACAGACCCTGAAATGCAATACGACGCGCTTGTGGCCGCAGGAGAACTCGCGAGCACCACCTTGGTGCAGGCGTCGTTGGCGTCGTCAGGAGTGAAGGCGCTTTGGTGGGATGTCAGGGACACGTTGCAAACCGAAGGACCCCACCGTTTTGCCCGTGTGGACGAATCGGCCTTGCCGGCCATAGGACAGACTTTGCGTGGACAATTGGACGGTCCAGAGCCGCCTCGCATTGTGGTCACCCAAGGTTTCATTGGCCGCCACAGCGACGGCCGCACTTCCACGCTCGGCCGAGAGGGATCGGACTACAGCGCGGCCTTGCTCGCCGTGGCCGCGCATTGTGCATCGGTGACCATTTGGAAGGATGTCCCAGGCATGATGAACGCTGACCCCAAGCGGCACCCAGAAGCGGTCACGGTCACCCGAGTGGACCATGCGGAGGCGGTTGAACTGAGTTACTATGGCGCAGGGGTCATTCACCCCCGCACGATCAAGCCCCTACAACTGTCCGGTCTGCCCTTGAAGGTCCGTTCCTTTGTTCATCCCAACGGCCCAAGCACTCAGATTGATGCGTTCCCCGGGTTGGTCCCTGAGGTTCCGATGTTCATTTGGCGGGACGATCAGGTGTGGTTGGAGGTCTCCACTGCAGACCAAAGCTTTTTGGCGGAAGATCATTTGAAGACGCTTTTCGAAGCACTGCACCTTGTGGGACTTCACGTGCGCCTGATGCAGCAAAGCGCGACCCATTTTGGCTTGGTCATGGACAGGGACGATGCCCGGCTCTCCAGATTGGAACAAGACCTTGCTCCAGCTCTGTTGACCCAACGAACGGAAGGCCTACAATTGCTGACGGTACGTCATGGTGATGCGGAGGTGCTTGACCAGTTGACAGAAGGCAAAGACGTGTTGATTGAGCAGCGCACACAAGTGACATGGCGTCGACTTTTGCGCTGAAAATCAATTAAGTACAAGACGGGTTTGGCCAGAAATTTGGTTTTCCCAAACATTTGATTCACATTGCCTGTACCAAGGGATTGGTCTCCTTTGGATTGGTACGAATGGCTCTTCGGAACCATTCGAGTTCAATGTCAAGTGGGGCGGGACGCAAGTCCCGCCTTTTCTTTTGGAAAAAAGTGAGTTCCGCTTGGGATGCGGCCGGTCAAAGAAATCAGTATTCGTCTTCGTTGAAGAAGAAGTCCTCCTTCGAGGGATAGTCGGGCCAAATGTCTTCGATGGTCTCGAAAGATTCGCCGTCGTCCTCCAGTTGCTGCAAGTTCTCCACTACCTCCAATGGCGCGCCAGTCCTCATCGAGTAATCAATGAGTTCATCCTTGGTGGCGGGCCAGGGAGCATCTTCCAAATAGGAAGCCAATTCAAGTGTCCAGTACATGGGGAGTGAGGTGCTTCAGCGCGCAAAAATAACCGAATCTCGATGCGAGTCAAGTTTGTGGAGGTTTTTCCTTCAATCAATTCCGTTTTTGGGCGGGATGTTGGGCACCCAAACCTTGTCGCCTGATCCTGTTTCTTGTGACAGCCAACGGCCCAAAACAAACAAAGCATCGGACAAACGGTTGAGGTAAGTCAATCCTCTGGGGTCGATAGGTTCTGCTCGGTGAAGGGCCACACAGCAGCGTTCAGCGCGACGGCACACCGTGCGCGCCACATGGGCATCTGCAGCGGATGGGTGTCCTCCTGGAAGCACAAAGTTGGTCAATGGAGGAAGTTGGGCTTCCCACGCATCCATCCATCCTTCCAATTTGGCGGCGCCCTTGGGGTCCAACTCGGGTAGTTTTCTTTGCATTCCTTCGTCGGTGGTGGCCAAATGGCTGCCCAAGGTGAACAGTTCATTTTGCATCGTTTGCAAGTGGTCCTTGACAGGAGCTGACACGTCGTGCGTAGCCACTTTTCCCAGCCAGGCATTCAATTCATCCACCGTGCCGTAGGCTTCGATGCGGAGGTCGTCTTTGCCAATGCGACTGCCACCGAACAATCCTGTGGTGCCGTCGTCTCCTGTCCGGGTGTAAATGCGCATGTCGCAAGCTACAACGCGACCGGCTGAAGGCCTTCCATCTGGGTGTACCTTTGGTCTTCATGGACGCAAAACAAAAGCGCTACGATGCAGCCTACATGCGCATGGCCAAGGAATGGGCCAAGCTCTCTCACTGTGTAAGGAAGCAGGTGGGTGCGCTCATTGTGAAGGACCAAATGATCATTGCCGATGGCTACAACGGCACACCAAGCGGTTTCCCCAATGCATGTGAGGCGGAGGATGGCACCACCCAGTGGTACGTACTTCATGCGGAGGCGAATGCCATCACCAAAATGGCCAAAAGCAACAACAGCGCAGAGGGAGGCACCCTCTACATCACCTTGTCCCCATGCCGTGAGTGCGCCAAATTGATCCACCAAGCCGGCATCGTCCGCGTAGTGTATTCCGAGGCATACAAGGACCAAAGTGGGTTGGCCTTTTTGAACCAAGCGGGGGTTGAATGCGTTGCTCTTTCTGAATGAGACAATGGCAACCTTTGGGATTGGCGGTCGCACTCGTGCTTGGCCTTTGGCTTGGACGGGGCTGTGGCACATGGCAACCTGTGCTTGACGCGGGGGATCGGCTCGCACTTCCTTCGAATTGGGGCAAGTCTGGGGACCAAGCCAGGCTCCTGAATGTTTTTCACCGCATCGAAGACTTGTACGTTGACAGCTTCGATCGCGCGGCTCTCGTGGATGCTGCCATCGAGGCGATGTTGGAAGAGCTCGACCCCCATACCGTGTATTTCTCGGGGGAGGAATTGGAGGCCATGTCAGAAAACATGGAAGGAAATTTTGAAGGGATTGGGGTCGAATTTTTGATCCGTAAAGATTCTTTGATGGTGGTGGCAGCCATTCCAGGCGGTCCTTCAGAGTCGGCCGGCATCCGAGCAGGGGACCGGATTGTGGAAGTGGAAGGGGAGCCCATTTCGGGACCTACCCTCACCAACAGCCGGGTCATGGCGCTGTTGAAAGGACCACGCGGCACGACGGTTCACCTGGCCGTCCATCGCAGAGGACGCACTTTGGACATTCATTTGGAGCGCGACCGAATCCCCATCCAAAGTGTGGTGGCCGCCCTCATGCTCGAGGAAGAGGTGGGGTACGTCAAGGCCATCCGTTTTGCGGCCAATACCGCACAGGAGTTTGAGGAGGCGATGGACCTTTTGGCTCAACAAGGCGCGTCGTCCGTGATTGTGGACTTGCGCGGGAATGGAGGAGGATACCTCAATGCTGTTGTCGAGATGGTCGACTTGTTTCTCGACAAGGATCAGCCCATCGTCTACACCGAAGGAAAGTCCTCACCGAGGCGGAACTACACGAGCAGGCGGAAAGGACGTTATGCAGACTGGCCCCTTGCCGTGCTTGTGGACGAGGGTTCAGCATCCGCAAGTGAAATTTTTGCTGGCGCCATCCAAGACAACGATCGCGGTTTGATCGTGGGCCGACGGTCCTTTGGCAAGGGACTTGTTCAGGAAGAATTTCCTGTTCCTGGATCGGGTGCATTGCGCCTGACGGTGGCGCGTTTTTACACCCCCACTGGAAGGGCCATCCAAAAGCCATATGCAGCATACGAGGAGGATTTTGACACCCGACTGGCCACTGGAGAATTGTACCATGCCGACTCCATGCCTTTGGTGGACTCTCTGCGCTATGTCACCCCCATGGGGCGTGAGGTGTTTGGCGGAGGAGGCATTGCACCTGACGTATTTGTGCCTTGGGACAGCTCTGGCACCAGCGTTTGGGTCAGCGAATGGATTTGGTCTGGTGTGCTTCGCGATGCCGTGTTCCAATGGATGGACGAGCACCGAGGTTCCTTGGAAGTGTGCATGCGCCCAAGTGACATAGAGGCCCTGCCAAATTGGGAGGAAGGGGTGTTGCAGGCGGTCAATCGTGAAGCTCAATTGTTGGGGTGGGATTGGCGAGAACCCAACGCAGAAGAAGCGGCCAAACTCGAGCACCGTTTCTTGGCGCAAGTGGTCCGGGCTTTGTGGGGGGAGTCCCTTTCTTATGTAGTCCTGACGGAAGGCGATGCAGGCGTCGCGCGTGCCCTTCACCCTTTGCTGGATTCCGCCACCTTCAGGTCCGCAAATGGGGCCGTATCTTTGGGCCTGACAAGCAGTGAAACATCAATCCAAACCGATTCTTATGGCTTTTGAGCTCCCCCAACTTCCCTACGCCTACGACGCGTTGGAACCGCACATCGATGCGCGCACCATGGAAATCCACCACGGCAAGCACCACGCAGGATACACAAACAAATTGAATGCTGCCCTCGAAGGCACCGACATGGCCGGCAAGGACATTGAGTCCCTGTTGCGCGACCACAGCGACCACGGTGGGGTCCGCAACAATGGCGGGGGCTTTTGGAACCACACCTTGTTTTGGAGTTGCATGTCTCCCAACGGCGGAGGTCAGCCCTCTGGAGCCTTGGGCGATGCCATTGCACGTGATTTTGGAAGCTTTGACGGCTTCAAGGATGCGTTCGCGAAGGCTGCGGCTACTCGTTTTGGGTCTGGATGGGCATGGCTATGTGTCACGGACGGTAAGCTCGAGGTTTGCAGCAGCGCGAACCAGGACAACCCCATGATGCCAGGAGTGGGATGCGGTGGGACCCCCATTTTGGGATTGGACGTTTGGGAGCACGCCTACTACCTAAATTACCAAAACCGTCGTCCCGACTACATCAACGCCTTCTTTGAGGTTGTGGATTGGGAAGCTGTGGCATCTCGTTTCAACGGATGAAGCAATATGTCGTGATCGTCGCCGGGGGCACAGGCACCCGCATGCGTCGCAGCACGGCGAAACAGTTTTTGAACGTAAAGGGTCTGCCGCTGATGTGGTGGACCCTTCGTCGTTTCAAAGAGGCCTTGCCAGAGGCGGAGGTGACCCTGGTGTTGCACCACAGTTTGTTTGAGGAGTTTGCAGCGTTGGAAGTGGTCCATGGCCCTTGTGGAGCAGGAAATGTCGTTCCCGGAGGGGCAGAGCGTTTTCACTCTGTGGCGGCCGGTCTGGCGACCTTGAAAGGAGATGGCTTGGTAGGGGTGCACGATGCCGTTCGCCCCTTCCCTTCCGTGGAGACCATCCAACGATGCTTTGCCCTTGCGGCAGAGAGAGGGAATGCCATTCCTGTGGTTCCTCTCAAGGACAGCATCCGACGAATGGCAGACGCCGGAAGCAGCAAGGCGGAGGACCGAAGCACGCTGCGCGCAGTGCAAACCCCTCAATGCTTTCAATTGGCCGACTTGAAGGCTGCATTTGACACGCCTTACCGTGAGGCGTTCACGGACGACGCAAGCGTGATGGAATTTGCTGGCCATGACATCCATCTTTGCGAAGGGGACCCTTGGAATGTCAAAGTCACCACCCCTGAAGATTTGTTGATTGCGGAGGCCTTCGTCGAGGAGGCATGGGGAGAAACCCTCTGAAAAGTTCAGGTTTTTGTGTCCAATGCCTGGAGGTAAGCCTCAGGTCGCCCCAAAGAGAAAAGCCGTTTGCCTGCCCACGCCAATGCCACAAGTGCAATTGCAGCTTGTCCCCAGTCGTATGCATCCCACGCCGACAAAGGCTGAGGCTCAAGACCCTGTTCCAACCACTCTGGACCCATCCAAGCTGCGGCAACGACCACGCCCGCATTGTTGACCAAATGTCCTGTCACTGCGGGCCAAATGCTTCCACTGTACACCACGAGATAGCCAAAGGCTGCGCCCAAAAGCATGCGGGGAATGAACCCAAAAAACTGCATATGAATCGCGCTGAAGAGCGCAGCGGAGATCCAAATACCCACGTGAATGTTGCCCGAGGACCTGGTGAGCAAGGGCTGCAGCGTGCCCCGAAAGAGCCATTCTTCGCACAGTGCCGGCAACAATGCCACTGAGACCAACACCATGCCCAGCCCTGCGTCCTCTGAAAACCCCAAAATGGAACGCGTCATCGCCATCGCTTGGGCCTCGAGACTCCCTGCCCAAGTGTGCAATGCAGAGCCTGGCACAAGTGCCCATTCGTTCAGCCGGTAGGACCAGTCCATCAATGGGCTCATGCCCAGGGCAATGACAGCGGCCAACAGCCAAAAGATGAGCCGAGGGGGCTTCATGAAAAAGCGACCAAGAAACCCAAGCCCCACGATTCCCGCATAGGCCCAGCTCGCACCCAGAAAGGCCAAGATTTGGTTCATGTTGTTCATGACCAAAAGTGTATGTCGGTCCAGCCCCCTTTCACCGCCCGCCAGAACGCGCTGACTCGCCGTCAAATCGCCCCCTGACACCCAAAGGACACCCGAAAAGGCGGCCAGGGCCATGAAGGTCAATACAAGACAGCTCAAGAACACCACCTGGGCGACGGGGTGCATGGTTTGGAAGGCTCGACGTACAAAGCTCATGTGCAGGAATTCATGGTGGGAGATGCCCACGCCGTAAATTTGCGGAAACTTCGACGAACGTGGCCCAAATAGGCAACATCAATCTTGGAGATTTTCCGCTTTTGCTGGCGCCCATGGAGGATGTCAGTGACCCTCCTTTTCGCGCTTTGTGCAAAGAATACGGGGCAGACATGATGTACACCGAGTTCATTTCGTCGGAAGGTCTCATTCGGGATGCGGCAAAGAGTGTCGCCAAACTGGACATTTTTGAATACGAGAGGCCGATTGGCATCCAAATTTTTGGTGCGGAAATCCAATCGATGCGGGAGGCTGCTGCCATTGCAGAACAGGCAGGACCGGATTTGGTGGACATCAATTACGGGTGCCCTGTGAAAAAGGTCGCTTGTCGAGGGGCCGGAGCGGGCATTCTTCAGGACATTCCTAAAATGGTCAGCATGACCAAGGAAATCGTGGACACCTGTACGCTTCCTGTGACGGTCAAAACGAGATTGGGCTGGGACGATGGAAGCAAGCACATTGTGGAGGTGGCGGAGAGGCTGCAGGACGTGGGCATTCAAGCCATCAGCATCCATGGCAGGACCCGTGCCCAGATGTACAAAGGCGAAGCCGATTGGTCGCTTATTGCCGCTGTCAAGGACAATCCACGCATCCACATTCCCGTCTTTGGCAATGGCGACATCGACAGCCCCGAGAAGGCATTGCGCTACAAGAACAAGTACGGTGTGGACGGTATCATGATCGGCCGTGCGGCCATTGGTGCGCCTTGGTTCTTTCGCCAGGTCAAGCAGTTCTTGGCCACGGGCGATGCAGGTCCGCTCCCGGACATGCAAGAGCGCGTCAGGGCCGTCCGTTTGCACTTGCAAAAGAGCTTGGAATGGAAGGGGGAGCGGCTGGGGGTGGTGGAAATGCGCCGGCACTACGCCAACTATTTCCGTGGCTTGCCACATTTCAAGGAGCATCGTTTGGCCTTAGTGACCATGGACAACCCAGCCGACATCGAGGCCAAATTGGAGGAGATTGTCCATCATTTTGGGGACCACGTGTTCCTTTGAAAGCCGCCCTCAGGCCTGTTGCCTTCGGATGAGGTGGCGCACCATGGCCGACGATCCGATGCCACCGACCAACACCACAACGGCCAAGGTGCCCATGACGTCCCAAGCAGAAAGCCGAACTGGATAAGCCGGCACCACGGAGCCTTCCAATGTCAGCCAGCCAAATTTCGTCTGTCCCATCACGAGAAGGGCGCCAAGAAGGGCGCCACTGAGGCCACCCAACACATTGATGGCCATGCCTTGGAGCCCAAATGTCCGCTGCATCATGGCGGTGGGCATGCCCATGGCCCGAAGCACCTCGAGGTCACGTTTCTTGTCCAGGAGCAGCATGGTCAGGGAGGCCATGATGTTGAAGGCCGCCACGACGAGGATGAAGCTGAGAATGGCAAATGTGGCCCATTTCTCAGCTCGATTGGTTTGGGTGACAAACTTGTGTTTTTCATCTCTTGTGCGGATGTGTACCTCCTTCCATTCCTCCCCCAATGCCGATTGGAGCGCAGCAGTCACAGAAGCGGCAAGGGTCTCTTGGGCAACACCGGGCCGTCCCTGAACCTCATACCGCGAAACCTCGGTGGGTCGCCCCAACAGGGTTTGTGCTTCCGACAATGGGACCATGAGGTAGCGGGTGTCCAAATCGGCATTGATGGAAAAAGTGCCACATGCGTGCATGGGAACCGTTCGAAAGGCCCGCTCTCGGAAGGAGGAGAGCCGCTTGCCTCGGATGGGTGCGGACATTGAAAACAGCGGGGGATCCTCGGATTGGCTGCGCAGTTGAAGCTCGGAACGGACCCCGAGGCCCAAACACGCGCATGGTACCTCCGTGGTGTCGGACCCTGACGCAAACACCCCTTCTACGATGGCACCATCAATGCTTGAAACTTCGCTGTAGCGCTTGTCGACCCCGAGAAGAGAGGCGACACGGACGTGGTCGTTGGCACGAACGACACATTCGTCTTCCAACACGGGGGCCCATGCTGCCACGTCGGCCAGTCCTTCCAAGTGCACACCCCAACCATCGGGAAGAGTGGCCCCCGATGCAGGGACCACGGCCACATCGGCATCGAGGGTCCCGAAGAGGGTCTTGACCAAATCCTCGATCCCATTGAAGGCGGACAAAATGCAAATCATGGCCGCCGCCACGGAGGAAATCACAAGGACTGAAATTCCTGAAATGACATGCACCAGCGTGCCAGACCGTCTTTTGACGATGTAGCGAAAGGCCAGACGTGCCGGAAGACGCATGCGTGGCCGTCAGGATTTGAGCGCCTGGTCGACTTCGTCCACGAAGTCGAGGCTGTCGTCCAAATAGAAATTTAGCTCGGGCACCCTGCGCAATTGCTTTCCCACCTTGCCACCCAGGGCCTTTCGCACACGCCAATTCTCAGTCTCTACAGCTTCCAAGGCCTTTTCTTTGTCGCTCACTGCCATGAAACTCAGGTAGACACGCGCCAAACCCAAGTCAGGTCCGATGCGCACCTGCGTGACAGTGATGAACAATCCCCCAAACCATGTGGTGGATTGGCGCTGAAAAAGAATGCTGAGTTCGCGCTTGATCAATTCTGAAACGCGCTCTTGACGAATGGAAGCCATGGTCCGAAGGTAGGCAGTGCATCCAGATTCACCGCTTCAGTAGAGGAATTGATTGTATGGGTAACGCTTGATATGCAAATCCTTTACGCGATCGTACATGGCGCGGCGAAACTCATCATAGCCTTCCTTCGTTTTGGCGGAAAGGAACATGGTGTCGTGGCCCAAGGCTGAAAACCTTTCTTGGATGCCCCTTTGGAGGTCTTCTCTGGACCGTTCTCCTTCGGGGTCAGACAGCATGTCCACCTTGTTGAAGAGCACGATGGTGGGCTTGCTGTCGCTGCCAATGTCGGTCAAGGTCCGTTCTACGACATTCATGTGGTCCTCAAACTGGGGGTGGCTGACGTCAATGACGTGGACCAACAGGTCGCTTTCCCGCGTTTCATCCAAGGTGCTCTTGAAGCTCTCGATCAACTGCGTTGGCAACTTGCGAATGAATCCGACCGTGTCACTCAGTAGGAATGGCAGGTTGTCGATGACCACCTTTCGCACGGTGGTGTCAAGCGTGGCGAACAATTTGTTCTCTGCAAAAACATCGCTTTTGGACATCAAGGTCATTAGCGTGCTTTTGCCGGCATTTGTGTACCCGACGAGGGCTACGCGGATCATGGACCCCCTGTTTTTGCGCTGGGTGGCCATTTGTTGGTCGATGCCCGCGAGTTGTTTTCGCAACAAAGCGATTCGGTCGCGAATGACCCGGCGATCGGTTTCGATTTCCTTCTCCCCAGGCCCCTTCATGCCGATGCCTCCTTTTTGTTTTTGAAGGTGGGTCCACATGTTGGTGAGACGGGGAAGCAGGTATTGGTATTGCGCCAATTCCACCTGGGTCTTGGCATGCGCAGTTGCAGCACGTTGGGCAAAGATGTCCAAAATGAGGTTGGTGCGATCGAGGATTTTGCGCTCGGGGATTTCCTTTTCAATGTTGCGCAACTGGACAGGGCTCAACTCATCGTCAAAAATGATGATGTCGATTTCCTCTTCCTCCACATATTCCTTGATTTCTTGGAGTTTCCCTGATCCTACAAACGTTCGGACGTCAGGTTTGTCCAAACCCTGAATGAACACCCGGTCCGTTTGTGCTTTGGCCGTCAAAGCGAGAAAGGCAAGCTCCTCGAGGTATTCTTCCAATTGCTCCCTGCGCTGCAGCCGGGTGGCCAATCCAATGAGTACGCACGTTTCCGCCGGTTTGGCAGTCGGTATGGGGATGCGTTTGGCCATGGCAGTATTGGCTCAGTCGGTGAATTTGTCAATGTAGACCGCCAGTCCACGAATGCTTGGCATGTCCAAGGTGTTGCGGTGCGGCGGCATGCTGCCTTTGCCGTAGAGAATGATGGCCACGCGCTCTTCGACGGTCAAGCTGCTGGTGCGCAAATCTGGCGCCGTCGCCAGCACAGGCTTGCCATCTTCCCCATGGCACATTGCGCACTTCATGGCGTAGTTGCGTGAGGCATTGGCAAGGTCGAGCCCGGCGGCATCTGGCAGTTTATGGCTTTCGGGTGCTGAGCTTCCGCATGCCAGCAGGACCAACATCCCCATGCACAAGAGAGCCGCAGCTTTCGTTTGAAGTGGGAGGCGCGAGTCTCGCCCAAAAAGGTGGTTCACCCTCTCTTTTTTCTCACGTCTATGAAGCTCTTCACAAAGGTGGCCAGGGCCACAAGACTTAGGCCCAACATGGTTGCCACCCTTGCGGCTGCTGCCATGTCTTCGCGGCCCAACGCACCTTGCAAAGGCTTGACCAAGCCAATGACAATCAAGAGAGTGAGCAGCACGGCCACATGGGCCAGCACTTTGTTTTCGTTTTTGACCCCGCGGTTGCAGGCGAGCAAAAGAACACCAAACACCACTGGAATCAGGGCGGTGACAGAAGGGGTGTCCGAGGACAGGTAGCCAAAAGATCCGAGTGTCACCAAAGCGATGGCGTGGATCAGGCTGATCATGTGTGGTTTCATCATACGCGCAAGTTACACCACACCTTGGTCAAGCATGGCATCTGCCACCTTGACAAAACCAGCGATGTTCGCCCCGCGCACGTAGTCCACGCTGCCATCCTCCATGCTGCCGTAGTTTACACATTGGACATGGATGTCCTTCATGATATTTTGCAGCTTGGCGTCCACCTCTTCCCGCGTCCAGTTGAAGCGAAGCGAGTTCTGTGACATTTCGAGCCCGGAGGTGGCAACCCCACCGGCATTCGAGGCCTTTCCCGGCGCAAAGAGGATGCCCGCTTCGTGGAAGGCTTCAACGGCTTCTGGGGTGCTGGGCATGTTGGCACCTTCCGCCACACAAATGCAGCCATGGGCCAAAAGGGTGGCTGCTTCTTCTGCGTTCAATTCGTTTTGGGTTGCACATGGCAAGGCCACATCGACCTCGATACTCCATGGACGTTGACCCTCCATGAAGGATGCAGAGGCATGGGCAGCGGCATATTCTTTGATGCGTCCACGGCGGACATTTTTGAGGTCCTTGATGTAGGCCAATTTCTCCGCATCGATGCCTTCGGGATCGTGGATGGTGCCTTTGGAATCGGACATGGTCACGACTTTGGCACCAAGTTGGACACATTTTTCAGCGGCAAATTGGGCCACATTGCCTGATCCTGAAATCGCCACAGTTTTCCCTTTCATGCTGTCTCCCTTGTGGTTGAGCATTTCCTCTGCGAAGTACACGCAGCCGTAGCCAGTGGCTTCGGGACGGATCAGGGATCCTCCCCAGTTCAGTCCTTTGCCTGTGAGGACGCCAGTGAACTCGTTTCGAATGCGCTTGTACTGGCCAAACATGTAGCCAATTTCGCGTCCACCCACCCCGATGTCGCCAGCGGGAACATCGGTGTTGGCGCCAATGTGCCTTGCGAGTTCAGTCATGAAGCTTTGGCAAAAACGCATCACCTCGAGGTCACTTTTTCCTTTTGGATCGAAGTCCGACCCGCCTTTGCCTCCGCCCATGGGCAGGGTGGTCAGGGAGTTCTTGAAGATTTGTTCGAATCCGAGGAACTTCAGGATGCTCAAGTTTACAGTAGGGTGGAAGCGCAGACCTCCTTTGTAAGGCCCTATGGCACTGTTGAACTCTACCCGATAGCCTCGGTTCACATGGACTTGGCCTGCGTCGTCAGTCCATGGCACACGAAACATCAACACCCGCTCGGGTTCGACGATTCGCTCCAGGACGCGAGCAGTTTTGTACTTGGGGTGTGCTTCCATGAAGGGGACAATGGTTTCTGCCACTTCCTCCACGGCTTGCAAATATTCAGGTTCGTTGGGGTTGCGCTGTGCAACAAGTTCCATGAACGCCTGAATGGCGGCGCGGTGTTCTGAGTTCATCGACGTATAGATTGACAATCGAGAGACGAAAGTAAGTCAGAGGCAGGGCGTTCTGCCACCATCGACTGGCAAATTGATGCCAGAGATATACCCAGCCGCCGGTGAACAAAGGAATGCGATGGCATGCGCGATTTCTTCAGGCTGGCCTACACGGCCCGCGGGAACCCTGGCTGCCATGGCTTCCATGATGTCCTGGGGTTGTTGTCCAGTCGCTTGGGCCTTGGCCTGTACAAGGCTTGTCAGTCGTCCGGTATGCGTGGCTCCCGGCAGTACATTGTTCACCGTGATGCCAAATGGCGCCACCTCCGTAGCCCATGTTTTGGCCCAGTTGGCGACGGCCCCACGGATCGTATTGGACACTCCGAGTCCGGCGAGTGGTGCCTTCACCGACGTACTGATCACATTGACGACCCGGCCCCAACCTGCTTTTTTCATGCCGGGGAACACGGCTTGGGTCAAAACGTGGTTGTTGGTCAGGTGTTGCTGAAAGGTCGCGAGGAATGCATCGGGGTGTGCTTCTGAGATGGGCCCGCCCGCTGGCCCCCCCGTGTTGTTCACCAAAATGTCAACGGGGCCTTGGGACAAGAGGGCTTGCACCGCAGTTTGGACCTGTTCAGGCTCCTGGAAATCGGCCGTGGCAAATTGGTGGCCCGACCCCGGAAGGAGCGTCAACGCCTCTTCTAGACGTTCTGCATTGCGTGCCAAGAGGGTGACCGAGGCCCCCAAACCTGCGATTTGTTGTGCAGCTGCCAATCCGATTCCTTGCGAGGCACCGCACACCAGCGCATGCTTGCCTTCAAGGCTCAAGGGAAGAACATGGGACTCATTCATGTGGCCAAAGGTAGCCCCTGCCTATTTTGGCACCATGAAGCGATTGGAACACTTGGGCATCGCCGTGCAGGACCTGGCGGAGGCCGAACGCATTTTCACGGATGTGCTCGGCGTGGCACCGTACAAGCGAGAGTTGGTCGAGGACGAAGGCGTTAGGACTTCTTTTTTTCAAACGGGAGATGCCAAGGTGGAATTGCTGGCTGCCCTGAACGATGAGGGCCCCATTGCGCGTCACTTGGCCCGAAGAGGTCCAGGACTGCATCACGTGGCATTTTTGGTGGACGATCTTGAACAGGAACTGCGCCGTCTCACCTCGAAGGGTTACCGTCTGATTTCTGGCCCCAAGCCTGGAGCAGACAACAAGCGGATTGCTTTCCTGCATCCTTCGGAAACAGCCAAGGTGCTCGTGGAGCTCTGTGAGGAGATGAAGGTGGGCTAAGGCGCCAAGTCATTCATTTTCCTCCACGTAGTTTCCGTGTTTTTTTGCCACCCTTGAACTTGGCCTTCCCCATGCCTTTCATCTTGGGGTCAAACAGCGTTTTGGAGGCGGTGCTTCGCGTCGGTGCCGCGCACCCCTCTGCCGGTTTCTTGCGGAAAAAATCATGCGCAATCGAGAGGCGCCATGGTCGGTAACCGCCCTGCATCCAATGCAATCCCCGTACGTCTACGTCCACGGCCCTAGGCCCCCTAGGAGATGTGGCTTGGACCAGTTGGAGCAGATCGACGGTCCATTGAACGCGCACCATGCGACCACGGTACACCTTCAGGCCTGCACCTGCGCCAGCCACCAAGGCAACATTCCAAGAGGGAAGCTCGACGTGTGGGAACAAATAAGGAGCGTTGCTGGTGTGCGATTGGTCGAAACGAAAACTGCCTCTCAGCCCGGTCATGAATTCCACAAAGCCCTCGGGTCCGGTGGCCCTTGCGTGAAGGGCTTGCGCCTCGACGTCCACCGACCATGACGAGGCTTCCACGCCTTGCCAAGAGGTGGCCACCACGAGTGACGTGTCGCCCGTGGTGGAAGGTTTGGAAAGGCCCAAGAATTGTTCCTTGCCTCGGAGGTAAGACACACCTACTTGGACCAAAATGCGGTCCACCCAGAGCAAATCCGGCGTCATTTGGAGGTGGCCCAAGGAGGCCCCCCAACCTGCTTTGGGGCGGGCGAACATCACTCCGGCATGAAGGGTGTCCAGCACAGGGTTCTCGGCCGTCCCGTGGTTCAAGGTCCATTGGCTGTCCCAAGAGGGGTACACGGGCAACATGGAACGGCTTCCAACAGAGAGGCTCCAAGCAGTGCTTCGATGGGTGCGCAGGGTGGATTCAAAAGGGTCGTCCCACACTCCTTGGGCATAGTTGTCGAGGGAGGCGAGGCAGCAAGCCGCCGTCAAAATGCGGATCCAAGCTCTGCCTCTAGGGCTCACTTTGCAATGGTGGTTTCCTGTTCCAGGTGGCGCAACACATGCTCCATCCACCCGTCGTCTTCGAAGTGGTTCCAAGCCTCGGGTTGGGACATGACAGAGGCCATCGCCCGTTGCTGTTGCTGGCCCTTTTCGAGCGCTTTGTCGTAAGGGATGTGGCTGAACGTCACCTGAGAATACAGGGGGATCCATCGGTCGGGATGGGTTTTTTGCAGCCGGGCCTCCAGTTTTTTCTGCAACAAAAATGAAGGGTCTCCTGTGAGGTCACGCATTTCCACATAGTTCTTCAAAGCCAATTCCAAAATGGCATCACCGGCCGGCTTTCGCTGGGCCGTGTAGGCCTCGAGGATTTCGTCCCAGGAACCATGGGCATCCATCAAACCGTCCAAGACGGTGCAATCTTCCATGCCGCTGTTCATGCCTTGTCCATAGAATGGGACAATGGCGTGGGAGGCATCCCCCATCAAGGCCACCTGCCCTCCATCGTTCCAAGGCCAGCAACGGATCATGACCAAGGAAGACACGGGGTGTCGGTTCCAGTCTTCCACCAAATGCGGCAACAACGGAACCACATCAGGGAAATGGGTTTCAAAAAAGGCCTTCACCTTCTCTCCGCTGTCCAAAGCATTCAACCCATCGGGGCCTTCGTAGGGGCCAAACAATGTGCAAGTGAACGTTTTGTCTGGGTTGGGAAGGGCCATGAGCATGAAATGTCCTCGCGGCCAGATGTGCAATCCATCTTCTTCCATTTGAAACCCTCCATCGGGCCCGGGGAGCATGGGCACCTCCTTGTAACCGTGCGCGAGGTAGCGTTGCTCAAAGTCGAAACGGTCGTTGCGCGCCATGCGTCCTCGGACCGCACTGAAGGCCCCATCCGTGCCAAAAATCTGATCGACTTCGACGTCCATAGCCTGTCCGCCTGTCTCGAGGTGAAGATGCACCGCCTCTTCCTTTCTAGTGTACCCGTGGCAGCGGTGGTCGAACGCAAAGCGAACCTTGGGCATCTGTTCCGCACATTCCACCAGAATGCGGTTGAGTCCTGCACGGGAGACGGAGTAAATGCATTGCCCCTCGAGTCCATAGGGTTGGAAGGTTTTGGTGCCATCGACCGCATGCATTCTTCTTCCACGGATGGGCAAAGCAATGTCCCGGACCGCCTCGGCCACCCCCGCCAATTCGAGGGCTTTCCAGCCTCGGTCACTGAGTGCGAGGTTGATGCTTCGCCCTCCGTGGAGGTTTTGGTTCCTTGGGTCTGGACGTCGTTCGTACACTGTGACTTCGTGGCCACGGTTCCCGAGCATTCGCGCCCACAAACTGCCGACCAGGCCGGCACCCACAATGGCCATTTTAGCCACGGCCTGTCGTTGCGTGGGCCAAAGCCTGGTCCAAATCTGCGAGGAGGTCCTTCACGTCTTCGACCCCTACGCTCAAACGGATGAGGCCGTCGGTGACGCCTGTTTTTTCGCGGACCTCCTTGGGGATGCTCGCGTGGGTCATCGTCGCGGGGTGTCCAATCAAGCTTTCGACGCCACCCAAAGATTCGGCAAGGGTGAAGAGCTGGGTTTGAGCCACCACAGCCTTGGCCGTGTCCATGTTGTCATCGGCCAAAGTGAAGGCCACCATCCCGCCGAAGCCATGCATTTGGCGGGCCGCCACCTCGTGGCCGGGATGACCGGGGAAGCCAGGCCAGTGCACCTTGGCCACCGCGGGGTGTTTCGCCAAGTGGTGGGCAATGGCTTCGCCGTTTTCGCAATGCCTCTGCATGCGGAGGTGAAGGGTTTTCAAGCCGCGAAGCACCAAGAAACAATCCATGGGTCCGGAGACCGCGCCGCAAGAGTTTTGCAAAGTGCGGATTTGGTCCGCCCATTCCTCGTCCGAAGTGACCAGGCATCCCATGACCACATCGGAGTGCCCTCCAAGGTATTTGGTCACACTGTGCATCACCATGTCCGCCCCTTGGTCCAAAGGATTTTGAAGCATGGGGGAGGCGAAGGTGTTGTCCACCACGACCCGTGCGTCGGTGCCTTTGGCAAGTTGGGCCACCGCCGCGATGTCGGTGATTTGCATCATGGGATTGGTGGGGGTTTCCACCCAGATCATCCGCGTGTGCTCATTCATGGCAGCTTGCACTGCATCGAGGTCGCTCAGATCCACAAAGTGGAAGGTGATGCCGTAATGGGCGAACACCGTGGTGAACAACCGGTAGCTTCCGCCGTACAAATCGTTGATGCTGATGACTTCGTCACCGGGCTGCAAGGTTTTCAGGACGGTGTCCATCGCTGCCAAACCGGAGGCAAACGAAAAGCCATGCGCCCCATGTTCCAATTCGGCGAAGGCCTTTTCAAGGGCTGAGCGGGTGGGGTTGTGGGTGCGTGAATACTCGTAGCCTTTGTGGTTGCCCACGCCGTCTTGGACGTACGTGGAGGTCAGGTAGACGGGCGTCATGATGGCGCCTGTGCTCGGATCGGGTTCGACGCCGGCATGCACTGCCAGGGTGCCGCGTCCAAAGTTGGTGTGGTTGGTGTCGCTCATGGGACCCGTAAGTTACGAGAGGGGGATTGAGTTAGAGGCGTTCTGTTCGACGAAGCCAAAATGGCAGTACGCCAGCGCCCACCAGCAAGTACAAATGACCCGTGAGCATTCTCCAAAGGAGCACAAGCGCCGTCCACATCGCCAAGGTCATTCCTTGGGGCAACACGCCCTCCAAAAAGGCGGGAAGGGCGAATTCCGCCAAACCTGAAGACCCAGGCGTGGGGCTGATCATCATGACCGTCCACAAGGAGAGTTGACGGGCCCAAATGTGCCAGTGTGCCGTCCAGTTCCACGCCAGCTCTGCAGACAGAAACGCCATCAAAAGTGCATGGAGGGTTCCAAACCGTGCCATCCAGCTGAGCGAGGTGGCGGCGGCAGCCTGGCCCCAACGCTTCCAGGACATCGATCGGAGTTCACGGGACGCCATGAGCAAGTCTTCGGCGAATTGACGTCCTTGCTCGGACCATCGACGCATCGCACCAAGAGAAGACAGCCACATCAAGCCAATGCGCACGGTGCGCGGCATCCAAAACAGCGCGGTGCTCAAAAAAAGGGCCAAACACGCCATGAAAAGGTAACCTCCGCCAAAGATGAGGGCCACCGAACCCGTCCACCAATCTTGGGTTTCAGGCAAGAATCCGGACCACCCCACCCAAAGGGCCACAGAAGGAACGGCAAGCACAAAAAACAGCTCGTCCAAAAGGGCGGTGGACATCACGGTGGCCAAACTTTGGCCCCATCTCATGCCGTTGCGGTGGAGGATGAAGGATGCCACCGCGCTGCCGCCCACCACAGATGGCGTCATGGCAGAAGCGAATTCCCAAAGCACGATGCTCGATGCGGTTTTGGGCCAAGTCAAGTTCCCCATGGAGAGGACCCGTAGCCTCCACATGTAGCCCAAGTCCCTGATCAGAACAAGCCCCACGGCCACGGCCACCCATTCGACGTTCCAATCCAAAGTCATCAAGCCTTGCCAGGAGGTCCCGCGCTCTGCGGCGTAGAGCACCCAGAGTGCCGTCAAGACCACCGTCACCCCCAACACCCGACGCACACGTCTTGCCGACAGCCATCGGCCCGCCTCAGGGTCAGAGGGATTCAAAGCTTCAGGCATAGACATGCGAGCCTTCACTGCAGTTGGTGCACATGTCGATTCCTGCACGGTCGGCGAACAAGGTTTGTCTGAATTGCTGGTAAGCCGGACCATGCCAAATGTCCCGCATGCTCGTGGCGCCCAGACGGCCCATGACGTGGTGCGCATCCTTGTCAAAACAGCACGGTACGACACGTCCGTCCCAGGTCAAAACAGATCCCTGCCACATCCGCCAGCAGGAGTCGTCCAAGGGGTTGCGGAGCCGCCATTGTCCCGACACGGGATCGCGGTCGTAGCGTCGATGTTGGGGCTGGGTGGTCAGCAGTGGGTGCCCATCTTGGGGGTCGTCGAGCTGGGCAGTTTTGATGACCACCTCGTCCACTCCTTGGGCCCGTGCTTCCTGCAACACCTCGGGGACCTCGTGTTCATTAGGTCCCACCACCAAAAACTGCCAGACCAAGTGGGGTCCTTTTCCTCGTTTGCGTTTGGCCTCCACCATGTTGCGGGTGCCTTGGAGCACCTTGTTCAACTGACCGCCAATCCGGTACGAGGCATAGGTTGCTTGGGTCAAGCCATCAATGGAGATGATCAGCCGGTTCAGGCCTGCTTCGCTCAAGGCGTCGCAGCGGGAGGGGGTCAAGTGGTGTGCGTTGGTGGACGTCGAGCTGTAAAGACCGTGGGTTTGGCAAGCTTCCAAGAGCCCCTCCAATTTGGGGTGGAGCAGGGGTTCCCCTTGGAAGTACAAATTCACATACGTGAGCCAAGGCCCCATTTCTCGCATCCAATCCTTGGCGGCATCCACCTCAAGCATGCCCGTGGGTCGCGAAAACGACCTGAGCCCGCTAGGGCATTCAGGGCACCTCAAGTTGCAAGACGTTGTGGGCTCGATGGAAAGGCTGGAGGGCATCGTGCCGGGATGCATGACCGCTGTGCCTGTGCGCTGTGCCTTTTGGAAGCTCGACCAAAGACGCCAAGCGTTTTGGGCACGCCGTGGAGTCAACACCCCCAGCCGTTTCCATCGATCTTTCCCTGTGGCCCAACGTCCCATGTCCGAAAGGTACGTTCGCGCTACCTTCGTGGGGATGATCCGCATTGGGGAAACGCTCTTGAGCGAAGACTTGTTTGAATCACACTTCGCGTGTGACCTCCAAGCCTGCAAGGGTGCTTGCTGTGTAAAGGGCGACAGCGGTGCGCCCTTGACCCAAGCAGAGGTGGGGCAATTGGAAAAAGCCTGGGATCAGGTGGGACCGACTTTGCCAGAGGCAGGCCAAAAGGCAGTGGAAGCCCAAGGCCTTTCGGTGGTGGATTCAGATGGTGATTTGGTCACCCCTTTGGTGGAAGGAAAGGAATGTGCATACACGGTTTATGACCCCGATGGGACGGCAAAGTGTGGGCTTGAGAAAGCATATTTCGAAGGAAAAACAACCTGGCGGAAGCCCATCAGCTGTCATCTGTACCCCATTCGCATCAAGGAATTGGTGGATTACACGGCCCTGAATTACCACCAGTGGTCCATTTGCGCGGCTGCCCGATTGTGCGGAAAATCGGAGCGAGTGACGGTGTTGAACTTTTGCAAAGACGCGTTGATTCGAAAGTTTGGCCAGGATTGGTTTGACCAAGCACAACAAGCCCAAACCCTATGGCAAGAGCGAGCGTCCTGATTGTCATTGGGTTTTTGGGAGCCCTCCTTTTCCATGTGGATGGTTCCGCCCAATGCCCCGGGGCTTGGGATTCCGAGGACCACTTGGTGGTGCTCGGGGCGGATTCAAATCGGCTTTACGTGGGGCGGTCGAACGGCGACCTGCCATGGCAAGAGGCCCTTCATGGCCCTTGGGCATTGTGGTCGGCACCTCGGTTGGGGGGAGACCTCGTGCCGGAGAACCTGGTCCCTTTCCAGGCGCCGGCTTGGGACAAGCTTGGTACCATTCAGCATGTCAGCATCCACCCCTCTCGCCCCATGGCCGTGATGTCTGCGCATCGGACCCCTGAGGCGGCCGATCTCGATTTGTTCATGGCCTACCGCATGGACCAAGGCGAGTGGTCATCCCCCATGCCCTTGGATGGATTGAATTCTACAAAGGATGAGATTTTCCCCAGATGGGAGGGTCGTGACTTGGCGTTTGCCACCAGTCGTAGCGGCCAATTCGAGCGGCATTTGTCCTTGGCTGCCACGCAGTACTTGCGGTTCCAACCCCTCGATCCATCCGCATGCCAAGATGGAAGGCAGGTCCTCTCGGATGTGACGGCGGGCCTTGAAACCGTTTGGGCCACAGAGGTTCCCTCAGACGGTGGCCCCCTGCGGATTGTCGAGTGGGCCGTGCCGGTTGCAACGAACAGCCTTCCCGCAGGGTGGACCCTGTGTTTGGAAGTGGATGGTGAACGATGGCCTTCGCCAGTGATGGCCGTCCGCGACATGTCCACGAGGCACCTTGTCGCCAAACTTCGTGGCGAGGAGGGGTCGTGCGCGTCTCTGCAGGGTTTGCCCCAAGACAGGCCTTGGACTGTTCAATGGTTGCGCGAGGAGAGTGGCCCTGGACCCGTGTGGAACGAAGCGTCCCTCGTGGAAGCGGTGGTGATCGCACCGTCTGGGCGAGAATTCAGGAGGATTCGGTTGTCCTCGCTCAAGGGGTGGGCGTTTGTGTTTTTGCCTTTGGACCCCATCCAGGGCTTGGCGAGACAGAGAAGGATGGACGCCAGCGATTGGCCTCAAGTGGAGGTTGCAGTTGTGCATTTTGACCACGCCTCGGCCGAAGCTCAGCGAACGTCCTGGGAGGGTTTTGTGGCGTGGGCAAGATCCACGTCCAACCGCAAGGCGACGGGAACCTCAGCGGGCCGGTGGGTGGTCACGGGCCACACCGATGCCTCGGGTAGCAAAGCGAAAAACGACGCGTTGAGTGCGAAACGTGCACGGACCGTGGAACATTGGCTGACCACGAAATTGGGATGGCCCCAAGATCTTCTGGAAGTGCGGGCCAAGGGGAGTTCAGAACCGTTGGGTCTCGACCCGGCCTTAAACCGAAGGGTGGAGGTGCGTTGGGTCCCTTCCATGCTGTAATTTCGCGCCATGCTCATCAACGTAATGCGTGCCAAGCTTCACCGGCTGACGGTGACCCAAGCTGACTTGAACTACATCGGAAGCATTTCCTTGGACCCCGACTTGGTCGAGGCGGCAGGGCTTGTGGAAGGGGAAAAGGTGCAAATCGTGAACATCAACAATGGCGAAAGGATCGAGACTTACGTCATCTTGGGAGAACGCGGGACCGGCCAAGTGTGCCTGAATGGCCCTGCAGCACGTCGTGTCCAGCCTGGTGATGTGGTGATTGTCATCGCCTACGGCATGATGACCGTGGAGGAAGCCCGTGCATTTGAACCGACTGTGCTGTTCCCAGACACCGCCACCAACCGACTCGGATGACCTGGCGCAAGGTTCTTTCCACGTTGTTGTTCTTTGCCATTGGCATGGGCCTTTTTTGGCTGGCCATGCAAGGCGTGGAAGACACCGATGCGCTCGTGCGCGACATGCGTTCTGCCAAGTGGTGGGGCATCGCAGCTTCTTTTCTGATGGGGTACCTGGCCATCGTGTCACGTGGTTTGAGGTGGAACCTGCTCCTGGCACCGATGGGTCACCACCCGTCTCCGTCCCGAAGCGTGCATGCGGTGGCATTCTCCTATTTTGCCAATGCCTTTGTGCCCCGCTCCGGGGAAGTCGCGAGGTGCGCTGCCTTGAACCAAACGGACGACATCCCTGTGGATTTGTTGTTGGGTACAGTGATCACAGAGCGCGTGGTGGATTTCCTCATGCTTTTTGGGCTGGTGGCATTTTCTCTGGTGACCAATTTGCAGGCATTCTTGCTGCTGATGGAGAAGGCTGAGTTGCCGGCGACCGCCTCGCTTGTGACGTTGGCGGCGCTTGGACTGGCGGGCCTTGGCCTTTTGTTTTGGTTGGTCCAACAAAAGGGGCGCTCTGGTTTGCTGGGCAAACTGGCCTCCTTTCTCCAAGGCATTGGTCAGGGAATCCAAAGTGTTTTGGCCATGGAAAAGCTGGCAGCCTTCATGGCCCACACTTTTTTCATTTGGGTCATGTATTTCCTGATGTCCTATGTGCTCTTTTTGGCGATTCCGGCAGTCGACACCATTGGACTGACCGACGCGGTCCTGGTCATGGTGGCGGGTGGTTTTGGGATGGTCTTGCCGGCTCCAGGAGGCATAGGTTCATACCACTGGGCGGTGTCCTTGGGATTTGCGGCGGTGGGCTTTGTCGGGGACATCGGGTTTGCTGTGGCCAATGTGATTTGGTTGACCCAAACGCTGATGATGGTGGCTGCAGGAGGCTTGGGCTACATCGTCTTGTTCTTGTACCGGATGCGCCGTGGCTGAGTTTGCCTCTCCTTCAGCGATGTCAGAGGTTCAAGGCCTCGTGGCGACTTGGCGTAAAGAAGGGGCCACGCTGGTGTTGACCAATGGTGTGTTTGACGTTTTTCACGTGGGACACGTGGCGGTGCTGGAATCGGCAGCTGCCCAGGGGGACAAGTTGATTGTGGCCGTGAACGCCGACGCCAGCGTCAAGCGATTGGGCAAGGGCCCAGACCGACCCCTAAACCATGAGTCGGACCGAATGGCCGTGCTCGCTGCACTGCGTTGTGTCGATGCGGTGGTGCTTTTTGACGACGACACCCCTTTGTCGGTGGTGAAAACCTTGAAGCCAAACGTCCTCGTGAAAGGAGGGGATTACGATGCCTTGGAAAAGGACCCTTTGCATCCTCGCTACATTGTGGGCAGTGCCGAAGTTCGTGCCAGTGGAGGACGTGTTGTGGTGGTGCCCGTGGTGCCAGGAAAGAGCTCCACAGACATGATCGAGCGCATCCGTCGGACATGAAAAACGCCTGACATTTGCCAGGCGTTGTTCTGGAATCGATCGGGATTCAGACGTTTTCTTCTTCTAGAAACTTGGTGGTGAAGTCCCCATCCCTGAAGCGGGCGTTCTTCATCAAACGAGAATGGAAAGGGATGGTGGTCTTGACGCCTTCAATGATGTATTCATCTAGGGCGCGCTGCATCTTCTTGATGGCTTCTTCCCGCGTTTGTGCCACGACGATCAGTTTGCTGATCATGCTGTCGTAGTGCGGGGGAATCATGTAGCCCGCATAGGCATGTGTGTCGACCCGCACGCCGTGGCCTCCCGGCGCATGGTAGTCTGTGATGCGGCCAGGGCTTGGGGCAAAGTTTCGGTCTGGATCCTCCGCATTGATTCGGCATTGGATGCTGTGCAACTTGGGGTAGTGATTGCGCCCGCTGATTTTTTCGCCCGCGGCCAATTTGATTTGCTCCTTGATCAAATCGTAATCGATCACCTCCTCCGTGATGGTGTGTTCCACCTGGATGCGTGTGTTCATTTCCATGAAGTAGAAATCGCGCTTGGCGTCCACGAGAAATTCCACGGTCCCCACGCCCTCGTATTTCACGGCCTCAGCCGCTTTGATGGCCGCTTCCCCCATGGCTTCGCGAAGCTTGTCCGTCATGAAGGGGGATGGGGTTTCTTCGACGAGTTTCTGGTGCCGACGCTGGATGGAACAGTCGCGCTCGCTGAGGTGGCATGCCTTGCCGCGTCGGTCGGACGCGATTTGGATTTCAATGTGGCGCGGTTCCACCACAAATTTCTCCATGTACATGCCGTCGTTGCCAAAGGCAGCTCCCGCCTCGCGGCGCGTGCTTTCCCAACCGTCTGCCAGTTCTTCGTCGTCGTTGCAAAGCTGCATGCCCTTGCCGCCGCCGCCGGCCGTAGCTTTCAACATGATGGGGTACCCGATTTCGTGGGCACATGCTTTGGCTGCCTCGAAGTCCTCCAGGATGCCCACGCTTCCAGGGATGGTGGGCACGCCAGCCGCTTTCATCGTGGCCTTCGCTGAAGCCTTGTCGCCCATGGCCTCAATCATCTCAGGACTTGCGCCAATGAACTTGATGTCATTCTCCCCGCAAATGCGGGAGAAGTTCGCATTCTCTGAAAGGAATCCGTACCCCGGATGGATTGCATCTGCATTGGTGATCTCCGCTGCAGCAATGATGTTGGGGATGTTGAGGTAGCTCTGGGCGCTGGGCGCTGGACCAATGCAGACCGCTTCATCCGCGAAGCGGACATGCAGGCTGTCTCGGTCTGCGGTGCTGTAAACCGCGACGGTGGAAATGCCCATTTCACGGCAAGTACGGATCACCCGGAGGGCAATCTCACCGCGGTTGGCAATCAGGATCTTGTTGAACATGCGCTCAAGATGTGTTGCAAGGGTGTCAGGATGGATCCACCAAGAAGAGAGGTTGGTCATACTCCACAGGGGAGTTGTCGTCGACCAAAATCTTCACGATTTTCCCGGACACCTCAGATTCAATTTCATTGAACAGCTTCATCGCCTCGATGACACAGACCGTGTCGCCTTGCTTCACGGCATCGCCCACCTCGCAGAAGAGATCCTTGTCGGGGGCCGGGCGTCGGTAGAAGGTGCCAATCATGGGCGACTTGACCTCAATGTAGTCGTTCGTCTCTTCAGCATCGGAATCCGAAGCGTCGGGCGCTGGCGAATGGGCGGCAGCAGGTGCAGTCATCACGGGGGCTTGCATCATGGCTTGGGGCATGCCAGCGGGCACTTGGATGGCCTGCACCATGAGCTCGTCTTTTTTACCTCGTCCCCGGGGCATCTCTGACTTGATGGTGATTTTGAACTCTTTTTGTTCAATTTCAACTTCTGTCACACTGGCTCGTGCAACGAATTTGATGAGGTCTTGGATTTCCGTCAGTTTCATGTCTGAGGGTTTGGTTTTGCGTGGGTAAGGTAGGTGGTGGAGGGCTTTCAGGCGAATTTGTCGCCGTCATACGCCCATTTAAGGTACACAGCACCCCAAGTGAATCCTCCACCAAAGGCTGCGAGGATGAGGTTGTCCCCGCGTTTCAATTGGGACTCCCAATCGTACAAACATAGGGGGATGGTGGCCGCCGTGGTGTTGCCATACTTCTGAATGTTGATCATCACCTTCTCATGTGGCAGACCCGTGCGACGTTGCGTGGCATCAATGATGCGGAGGTTCGCTTGGTGGGGAACGAGCCACGCCACATCGTCTGCGGTCAGTTGATTCCGTTCCATCACTTCAAAGCTTACATCGGCCATTTTGGTCACAGCTGCCTTGAATACGGGTTGTCCATCTTGGTAGATGAAGTGTTGCTTGGCATCCACGGTGTCATGGCTCGCAGGTCGCAAAGAACCGCCTGCCGGCATGCATAGGAAGTCGCCACCTGCTCCGTCGGAGTAAAGCTGGCTGTCCATGATGCCGCATTCCTGGTCCTCTTGCAACAGCACGGCACAGGCCGCGTCGCCAAACAACACGCAAGTCGTACGGTCGGTGTAGTCAATGATGGAGCTCATCTTGTCCGCGCCGACAACGACGACATTCTTTCCCGAGCCGTTTTCCACGAACTGAGCCGCTGTTTTCAGGGCAAACAAAAACCCGCTGCAAGCCGCACTTAGGTCAAATCCCCAAGCCTTTGTCGCCCCAGCCTTGTGGCCAATGAGATTGGCGGTGGATGGAAACAACATGTCCGGCGTCACCGTGGCACATATAATGATGTCGATGTCTTCTGGAGCCAAACCGGACTTGGTGCATAGTGCTTTGACGGCCTCAGCCCCCATGTCGGAAGTAGCTTTCGTAGGATCCTTAAGGATGCGACGTTCTTCAATGCCCGTTCGGGTCCGGATCCATTCGTCCGTCGTATCGACCATTTTTTCAAGGTCGGCGTTGGTGAGTTTGTCTTCTGGCAAAAAACCAGAGACACAGGTGATGGCAGCGGGCATCTCTTCAATTTTGAATAAGGGTCAAAGGTAGAAGCGACGCGCAAGGGACTTCTTGGGAAATGCCACGAGTCTTCAACGTGGTTCGTGGAAAAGTTGAGGCATGAAAAAAGGATTCCCATAGGAATCCTTTTTTTCAAGCCAGAGCGCTTGTTTTCTCGTGCGGGGGTTACGCTTCTTCGCGCTCCATCACCACTTTGCCTTTGTAGTAGAGCTTTCCCTCGTGCCAATGGGCGCGATGGAACATGTGTGGCTGGCCGGTTGTGGGGCATGTGCTCACGTTGGCCGCTTGCAGAGAGTCGTGGGTGCGGCGCTTGCGCGTACGCGTTTTGCTTTGCCGTCTTTTTGGATGTGCCATAGTGCTTAGTTGTCGAGTCCTTTCAATGCTGCCCAGCGCGGGTCGATGTCCTTGGTGTCGTCTCCATTGTCGGTTGAATCATCCTGCCACTCGGTCATATCCAAGTCACAATCTTCTTCATTTTCATGGATGAGTCGTCGTGGCTTGGACAAGTGCACCAATTGGAAAATGGCCTGGGCCATGTCCAACTCGTACTCCTTGGTGCCAAGGATCCACAATTCATCTTCCATCAACGTCTCGTCTCCAAAGCGGACGGAAATCCGGTCGCTTTCTCGAAGAGAAATGCTGACGTTTTCCAAACAACGGTCACAGGGAGCCGTCATTTGAGCGTCCAATTCCAATCGGAGGGTCATAGTGGTGTCGAGTTTGTCCAACTCCACCAAAACCTCTCCGTGAATTTGATCCACGTCAGAATGGGGAAAACACGCAAAGAACTCCGGGTCCACACGCATTTGAAATTCATGCTTTCCAGGCTTCAAACCCACAAACGGTATGCGGTAGTCAGCCAACAAACTCATGTCCTCCAAATTTAGGGAGTGCAAAGGTAGCGAAACCTTGTGGAAATGCCAACCCTTGGACGCACAACGTGACGGTCCGTGATGGGTCAACCGCGGGGCCGGGACCTATACTCGGGTTTGGGCGGAGTGATTTGCAGTGGGCTGCCTGCGTATTCTCGGTGGGCCAAGCGATGTCTTCGGATGTCGCATGCCATCCTGATGGCCTCCCGAAAGGAGGCGCCATTGGCAGTGCCTTGTCCTGCAATGTCAAAGCCAGTGCCGTGGTCGGGGCTCGTCCGAACCACTGGCAGCCCGGCGGTGAAGTTGACGCCGCGGCCAAAGCTAAGGGCCTTGAACGGGGCGAGCCCTTGGTCGTGGTACATGGCCAGCACGCCATCGAATTGACGCGACGCCCCCGACCCAAAGAATCCATCGGCAGCATAAGGCCCCATCGCCTGAATACCTTGCTTGTTGGCGGTCGTCAATGCTGGAGCCAACACACGCTTCTCTTCATCGCCCATCATGCCGTTGTCGCCAGCATGCGGGTTCAGCCCAAGCACAGCGATGCGCGGGGAAGGGATGCCAAAGTCGCGGACCAAACTTTCGTGCATCAGCTTAAGCTTGGTGACGATTTTGGCCGACGTTAGTTCGGTGGACACCTCTTTCAAGGCCACATGTCCTGTAGCCACGCCAATTCGGAGTCCATCGCAGCAGAGCAACATCAGGACATCTTCGACGCCTGCTTCGCTGGCGAGGTACTCGGTATGTCCTGGAAAGTTGAATCCAGCTGAGCGAATGGTGTCTTTGTTGATGGGCGCTGTGACCAATACGTCTACATTGGTTTTGGCCAGTTGTGCCACGGCGCGTTGAAGGCTCTCCATGGCCACGGCGCCCGCCTGTTGGCTTGCTTCGCCGGGCTTGTGGTCGAATTCCTCGGCCTCGAAGGCCACCAGGTTGATTTGCCCTGATTCGGCGGTGGCTTCATCTTCTACCTCTCCCCAAGGAACATTGTCGAATGCCTTTACAGCCAATTCTCTGGGCGCGTAAACGATGGGCACAATGTGGGCCATTGTACGGTCGTCTGAAAGGGCATCTGCAAGGGCTTCAAGACCGATGCCGTTGGGATCTCCGCAAGTGATGCCGACCCGGATTTTGGAATTGTTGGGGCTCATAGGGTAGTGTCAAAGGTAGCGACGAGTACCTTGGTCTTCCCATGGTGCTGTCCCAAAAACCTTTCCCTTCCGTGTGGCAACGCTTTGGCGTGCTTTTGGTTTGTGCCTGGGCCTTGCCATGGATGGCGCACGCCACCCACAACCGGGCGGGAGAAATCACGTACACCCACCTTCAGGGACTGACCTACGAGGTGGTGATCACCACCTACACCAAGGCAGATGCACTGGCCGACCGGCCATTCCTCAAGTTGAGATGGGGCGATGAAATCGGCCCGGCATTGGACAGTTTGACCCGAGAGTTGCCTGTGGGCCAGCTTCCTGGCAACGTTCAAGTCAACGTGTACCGAGGCACACACACGTACGGCGGCCCAGGGGCTTACGAACTGTCGGTAGAGGACCCCAACAGGAACGATGGGGTCTTGAACATGACAGGCTCTGTGGACACGCCTTTCGCGATTCGTTCACTGCTGATCATTGACCCACAAGCGGGCAACAACAACAGCGTTCAATTGCTGAATCCCGCCACAGAAAACGCCTGCTTGAACCAGTTGTGGATTCACAACCCCGCCGCCTTTGATCCCGATGGAGACCTTTTGACCTTTGGACTTGTCCCCTCCAGAGGATTCAATGGAGCGTTCATCCCCACCTATGTCTACCCGGATGAAGTAGGCAGTGTTCCGAACACATTTGAAATCGACGAGTTCACCGGGGACGTCACCTGGGACTCTCCCAAAATCGCCGGCGAGTACAATGTCGCCATTCGCATCGAAGAGTGGCGAAACGTGGCAGGAGATCTTCGAAAGGTGGGGGAAGTGGTCAGGGACATTCAAATTGACGTTTCCCTGTGCGCAAATCAGCCACCTGTGTTGGTGGCCTTGGCTGACACTTGTGTTTTGGCGGGCGAAACGCTCACAATGCCGGTGTTGGGGTCAGACCCTGACGGCCAGAGCGTCAGCCTCTCTGCAGCTGGTGGCCCCCTGACTGAAGTGGCGAACCCCGCGACGTTTGTGAATTTGGGAGGGGGAGAAGGCATCTTCACATGGACGCCGCAATGCGCAGAGGTGCGGGCCCAGCCTTATCAAATGGTATTCAAGGCCCAAGATTTGGGCAACTCGGTGCCTTTGGTGGATTTGGCCTCTCAATTCATCACCGTGGTGTCGCCTCCAGTCCAGTCCTTGACGGCAGAGCCTATGGGCTACAGTATGATGGTGACTTGGACGCCCAATGGTTGTGTGGACGATGTGGGAAGTGTCGATCCATTGCAGGGCGCATACGATGTCTACCGCAGGCTTCAGCTTGATGAAACGGATTGGACTCCGGAACTTTGTGAGACGGGTGTGCCAGAGGGGGTGGGCTTTGAATTGGCAGGGTCCACCGAGGGGTTGGACGCGGTGGGATTCTTGGACGAGGAAGACTTGGACTTCGGGGTGACGTATTGTTACCGTGTGGTCACGCGCTACGGCGATGGGGCATTGTCTTTGGCCAGTGCTGAAACATGCGGCAGAATTCAAAAAGATGTGCCCGTCATGACGCGCGCCTCAGTGCTTGGAACCAGTACCACGGATTCGGTTCTTGTCGGGTGGTCTCCACCAACAGAGCTCGATGATCTGGCCTTTGGAGGTCCGTATCGCTACGAGTTGATGGGCCGTCCAATGGATGGTCTGGAGGAAGACTGGAGCCCGCTTTGGTTGTCTTCTGTTGAAAATGATTTGTTGGCGCTGGACACCCTTGCAAATGTCCCCAACCTGGACACGGAAACATTTGCGTGGGCCTTCCAAATCCTCTTGTACAGCGGGCTTGACAATGTTGGGGTGCCACCCGCGGCTTCCACCCCAAGGTTGACCTTGGTCCCCGACGACAATCGATTGGCCTTGCAAGTCGCCCAAGAGGCCCCTTGGCGCATTGAGTCATACATCATAGAGCGGCAAGTCCCGACTGGTGGAGCCTACATCGTGTTGGATACTGTGTCCTTGCCGTTGTTTGTGGATTCAGGTCTGGTCAACGGGCAGACGTATTGTTACCGCGTGACCACAGTGGGTCGATACGACGACCCCACGACGGAGTCTCCCCTTCGGAACCTCAGCCAAGAGGCCTGTGGCCAACCTTTTGACAACACACCCCCTTGTGCCATGGAACTCGACGTGGTGGCGTCTTGCGCGGCGGAGAGGGACACGCTGTCTTGGGCGCCTTCCTTCGGTTGTACCTCGGATGACATCATGGCCTATCGAATCTACTGGGCTCCTTTCTTGGGGGACTCTTTGACGCTATGGCAAGAATTTGAAGCCACGGAGGAGCCGCTTGCGATTTTCAATGAGGACGACTCCCTGGGCACCATCGCGGGCTGTTTCGTGGTCACTGCCTTGGACAGCCTCGTGCCTGGACCGGATGGCGCGCTGCGTCGCAACGAGAGCAGTCCTTCGGACACGGTTTGTGTGGACAATTGTCCATTTTATTTCCTGCCCAACATCTTCAGCCCCAATGGCGATGACCGCAACGACTCCTTTGACGCTTTTCCGTGGAAATTCATCGACAGCGTGGAGGTCAACATCTACAACCGTTGGGGGGAATTGGTGTTTGAGACCAGCAACCCAGACATTCAATGGAACGGGACCTACCTCGACACAGGTGAACGGATGCCTGATGGGGTGTATATGTGCGCAGTAACGGCCTACACCCGACGCCTCGAAGGGATCGTGCCGGAACGGTTTGTCCAGGAGTTCCATTTGGTGGATGGGCGAGGGTCTTTCACCGACTGAGACCTTTCGGCACTTAGCTTTGCACCATGTTCACGGGAATCATTGAATCGAAAGGGGAGTTGGTGGGCCTGCAAAAGGAAGGCGGCAATGTGCAATTGCAGATGAGGGCGGACTTTGTCGATGAGTTGCAAGTGGACCAAAGTGTTGCCCATGACGGCGTTTGCCTCACTGTGGTGGCCATTGACAAAGATGTCTACACGGTCACTGCCATTGAGGAAACCCTGCTGAAGACCAATTTGGGACGGGCCAAGGTGGGCCACCAGTTCAATTTGGAGCGCTGCGCCATGGTGGGCGACCGGATGGATGGCCACGTGGTCCAAGGCCACGTGGACACGACAGGAACGTTGGAACGCATTGAAACGCGAGACGGCAGTTGGATCCTCACGATCGTTCATCCAAAGGGGTCGGGTTGGATCACGGTTCCGAAGGGCAGCATCACCCTCTCTGGCATCAGTTTGACCGTCGTGGACAGCGCACCGGGACGGTTCACTGTGGCCATCATCCCCTACACCTGGGAACACACCAACCTAAATGCCACGCCAGAGGGAAGCCCCATGAACTTGGAGTTCGACGTCATGGGAAAGTATGTGGCCCAACTCCTCGAAGCCCACATCAACGCCCGGGGCGGGGCCTGAGGCTGAAATTTTGTCCGAGGTACACCCGCCTCACCGTCTCGTCCGCAGCAAGTTCTTCAGCCGTTCCTTCTTTCAAAATTTTGCCTTCAAACAGGAGATAGGCGCGGTCGGTGATGTGCAAGGTCTCTTGCACGTTGTGGTCGGTGATCAGCACGCCGATGCCCTTTTGGCGAAGTTGGTCCACAATCTTTTGAATGTCTTCCACCGCAATGGGATCGACCCCGGCAAAAGGCTCATCGAGCAACACAAAGGAAGGCCTCGAGGCAAGTGCCCGGGCGATTTCAGTTCTGCGCCGCTCACCTCCTGAGAGCACATCGCCCATGTTGTTCCGCACCTTTTGGAGGTTGAATTCATCCAACAACTCTTCCAGCTCACGTGCAGCGTCCTTGGACGACAACCCTCTCCACTCCAAGATGGCAGCGATGTTGTCCTCCACGGAGAGCTTTCGGAACACACTTGGTTCTTGTGGCAGGTAGCCAATGCCCTTTTGGGCCCGGGTGTGCATCGGGTCCCGCGTGATGTCTTCTGTGCCCAAGGTGACGCGCCCGCCATTGGGTCGAACCAATCCCACCACTGCATAGAAGCTGGTGGTTTTTCCCGCACCGTTGGGTCCGAGGAGCCCCACAACCTCGCCGGGCGACACCCGGAAGGAGACTTGGTCCACCACGGTGCGCTTCCCGTAGACCTTGACAATTTCGTGGGCGATGAGATCAGAAGCCATGCGGCGAAGTTCGGGGTTAAAGTTCGATTCCAAGCCCAATGCGCCAGCCCCACGCCTCACGCATGCCAGGCGCTGTGGCCGTGAGGCGACGGTGAACATCGAAGCGGAGTACGTGAAAGATGTTTTCGATGCCCACCACCGCCTCTGCGTACCAGCCCTGGAGTCCAGTGGTGGTGGTGGGCATGTCGGTGATGGACTCGTGACGGGCGTCCCATTGGCTTCGGACGCCTTTGACTCCGGCGACCTCCCGCAAATGCAACCTGCGGAGGCCAGGCACACGGCCTAGCACCATTCCTTCACCATGCCATTCGGCAGAAGCCCTGACCCAACGGTCGCTGGCAAACTCCATGAAACGAAGCAAGTTGAATGCCTCGTTGATGCTCAGGAGTGTTTCATTGGCGGGCTGGAGTTCTGTCATGATGACAGGAGCTGAGCCGGTGTAGCGTCCGGCCTGCGACCACCACTCGATGCGGCCGAGGGGCCCTAGGCGTCGCGTCCCCTCAGCATCGATGGTCCACCTTTGGTAACTGAATTCACTTCCCAGAATGCCTGGGATGCCCAAGGTCACTGTGCCGGTCAAGATGGGCCATTTGGACCCTAGGCTTACCCTTTCGAACGCGCCAGACACAAATTTCTCATTGCGGGCATACCTCGTTTGAAGGGTCAATTCTGCCGTCACCAATGGGGAATCCCCTGTGGGGTCCCCTTCTCGGATGAATCGGACACTGTCGGTGGGGGCCACAGCGCGATGGCGCCACTCCAAGGCCTGTGCCCATCCCGAACCGAATTCATGGAGCCAACTGATTTCGGTGCGGGCGACTTCTGTCAATCTTGTTTGGTCGTTCAATTGCAAGGCGCTGTTCAACCCATTGCCCTGGTCGAAGTAGCCCATCATCCCGAGCTGGTCAACATCGCGGGTGTGTTCCAAGAAGACTTCAGTCCGGGGAGATTTTCGCAACACCCATTCAGCCGAGGCCCCGTATTTCCAGCGGCGGTCTTGGGTGCCATATGCCGCAAAAGTCCGCAACCACAGTTTGCGCGAGAAGTCATTGCTTGTTTGCAGCCCCAGGCTGTATCTCGACCCCTCGAGAGGGTTGGTGCTGAAGGCGTCAAAGTAGGGGCCGATCTCGATGGGTCCTTTGACGACATAGCCAGTGCCTGCAAGCATCAAGAAACCCTCCAAGAAGCTGTACTGGGGCATGCTTTGCACTGAATCGACCATGGCGTAGGTCGCCGCAGCGCGTCGTGGCAGAGGTTCTGGTCGGAGATGCTTCCATGAAGATTCCAGCACGTCGTTGGAGCCTTCTGCAAAGCTCATGTCCCGTGTGCTGTTCCAAACGGAATCTGGCCAGGTCTTTGCCAATTCAAAGTCGCTGTGGACAATGGTTTGATGGCTGTAGATGCCCATGCCGCCTTCACGCAGGCTGATGTCGGCAAGGTTCTCTTCACGCGCCAACACCCATCGTCCGTCTTGGAGATCGAAGGTCTGGCTCCAGGCATAGTTCCGGACAAAGTTGACATTCGCCCCCTCGCTGATTTTGGCCTCCACATGGCGGAGGCCCAGTGTCAAGGTATCGATCCACATTTCGCCTTCAAACGTCAGCTCTCCGCGTCGCCTCGGCACAAAGGCCAGGTGAAAGCATGGCCGGTTGTTTTGCTCGAGGGTGTCGAGGATGTAATAGCGGTAGTGGACGTTGCCCCGGTCGTGGAGCGGACTTGTGAATGCCCGGTCGAGCAGCAGCATTTGGTTTTCGTACAGGTTGATGTCCAAAAACTCAGACTGGACACTCGACGTGTTTTCGCCGTTCTGCATCCAAGTGGCCCGTGCCGCTTCGACCCTCTTTTCCCGTCTTCGTTTCTGGGTTCTGATTGTTCCGGACGTCTCGGTCACAAAAAGTGGCAGGGCCACGCGATGCTCGGTGGAGTCGAGTTGGTCCCATACCCAGGCAAAAGGCCCCCACCACTTGCGCTCTGGCCAACGTTCTGGGTAGTCGTTGATGGCCACCTCTTGCAGTTCATAAAAGCTGTGGGCAAGGGCAGGGATGCGGCCGGGATCGTTCGAGGACTTGGCATCCGCCACGCGCTGCATCAGTGGTTTGGCTGGATTTTTGGCTTTCTTGTCCGGACGAATCACCGCGGCTTCGAGGTCCACACTTCTCGGTTCCAAGGCGATGTTGATGACTTGGGGGACACCTCTTTGAACGGGAATGCTTTGTCCTTGGTACCCCAAGCATGACACCACCACCCTTGTGACCCTGTTTTCCAGTGCGTCTAGCGAATATCGCCCGTCGACGTCCGTCATGGTGCCGATGTTGGTGCCTCCAAAACTGACATTGACAAAGGGCAGGGCTTGTCCAGACCCCCCATCAAAGACCCTTCCCTCGACCGACGTTTGGCCCCAGAGCGACACCGTCACGGATGCGATCATGAAGAGCAGGAGCAATCGGAGTTTCAAGAGGCGCGTCGTTTGTCTTGTCTGCGCGCAATCCAAATGCCCAATTCATAAAGCAGAAGCACAGGCAGTGAGACCAACACCTGGCTGGTGACATCAGGCGGGGTGATCACGGCGGAGAGGGCCAGGATGCCGACCAATGCATGTTTGCGGTACGACTTGAGGCCGTCGGCAGTCACCAAACCGGCCTTGCTCAGGAAGAAGATGAGGACAGGCAACTGGAAAATCAAACCTGAGGCCAAAGTGATGCTGGCCACGGTCTTCACATAGCTCATGACCGCGATTCTTGCCGAGACATCACCCAGCTCATAATGGCCCAAAAACTGAAGACTCAAGGGGGCGATGCCAAAATATCCGAATGCCACGCCCAGCATAAACAGCAATGAAGAAGCCAGTCCCGCCCCTCTTGCAGCCGAGCGCTCTCCCTGTTTCATCGCAGGCCTAACAAACGCCCAAACTTGATGGATCACGATTGGAAAGGCCAGAATGAGTCCACCGACGGCACTGACAATGATGTGGGCAGAAAAGTTGCCCAGCATCGTGGTGTTGATCAGTTCGTAGGAGATACGGTCCACACACAAAGCCTCACCAGATCCAATGGCGTGCGACAAGGCACACCATGCTCGGTAACTGACGAACTCGGGATTTCTGGGCCCAAACAACACAATGTCGAACACCCAGTCCTTGGCCACAAAAAGCCCAATGCCTCCCGCCAAGATGGCCGCGGCAGAAATGAACAACCGCCTGCGGAGCTCTTCGAGATGGTCGAGGAAGCCCATTTGGGCATCGTCGTGGGCTTGGTCCATGGCCATGGGGCGAAGTTCGGGAGGAATTGGTTCTTGGGCGACTTACGTGAGCCCCTCGCGCAAACAATCGTGCAAATGGACCATTCCGAGGTACCGTTCCTCCTTCATCACCACAACCTGACTGATTCCTTGGCTTTGCATCCATGACGCGGCTTCGCGTGCGAGTGTGCTGGCATTCATGGTGCGCGGATCGTGGGACGCCAAATCGCCAGCTGTCAAACCCTCCACACTGCCATGGGCGAGGGCACGCCGCAAATCGCCATCAGTGATGATGCCTTCTGGCGTTTCTGGGCGTCCGTCCTTCACAACGACGGTGGCTCCATAGCGGCCTTCAGACATGACCTTGAGAACTTGGTCCAAAGGGGCAGACCATGACACCGATGGCTTGCGCAGAGGGTCTACCAATGACGCAAGGGTCCAAGTAAGCATTTTGCCAAGCTTGCCAGCCGGGTGGTTCGCGGCAAAGTCATCAGGCTGGAATCCAGAACGCTCCATCAGAGATACGGCCAGCGCATCGCCAAGGGCCAATTGAAGGGACGTGCTGGTCGTGGGGGCCAAGTCCCAAGGACATGCTTCCTCTTCCACGGCCACGTCCAAAACGATGGCGGCGGATAGCGCCAGGGGTGAATCCGCCACAGCGGTCATGGCCAAGATGGTGCACCCTCGTTTTTGGAGGGCCGGCAACAACCCTACAACTTCGTCGCTTGCACCACTTTTGGAGAGGCAAAGCACACAATCGGCCGCTTCAACCGCGCCCAGGTCCCCATGCAAGGCCTCCCCAGCGTGGAGAAAAAGGGCTTTTGTGCCTGTTGAGTTGAGGGTGGCGGCGATTTTGGCAGCCACGTGGGCGCTTTTACCTACCCCAGACACCACGACCTTCCCGCCGCATTCAGAGAGGCTTTGAACCGCTTGAACAAAGGGGTTCCCGAGGTTTTGGGCAGCATGTTCAAGGGCTTGCGCAGCCAAGGCCAGGGTTCGTTTTCCGGAATTCAGTTCTCGTGTGCCCATGATGTTGTCATAATCCTTCGCCACAATGTCGGTTGAAACG
>CAWVVM010000018.1:0-49670 GCA_963933635.1 uncultured Flavobacteriales bacterium
TGCTCCACGCATCCATGGGGATGTACAGCGACATCCGAAGACGTCACCGAGGATTGGAAATCCAACAGGTGTTTCAGGGTTCTGCGCTCGGTGGTGTGTTGCTTTTTTTTGCGCTCCTTTTGGACGATGTCACAAGCACCCATGTGGACCATTACGCATCGCTTGCCGTGTGGTTGGGGACGCATTTGACCCTGGTCTTGTGGGCGAGGTACCAATGGACGGCGCGGGTCGTGCACCGCGTACAGTCAGGAGAATGGGCCTTTGACACCATTGTGCTTGGGGACGCAGAGGCCAATCAACGCTTCGTGATGGATTTGGACAAAACCCCGGGGAGAAAGGGGTGGAACATTGTCAAGCAAATCCCTTTGGGCGAGGGGGCAGAACATACCCGTGCTCTTGCTTCTTGGGTGGCAGACAGGTCTGTGGACCGCGCAGTGGTGACGACCCCCATGCCATCTGGGTCGGAGGGGATGGGGTGCATGGCCATGCTGGAGGGGAAGGGGGTGGAGCTCCTTGTCGTGCCTGGCGCCCTTGATTTCATGGCTGGCACGGTGCGGTCCTCGAACTTGTTTGGGGTGCCTTTGGTGAATTTGAGCCGAGGAAGCTGGTCGCCAGGCATGCGCGCTACGAAACGCGTGATGGATGTTGTACTGAGTGGGCTGGCACTTTTGTTGTTGTCGCCGTTGTTTGCATGGATTGCATGGCGTGTCAAACGGGGATCTGATGGCCCCGTGTTCTACAGGCAAGAGCGCCTTGGGCTCTATGGCCAGCCTTTTCAAATCATCAAGTTCCGTACCATGGTCACCGACGCTGAAGGGGAGACGCCACAACTCAGTTCAGACGAGGACCCTCGGATCACTCAAGTGGGAAGGCGGTTGCGTCAAACGAGAATGGATGAATTGCCTCAGTTTTGGAATGTGCTCAGAGGGGAGATGTCGATGGTGGGGCCTAGGCCGGAGCGGGCCTTCTTTGCAGACCAAATTGTCGAGCAAAGTCCGCATTTTTTGAGGTTACAGAAAGTGCGCCCAGGGCTCACTTCGTGGGGGCAAGTCAAGTATGGTTATGCAGAAAATGTGGCCCAGATGAGGCAGCGTTTGCGGTACGACATCATGTACCTGGAAAACATCTCTCTTCTGCTTGATTTGAAGATCCTTTTGTACACCGTGAAGACGGTTCTTCGCCAAGAAGGCAAGTAATTAACATAATATTCACGAAATTGGGGACATGATCGCCCTCCATCATCTGTCGAGCATGCTGCCGCATGTCCGATCTATCCTGTGCTGCCTTGCAGCAATGGGCTGCATGACCGTGGGGTGGGCCCAAACCTCAAAAGACCCGATCAAGACGGGCACCCAAGAGGGAACGCTCGTTGTGAATTACTACGCCACAGCCCCCGATCCTGAGCTCGAGCAACTTCGCCAAGTGGCCTTGGATGCGCTCGGGGTGTACTTGAGGGGCCAAATGAAGGTGGATGCCCAGGACATCGGGTGGCGGGACGGCCCGCGCCCGGTGAAGAGGCAAATGCAGCGCACGGTGTCCGACATCCTGCGCATTCGTTCGTTTGCAGGCCAAGAGCGGTTCGAGGGATTCTCAGATGAAATCGATGACTTGTTGCGGGACTTTGACGAGCTCGATGCCCGTGATGTCGAGCGCATGCGCTCGACCACAAGCCGGAGTTTTGAGGAGAAGTTGTACGTGCTATTGGAGGGGAGGGTCCAGGAATTGCTGCTCCAAGCAGGCGTTGAGTTGGGTCGATTCGTCAACCATGGCTTACTTCAGCGCATCGGAACGGTGGAACAGCAGTTGCCTCGGGATGCCTTGGAGGACTGGGGCACACTCGACCCTGGGCAAGAATTGAAGCCCATCGAGTTGAACTATTCCTTGGAGACAATGTCCTTGTTGCCGTCAGGGGACGAGAGTTCTTGGCCGGGACTGGACAATGGCCAATCTGTGGCATCTGTGGATCCAGGGATGCAGGCCATGCAAGCGATGATGGCGCGGGTGCTGGACCTTTTGGAGGCGCAGGATGTGCGGTTGTCTCGTCTAGAACGTGAGAGACCTGCGCGTTTGGACGGCTCCACAGCCAACGATTTGGCCCAAGAAGCTTGGTCTCCAACGCGGAATATGCCTTCGTCTGACCCCTCGCTGAAGGCACTGAACCTTCCTTCGTCTTTCAATGTGCAGTTTTATGAAGGGAGTGCGCGTTTGACATTGACGGCCCAACTGCAACTCAATGAAGTTATGGAATACCTCGGGGCCTATGATGCCTTGCGCGTGGTGTGCACAGGTCATGCAGATGTGACGGGAGACCGGGCTGCCAATTTGACCTTGTCCAAGAAGCGGGCGCAAGCCGTTCGAACCCATTTGCTGGAAAGTGGAGTGAAGGCCACTCGTGTTGTACTCAATTATTTTGGGGAAGAACGGGCAGAAAACCGTGGAGCTTTGGACAGAAGAGTTGAGGTGGCGTTCTTTGTCGGGGATTGACAGCTTTTGGAACCCTTCTCATGAAAATCATTTGCATTGGCCGCAATTATGCGAACCACGCCGCTGAGCTTGGTCATCAAGTACCGGAACGCCCCGTGGTGTTCCTCAAGCCTCAAAGTGCGATTTTGAGCCACAAGCATCCGTTTTACATCCCTTCCTGGACCCAGGACGTTCACCACGAGGTGGAGTTGGTGGTCAAAATCAACCGTTTGGGAAAAACCATTTCCGACGCCCATGCTCCTCGGTATTACAGCGAAGTCGGATTGGGCTTGGACTTTACTGCGCGTGACATCCAGTCTGAGCTGAAGGCCCAAGGGCATCCGTGGGAACGTGCCAAGGCCTTCGATGGATCCGCGGTGGTGGGGGACTTCGTGTCCCTTGAGGCGCTGGGAAAACCCATCGAAGACCTTAAGTTTTCCTTGCACAACCATGAACATGAAGTTCAGCACGGGCATTCCGCAGACATGCTCTTTTCAGTCAATCGATTGATCGCAGAGGTCTCCCAATTCATGACGCTCAAAATGGGTGACTTGTTGTTCACAGGAACGCCTGCGGGCGTAGGTTCAGTGCATTCGGGCGACCGTTTGAGGGGGACATTGGAGGGCCGAGAAATGTTTGCCGTCAACATTCGATGATGTCAGACCTGCACCTCTCCCTCATTGGTTTCATGGGCTCTGGAAAGACCACAGTTGGTCGACTCATGGCCCAGCGGTTGGCCCGGCCATTTGTCGACACAGATGCCATGGTGGAGGAGAAGTTGGGGAGGCCCATCGCTCAAATTTTCAGTGAACTTGGGGAAGAGGTTTTCAGGGAGGCAGAACAGGAAGCTTTGTCCGACGCGCTGCGTCCGGATGAACCCATTGTCTTGGCCACTGGTGGAGGAACACCGTGTGCGGAAGGGGCCATGGAGTGGCTGCGACGACGCTCACTGGTGGTGACGCTTCAGCCGCCTGTCGAGTTGCTCGTGGCCAGGTTGTCTGCCATGCCACAAGAGCGTCCCATGCTCCAGCAAAAAAAGGGCAAAGACTTGGAGTCTCATGTGCAAAGGTTGCTGCTGACTCGGGCTGCGTGTTACGCCGGAGCCCACGTGACGTGGCGTCAAGACTTGTCCTCGGAAGAAGCCATGGACGATGCCTTGGCCAGCATCCGCTGGCGGTTGGAATGATTCCCTTGGGAAAGGTCCTGTGAGGTCAACCCAGCGAGGGTCGCTCGAGATGCACCGTGGTGTTGTCTGCGTCGCTCAAGTCCACGACGATGTGTTCGTTGAGGTTGGTGCTAAGTGTCAATCCACAATGGTCCGCGCGAATGGGAAAGGCCCTGTGCTTTCGGTCGATGAGCACGGCGGTATGCACCTCCCTTGGTTGACCTTCCAAAATGTGCCGCACCGCATGGATCAAGGTGCGGCCAGAGTTCAATACGTCGTCCACCAAGATCACAATTTCGTCGTGCCATGCCTCGACACTTGGGTCGCATGAAATCTCGTGTTCCAGCGGCAAGTCCTTGTGCATGCTGAGGGTGCCGACGGACACCTTGACATCGCTCAAGGCAACTAGTCGTGAGGCAAGGGCATTGCACACCGCGACGCCTTGGCCGTCGACGCCAATGAGAAAAAGATTGGACTCTTGGTAGTGTACCTCCAAGATTTCTCTGGCCATACGGTCCAGCTTGTGGACGATTGTGCGGTGTTCCATCACCAAGTCTCGATGAACGCTCATTCCGGCAAGTTCGGTTGAAATCCTGGAATTTTCTCCACCAAGGCCACAGCTTCGACATGTGCGGTGTGTGGAAATTGGTCGACCAGCTTCAGGGACCGCAGCGAGTAGCCTTGGGCCGCCAATTCCACCAAGTCTCGGGCCTGGGTGGCAGGGTTGCAGCTGACATAGACGATGCGCTCTGCCTCCAAACGCATGACTTTGCGCAAAGTCTTGGGTGAGATACCTGCGCGGGGAGGGTCGAGGATGACCGTATGGATTTTGCCCTTGTATTCAGGGTGCTCAAGCAAAAACTTGCCCGCATCTGCCGCAAAGAAGGTGACATTTTCAATGGCATTTTTGGTGGCGGCCTCCTTGGCGTCGGCGATGGCTTGGGGGACAATGTCGACCCCAATGACGGGTGCTTGAGCATGCTTGGCCATGAGTTGTCCAATGGTGCCCGTGCCGCAGAACAAATCCATGATAACTTGGTGAGGCCTGTCTTCCACGCCTTCCAACGCCAAGGCCATGACTTCGGCGTAAAGCTGCGAAGCGGAGGCGGGATTGGTCTGGAAAAAGGAGGCCATGCTGATGCCAAAAGACAAATCGTGCAGGACTTCAGTGATGACGCTTTTTCCCCAGATGAGCTTGGATTGTCCCTCACGGGCCTCCACACGTTCTCCAACATCGTCGTTGAGGGTGTGAAGGATGCCTTGCACTCTGTCCCCCCAAAGTCCTCTTACAAGCGAAACGAATCCCTCTGTGTCGAGAGAGGCATCGGAGGTGGTCACCAGGTTGACAAGAAGGCCACCGTCCGCGTAGCTTTTGCGGACCACAAGGAACCGGAAAAACCCCTTCCGTTTGGGAGGGTGCCAAGCGGGAAGGCCCGTGGCTTCGCACCATATCCGAACCTTGTGCAATGTGGACTCCACGAGTGCATCGAACAGTCCGCTGTCGGCGTCCAAATTTTCCACGGCCCACCAAGTACCCCTGTGCTTGAAGCCCAGCCCGAAGTCATCCACCTTTTCATCGGTTTCCAAATCATGGCGTATTTCAGAGAAGCTGTATTCCATCTTGTTCCTGTAGTGCCATGCCAATGGCGAGGGGACAAGTCCTTGGTACAGGCTTTCAATGTCTTCGATTTGACCAATTTTCCGATACAGGTCCAAGGCAGAAGATTCCTTCCACTCATGCTGTTTCTCAAGAGGCACTGTCGCATAGGGCGCCCCTGGAATCGGTTGGTAAGGGAGGTCGGCCTCGAAGGCTGCTGGGGCAGTGACGCGCAACAAACGGCACTCCGCATGTCGCGACTTGCACTTCACCACCTGGGCTTCGACGGTTTGACCTGGGAAAGCGTTTTGGACAAACACCACAAATGGACCTTTTTCTGTTTCGATGCGCGCCACGCCTTTGCCGCCAAAGGCCATGTCTTCGATGCCAAGCGTCAAGATTTGCCCCTTGTGAAATGTCCGTTTGACCCGTCGATGTCCTCCCATGGTTTTGCTTTGTGTCAAAGGTAGGGGGTGCCGGGGGATGCGATACCTTAGGGCCATGATGCGCAGTGCGATTTCAAAAGTCTTTGGCAGGGCCTTGATGTTGGGGGTTTTCAGTGCATGCATGGGACTTTATGCATCCAACGTTGTTCATGCCCAATTGCGCCAAGGCGAATGGGTGCTGTCTACGTTCAACATCCGCTACGACAACCCCAACGATCCCTTGACCTGGGTGGAGCGCCGAGACGAAGTCGCCAAGATTGTTGGATTTTACGACATCGTAGGCATCCAGGAGGCATTGCCTCATCAAGTTCAGGATTTGGCCCAAAGGCTTCCTTGGATGTCGCATGTGGGACTGGGCAGGGATGCCGATGGAGGGGGGGAAGCCTGCCCCATCTTCTTCAATTCTGCCAATTGGGAGTTGCTCCATTCAGAGATCTTGTGGCTTGCGAGAGATTGGCGAACCCCCGGGGCTGTTCACCCTGCTGCTGACTTGCCCCGTACGGTGACAGTGGCGTGGTTCCATCATCTAGCTTCTGGCAAAAGGGTCCGAGTCTACAACACACATTGGAGTCATGTTTCTTCGGAAGCCAGAGCCTTTTCCGCACAATTGATCGCCTCAGTGGATGCTGGCTACGGGACGGATGCGAGTGTGGTCTTAGGGGATTTCAACGAAGAAGAAGGAGAGCCAGGGCGGGATGTGCTGGCGCAATCGGGCTTTGCCAACACCTACGACCGTGCAAGTGTCCGATGTCGCCCATCCTTTCCCACCTACACGACATTTCAGCCGGAGGGATCTTCGGGTGGCCCCAGAATCGACGCGATCTACGTCAAGGGACTCAAGACCCAATGGACGTGCGTGGATGAAATCATCAAAGACAAGTTGTTCATCAGTGACCACCTGCCCCTGCATGCAGTGGTTTCTTGGTCACCGGAGCGTGAATAACCTGAGGTCTGCCATCCTTCAGGGCCTTGAAGGAGGCCTTATCTTGGCTTCATGATGCCGCAGGAAAAACTGAAAACGATGGGTACTTGGCCCGTGTTTCTCACGGCCATTTCGACCATTCTTGGCGCCATTTTGTTCCTGCGATTTGGGTATGCCATCGCCCATGTGGGCCTCGTCTCTACTTTGATGATTGTCTTCGTGGGCCACCTTGTGACGGTGCCAACCGCTTTGGCTGTGGCTGAAATTGCAACGAATCAAAAGGTAGAGGGAGGAGGGGCTTACTTTATGATTTCCAGGTCTTTTGGGTTGAACATTGGTGGTGCAATTGGCCTGGCCTTGTACTTGTCTCAAGCCATCAGTGTGGCTTTCTACGTCATTGCTTTCACCGTCGCGTGCCGTGACCTTTTGCTTTGGGCTGACGTGGCACATGGCTTGGCCATTGACCCCATGTGGGTCAACCTTGGCATGATGGCTTTTTTGACCTTGTTGATGGTGGGCAAAGGGGCCAACTTGGGTGTCAAGGCCTTGTATGTGGTCGTGGTCCTTCTGTTTCTTGCCCTGGCCATGTTCTTCATGGGAAGTGGCCCTGGAAACCCCAACCTCAGTCCTGTGGCCACCATTCCGCAAACACTGCAGTTGGCCAATGGAGAGACGTTGACGCGATTTACCTTTTTCGAGGTGTTCACCTTCATTTTTCCGGCATTCACTGGGATCGCCGCGGGTCTTGGGTTGAGTGGGGATTTGAAGGACCCCCGACGTAGCATTCCGAAAGGAACCATCTGGGCCACAGCTGTGGGCATCGTGATTTACATTGCCGTGGCCATCAAGCTTTGGTGGAGCGCGCCGCTCGAGGCTTTGGCATCGGACGAGTTGTACATGCAGAACATCGCCATTTGGGGCCCCATCATTCCCGTTGGACTGGCCGCTGCCGCCATGAGCTCTGCCCTTGGGTCAGTAATGGTGGCGCCGCGGACCCTACAGGCCATTGCCGCAGATGGCATTTTTCCCGAGCGGCTGTCCTCTTGGCTCAAACACGGAAGAGGTCCAGAGAGTGAACCCGTAAGGGCCTCCTTGGCGACGTGTGCCATCGCCTTTGGCTTTGTGCTCATGGGGGACATCAATGCTGTGGCAGAAATCATCTCCATGTTTTTTATGGTGACCTACGGAGCCATTTGCCTTGTTTCCTTCCTTGAGCATATGGCGGCCGATCCCAGCTATCGGCCGACGTTCCGATCCCATTGGTCCATCAGCTTGACGGGCGCTGTGTTGTGCGTTGTGCTGATGTTTGGCATGAACCCGACGTATGCGGCGGCGAGTTTGGCCATCATGGTGGCCATTCATGCATGGGTCTCACGACGTGGAGGAGGACAAAAGGGCATGGTAAGGCTTTTCCGTGGCATCATCTTCCAGATGCAACGCGCCTTTCAATTGGCCCTTCAAATGAGCGATGGAGACGATCTGGAGGAGTCCACGGGCTGGAGGCCCTTTGTATTGGCGATTTCCCCAGACACATTCATGCGAAAGGAGGGATTTGACATGGTGCGTTGGGTGGCCTTCCGGCACGGATTTGGCACCTACATGCACTTTATCAAAGGCTTCCTGACGGAAGAAACCCAAGACGTCGCTCGAAAGGCGCAGCAGGAACTCGTCAAGCGTGCGCGTGGCAACCGCAGCAGGGTTCATTTGGACACCATCATCAGTCCATCCTACACCTCCGCCATTGCACAGTGCATTCAGCTTCCCGGCATCTCGGGCAAGGGAAACAATTTGTTTTTGATGGAATACGCCCCCGATCATCCTGCGAACCGAGATCAGTTGATCGATAACTTTTCTTTGTTGTCCGCGGCTGGACTCGACCTTGCGCTTCTTCGGAGCAGCGGAAGGGAGTTTGGCAACAAGCATGACATCCACTTGTGGATCACCTCAGAAGATACCAAGAATTCCAGCCTGATGATCTTGCTTGCCTACATCTTGCAGGGGCATCCCGATTGGGCAGAAGCCAACATCAGTGTGTTCTTCCTCCACGATGGGGAAAATGCGGAAGAGGAAGAACTACTGAGGTCTAGTATCGTCGAAGGCCGCCTGCCAATTGCCGAGCAAAACATCGAACATGTAGCCCATGAATCGAGTTCAGTTCAAACCATCAAGAACAAATCTGGAGGTGCTGACCTCGTCATCCTGGGCTTCCAAAAGGCAGATGTGGAAACGATGAAGGAAGATGCTTTCGAACGGTTCAATGGACTGGGGGAAGTGTTGTTTGTCCATGGTTTGAAACCCCTCACAATCCAATGAGCGCCCGCATTGCCCTGATCCATGGTCCCAATCTGAACCTACTGGGACAACGGCCTACAGATCAATATGGGCGACAGACCTTGCAGGAATTGGAGGCCGAGGTGCAAGCCCATGGCGAGACGTTGGGCTTGGAAGTGGTCTGCCACCAAAGCAATGGAGAAGGGGAGTTGATCGACTTGCTTCAGGCCGCCGAGAAGGATTGCGTCGGGGTGATTTTCAATCCAGGAGGGTACAGCCATACGTCTGTGGCCTTGAGAGATGCTGTGGAAGCCATTGGCATCCCGACAGTGGAGGTGCACCTCTCCAACATCCATGCAAGGGAGGATTTCCGCCGCAAAAGTCTGACAGCGTCTGCTGCCAAGGCCTGCATTTCTGGACTAGGCTCTGACGGCTACCTCGCAGCGTTGCAGTTCTTCCATCAAGGAGACTGATCATTCACAATTTCGGCTCTACGCTTGTCGCTTGTTCGCCTTCAGACGCTTCAACCGCTGGTTGAAGAGTTGGGCCAACTTCGCAGCATCCTCACGAGGCAGTTGCTTCCCAAAAACCAAAGTTTTAGAGCCAGCAGAAAGGTGGATGCGGTCGCCGCCAACCACCCAAAACTGCTGTTCCATGGATTCGAAAAACGACTTGGGGTTGGGTTCTTGGGGTTGGGCCTCTTGCACCTCGTCCAAGGGGGCAGTGGTGGCCCGACCTGGCGTGTCTCCATGATCGAGCCGCAATTCCACACCGTCTTGGCTCAGCTGGATGACTTCATGTCCAGACCGCCGCCAGCGCACCGCTCGCCAGGCGCGCACCGCAAAAAAGCTCCAAAACCCCAAACAGATCAGATAGAAGTTCCGTTCCGAACCTGGAAACGCCCAAACCCCATACAAGAGCATGGCCCCCAATGCCATCCAGGCCCCCATCCAGAGCTCGAGGCTCTGACGTTGCCAGTCTGGGATGGTTCCAGAAACGGTGGCGACCCATCGGTCCCCCGAAGTGCTCACCAGGATGCGGTCTCCGATACGTGACGTCTTCATGTCGAAGGTTGCAGGGCCTTTTTGTACAGGGCCAAATATTGGGGGACAATGTTCTCCATTTGGAATTCGGCCGCACGCTTCAAGGCCGCTTTCTTGAAGTTCTGATGGACCGTTTCTTCAAGGATGTGCAATGCGTCTTGGGCCATGCCCTCCACATCTCCTACTGGACGGAGTCGGCCAGTTTGGTCTTGAAGGTTGACTTCCGGAATTCCGCCGGTGTTGGAAGACACCACGGGCACGCCAGCGGCAAAAGCTTCAAGGGCCACGAGCCCAAAGCTCTCCGTTTCAGATGGCAGGACCAAAAGGTCGCTGATGAGCAACGCTTCAATGGGGTTCTTGACCTTCCCCAAGAAGATCACGTCCTCACCGATCCCATGGGCTCTTGCCCGTTCCTCGGCGGCTTGTCGGTCGGGACCGTCGCCCACCATCAACAGCTTGGCCTTGCGTGAAGATCGCACCTTGTGGAACATGTCGACCACGTCGCACACCCTTTTGACCGGCCTGAAATTGCTGATGTGGCACAAGATGGGGGCGCCATCTGAAGAGAGTTCTTGTCGGAATTCTTCGTTGGGTGGGAGGTCAAAATGATGTGGACAGACGAAGTTGTGCACCACCTCGATGTCAAGCGATGCGCCAAACACGGAACGCGTCACGTCCTTCAAATGATGGGACACTGCCGTGACCACGTCGCTCTCCTCGATGGCGTCCGAAATCACAGGGTGGAACGATGCGTCGTTGCCCAACAGTGTGATGTCGGTGCCGTGAAGCGTAGTGACCACGGGAAGGTTTTTGCCTGCTTTGGCCAAAATCCGCTTGGCATTGACCGCTGCACTGGCATGCGGAATGGCGTAATGCACATGAAGAAGGTCCAGTTTGTGGGCCTTGACGACATCGACCATTTTGCTGGTCAGCACCAGTTCGTAGGGCGGATAATCGAACAAAGGGTATTTGGACACCTCCACCTCATGGTAAAAGACCCTTGGATGAAAGGACCCCAAGCGAACCGGCAGGTTGTAGGTGATGAAGTGTACTTCGTGGCCTTGTTTGGCCAAACTCTTCCCCAACTCTGTGGCCACCACACCACTGCCCCCGAAGGTGGGGTAGCAAACAATGCCAATACGCATGGGAAGAGGAGTCATCAGTTGGAGAAAAAACGACTGGTGGCCCCCAAATGTTCAAGCACCACGCGCTGAATTTCAGTCCTCGTGTCGAGCTGCAGCAAACTCGTGTTGTCTGCATCGGGGAATGTACGGTTGCTCAAGAACACGTAGACCAAATCGAAGGCAGGGTCGACCCAAATCAGGGTGCCCGTGAATCCGGAATGCCCAAAGCTCTCCCAGGAGGCCAAGTCGCAGGTGGGACCTGCGTCCGGTTCCAATGCGGGCTTGTCGAAGGCCACGCCACGGCGGTTTTCCCCGTCAGAGAATCCGCGCTGGGTCCAGGTGTTCAAGATGTCCTGTCGCACCAGCTGAACGCCTTTGAAGGTTCCTCCGGCCAGCCAAGTTTGTCCCAGTTCGGCCAAGTCGTAAGCATTGGAAAAGACCCCTGCATGGCAGCCAATGCCGCCTCCCATGGCTGCCCCTGGATCGTGGACCGTGCCGCGCACCATTTCTTTCCGGAATTCCTCATCTTGCTCAGTGGGGGCGATGTCGTCCACCGTCCACCCTTGTCGAAGGGGGTGGTAGCCCATGCTCTTCCACTGCATGGGGGAGGCAATGTTTTCTTGCATCCAAGTGCCGATGGGAAGGCCCCATTGGCGAAGCACCTTTCGCCAAACATAAAACCCAAGATCACTGTACCTGTAAGTCCCTGGGGGATCCAAGTCGGCCTCCAAAATGTGCTTCCAAATGCTGTCACTGTAGGTCGCCTTCATGTACATGCCGGGGGTTACCTCGATGCTGCAAGAGTCGTTGGCTTCCTCGCAAAAAACCCCTGAGCTGTCGGCCAAAGCCCTTCTGTAGAAGGGTATCCACGACTCCAAGCCTGCCTGATGGGTGAGCAGTTGGCGCGGCGTCCGTTGTCCCAACCCGTGGTCTTTCAGTTCCGGGAGCAGCTGGGCCATGGGCGCTTCCAAATCAAGAATACCCGTGCCATGGAGATGCATCAGGGCATTGGCGGTGGCGGCAACCTTGGTGATGGAGGCCAAATCATACAGAGATCCTGATGTGACTGGCGCGTTGCCGTCCAGCGTGCCCACCGACCTGTCCAGCACGATCTGTCCACGATGGGCCACAACCACCCTTCCGCCTGGCATGGCGCCTTCTTCGATGGCAAGGTTCAGGATGCTGTCGACGTCTTCACGAGGGGTTCCCCAAAAGGCGAGTCGCTCAGGCAACGGTCGACCGAGCCGCATGTTTCCTGCCCAACGCAATCCGTCGCCAGCCTTCCATGGGCCATCGGTCGGAGAGACGGGAAGGCGTCCAGCAACCGGAGCCACCCCAGCAAGGGCATCTGCCACCGCGTGACAGGTGCGTGCGTCATCTTGATAGGCCACAAGGATGGACGAGGAACGGGCTGCAAGGGCGATAAAATCTCGAAGCGCATAGGGGTTGCCCATCCAGACCACATGGACTTTGTCGGAGTGGATGTCATGCTTTTTCAAGGCGCGCACCACGGCATCCAATCCCTCGGCTTGAAGGCCAAAATTGCGAGAGGGCCTGTGGCTCATCTCGGTGACTGTGACCAACACTTGAGAGGCCGATTTGAGGGCGCGTTGCACACGCTGCTTTCCGATGCCGCTGCCGTCCTTGCCCAACACATGTCGTTCGAGGGTCCAATCTGCACCCAAATGGGCCTGCAGTTGGTCTTGCAAAGGCGCACAGGAAGGTCCATGGTTCGCCACGTCAAGCATGACCAGATGGCCTTCGCCTGCAGCCAAAGGCGAAGATAGGCTGTCCACCCCCGCAAGCAGCGTCAAACTCTGTGCCAGCAGTTCCCGGTGCACCACGTCGGCATGCTTGGGCTCCCAAACCGCACCGCTGTCGGGCAAGGCTTCTTGAGCCTGGGTCCATGATTTGGCCAGCAACACCCGGCGGCATTTTCGGTCTACCATGGCTGAATCAAGAGTGCCGTCTGCCATGGCTGCCATGGCTTCGTCGATGGCTGCTTTGGGGTCGCCAGGGAACAGAAGCACGTCGTTGCCAGCAAGCAAGGCATCTCGGATCCGCGGACGGTCCCCCGCGAAGTCGGCAAAGCCCTTCATGCTCATCGCATCGGTGAACACTAGCCCCTCGAAGCCCATGGTGCCTCGCAGCAGGGAATCGACGATCAGGGGAGATAGGGTGGAGGGTTGGGCCTCGGTGCTGTCCAGTCCAGGAATGTCCAAGTGCGCCACCATGGCCGCCCCCATCCCGTGGTCAAACACATGCTGGAAAGGTGCCAATTCTACAGAATCCAATCGGGACCTGTCATGAAGGATGGAAGGGAGAGTCGCATGGGAGTCGCTGTCGCTGTCTCCATGGCCAGGAAAGTGCTTGGCCGTGGCCAAGACCCGCTGGTCTTGAAGACCGTCGGCATAGGCCTGTCCGAGTCGACCGACCCATTCGACCGACTCTCCGAAGCTTCGGCTTCCGATGACGGGATTGATGGGGTTGGAGTTGACGTCGACGACGGGTGCGAAATTGACATGGACGCCCGTGGCACGAAGGCTGCTGCCCACCACTTGTCCAAACCACCGAACCAGCTCGGGATTCCTTGTGGCCCCCAAGGTCATGGCCCGGGGGAAAGACCGTGTGCTGTCCAAGCGCATGCCCAAGCCCCATTCCGCATCGGAGGCAACCATCAAAGGGATGCGGGCAGTATTTTGGAGCCGACGCAAGCGGTTGCGTTGCTGTTCTGGTCCACCTTGCATACAGATGACGCCGCCAAGTTGAAGGTCCTTTGTCCAGTGCTCTGCTTCTGTCCAACCCGAAGTGTCCGTGCGCGAATAGATGGGAACCATCAAAAGTTGGGCGACACGTTCTTCCATGCTGAGCTGGGCCAAAACGCTGTCGACATTCCATGCATTTTCCGAAAGAAAAGCTGGCTTTTGAAGGCCTTCGTCCTGCTGGGTGTTCTGGGCATTGTGACATCCCACTCCGAGAATGAGCGTGGCCACCAACGATGTCAAACGTGTCTTCAAGAGGGATCCGCCATTCGGATACGGGCCAACGAAACAAGGAAATTGAACTGTTCCTCTACGGTGAGTTCGCTGTTGTCGACCACAACGGCGTCATCCGATTGACGCAAAGGGGCCACGGCGCGTTCGGAGTCAATCCTGTCCCTTTCGAGCACGTTTTCAAGCACATCGTCGTAGGAAACATTTTTCCCCGCATTTTTCATCTCACGCAACCTTCTGTAGGCCCTTGTTTCTGGGTCGGCCGTCATGAAAATCTTGAGAGCCGCATCGGGCAGCACCACCGTGCCGATGTCACGTCCGTCCATCACAACACCACCTCCTTCGGCCATTCTTTGTTGTATGGCCACCAATTTCTTTCTCACCTCAGGCACCCTCGCGACAAGACTGACCTTTTGGGCCACTTCCATGGTGCGGATTTCCTTTTCGACATTGTTGCCGTTGAGGTGGATCTCGGATTGCTCGGTCTTGGGGTTGTAGCGAAAGGATAGGAACATTCTTTCAAGCCCCGCCCGAAGTCCCACCTCATTCACAGATGCGTCCACAATGCTTCGCTCTTTCATGGCGTGGAGGGTGGCCGCCCTGTACATCGCTCCAGTGTCGATGTAGACGTAGTTCAACTCTTTGGCCAGGGATTTGGCCATGGTGCTTTTTCCAGCGCTCGAATGGCCGTCGATGGCGATGTTGATTCGGCTTTTCCCCATGTGTCGAAGATAGGTGGCGCGTTGGAAATTAGGGCACCTGAACGGGAGTTTTGGTCCTGATTTGAGGCCATTGCAAAACCAGAGCCAAATGCGTCGAGGCTCCGGCAAAGTGGTAGACACTTCTTCCCAACGCATATTGGATGCTCCGGAATTGCCCGCGGAAGCCCAAGGACATGCCATTGAGCCCTGTTCTTCCAGCGGCGGCCATGTCTTTCTGACGCTGATGGTTGTAGCCGATATAACCGCGCAACTGGGTGCCAAGCTTCAAGGACACGCCACCTGAGAGGTGCCGAAACAACTGGTCCCCCCAGATCCACGTGTCGTTGGGAATCAGCTCACCAGTGAGCGGGTCGAAGGTGTCGTCGTAGGTTCCTTCTGGTGCAAGTTTCCAAGTCTCCAAACGTTGCGCCCTCAAGTGGAAGGTGAAGGGGGCATTGGGGAATGTTTGGGACCATCCAAGCTGCACGTTGTGGGGCAACCTGCCTTCTGGCATGACCCCTGAAAAATCTTCTTGGATCCCCACATTGGAAACCACCAACCCCAGAGCACCACGACCGCTGCGGCTCCGCCGCAAAATCGCAAAGTCCAATGCTGCCACACCGGCATTCACTTGCGCCAAGTTTCTCATGCCGCCCCATGCAGTGACCCCAGCGGTCCAAGAGCTGTCAATGCGCCAAGAGCTCCCGTATTGGAGAATGTAATCGCCGCCAGAAAAAGAGCCTGTGGGGATGCCTGCAGCGCTGGCCCCCTCAAAGTCACCCCAAGAGACAAAGCGCAGCCCCACATGAGAGGAGCGACGGTTTGAGGTGGAGATCGGCACCGCTACACTGGCAGCCTTGATGCCCGCGAAATAGTCGAGGTAGGAGGTGTACACATGTCTTTCCACACTGGAGTCAAGGGCACAAGGGTGCACGGTCATGGACCATCCGTCGCCCGACAACGGGGCGGCGTCCAAGCCACCTAGAGCTGCATTGCGCGGATCTGATGCAACATCCCATGCCAAGGACCTTGGTACATCACCAGGAGTTTGTGCCAAGAACTCTTCTTGTCCCACGGACATCAAGACGAGAAAAAAGAGACAGCAGGCACGAATCATGGGGTGAAGTTAAGAGGAGACGATGCGAAGCGGTTGCTCCACATGTTGACTGAGCAGCGCGCGGTCGATGACTTCTCGCATGTGGTGGATGTAGGTGAAGCTCAAGCCCTTGATGTAGCGGGGATTGATGTCGTTGACATCCTGCTCATTTTTTGCGCACAAAATGATTTCTTTGATGCCGGCGCGCTTGGCGGCAAGGATTTTTTCTTTGATCCCGCCCACGGGAAGGACCTGGCCGCGAAGGGTGATTTCCCCACTCATCGCCACATACTTGCGCACTTTTCTTTGCGTGAAGGCACTGGCCAAGGCAGTGAGCATGGTGATGCCTGCGCTTGGGCCATCTTTGGGGATGGCACCCTGTGGCACGTGGACGTGCACATCCCATTGGTCGAATACCTCGGAGGTGAGGCCGAGCCAATCGGCATGGGACTTAAGGTGTTGCAGCGCGATGATCGCCGACTCTTTCATGACCTCTCCTAGGTTGCCAGTCAATGTCAACTTTCCTTTTCCCTTTGTCAGTGAAGACTCGATGAACAGAATGTCTCCTCCTCGAGGCGTCCAAGCCAATCCAGTGACCACCCCCGCCACGTCGTTGCCTTCATAACTGTCTTTTTCTCTTGCGATGCCCAAAATGTCACGCAAGTCTTTGGAAGCAATCTCCAGATCGTGCGGCTCGGAAAGGGCCAATTGCTTGGCGCGGTGGCGAATCAATTTGGCCAGTCGTTTGTCCAATCCCCGCACGCCACTTTCATTGGTGTATTGTTCCACCACCGACTCGATGGTCGCAGTGGGCACTTTGATGCTTTTGGGATCAAGTCCGGAAGCATCTAGGTGCTTGGGCAGCAAATGACGCTTTCCAATCTGCACCTTTTCCTGCAAGGTGTAGCCGCTGACATCGATGATTTCCATCCGGTCCCGCAACGCGGGTTGAATGGCACTTAAGTCGTTGCATGTCGCAATGAACATGACCTTGCTCAGGTCGTAGTCCAAATCGAGGTAGTTGTCGTGGAAGGTGTGGTTCTGCTCGGGGTCGAGCACCTCCAAGAGGGCAGAGGAGGGGTCCCCATGATGGTCCTGGCCAAGCTTGTCCACTTCGTCGAGGATGAACAGGGGATTGCTGGTTCCGGCTTTCTTCAAGTTTTGCAACACACGTCCGGGCATGGCCCCGATGTAGGTCTTGCGGTGCCCCCTGATTTCAGCTTCATCCCGGAGTCCACCAAGGCTCATGCGTACGTATTTCCTTCCAAGTGCTTCTGCAATGCTCTTGCCGAGGGAGGTTTTGCCAACGCCAGGAGGACCATAGAGGCAAAGAATCGGGGCCTTCATGTCCCCCTTTATTTTGAGGACGGCAAGGTGTTCGATGATGCGGTCCTTCACCTTGTCCAATCCGTAGTGGTCTTGGTCCAGTACAGCTTGTGCATGGACCAGGTCAAAGTTGTCTTTAGATACTTTGCCCCAAGGCAACTCCAAGAGCGCGTCGAGGTAATTGGCTTGAACACTGTATTCGCTCGCCTGGGGATTCATGCGCTCAAGTTTCCCGATTTCTTTCAGGAAGGCTTCTTTCGCGTGGTCGGGCCAATCTTTCTTTGCCGCCTTTGCACGTTTTTCTTGGATTTCCTCTTTCAAAGGGTTGGCCCCCAGTTCTTCTTGAATCGTTTTCATTTGCTGATGCAAAAAGAATTCCCGCTGCTGTTGGTCAAGGTCGGTCTTGACTTTGCGGTGAATGTCCTGCTTCAGTGAAAGCATTTGCTTCTCCTTGTGCAACAAGGCGAGCACCATTTGAGAACGCTTCTCCAGCTGAACCTCTTCAAGGATCCCCTGCTTTTCTTCCACGCCGACTTGCATGTTGCTGCCAATGAAATTGACCAAAAAGCCAAGCCTGTCAATTCCTTTGATGGCGTCGGCCGCCTCCGTTGGGATGTTGGGGTTCATTTCGATGAGCTCTACGGAGAGATCCCTAAGGCTCTCCATCATGGCCTGGCCTTCCTCTTCGGGCAAGGGCTCTTCGATGCCGCCATAGGCTTCCACCTTGGCTTTCAAATAAGGCTCCTCTTGCACCACCTCTTGCCACTTGAAACGCTGTTGGCCTTGGAGGATAACAGTGTTGGTGCCGTCGGGCATCTTGAGCATCTTGAGGATTCTGGCCACAGTGCCCACCTTGTTGAGGTCGTCCGGACCTGGCACTTCGGTGTCATCTTCCTTTTGGCTCACCACCCCGATCACCACCTCAGCTTTGTTCGATTCTTTGATCAAACGAACCGATCGGTCCCTTCCCACGCTGATGGGGATGACCACACCTGGAAAGAGCACCGTGTTTCTTAGTGAAAGAAGCGGAAGAACCTCGGGGATGTCTTTCTCTTGCATGGCCTGTTCGTCCTCCTCTGTCAGGATGGGGATGAACTCCTGATCCTGTGCGTCGCTCAATTTGATGTTCATGGTCTTCATTGTCGTGGGAGGCTAAGGTCAAATCTCATGCCACATCCCATTGCCTCCCGGATGCTGACAAAACGTTCAAAGACATTGCATGTTGTGCCCCGATGAGGCAAACATGTGCGACAGGATGTCAGGTGTGGTCCCCGTACAGGTGACGGATGGCCTGTTCCTGGTCGGGCGTGAGGGTCTGATTTCTTCTGGCCATGACCCTTCTAACGGTGGACAGCGCTTTCTCCAAAACTTGCCTCTTTTCCCCTTCATGTCCCCATGAAAAAGGCAAAATATGCCTTGGCGGCGACCCAGGACCAAACACTTGTGCCAGACTCCCCACCACCGTGGCGGTTGAAAAGGCTGTGTGGATGGCCGTTTTGCTATGGTCCCCCATGATCAAACCACAAAATTGACGGCCTTTGGCGTGAAAACCTTGGCGTGCCTCATCCCACTCTGCAATCTCTCCATAGGTATTTTTCAAATTGCTGCAAGTGGTTTCAGCTCCAAGGTTGCACCACTCCCCAATCACAGCATTCCCCAAGAAGCCACCGTGGGCCTTGTTGGACCAATCGTGCACCACCACATTGCTCAGTTCTCCGCCGACTTTGCAGCCTTGCCCCACTGATGCAGGACCGTAGATGAGTGTGCCCATGCGCAGTTGTGAGTTTTCACCCAATGCAAAGGGACCACGCACCCGAGAACCTTCCATGATTTCTGCGCCGGGTCCTAGAAGAATGTCACCTTCTTCAGTGTTCAGTGAGACGTCGCGGAGCAATGCTCCAGGACCCAAGTGGATGCGGTCCATGGGGCCGTGCACCACCACGCCACGCTGCGCCCAGGCCTCGCGTTCCTCCTCGGCCAAGGCCCGCAATCGCCATGTCAATTTCAACCGTGACAAATCGGATGCAAGGCCGTCTCCACACTTTTCAAAAAGGGATGCGGCATCCTCCAGCCAGTCATTGGCAATGGAAGCTTCATGGATGGACTCGATGATGTCCCCGCATTGTGCCACCACCACCCCTTGGTCTTGCCAAGACTGACCGTTTTTCAATCCTAGGACGATGCCTGCGGCATGCTCTGTGGGCAAAAGCTGGCTGTGAATGCGCACTTTTGGCTTGGCGGACAACAAATCCCCCCATTGTTTTGCAATCGACCGTACCCCAAAATGAAGGTTTTGTGCTCCCCTAAGTGCGTTTAATGGGTAGAAATCTGTAGAATCGCCAAGATCTAGGAACAAGGAGTCTGTCATGTCACAAACATATAGTTTGAACCAAAGCGCGCGTGACCCTGTTCTGTTGGTGTCTGGACCCTGCAATTTCCAAGATGACCAAGTGAAGCAAGAATTCTCCATCAAAGACCTCGAAAACCTTTCCGGGGTCAAGGCACATACCATCAGGGTATGGGAGCAACGCTACAGTTTGTTGAGTCCCACACGCTCTGCCACCAACATTCGCACCTATTCAGGCAATGATCTAAAGAAGCTGCTCAATGTGGCTTTGTTGTTGGATCGGGGTTTGAAAATCTCGAAAATTGCAGCGTTGTCACCAGCCCAAATCTTGGAGGCAGTGCAGGGTGGGGCTTCCGCCCAGGACGAAGGAGGAGAGCAGCTCGCCAAGCAACGCCTGAAGGTGGCCATGATGACCTATGACGAAGCGCTTTTCCGCACGACGTTGGACGAATGCAGCGAGCGCTTGGGCTTTGCGACCACAGTATTGAATGTGTGTCTCCCCTTTCTTGCTGAGGTGGGGGTGCTTTGGCTGACGGATTCGATTTGCCCCGCGCACGAACATTTTATGAGCAATCTCCTCAGACAAATGCTCTTCGCTCAGGTGCACCAAGCCAAAGTTCCTGAGACCACGGATGACAATGAGGTGTTTGTGTTGTACTTGCCGGAGCGTGAAATCCATGACATCTCCCTGTTGTTCGTTCATCAACTTTGCCGAGAGCATGGACTTCGGAGCATCTTCTTGGGCCAGAGTGTGCCGTTCGATGATTTGGTGGCGGTGGCTTCTCAATTCGACAAGGTTTGCTTTGTATCCTATTGCACCACTTATCCGGCAGAAGGTCATGCGCAGGATTACGTGGACAGAATCGGCAGGAGTTTTGGGGAATCTGACGTGAGATTCTGTTTGGGCGGGGGAGTGTTTGCTGGAGTGGAGGGGAGAGCCAATGTGAGCGTGAGCACCCATGGAGGTGGACTCATGCAAGATGTATTCAAGTAAATGTGGAGAAATAGCAGCGGGTTAAGCCGCTGGTTGAGTGTAAATTGACACTTGTTGTGGAACGTTTTAGAGAAATTGTTGAACAAAAACTTGCATTGCATGGAAGTTTTGTTCAATCTTTGTCTCACATCGTTAAACAAAACGAATCATGAGCACTTTGGAATTCAACCACCTCCTTGTCAGCCAATCGGACTTTCTCCGTGGATTTGCCCTCGGCTTTACCCGCAACGGAGCTGACGCTGACGATTTGGTCCAGGACACAATGGTCAAGGCACTTCGGTACAAGAACAATTTCAAAGAGGGAACCAATATGAAGGGGTGGCTCTACACCATCATGCGGAACATCTTCATCAACAATTACAAGCGCAAGAAGTTCCAGAATACCGTGTTGGACAGCACTGAGAACCAATACTTCATCAATGCAAGTCAGGATTACACCGTGGACACAGTCACTACGGAAATCAACCAATCTGACATTTTGGGAGCCATTCAAAACTTGAAACCAGACTTTCGCAAGCCTTTCACGATGTTTCTTGAAGGCTTCCATTACGATGAAATTGCCGAGGAGATGGAAATTCCGATGGGAACAGTGAAGTCCCGCATTTTCCACGCCAGAAAGAAATTGGCCACTGCGCTTGTGGACTACCAAAACTAAATTCGCTCGGAAAAACTTCGCGTATCTTCGAGGCAATGGACTTTGCCGTTGAACATATCGCCAAAAAGAGCTCAAAGAACTGCGTACGCAGTCTTGGGCTTTTTTTTGTTTGGTGCTTGTACAGCGCCACCTTGCATGGACAGGTCGATGTGGACCAGAGTTTGACCATTGCGCAATATGTGAATGATGTTTTGCTGGGCGAAGGGGTTTCTGCGACGAACATCAATTTCATTGGATCGCCCGAGCAGATTGGATACATGACAGGTGGCGATGATGTTGGATTTCCATTGACGGGAGGGCTTGTCCTCAGTTCGGGGAATGCAGCCGATGCATTTTGTGCAGGACTGGGTTGCGCGACTTGTTCTGGCGGTGCGCCAACGGACAACGACTTGCTGGAAATCGCCAACAGCGTGCCTCCATTGATTGGTCAGGCTTTTGAAGTGACCAGTGTGAATGATTTGTGTGCACTTGAGTTTGATTTTGATCCTGCGGGGGACTTTGTGTCGTTCAACTACATTTTTGGTTCCAGCGAATACGAGGCTTGGGAGAACACTCAGTACAACGATATTTTTGCCTTTTTCCTCTCAGGCGAAGGGATCAATGGCCCTTACAATGCCCCGGCAAACTTCCCTGGACAGGCCATCAACATCGCCAATGTGCCCGAGTCTGATCCTGCCTTGCCCATCACCATCAGTTCGGTCAACGGGGCCTTGAATGCAGAGTATTACATTTTGAACGATGCTCCGGCGGACGTTTGCATGAATGGATACACAACAGTGTTGACTGCGGTGTACCCTGTTGTATGCGGTGAAACCTACCACATCAAGCTTGCCATTGGCGACGGGTCTGACCAGATTTTGGATTCCGTGGTGATTTTGGAAGAGGGCAGCTTTGGCTCTCCCATTCCAACCACTTATGAATCGCAGGCATCTCCTGAGTGCGACCCTGACCCTGATGACGACCAGGTGATTTATTGCGCTTGGGAAGATTGCGGCCCTGCCACCATCACCATAAGTCGACCATGTGCAGTGTCCTCGTTGTTTCCTTTCCCGTTTGATCTGATTGCGGCTCCGGGTTCAGAAGCCACTTTGAACGAGGATTTGCTGGGCTTGCCTAGTTCGGCAGCTGTTCCTGTGGGTGAATACGGCATCTCTCTGACGTTTGAGGTCCCACAAGACAACTTGGACGAAGGGACCGAAACACTTGTCTTGAAGGTGCAAAGCGGGACAATCGAGAGCGAGATCACCATCATCATCTACGACACGCCTGCGTTTGAAGCCATCATGCCAGAGTTGGTCACAGTCCCATGTGATGAAACAGCAGAAGTGTGCATTGAATTGTTGCAGGACCCTGGTTATTCCTATCCTCCGGTGGATTACCAATGGACTGTAAATGGTGTGGATTTTGGGAACGACCAATGCGTGACGTATGGTTCATTGACGAGTTCCTTGATGGAGGTGTACATGGAAGATGGATGCGGAAGAGAACTGTATTTGCAAAGCCTGTTTGACGTTCCTTATGACGAGCTTCAGTTGACCATGCCCAACGACACCCTCCTGTGCAATGGTGCTGCAGCGGTTCTGGAGTTGGAAATTGAGGGAGGACAGCCGCCATTTCAAGTGCAATGGGATGACTTTACGGATGAGGATTTGGTCCACATTGTAGATCCTGATGTCAGCACAGAATATGAGGTTGTGGTGGTCGACAATTGCGACTACGCAAAGTTCGAATCCACCATGGTAGATGTTCAGACGGTGAAGTCGACCATTGTGCGGGAGAGCTTAGGCGACGATACGTATGAGTTCGATGTGTTGGTGGATCCCGTTGAGCCGTATGACAATGCCTATTTCTATGCTTGGGACTTTGGCGATGGCAACGTGGCCTATGAAAAGAACCCCATTCACACCTATGATGGCTTGTCCACCTACGAGGCGCAAGTCTTTGTGACGACCGACATTGGCTGCTCTGACGACGCGGTCATGGATGTCTTTGGGGACGTGTTGTTCTACATCCCCTCCGCATTCACGCCGGACAACGATGGCCTCAACGATGCGTTTGAAATCACCGGACGGCAGATTCGATTGTTCGAGATCTGGATTTACAACCGATGGGGCGAATTGGTCCACCACTCCACTGACATGGACTCCCCTTGGTTAGGAGACGTGGATGGAGGCACTCATTTTGCCGCCAATGGGGTGTACCACTGGGTCATCAAAGCCACTGGATTTGACATTGAAGCTCAGGAGTTCCGGGGCTTTGTACACTTGATGCGTTAAACACCTGATTCTACAATTATGACTCAATCTTCTGCTGGCCGCTCATTGCGGGGTGCTTTTGTGGCGGTTACATCCCTGTTTTTCATGTGGGGCTTCATCACGGTCTTGGTCGACGCCTTGATTCCTCGATTGAAAGAGGTTTTTGAACTGACCTTTCTCCAAGCGGGTCTTGTGCAATTCGCATGGTTTGCGGCCTATGGGTTGTTGTCCATTCCAGGAGGGAACTTGATTTCCAAAATTGGCTACCAACGTGGTATTTTGGTGGGCCTTGCTACAGCGGGCATGGGGTGTTTGCTGTTTTATCCAGCCGCGGCGACCCGTATGTACCCTCTGTTTTTGTTGGCCCTTTTCGTTGTGGCCGGGGGAATCACCATCCTCCAGGTGGCAGCCAACCCTTACATCAGTGTGTTGGGGCCTGATGAGTCGGCCTCTGCTCGCTTGAACCTTTCCCAGGCGTTCAATTCTTTTGGCACCACAATTGCGCCTGTGGTGGCTGCCAGTTTTTTGCTGGGAGACCAAATCCTAGGAAGTGAGGCGATTGGTGCTTTGGGCAGTTCAGATCGCTTGGCCTATTATCAATCTGAGGCTTCGGCTGTTCAGATTCCATTTGTGATGCTGGCGCTGGCATTTTTTGTTTTGGCGGGCATTGTTGCGGCCATCAAACTCCCTAAAATCTTGGGGGAGAGTGCCACGAGTGAGTCAAGCTATTTGGGGGTGTTGAACAACCCCAAGCTTCGTTTTGGGGCCATTGCCATTTTCGTGTACGTAGGGGCAGAAGTGGCCCTTGGATCGTACATGGTGAATTACGGGTTGTCTTTGGACATCGTGGAGGAAATCAAGTCAAGCAGCGTCCTGAGCGCCATGGCGGGTGTTGCTGCAATGATCAAAGGCGTGGATGTCTCCGGTTTGGACGCAAAGGGAGTCTTGGGCGCGTTGTTGACATTCTATTGGGGTGGGGCCATGCTCGGCAGGTTTGCAGGCTCGGGATTGATGCAGAAAATCAAGCCGTTCAGGTTGTTGTCGATGGCGGCTGTGTTGGCGTTGATTCTCATTGTTGCATCGGTTACAAGTTCGGGTGTTGCCGCCATATTACTCCTGCTTGGTGTAGGGTTTTGCAACAGCATTATGTTTCCGACCATTTTCACGTTGGCCATTGAAGATCTCGGCGATGGGAAGCCTCAAGGTTCAGGTGTGTTGTGCACAGCCATTGTAGGAGGTGCCTTCATCCCTCCGGCGGTTGGGGCCATAGCCGATGGCTCAGGCTTTGCCTTGGCATTCTTGTTGCCCATGCTTTGCTATGCTTACATCGCTTGGTATGCGGGACGGCTCGTCCCCAGTGTCTCCAAATGAGCCCATTCCATAAGATTCCTTAACGGGAGGCAATACTTTTTGCACAACAGGCAACTTTTTCGGCGTGAAAGGTGTTCTTTTGGCATGTGCTACAAAAGCACAAAATTAGATCTCTTATGGCAAGAAGAAAAAAGGCAGCGAAGGAGTTGCAGCCCAACATCAAGGTCCGCTTGGACCGGCGCACGGTAATCACTGTGCGTGACCAAAGCAAATTGGCGTACTGGAAGGAGAAATTCCCTGGTCTCGAGATTTTGGAAGAATCTTGATGCATGGCGCTTGAAGCGCCAAACCAGTCCAATCCAGTGAATGAAAAAGGCGACCATATGGTCGCCTTTTTCATGGGGAAAAGATTGGTCGAATCAGCCTGCGGCCACTTCCTGCTTCCAAGGAGCGTGCGGCAACTGCTCGCGTCCTTTTTTCGTCAAGGCGTACCCATCTTTGTTTTGAATGAGTCCATCCAAGTAAAGATTGGTGATGCGCTCGCCGATGCGCGCCTTTCCAACATGCAAGTCGGTGTCCTCTTCGATTCGCTTCCAAAAATTACGCTCCAAAACCGCAAGGCGAATGTGGCATTGGTTCTCGATTTTATGCTGCTGGATGATGTCCAGAATCATGTGGTCATACTTGTCAAGAGAGTTCATGGTTCAGGCTTTGTGAGGTGAGAAAGTTCTGCACACAAGAAAGGAAGTTTTGTCCAAGAAATGTGCGAAAATGACGACTCCGTTTTCAACGCGTTTTGAACGGGTTACAGGCAATTGTGGACAACGTGTGCAAACAAATCCTAAAACCCTGACAATCAGTTGCTTGATTTCGTGAAATAGCGAAAGTAGCGCAGCATATAATGGACATCCCGGTCCTGGAATGCAGAGGTTTTGAAGGGTGCATGCACATGAACAAACCTTCTGCGAGGCTCCCAAGCGCACAAAGCGAGTCGGCTTTTGGCTTCTGCGGCCGCGCGTTGGATGTTCAACAGGTCTGCTTTTGTGCCTATGGTGGCGGTCGCCAAGGCCTTGCCATGGACAAAGTGTTCAAGGGTTTCTCGGGTTCTTGATTCAGCATCCTTCGGGGGGGCTTGCAGCAAGATGACCTTCATGGGCATGATCCAGGTGATGGCCTGGAGTTGCCAACGTTTGGGGGCCCAGATGACCAACGTGGAACGCCAGAACTGTGGAGGCAATTTGCCCCGGATTTGCCAGCCCATCATGCGAACAATGGCACGGGCCAAGCCCACCTTCCATGATGCGCGCTGGCATCCTGGATGCGGAGGAGTCCTATGATGGGTTGGAGCTTCAGTCATAGAGTTCAAAATTCTGACTCATAGGTAGTCCACTTGCCTTGCAATGTGCTTCCTGCTGTGAGAAAGCGGCTCAGCTGTTTTTGAAACGCCTCTCTTGGCCATGCTTCTGCACCCATGGAGGCCAAATGTGGGTTCATGATCTGACAATCGATGGGCCCAAAGCCACGCTGCTTGAGCCATGTTGCCAATTTGACAAAGCACACCTTGGACGCATTCGTGGCATCCGTGAACATGCTTTCGCCAAAGAACATTCGTCCGAGTGACACCCCGTAAAGCCCACCAACCAAGGCACTGTCTTTCCAAGCCTCCACGGAATGCGCGTAGCCCAATTGGTGCAATGATTGATACGCTTGGACGATGTCATTGCTGATCCAGGTTCCTTCTCCATCTCTTGGAGCCGTTTGGCATCTCCGTACGACCTGGTCAAACGCCCGGTCTATGGTGACTTTGTAACGGTTGCGGTTCAATTCATTTCTCATGCTCTTGGAAATGTGCAATGCGTCCAAAGGCAAAACAGCCCGTTCCTCCGGGGCCCACCAAAGCAAGGGGTCTTCTTCCATGAACCAAGGAAAGGCCCCATGTTCGTAGGCGGCGATCAGGCGTTCGTTGGACAAGTCGCCGCCCACTGCCAACAAGCCATGGTCTGCAGCCTCCGCCACAGGGGGAAATTGAAGTTCCTGGCTGAGCACATGGATGTTCATGGCACAAAGAAACAGCCTTTGATGTTCCTTTGTGCACATGGAGGCCCCAGAAGCCATACGAACGATGAGTGCCATGCTGAAAAGCGGGGAGGCTCCGGGGTGGAAGGCACAACTCAAAGCTTGCCCTCCTGGACGTCCGTCGGTTCCAGAGGCATCGCAGGGCCAGGGCAGAAAGGCCGGTGTGATGGCATTGCTTTGTCCGGATCAGTGTGGGCGATGGTCTGTGGTTTTGATGCTCAGGACCCAAGATGGCTCACCACACAGTGGTCAGCTTTCCTTTCCCGGAGGTGCTGAAGAGCCGGGCGATCATGGGGACCTTTTGACAACGGCCCTGCGCGAGTGTCGAGAGGAAGTGGGGGTATCGGTGCACACTTCCCATGTCCTTGGGCCTTTGACGCCGCTCTACATCCCCCCGAGCCAGTTTTGGGTGCATCCTTTTGTGGCTTGGTCTTCCACCACACCTGCCTTTTTGCTGCAGGCATCTGAAGTGGCTGAAGTGCTTTTGTTGCCGCTTGAGGACCTCCCTCTTGCTGGGCAATCCTGGCCGTTTCATGAGGTGCATGTCGGTAACCGAACATGGAAGACACCAGGCTGTGAACTTGGTGAGCACATCCTTTGGGGGGCCACCGCCATGATGGTGGCTGAATTGAAGGAAGCTTGCGACCGGGCAGGTTTTGGCCCTTCCTTTGTATCGCTTTGAATCCAAACAAGATGACACAGGCCCTCCAAGATTTGACGAGTAAAGACGATGCCAAGGTGAAGAAGGCGTTGAAGCAAGCCCGAGATAAAGGGGACAAGCGTTTCATTCTGCCTTTGTTGACGGCTTTTGCAGCCCGATCTGAGGACGCCCTGCGCGAAGAAATGCAGGACCTTTTGGGTTCCTTGAAGATTTCGGCGGCTGAGGATGTTTTTTTGGAAGCGCTCGGCGATTCAGCCTTTCACCATGTTGCGGCTGATGTGCTTGCTTTTTTGTGGAGTTGCGGATTCACCTGCGAGAGTCGTCTGTCCCTTGTGACAGAGGTGGCTTGTGCAGGGGACTACCGACGAGCTATGGAGGGAGCTACATTGATTGAACAGGTGGAGTCTGTTACGGATGAAAAAGACATCTTGGAGGCCCAAGTGTTGGCGGGGCAGGCCCTTGGGGACGAGGAGAAGAAGAGCATCAGGCCCTTTGTGGAGGCGATGATGGCACATCTTTCCATGCTCAACGACAGCCTCTCTTAAGATCAGTTTTCGCGCATTTCTCGCTTAGCGATGCGCTCGAGAGGCCCTGGGCAAGTGCCCAAATGGCATTCCGTGCAGGAGGCAACCACCTCATTGTAATGGGCAGCAGAGGGAAAGGCATTGAACTGTTCAATGGCCAAATGATAGATTGGCGCCTGCGCTTCAAAATGTGCATTGATCATGGAAGCAGTGGTGGGGGCCAGTGCCAGAAAATCGGGTGACATCAGTCGACGTCCTTCCCACGAATGGTTTGGGTCGGCCATCACCGCCTCAAGGGTTTGGAGCAATTGAGCATCCATGGCCACCATGGCGGAAGCCAGGGGGGAGGATCCATTGGGTTGGTTGGGTGCCAATTTGGGACTTGGGGGCCAGGCGTTGCCGCATCCCGCCACGATGGCAACAACGGACAAGAATGCGCCGAGGATTTTGAGCGGGTGGCGCATCAGTCCTCAATCATGACCCCTGTGGCTGTGAAGGCCAAGCGCAGTTCCGGCGCTTCAATGGCGTCGATGAAGGCTTGTGATTCACCGGCATCTTCTGCATAATGCTTGAGCATGGACACGGTCAAGGTGTCGTAAAAGGCTTCTCCCTCCACAACGGTGCGTTTTCCCTCTGCACCTTCAGTGGGGACGAAGAATCCATAGTCTTGGAAACGCACGAAAACCGTGTCCTGTCCGGACACTACATCCATCCAGCATCCCTTTTTGGCGCAAGTGGCGGCAATCTCGCCTTCCATTCGCACCTGCGCCCGGCCTTGCTCTTTGAGTTCCATTCGGATGGCCTGCCCATCAAGGGTTCCGTCGGTTTCAATGACAGCACCATAGTAGGTTTGAGGAGAGTCGGAACAGCTGGCAAGACAAAGACAAGCAACCGTCAAGAAGAAGAAACGACGAGGGGCTAGGCAGAATGATGGTGTCATAAGAAAGGAGGATAGAGCGCGCATCAATGGGTGCGGGTGATGCGTTCATGGGTGATCAAAAGAAAATCGCCGCGGTTCAATGCGGTACTGTCTGGCTTAAGCACTTGGTTTTGGGTGGTTCCATGCAGGGTCAAGACTTTCAATTCAGGCAAGGAAGCTTTCAAATACCACACGATGCCTTCCCAGTCTTGGCTGTGGTAGGCACCATTGAAATGAATGAATGGAGCGTCTTCAGGCAAATGGGAGGAGATAAAGTAGGCCATCGTTGCGTCTTTGATGGCTTGGGCCATGGGTAGAGTTTCTCCCGCATGGCCGCCACCCATGGCCATCATGGCCTGGTACCCCGGCAAATCCAAATCGAAGGGGATGGGAAGGGGTGGCAAATAAGCTTTCGCCTCTTCGCTGAGCTGCGCCAACCCCTTCAATCCCTCTCGGTAGACCAATGACGCGTAGCGCCGTGGCACGTTGGTGGCAACCACCTCGAGTTGGTGCTCCTTGGCCAATTCAAGCAAGGGATGGTAATCAGTGAAGTGATTGGGCCACAGGTTCGCTGCAGCATTGAATTTGTCTTCATTGGCGATGCCAGTCAAAAACTCGTCGAGGATGAGCTGGTCGTCAGCCTCCAACATTTCTGCACCCAAGACGGGTTGCAGTCCTCGGTCCAACAAGTCCCTTACCATCTCAACCTGCAGCCAGTGCATGATCGCGTCGTCGTGGAGTTCACCAAAGCACACGACGTCGGCAGTGGCCACAGCGTCCATGATTTGCCCCCACGACTGAGGCTCTCCCTCTGCATTGAAGAGGGCATATGCCATGGGAGAATTCTGGACGGCCTTGCGTTGCATCCGGTCTTGGGCCAACGAATGGAGGGAGGAGCTGAGCATGGCCCATGTTATGATCCAATAGGAGAGGTACTTCATCAGGCGAAACATTTCGCGTTTAGGTTTGCATCACACCAGGTCGGAATGGTCCAAGGACCGGAGCATTGTTGGAGGCTTCAATCCCCATGCTGAGCCATGTTCTCGTGTGTTCCGGGTCGACAATCGCATCGACCCACAGGCGCGAGGCTGCGTAGACCGGGTCGGTTTGGTCATCGTAGCGCTTCGTGATCGTGTCCAGCAATTCCTCTTCTTTCTCAGGCGTGATTTCCTCGCCCTTTTTGGCCAAAGAAGCTTTCTCGATTTGAAGCAAGACTTGTGCCGCCTGTGTCCCGCCCATGACCGCCATCCTCGCCGTTGGCCACGCCAAAATGAGCCTGGGGTCGTAGGCCTTCCCGCACATGGCGTAATTGCCTGCACCGTAGCTGTTCCCCACCACCACTGTGAATTTGGGGACGACGCTGTTGGCCACTGCATTTACCATCTTGGCGCCATCCTTGATGATGCCGCCATGCTCTGACCGCGACCCCACCATGAAGCCGGTGACATCTTGCAAAAACAACAATGGCACATTGCGTTGATTGCAAGTCATGATGAAGCGGGCCGCCTTGTCTGCGCTGTCCGAGTAGATGACGCCACCGAATTGAAGTCCGTCCTTTTTGCTTTTAACCATGGCCCTTTGGTTGGCCACAATGCCTACGCTCCATCCGTCCATGCGGGCGTACCCGCAAACCAACGTCTTCCCGTACCCTTTTTTGTATTCGGTGAAGCTGTCACCATCCACCAAGGAGGCAATCAGTTCGTAGCTGTCGTAGGGTTCTGTTCGCGCATCTGGAAGGACTGCACTTGGTTTGGGCCCCTTGGGCTTGGTTGCAGATTCCCTTTGGAACCCAGCCTTGGGTCCCAAATCCCCCCAATGCGAAACCAACGTACGAATGTGCGCCAACGCTTCTGCCTCATCCGCGCATCGGTAGTCAGTCACACCACTGATTTCATCGTGTGTTTGGGCCCCGCCGAGCGTCTCGTTGTCAATGGACTCCCCAATGGCCGCCTTCACCAAATAACTTCCTGCCAAAAAAATGGAGCCTGTGCCCTCTACAATGATGCTCTCGTCACTCATGATGGGCAGATACGCACCACCGGCAACACAGCTTCCCATGACAGCAGCGATTTGGGGGATGCCTTCAGAGGAGAGCCGGGCGTTGTTTCGGAACATGCGACCAAAGTGCTCTTTGTCAGGGAAAATCTCATCTTGCATCGGGAGGTAGACCCCTGCGCTGTCCACCAAATAGATGATGGGTATCCTGTTTTCTAACGCAATCTCCTGGGCCCGAAGGTTCTTTTTTCCTGTGATAGGGAACCATGCTCCAGCCTTGACGGTGGCATCGTTCGCCACCACAAGACAGAGGTTCCCATGGATGCGCCCCATTTCAACCACTACGCCACCAGACGGACATCCACCATGCTCCTCGTACATCCCGTGACCAGCCAATGCGCCCAATTCAATTCGCTCTGCCCCGGGGTCAAACAAACGATCCAATCGCTCTCGTGCCGTCCACTTGCCTTTCGCATGCTCCTTGTCTCTGCGGGCTGTGCCGCCACCGAGACGCACTTTTGAAAGCAATCGTTCCAAATCGGCCACCCTCATGCGCATGCGGTCTTCGTTGAGGTTGTGGGCCAAGTCTTTGTCGGTAGGCATGACCCGAAGGTACTGCAAGCCCCGTACCTTTGAATCCATGAAGCGTCGCAGCTTTTGCAGTCTTACAGCGATGGCAGCATCCTTGGTTGTTGTGGCCTCGGCTTTCTTGCTGGGCTGCACATCTGGTCCCTCGGACGCCGAAGGATCCTTGCCAGGGGGCTGGGAGCTTCTCACGGCCCCGAAGTTTGCAAAGGGATTTCAATGGGTTCAGATGAAGAATGGTCCCGTGGCGCTCTTGATCCGACATCCCAGGACGGGTCAAGCCCTTGCCTGCGTTTCCAAAGAGTCTGTTGCGCCGATGGCGAAAGGGATACGCATGGTCCAACTGGATACGACCCGTGGACTCGTGACCACAAGCACGACCCATGTTCATTTGCTCCATGCAGGAGCGGGATTGGCCCGGTGGAAGGGTGGCAATTCAATAAAATACTTGCGTTCTGAAGAGATTCTGTCTTGGGTGGGGGAGCAAGAGGTTCAAGATGTTGGTGGTGAAAATGGATTGGATCCCGAACGCATTGCGGCATTGAATCCTGGTGCCATCCTTTCCAGTCCTGCGTATGACCTTGACACCAGAGGCTGGCCATTGATCCCCATCCCGGAATACCTTGAGCCACATCCCCTGGGACGGACGGAGTGGATGGTGCCATTGGCATGGATGGCAGGGGACTCGGCGTCGGGACAAACCAGCTTTGAGCAGGTGGCTCATGCGTACGAGGACTTGATGGCAAGTGCCTTCCCCAACTGGCCCCGCAAGCGCATTTTGACAGGAAGTGTAGCCGACGGCGTGTGGCACGCTCCAGGCCATGACTCCTTCGTGGCGCAGTGGATTCGAGATGCAGGAGGCGAATATGGACTGCAAGCCACCAACGCCCACGAAAATGTGGCCTTGAGTTTGGAAGAAGTTTTGATGCATGCTTCAGCCGTTGATGCATGGGTAGTGGTCACTTTCGATCCGGACACCTTTGGGGTGGACGATTTGTTGGCACAGGACCCGAGGCATGCGGCATTGATAGATGCTGCCGGGGAAGTCTGGGCCTGCAACACGGCCAAGTGCGATTATTTTGGTGAGGTTGTGGTGCACCCTGAGTGGGTGTTGGCCGATGTTCAGGCTTTGGTGCAAGGTGCAGAGGAATCACCACATGGTCTTTTTTCTCGTTTGCCCTTGGCCCAATCTACTTCAAAGCCATGACGGGCTACCGTGCATATGCTGGTTGGGGCGGAGTGTTGGCTTGGACGTTGATGATTGCGCTGGCATGGATGCACCTCTCTTTAGGGGTGGTTCCAATGTCTTGGTCACAGTGGATTGGAGCTTTGACAGGGAATGGGGAGAGCGCATTGATGGAAAGGGTGCTTTGGGACATCCGGATCCCGAGGGCCATGGCCACCATGTCTGGTGGCATCTTGTTGGGATGGCTGGGAATGATCATGCAGACTTGGTTTCGCAACCCGTTGGCAGGTCCTGGGGTGTTGGGCATTACGTCAGGAGGCTCGTTGGGCGTTGCACTCTCTGTCCTTGCCGGCTGGGGGCTGCCGCTTTGGATGGCTGCCAGCGCCGGCGGAATGGGTGTGCTGTTGTTGATTGTCGTCGCCTCCAGGAAATTTGCCTCACCCGTCACGACACTGGTTTTTGGACTGATGGTGAGTTACGCTGTGGGAGCGCTGGTGACCTTGTTGGAGTCGTCCGCTTCAGCGGAGGCATTGCAGGCCTATGTCTTCTGGGGCATGGGGACGTTTGGCAAGGCGTCGATGTGGCAAGCCAATGCCATGTGGCTGCTCACCTTGATCTCAGCAGTTTGGTTGTTGCGAAGGCACTTGTGGCTGGACAGTTGGTTGCTCGGGGAAGATTTGGCCACAACCATGGGGGTTCCCCAAAGTAGGTTTCAATGGGAGCTCTTGTTGCTCGTGGGATTGGTGGTGGGCTGGGTCACCTCTGTGTGCGGACCTTTGGCCTTTTTGGGGCTTGCCACGCCACATGTATATAGGTTTTTTCACCGCTCTAGGGCCCACAAGGACATGATGTTGGGCGTGGCCCTTTGGGGAGGCATTTTGGCATTGTTTGCCGACGGAGTGGTCCGTGGATCGGACGCGCTTTTGTTGCACCACTGGCCTCTGAATGCCGTGCTAGCATTTCTCGGGGCGCCCATCGTTCTGAGCGTACTTTGGAAACGAACCCACGACTGGTCATGAACTTGAAGGCACATCACTTGGAAGTCGGCCACGGCCCCCATTCATTGTTGTCTTGTCCCCAAGAGATGGAGTGGCAGGCAGGGGGCTTGCACGTGGTGATGGGGGGGAATGGTTCAGGCAAATCCACACTTTTGCGTACGCTCTTAGGCATTCATGCTGCCTTGGATGGTGAGGTGTTGTTGGAGGATTCTGATGGGGCCGTTCTTCGCCCTTCGGACGCCAATTGGGTGCGCCAGGTGAGCTACGTGCCATCCAAGCCTCCTTCCCAGGTGGGATTGCAGGTTCAAGAAGTGCTCTCTCTATCAGGAAAATCATCTGAGGCTGCTGCTTGGCATGAAGGATTGAAGCCTTGGTTGGAACAAAGGATGTCAGAATTGAGTGATGGGCAGGCGCAACAGGTCATGGTGGCACGCGCCATGCTGCAAACCGAGACTTGGGTCATCATGGATGAGCCTACTGCCTTTCTCGATGTCCATGCCCAAGGTCAACTTTGGACCATGCTGACAACTCATCTTGGTGGGGGTGGAGGTGTCTTTTTGGCCACTCATGACCTTTGGGGCGTCGAACAGATGATGGCACGTCTCTCACAGGAAGAATTGCAGCGCAGTTCTTTGTCATGGATCGATGGCCAAGAACTCAGGTCATTGAATCCTACCAGCTCCAAGGAGGTTCTCGCTGAATTGTTGTCCCAAGGTTGAACAATCAGTTGCGAGGACCGGTACCTTTGCCCACGTCCAACCCTCTACAACTCCATGCTCGAACGATTTTTGATTGGAATGGCCATTGTGGTCATGGTGTTCTTTCTTTTGGAATCACTCACTTACAGGGCCATTTGGAAGGCCTATGGCAGTCAATCGTGGTGGTCTGCGGCAAGGATGTTTTGGTGGGGCGGCCATGGAGTCCTTTGGGCCTCCTTTTTGGCAGCGGTGGTCCTGTGGCCCTCATGGAGGGAAAGCCACCCTGCGTTGCTCCGTGCCATTCTGAGCATCACTTTTGCCGTGTCCATCCCCAAGGTGTTCGTGGCGGCGGTACAATTGTTGGATGAGCTCAGGGCTTTGGGTGCGTGGACGTGGTTGAAGGTATCTGGACAGTCCGCCGATGGTGCCATGGCGCGTGGTTCATTTTTGAATCATGTGGCACAGGCATTGGGCGGCCTCGCCTTCTTTGGCATGGCATACGGCATCCTGCGTGGCAAGTATGCTTACAAGGTGCGGGACCTCGTGGTGGCACACCCCAATTTGCCCCAAGCTTTTGACGGGTTGCGGGTGGTGCAATTGAGCGATGCCCACCTTGGTTCTTTTGAAGGCACTCCAGAACCGGTTTTGAAGGCATTGGAAAAGGTCAATGAGCTCAGGCCTGATGTCATCCTGTTCACAGGAGATTTGGTGAACGACTGGGCTGACGAAGCTGAGCCTTGGGTGGAGTCCTTTGCTGCATTGGAGGCACCGATGGGGAAGTTCAGCATCATGGGCAACCACGATTACGCGGATTACGGCCCGCATGATGATGAGGAACGTTTGGGCAGCATTGCCAAGTTGAAGTCTCTTCAATCGCAAATGGGCTTTCAAATGTTGGACAACAGCCATGTCCTTTGGGAAAAGGAAGGAGACATCGTGGTGCTGGCAGGAGTTGAAAACTGGGGGCGGGGTTTTCGCCAAAGTGGGAACCTTTCCCAGGCGCTTCAAGGCAGCGATGCCCAAGACCGATTCACGGTGTTGATGAGCCATGACCCCACTCACTTTGAGTCCATGGTCATGAACGAAAAGGCGCCAGTGGAGTTGACCTTGAGCGGTCATACCCATGGCATGCAGCTGGGCATTGAAATTCCATGGCTTGGAATCAAGTGGTCTCCATCTTCATTGCGCTACAAGCGTTGGGGCGGTTTGTACTTGGAAGGCACGCAATACCTGCACGTAAACCGGGGTTTTGGCGTCTTGGGCTTTCCTGGCCGGGTGGGTATGCCACCTGAAATCACTGTCCTTACTTTGGTTCAAGGAGAGGCCAGGGCCTAACTTTGCACCACACTTCGGTCCCCATTTCTACATCGAAACTACATTCCCCATGTCGGACGAAAAAAAAGTCATCTTCAGCATGGTGCGGGTCAACAAAACGACACCCACCGGCAAGCACATTCTCAAAGACATTTACTTGTCGTTTTTCTATGGGGCCAAAATCGGCATCATCGGAAACAACGGCGCTGGAAAGTCCACTGTGATGAAGATCATTGCTGGCCTCGACGAGGCCTACCAGGGCGAGGTGGTTTGGTCCGACGGATATTCCGTGGGTTACCTTTCCCAAGAGCCAGATTTGGACGATACCAAAACAGTGCGTGAGATTGTCGAGGAGGGCACTCAGGAGATTGTCGATGTCCTCAAAGAATACGAGGAAATCAACATGAAGTTCATGGAGGAGGAGATCCTCAATGATCCCGAAAAGATGCAGAAGTTGATGGACAGGCAAGCAGCCGTCCAAGACCGCATTGATGCCCTAGATGCTTGGGAGCTCGACACCAAGCTTAGCATCGCGATGGATGCGCTTCGCTGTCCTCCAGATGACCAAGTCATATCAGAATTGAGTGGAGGAGAACGTCGTCGTGTTGCGCTCTGCAGGTTGCTGTTGCAGCAGCCTGATGTCCTCTTGCTTGACGAGCCGACCAACCACCTCGATGCAGAGTCCATTGATTGGTTGGAGCAACATCTCGAGCAGTACAAGGGCACTGTCCTGTGCGTCACGCACGACCGCTATTTCTTGGACAACGTTGCAGGTTGGATTTTGGAGTTGGACCGTGGTGAGGGCATTCCTTACGAGGGCAATTACGCTTCATGGTTGGAACAAAAAAGCAAGCGGCTCGCCCGAGAGGAGAAGCATGAGAGCAAACGGCGCAAAGAACTTGACAGAGAGTTGGATTGGATCCGACAAAGCCCCAAAGGGAGGCGTGCCAAAAACAAAGCCAGGATCAACAACTATGAAACCATGTTGGCCGAAGGGACCAAGGAGAAGGATGCGCGTTTGAACATCCCCATCCCCAACGGCCCACGTTTGGGCAACAAAGTGATTGAAGCCAAGGATTTGACCAAAGGCTTTGGCGACAAGCTTCTTGTGGAAGGATTGACATTCCAATTGCCACCGGCGGGCATTGTGGGTATCATTGGCCCCAACGGAGCTGGAAAGACTACGCTCTTCCGAATGATGATGGGGGAGGAATCAGCTGATGGCGGAACCATTGAAATGGGCGACTCCGTCAAAATTGGTTACGTCGACCAGCGCCACCAAGACATCGATGCCAACAAAACAGTTTGGGAGGTGGTTTCTGGAGGGAACGAGCAAATCGATATCGGTGGACAGCTCTTCAACAGCAGGGCCTATGTCAGCAAGTTCAACTTCAACGGTTCCGACCAGCAGAAGAAGTGTGGTGTCCTCTCAGGGGGAGAGCGCAACCGCTTGCACCTTGCCATGACCTTAAAAACCGAGGCCAACGTCCTTCTTTTGGACGAGCCTACCAACGACATTGATGTGAATACTCTTCGGGCCCTCGAAGAGGGGGTGGAAGGTTTTGCAGGTTGTGCTGTTGTGATCAGCCACGATCGGTATTTCTTGGACCGCATTTGCACTCATATTTTGGCCTTTGAAGGCGACAGCCAGGCGTATTGGTTCGAAGGCACCTACAGCGAATACGAGGAGAACAGAAAGAAGCGCTTGGGCGATGAGGGTCCCAAAAGAATCAAGTACAGGAAATTGACAAGAGGATGATCACGGACCGTCCGTACGTCGGGCGGTTTGCTCCCTCTCCAACGGGGCGCCTTCACATGGGCTCCATGGTGGCGGCCATTGGCAGCTTCTTGGAAGCCCGTTCTCGCGGAGGCAAGTGGTTGGTGAGGATGGAGGATTTGGATCCTCCTCGTGAAGTTCCTGGCGCTGCTGACGACATCCTCAGGACGTTGGAAGGTATGGGTCTTCTTTGGGATGGGAAGGTGATGCATCAAAGCGATCGGCATGAGGCATATGCCTCGGCGTTAGAAACCTTGCTGGAACAGGACCATGCGTTTGGCTGCATTTGCACAAGAAAGGACTTGATGGTTGCAGGTGGTTTGGAAGTTTACCCCGGCACCTGTCGTGAGGGGCTTCCCGTCGGTGTTCAGGCGCGGTCTTGGAGATTGAAAATGCCCGCAGAAGGCGAATTGACATGGGCGGACGGTGGATTTGGCCCTCAACATCACCTTCGGTCTTCAGTCGGCGACGTGGTGTTGAAACGTGCCGATGGGCATTGGGCTTACCACTTGGCCTCCGTTGTAGATGACGCGGCCCAGGGGGTCACCGATGTGGTGCGCGGCCAAGATTTGATGGCTTCAACAGCTGCACATTTGGCCATCCAGCAAGCCTTGAAGGTGAATGCCCCGAGCTACGTGCATCTGCGAGTGCTTCGAAATGAGGAGGGGCAAAAGCTGTCCAAACAAACCAAGGCTCCTGCCGTGGACTTGTCAGAGTCTGGCAAAATCATCCAAGAAACTTTGTGTTTTTTGGGCCAGCCCATTCCAGCATTGGACACGCCAAAGAGGATGATGAAAGAGGCCAGTTCCAATTGGCATTTGCCTTCGCAAGGCCTGCAATGATTGCGGTTGTTAATCCGCCTTCGCGTCGGCAAGGCTGTTTTCAGCCTCTTCGCTCCTTGGATGGTACTGGTTGACCTGGTCTTTCAAGAATCGGCCATCTAGGTGCGTGTAGATTTCAGTCGTAGTGATTTGGGCATGTCCAAGCATTTCTTGCACGGCCCGCAAATCTGCTCCCGATTCAATCAAGTGGGTCGCAAAGCTGTGACGAAAGGTATGGGGACTCACGTTTTTGCGAATCCCTGCAGCAACCACACTGCGTTTCAGCATTGTGAAGGCCATCTGCCTGGTCATTTTCCGCCCTTGTCTTCCCAAAAACAAAGTGTCCTCGTGTCCCTTCAAAGGAATCACGTTTGAGCGATAATGGCTCAGGTAGTCGTCAATGGAATCACATGCTTGCTGTCCAATGGGGACAACACGCTCTTTGTTGCCTTTGCCTATGACGCGGACCAAGCCGTCGATCAAATCCACTTTTGACATCTGAAGATCAATCAATTCGGAAACCCTGAGCCCGCAACTGTAAAGCACCTCCAGCATGGCCTTGTTCCTCACACCTTCCCGTCGACTCATGTCCACGGCAGCGATGATGCTTTCAATTTCACCCACAGAAAGTACGTCCGGCAGCCGGCGCTCAGGCCGTGGGGCTTCAATCAGTTGGATGGGGTCGGAGTCCATGATGCCCTCAATCCGGAGATATTTGCAGAAACTACGGACACCGCTCAACATTCTGGCCTGGCTGTTTCGTGCCAAACCACGGTCGTAGAGGTGTCCCAAAAAGCGCTCTACGTGAGGCAACTCAATGTCCATTGGGGCCTTGACTCCTTCTTCGCCGTGCGCAAACTGCATGAACTGGCGAATGTCTCTCATGTAAGCCATGACAGAATTCTTGCTCAGCCCGCGCTCCAGCGTCAAGTAGTCGTGGTAGCCTTGGACGGCAGAATTCCAATCTGTGGCGCGTGGTGACATGGTCAGGGAGTCCAGGTTTGGTTTGACAACAGCAGAGCTTCTTGAACAGAAATGCGCTCTCCTTCCACTGAGGCTGTGACAAAAGCATCTGCTGCAGCTGTGGTGGTCCACATTTCAGAACGCAGGTATTGAGCATCCGAGTACGTCTCGACGTCGTCGGTCATGTACTTGTGCCATCCTTCGTGGCGGAAGATGTGGTGGGAAATGTTGGAACCAAGATGGGCAGAGAGTTCATCTGAGCTGAGGTCACGGTGGTTGGCCAACAATTGGACCGCGTAACGAACATCTCGACAACTCCTGCCATCGGTTGTAGACCCTACGGTACGACCCGTGGGGGTTTCAACTGACTGTGGGTCAGGTGATTGAATCAGTTCCATGCTTTCATTCGGGACCTCCGCTAGGAGTTCCCATTCAACACCCGCAATATGGGACGTTTTGCTCTCTGTTCCAAATGCAAATTCCAAGGTCCCGTCAAACGTCAATTCACTGGCCTTCATTCCCTCCATGCAGGTCAAGCGATACGTGGGATGGAGTGTGCGTTGGGACCCGACTTCAAACCAAAGGAACACTTGTGCATTGTTGGTGACCCGAAGCGAGCTGCCATCGTGTTCAAGCACTTCGCAGGTGCATCCTTCGGGGACATATTCAGACCATTTGACGAACGCTCCTTGCGGCACATCTAGGATGTCAAGTGCCACCCTGAATGATGATGGGCCCAGCTCTAAGGCTCGACGTTGAACCATTGGCTCCTGGTGAGTTGAATGGTCATTTTGAGCGTCAAGTGCCAGAGTGCCCAAAGTCCAAGAATGACGCTCCCCGTCACGGACTTGTTCCCATGCAATCGTCAGAGATTCATCTGGGGGGAAAGTCGGCTCGACCGCCTCCACCAAAAATTGTACCGACACGTCTTGAGGGTTTTGGGTCCACATCCAATGCCACGATGCGTTTTCTTGCCAGTGTTTGTCAAAATTAGAGGACCCCTTATAGACAGACAGCCTTGTGTTTGCATGGCTCGAAAAGATCGACAGTTTGCCCAAGTCCACCCTTTCGACGCCAAGCAAATCCAGTTGAAGGATTTGACGCCGATCGTCGATGCGTTCTGCACTCCATTCAGCGACTGGCGCAGGCTGCCCAATGGTTGCAAACAGAAGGGTCAAAAAGGGGAGAAGGATGGGGGTGATCACGGCCGGAAGGTCGGATGCTTTTTGCGTCTTTCAGTTTCTGTCCTGTTCCGTCTTTCCCCAAAGGTTTGGGGAAAAAGTCAGGTGGGAAAAAGTCAAAGAAAAATCCCGCTCCGACGTTTCGGAGCGGGATCAACTTAACCAAATTATCACTTGATGCTTGGCTTGCGCCAAACTCACTTTAACGCTCTAAATTTAGCGTGAACATTTGGTTTTGCCAAAGCTTTTCTTCGGCAATTTCTTCACCTTGAATTGTCAGTTAACTTCAATTGGCCGTGACGCAGATGACCGCAAGTCGATGCAAAGCATGACATTGGCATTAGGTGAATTGCATAGTCTTTTGTACATTTGCGCTCCCAAAAGAAGTGACCATGAAAGAAGGAATCCATCCCGACAACTACCGCGCCGTCGTTTTCAAAGACATGAGCAACGAGTACACGTTTTTGAGCAAGTCAGCAGCAGAGACGTCAGAAACCATCCAATGGGAAGATGGAAATGAGTACCCTCTGGTCAAGGTGGAAGTGAGCCACAAAAGCCACCCCTTTTACACAGGCAAGGCCGCGTTCGTCGACACCGCAGGACGAATCGACAAGTTTCGTCAGAAGTACTCCAAGTTCAAAAAGGACGAGCCCAAGAGCGAAGAGAAAGAAGGTTAAGCGCCACGCTTTCCAACAAAAAAGGCTTGCATCTGCAGGCCTTTTTTGTGCGCAATGGTTTCGAAGGTTGTCACGTCAAGGCCACAACTTCTTCTATCGTAAGGCCGTACCCGACTTCTCCTTTGGCATGGTGTGAATCGGACAGCAGCAACATGTTGCTCACTTGGAGGTCCCTCAAAATTTGCGCACCAATGCCTCTGTCCTTGGAATCCAACTTGGGGAAAGCTCCCTCCATTTTGGCCGCGGCAATGTTGGCATAGGCGGTCAGTTCGTCCGCAAGGCCACCTCCTTGCCTTGTTTTGTTCAAGTAGACGACCACACCCTTGCCTTCTTCCTGTATGTGCCGCAGGGCGGCATGCAGCTGGGGCCCTTTTCCAAAATCTTGAATTTGGAAGATGTCGCCCACCATGCTGGAGGCGTGCACGCGCACGGGAACTGCGTCTTCGGGGTCCCATTCCCCCATCACCAATGCCAAGTGGTCCACTTCGTTGGTGGTTTGTCTGAAGCTGATGGCTTTGAACTGCCCAAACGACGTGTTGAGTGAAACTTCAGCGGTTCGCTCAATCAAACTCTCATGGGCCAAACGATGTTCGATGAGATCGGCGATGGACACCAACTTCATGTCGTGTTGTTGCGCCAGTTTCACGAGTTCAGGCAGCCGTGCCATGCTGCCGTCTTCGTTCATGATTTCGACAATGACACCAGCAGGTTCAAAGCCAGCCAAACGAGCAAAGTCAACTGCAGCCTCAGTGTGCCCCGGACGTCGCAGGACACCTCCAGGTTTGGCACGAAGCGGGAAGATGTGGCCGGGCTTGCCCAGAGCATTAGGAGCGGTAGTTGGGTCAATCAACGCCTGAATGGTTTTGGAACGGTCGCTCGCGGAAATTCCTGTTGTGCATCCGTGCCCCATCAAATCCACAGAGACGGTGAAGGGAGTTTCAAAGGCCGCATTGTTGGATTTGACCATCAAGTCCAAACCCAGCGCATCGCAGCGCGACTCGAGCATGGGCGCACAGATCAGCCCACGGCCATGGGTGGCCATGAAGTTTACGACTTCTGGCGTGGCATGCCTCGCAGCGATGAGAAAATCGCCTTCATTTTCGCGGTCTTCGTCGTCCACAACGATGATGATTTCACCGCGTTGGATGGCTTCAATGGCCTCTGAGATGGTGTGCAATTGCGACATGGTGCAAAGGTACATAGGTGTCAGCCTGTGACGGGTGGACTTGTATCTTTGTGGCATGATTCGACCCATAGTGGCTTACGGAGACCCTGTCCTGAAGAAGGAGGCTGACGAAGTGGCTGAAGGCCAACCCGATCTTTCTGTTCTGTTGGACGACATGTGGGAAACCATGTACGAGGCAGATGGAGTCGGCTTGGCGGCACCTCAAATTGGACTGTCATTGCGGTTGTTTGTGGCCGATGGCTCCCCATTTGGGGAGGGCGAAAATGGCGATCCTGGCTGTGTTGACTTCAAACGTGTCATGATCAATCCGGTCTTGTTTGATTTGTCCGAAGAAGTCGACAGCATGGAAGAGGGCTGCTTGTCCATTCCAGGAGTGAGGGAGCCAGTGGTGCGCCCCGTGCGAATAGGTGTGGAGTACTACGATGCGGGATGGAACTTGGTGGAAGAGCATCTTGAGGGCCTTGCGGCGCGCATTGTGCAGCATGAAAATGACCACCTGGATGGAAAGATGATTCCCGACCACGTTCCGGCCACGAAACGGATGCTGTTGCACGGCAAATTGAGGGACATCGGGTTGGGGAAGGTTCCTGTGGATTACAAGATGAAATTCCCCAAATCTCGGAGGCGTTGATGCGCAGTTTGGGGGTGGGTTTTGCAGTGTTTTTTGTCTTGCTTGTTGCAGGCTGTGCGGGGCCAGCATTGCGAGAACGCATCCATGAGCTCGAGGGTCAGGCTTTCGAGGGGTTGATTTTGGACCCTACGGTGCGTCAGGACCTGATGACGGAATATGCCAATTTTGCCCGCTTGTTCCCTGAAGATCCATTCGTGCCAGAAGCGCTTTTTCGACGGGCTGACCTTCTCGTGCATGCAGGCAAATATGAGTTGGCGGTCCTTCAGCTTCAAAATGTGCACGATGGATTCCCGGCCTTTGACAAAAGGCCAGACTGTGCCTTGATGATGGCCTATGTCTACGATGTTCACTTGGAGGACAAGACGTTGGCCCGCCGCGCCTATTTGAGGACAGAAGCCTTGCATCCGGGCACACCTCAGGCAGTGATTGCGTTGCAAAGTGTTTCATTGTTGGACAGTGGGGTGCCTTGGTTGGTGGAGCCACGACCTTGAAGTTAGGATGGCGTTGTGCAGCAAGGTATTTTTGCGCATTCAAAATCATTAGATCATGTCGAAATTTCCCGCAGGCGTATTGACTGGCACCCAAGTGTCTGACGTCTGGGCCCATGCAAAGGCCCATCGTTACGCCCTTCCCGCAGTCAACGTCATTGGCAACAACAGCATCAATGCGGTTCTTGAGACGGCCAAGGCTGTGAACGCTCCAGTGATCATCCAATTCTCCAACGGGGGGGCCAAATTCAATGCGGGAAAATCCTTGTCAATGGACCACCAAGGGGCTGCAGTCCTTGGGGCTGTGGCTGGTGCACACCATGTACACACCATGGCAGAAGCGTATGGTGTGACGGTCATTCTTCACACCGACCATTGCGCCCGCAAACTTTTGCCTTGGGTAGATGGCTTGTTGGATGCGGGTGAGCGTCACTTCAAAGCCACGGGAAAGCCGCTTTTCAGTTCGCACATGATCGATCTTAGCGAAGAAAGCCTTGCAGAAAACTTAGACACTTGCGCTGCTTACCTCCGACGTATGTCCGCAATGGACATGCACCTTGAAATCGAGTTGGGGGTCACTGGCGGAGAGGAAGATGGCGTGGACAACACCGACATCGACAGCAGCCGTCTGTACACCCAGCCCGAGGAGGTGGCAGAGGCGTACAAGATCCTGTCAGCCATCTCGCCGAACTTTACTATTGCAGCTGCTTTTGGCAATGTTCACGGCGTTTATAAGCCAGGGAATGTGGAGTTGAGGCCCAGCATTTTGGACGACTGCCAAAAGCACATTGAAGAGGTCTTTGGTACGGAGCCTCAACCAGTTGAATTTGTGTTTCACGGAGGCAGCGGGTCCTCGGTGGGAGAGATCCGAGAGGCGATTGGCTACGGCACCATCAAAATGAACATCGACACGGACATGCAGTGGGCCTTCCTGAGTGGTGTGAGGGATTACGTGGAGGGGAAGCAAGCCTACCTCGGTGCCCAAATTGGGAACCCTGATGGGGCGGATGTGCCCAACAAAAAGCATTACGACCCAAGGGTTTGGTTGCGCAAGGGAGAAGAAGCCTTTGTAGCACGCTTGACCAAGGCTTTTGGTGATTTGAATGCCACTGGAGCTCAAGCCAAAACGTCATGACCCATTCCTCCACGGACTGGCGTTCCTTTCGATTGGATGCATCCGAGGCTGAAAGAGAACTTGAGAAGTTGCGTGCCACCCAGGAAGGGATGGACGTAAGGATGGCCCTGGCCCAAGACCCGCTTAGAGTGGGTCATCTGTCGTGGGGGTTGGACGGGCTGCATGTTGATGCGTCCAAGCAGCGTTGGGACCAGAAGACGTTGGAGGGATTGCTTTCCCTCGCCCAAGAAGCAGGGGTAAAGCAAGCCATCAAAGATCAGTTTTCCGGTGCAGCCATCAATCAAACGGAAGGAAGAGCGGTCTTGCACATGGCGCTTCGAGGTCGGCCTGAGGATGTTTTTCAAGTGGACGGAAAAGGGGTGATGGAGGAGGTCATGGACACCCGTGGTCATTTGCTCGACTTTGTTGATGACGTTCATGCAAAGAAGGCCCAAGGATTGGTGACTGACGTGATCAACATCGGCATTGGAGGGTCTGACTTGGGGCCGGCCATGGCCTGCAAAGCCCTTCGTCGATTTGCATCTGGGCCCAAGGCCCATTTCGTGAGCAACGTGGACGGGGCGCACATCGAGTCTGTGCTTGAACAGCTGGATCCCACCACAACTTTGGTGGTTGTGGTGAGCAAGACGTTCACCACGCAAGAAACCATGGCGAACGCTGGAATCGCAAAGTTGTGGTTGAGCGAAGCAGGTTTGGACCTGACCCAACATTTGGTGGCTGTGTCCACCAACCTCGATGCGACGCAAGCCTTTGGGGTGTCTCTTGAACGAACATTTGGTTTTGAGAATTGGGTGGGAGGCAGGTATTCCATGTGGGGTCCGGTGGGCATGTGCATAGCGTTGTCCATTGGCAGAGCGCATTTTGAGGCTTTTCTGGAGGGGGCGAGAAACATCGATCGACATGCGCAGAAAGCCGAATTGAAGGACAACCTGCCGGTTGTTTTGGCCTTGTTGGGCCATTGGAACCAAAACCATTTGGGCATGCGCTCCCATGCGGTGATCCCATACGCTGAAGACCTCGGGAGACTTCCGGCCTATCTTCAGCAGGCAGACATGGAGAGCAACGGAAAGAGTGCGGGTCGGACGGGTGAGCCTGTGGCCTGGAACACGGGGGCTGTCGTTTGGGGCGAACCGGGCACCAACAGCCAGCACGCCTTCTTCCAGCTCTTGCATCAAGGCACAGAAATCCATCCTGTGGACTTCATTGCCTTCCGAAAGCCGACCAGCGGTCACGTTCAAATGCACGGCAAGCTTTTGGCCAATGCTGTGGCCCAGGCCGAGGCCCTTTTGATGGGCAAGGACGCTGCAAGCCACGAGCCTCATCGCAACTTTCCTGGGAACCGTCCATCGACCTTTTTCTTGTTCGATGAGTTGTCTCCATTCTCCCTTGGCCAGTTGGTGGCTCTCCATGAACATCGGATTTTCATCCAGGGTGTGATTTGGGGGATTGCCAGTTTTGACCAATGGGGTGTGGAATTGGGCAAGGCATTGGCCAATGCCTTGTTGCCAGAATTGGAGGGCAAGGCTTCCGAGTTGCCGCACGATGCTTCCACCCAATCGCTGGTGGGTTTGATCCGCGGTTGACCCGCGGTTGACCCGCGGTTGAGGTGTTTGGTGGTGGAGAAGATTTGTGTTTGAAAAGTCGTCGGTTTGTGCTGTTTGATGTATTTTAGGACAAATTATCCCGTTCAACAGGGCTTATGGCTCGACCAGAGGCCTGAAGTGAGCGCTTAACTACATTTTTATGAAGCACATTCTAACCTCAATTATGATGCTGTTCGCAACAAGTTTGGCCTTTGCCAACTTGGTGGGAATGGAGTACGAAACTGTCGCAGAGACAGCTCAGGGCACAACGTACCGCGTGTATGCCACCTTCGACAACCCCACGGACGAACTGGTGGCGGTCTACGCACTTGAAACGGCCCCAATGGTGGTGGGCGTGAGCACTTCCTTTTACCAGGATGCCGTTGGCGCCAACTTGGCCCAAACCATCAATCCAGCCTTCTTCGGTGCGTTCCCTACACTCCAATATGACAGTTGGTTCACCATTGGCTCGGCCGACTCGAATGGCACAAGTGACGTGCAGCAGGTAGGTATGGATGCATACTTCTCCTCCTTTGCCGCTGGCGACGGATTCACTGTTGACACCTTTGTAGGCGGTTCGTGGTTCCTACTCCCAGGTCAGAGTGCCGATGCAGTGGCGGGAGGCGATCTTCGCGTGTTGGTGGGCCAATTCACAACAGATGGTGTTGTGAACCTGACCATGAACTTTCAATGGGACAACGCGAATTCTGACACCTTCAACACGGAGGGCTTGAGTTTGTCTTTCCCTGAAGTTCCAGTGCCTGGTTGCACCAACGCAAATGCGGACAACTTCAATCCAAGTGCCAATGAGGACGATGGTTCGTGCACCTTTGGTGGAGGTTTGGCAACAGGTTTGAGCTATGACGTTGTCTCTTCAGACCCTCTGGGGACAGGACAATCCACGTACCGCATCTACGCAAATTTCGCATCTTCTGATGTCGAAGTGACCGCGGTGTACGGAACGGATACTGAGCCTTGGTCTTTGGTCGGAGGCGAGGCGTTCTACCAAGACGCAGTAGGGGGAGATTTTGGTGGCACCATCAATCCTCTTTTTTACGGTAGCTTTCCTTCTCTGGAGTACGACACGTGGTGGACCATTGGAGCTGAGCCTGGAGATGACGACGGATTGAACTCTGCATTTGATCCAGCGCTCACTGCTTTTTCCGACTGGAACAGCGGTGGTGATTTTGTCGTGAACACTTTCATTGGAGGATCCATCTTCATTGTTCCTGGGAACAATGGCCAGGGAGTGCCGATCAATGGCCGTGTGCTCTTGGGCCAGGTTACGACCTCCGGAGCTACTGATGCAGTCATCAATGTGCAATTCCGCGATGCCAACCAAGACTCCTTTTACGCGTCGGGCATGACCTTGACCTTCCCGGTGGCAGGTGCTGGCTGCAACGACCCATTGGCTTGCAACTATGATGAGAATGCCGAAGGCGATGGCGATTGCATTTTCGCACAAGAATTCTATGATTGCGACGGCTGCCTCAACGACTCGGATGGGGATGGTGTGTGCGATGAATTGGAAGTGAATGGGTGTACGGACAATGCTTCATGCAACTTCGACATCAATGCCACGGAAGAGGATGGCTCTTGTTTGCAGCTTGACGCCTGTGGTGTCTGTGGTGGGGACAACAGCTCTTGTTCAGGTTGCACCAACCCTGCGGCAGACAACTATGACGCTGGAGCCATCATTGACGATGGGTCATGCACCATCAGTGGTTGCACCAACCCTGCAGCTGACAACTACAACGACGAGGCGAACAATGATGATGGCTCCTGCATCATCAGCGGTTGCACCAATCCCGCAGCTGACAACTACGATGCTGGCGCCAACAACGACGATGGTTCATGTATCATCAGCGGTTGCACGAACCCTGCGGCTGACAACTACAATGCTGAAGCAAACAATGACGATGGTTCTTGTGTGGTAAGCGGTTGTACGAATCCAAATGCTCAGAACTACAACCCTGAAGCCAACAACGACGACGGTTCTTGCACGGGCATTGCCGGTTGCACCTACGCTGGTGCGGACAACTACGATGCTGCGAACACCCTGGAAGATGGCACGTGTGTGTTCTCAGGATGCACGGATGAAAGTGCCGAGAACTACAATCCTTTTGCCAACAACGACGATGGCTCATGCGACTTTGAGCCTTGCACTGGCGGTGGCGGATGTCCATACGACTCCAACGGAGATGGTGAAATTGGATCGGCTGATCTTTTGGACTTCTTGGTGGCCTTTGGACAGGCTTGCTCTGACCTCTGATTGAAGCGAACAACGAATGAAAAGCGCCGGCGTATGCCGGCGCTTTTTTTTTGCCTTGAGGCGCTTTGATGTATTGAAAATGCACGCATAGGTGTGCCTCATTCTTCGAAATAAATCACGTCTTGGGCACATTTGGGCAGGTCAGAACAACGTGGTTTGGCAATGCATCGTGTTCCTACGACACGTTTCATCTCTATGTGCTATATTTGAGTGGGGAGAATGGTTCCCTGACCAACGTTTTAGGAGTCCTTGCAACATTGATGCTCCAAAACGAACGCCTTATCACCTTATTTCTATCTCTCATGCGATTTTTAGCAATCCTTTGTTTCACATTGTTTGCTGTTGGCTCCCATGCCCAGACCGGGAATGACGTGGCCATTTCATCTTGCAGCTTATTTGAAACAGGCTCGAATGAATCTTGGCCCGCCGTATTGACCTCTACCACCTCTTCCAATCCTTCGAGCGGTGAGGCCCAAACCATGGTCATCCATGTGACAGCGTTGCCTGCTGCAGGGGCCCAATACCGAGTGTACAAAACGACGGCCAATGGAAACGATTTCTTCGGTTCTGCCCAAGATCTTGTCTTGGGGGAAAATACGGTGACGGTTTCCGCGGTGGCGTTCACCCGCACTGTCAAGTTTCAATTTTCCGCTGGAGACGTCATGTTTGATGGATTGACTCTCAATGGTACCGACCTGGACGATTGCTTTGCAAGCGACAGTGGCACAGCCATCAGCGCATGCAGTCTTTTTGAAAGTGGCTCGGCGGAGGCTTGGCCGCATATTCTGACAGCCACAACGGCGGCTGATGATGCAAGTGGAGCAGCACAAAACCTGACCATTGATGTGACTTCTCTGCCCGCAGGTGCGCAATACAGGGTGTACAAGACCACTGCCAATGGCAGCGACTTTTTTGGCACTCCTCAAGATTTGGTTTTGGGTGAAAACACCGTGACAGTATCAGCAGTCGCCTTCAACCGTACCGTAAAATTTCAGTTTTCTTCTGGGGCCGTGGAATTCGACATGCTGTCCATCAACGGTGAAGAGTTGGACGGATGCGCTGCCACCAGCTCTGGCACTGAAATCAGCTCTTGTGATGTGTTTGACAGTGGATCCGCTCCTGCTTGGCCCTATGTCCTGACAGCTGCATTGTCTTCAGAGGCTTCCAGTGGTGAGGCCCAGTCCATGTCTATTAACATCACCTCTTTGCCTTCCGGCGCTCAATACCGGGTGTACAAAACCACGGCCAATGGGAGTGATTTCTTCGGAAACCCTCAAGTTCTTGTCATCGG
>CAWVVM010000019.1:0-49611 GCA_963933635.1 uncultured Flavobacteriales bacterium
CTGGCCGGTGAATGTTTCACGGACAACTTTGGTGATGAGGTTTCTTTTTTAGAAGACGGACTTGTGACCATCACTTTTGAGGATGGACCTGATACAGATTTCGTTGAGGCGACTTATAGTTTGACGAATGATTGTACTCTTTTGCTTGATTTTGATGGGGACACATATGCCTTCGTTTTGGTGGACGATGAATGGGTAGACTCTTCCTGTGTGCCAGATTTTTCATGCTTGAATTGTCTGCCCACGGGCTCAGCTGGTGCATGGAGCGAGAGAGTTGGTCATCCCTCAGCAGAGACCTCCCAAGGTTTTTGCATTGTCCTAACTCCTTCGGAATGTTCAGTTCCATGTGAAATTGATCTCGCCGGTGAATGTTTCACGGACAACTTTGGTGATGAGGTTTCTTTTTTAGAAGACGGACTTGTGACCATCACTTTTGAGGATGGACCTGATACAGATTTCGTTGAGGCGACTTATAGTTTGACGAATGATTGTACTCTTTTGCTTGATTTTGATGGGGACACATATGCCTTCGTTTTGGTGGACGATGAATGGGTAGACTCTTCCTGTGTGCCAGATTTTTCATGCTTGAATTGTCTGCCCACGGGCTCAGCTGGTGCATGGAGCGAGAGAGTTGGTCATCCCTCAGCAGAGACCTCCCAAGGTTTTTGCATTGTCCTAACTCCTTCGGAATGTTCAGTTCCATGTGAAACCTGTGACACCGAGTTGACTTGGAACCAGGAACTCAGCGACTACAACGTCGAGTGCGTTGAAGATTTGCCAATGACGTGCGAAGACTTCACAACTGGACTTATGGCCATCAACGAGTGTGACGGGGCAGAATACGAAGCCGTGTGCACTCCATTGCTCTCTTTGGACAACCAAGAGGTGTCCTCTGGCGTGGCTACAACGGCCAAGCGCGATGAATCTCTCGGGGAGGACGAATACGATTTCAGCGATGCAGCCATCCGCCTCTACGGTTTGTCTGCTTCCGGAATTGCAGACAGCGACTACTTCGTGGAAGACCCTTCTGCTCCTTTGTCCTGGAACTATTACCCCGAGTCAGGCACAGCGACCTTGACCGGACGAGTTTACTGCCGTGAGAACAGCGCCCGGTGGTTTGATTTGAACGCGGCCTTTGAGGATGCGTTGAACGCGCAAGACTGGATGGATCTTGATTCTGACAACACATTGCTTGTGAACACAGACCCCAACAATCCCGGGGCCACCTGCGACTACGACGCAGAGAACATGACGGTCTTTCTCATGCAGCCTGGCAGCAGCTACTTGCTGGCAGACGGCGAATTGAATGAATTGAATGGTTTGATTGGACTCGATCACATGCCACTCTCTTTGAACAAGCGTTTCCAATACGGTCCCCAAGCCAACAACCACAACTGCGGTTATGGATTGGGTGGATGGTTCCGTTGGGATGGTGTCTTGAATGGAGAAGAAGTGTCGGGAATGTCTGGCGACATCGTCGTGGACATCGAAGAGAGCTCCAACGATGCTTCTTGCTCGGAGTCTGCTTGTTTCGATTACACGGCCCTCGATTTCGATTGCGGCCAGGCCTTGACCGAGCGTTTTTGTGTGAATCGTGAGGACACAACTCCTCCCTTGATTTCAGAAGGTCCGCTTGATGTCACGGTGGAGTGCGATGCAGTGCCTGAGATGGCTGGAACAGACGCGATCGTAGCGACTGACAACTGCTCAGGTGATTTAAGCTATGCGGAGGGAACAGAGCTTCGCATCGACGGAGATTGTCCCTCGAATTACGTTTTGATTCGGAAGTGGGATGTGACTGATGCTTGTGGTTTGACATCGACTTGGACGCAAAACGTTCAAGTTCGGGACACTTCTTCTCCTGCGTTGACCTCTGAAGCAGTTGGTGAAACATTGGAATGCGATGGTGAAGGCAATTTGCAGCAACTGTCAGAGTGGATTGACAGCAACGGTGGAGCCGAAGCTGTGGACAATTGCGGAATGGTTTCATGGAGCAACGATTACTCCCTCTGCGACGGCGATGATGGGTCTTTCAACAGCTACAAGCAACAAAACTGGGGTGGAAACAGCACTGTTGCCTCTGATTTGATGGATGCCAACTTTGATGCGGTATTCCCAGATGGTGTTGCAGTAGGTTGCGACGACCTCAGCCTGCGCTTCACCTCATCTGAGGCTGTGGATACATACTTGCCATGCACAGGAAGTGCAGAGGATTTGGTGTTGACCCACAGCGGTGATAACCCAACGGAAAATGCCATTGACCCGACTTGTTGGAACAACGCATTGGTCTCTCACTTGCTCACTGCAAAATTGAATGTGGCATTTGACAATGCCCTCGAAGATTTTAGCCCATCCAGCATTTCCTTTGGAGACTTGCTCGTTGCCTCCGGCGCATTCGAAGGAAAGAGTGTGGATGAGGTGATTCAAATTTCAGATGAAGTTCTTGGAAACTGCAGCAACGACTTCACTCCCTCTCAGTGTCGTTCAATCTTGAGGGACATCAACAAAAACTTCAGTCCAAGCGAGAACGACCGGGGTGATTTGATCATTCCTGGGTGTTGGACTGCTGCTTGTGGAAGCACAGGGATGGCGATTGTGACCTTTACTGCAGAAGACGAGTGTGGCAACAGCAGCAGCAGTACCGCAACATTCACCATTGTGGACACAACAAGCCCGGAGATTCTGGCAGAGTCCAGCATCATGGTCGATTGTGAAGCCTACAGCGCTGAGGATTCTTACGGCTCCTACGCCGAAGATTGTGGCATGGGCTCCCTCACTTGGGTTGACGCTCTTGTGAGCGGCGGTTGCATCGTGCCAGTGGGCGCTTACCTCCGCACGTACACCGCCACAGACGACTGCGGCAACACGAGCACTGCAGAGCAAATCATCACCTTGGTGGACGACGTGGCTCCAGTCATTGACATGGAGGCTGCTGACGAAACTATCGAGTGCGACGGTATGGGCAATTTGACTGCACTCAATGCTTGGTTGGACAGCAACGGTGGTGCTTCTGCGATCGACAACTGCAGCAACATCGAGTGGAGCAACGACTACGTCGCATTGAACGACGACTGCGGTGCGACTGGATCTGTAACGGTGATCTTCACTGCGACAGACGACTGCGACAATGCAAGCAGCACCGCGGCGACCTTCACCATTGAAGACACGACCGCTCCTGACATGACTGAAGCTTCTGACCAAACGGTCGAGTGCGACGGCATGGGCAACATGGATGCCTTGAACGCTTGGTTGGATAGCTACGGGGGCGCCACAGCTTCTGACATTTGCAGCGGCGTGACCTGGAGCAGCGACTACGAAGGCTTGAGCGACGGTTGCGGCGCCACAGGTTCTGCTACTGTGACCTTCACGGCCACCGACGATTGCGGCAACGCGAGCAGCACCACGGCCACGTTCACCATCGAAGACACCACCAACCCGGCCATCACGGCAGCCTCTGACCAAACCGTCGAGTGCGACGGCATGGGCAACATGGACGCCTTGAATGGTTGGTTGGACAACAACGGTGGTGCGACTGCCTCTGACGTTTGCAGCGGCGTCACCTGGAGCAACGACTTCGAGGGCTTGAGCGACGATTGCGGCGCCACCGGTTCTTCGACTGTGACGTTCACGGCTACGGACGACTGCGGCAACGCCAGCAGTGTTTCAGCCACCTTCACCATCGAAGACACCACTGACCCTGTATTTGAGCCGTTCATGTCCACCATCATGGTGGAATGCACAGACGGCAACTACAGCAGCCCTGACTACCAGCCATTGACTGCAACAGACGATTGCAGTGGTGTGGAGTACGACATCCAGAGTGTGTGCATGTCAGGAGGCTGTTTGTGGACAGTGATGAGAATTTGGACTGCAACGGACGATTGTGGCAACTCAACGACGGTGGAGCAATTCATCATGTTGATCGACACAACGGCACCTGTTGTGACTGCACCTGCCCCTTACAATGTTGATGCAGATGCAGACGACTGTTCAGCGGACATCTCAGCAACTGCCGATGTTGCTGGTTTCGCAACCGTGCATGACAACTGCGGCGACGAAGACTGCTGGGGCATGGAGTCCATTACGGTTTGGAGTGAAGATGCTGAGCTTGAAGCCATTTGTGGGTACGGCATGGATGACCAGGGATCGCGCAGCATTGTGCGGACATGGTATGCCCAAGACCGTTGTGGCAACATTGGTCAAGACACCCAGATCATCACGATCTCTGATGTCACACCTCCTGTGGCGTCTGTGACGGATGAGTCTGTCGCTTGTGCCGATTACGACCCAACAATGGAGTACGGCATGACCACGAGCTCTGACAATTGTTCTGCCCAGACTTCTCACACATGGGCATACACGGAAACAATTGAAGGTGATTGTGCGGGAAGCTACATGGTGAAGCGCACCTACACCTTTGAGGACGACTGCGGGAATACCTCTGACGTCGTTCAAACCATTTCTGTGTTTGACGATGTGGCACCAGTCATTTCTGGTGAGAACCAAGTGGACGTGGAGTGTTCCTCAGATTATGCGACTACTGTATATATCACCGCAAGCGATGCTTGTGGCAGCGGAGCAGAGATTTCGTTCACTGACGTTCCAGTCTCTGGTGGATGTGTGCAGCCCGTAGGCATGTACCAGCGCATGTATTCGGTCACAGACGACTGCGGCAATGTGGCCACATTTGAGCAATTTGTTCGTTTGCTGGACACCACCGCTCCTGAGCTTACGATTCCAGAGGATTACACCATTGAATGTGACCAAGACATTGTTTACGACGATGCTTCTGCCACTGACAATTGTGATGGAGACGTTGCGATTGACTTGGTGACGGAAATCATTCAAGGCGATTGCCCAAAGAGCTACCAAATCAAGCGCACCTGGACGGCCACGGACGATTGCGACAACCCTGCTGAAGCAACCCAAACCATCACTGTGCAGGACACCACCCCTCCTGAGTTGACCATTCCCGACGATTACACGGCGGAATGCAGCGAGATGCATCCTCTTGAAGATGCATCTGCAACGGACAACTGCGGTGAGGCTTTCATTGTCATGAGTGCCGACACGGTTGCGGGTGATTGTACCCAGTCCTATGTCGTGACCCGCACTTTTATGGCATCTGATGAGTGCGGCAACGAGACAACATTGTCTCAAACCATCACCATTCAGGACACCACAGCGCCATCGTTCAACGAGGATTTGCCGATGGACATGACCGTGGAGTGTGACAATGTGCCTTTGGCCTCTGTTTTGACCGCGACTGACAACTGCCAGGATGTGGAGGTCGTGTACAGCTCAGAAGAGAACGCAGGTGACTGCATGGGCCGTTACACCATTGTTCGGACTTGGACCGTTGCAGATGATTGTGGAAATGACAATGCGCATACCCAGACGCTGACAGTGCAGGACACCACGGCTCCTGAATTGACCATTCCTTCGGATTACACTGCGGAGTGCAGCGAGGAGCATCCTCTAGAGGACGCTTCCGCAACGGACAATTGTGGGACCTATGAGATTGTGGCAGTCGCTGATACAGTTTACGGCACATGTGCCTCCAACTACGTCGTGACGCGGACCTTCACCGCCACAGACGACTGTGGCAATGAGGCTTCAGAGGCGCAGGTCATCACCATCCAAGACACCACAGATCCCGTAATTCTGGCTGAAGATGAAGTTGAAATTGCATGTGGGGACTACGACGCTACTGTGGCCCACGCTTCTACGACGGACAACTGTGGCGAAGTCACTTTGACGTGGGGCGAAGACCAAGTGAGTGGTGGATGTGTGTTGCCAATTGGCCAGTACGTTCGCATTTACACAGCGACAGACGAGTGCGGCAACAGCAGCATTTTCGAGCAGATTTTGACGTTGACGGACGATGTCGATCCAGAATTCACCTTTGTCCCAGAGGGTGCGACGTACGAGTGTTTTGAGGAAATTGAGTACCTCGATGCCACTGCCACTGACAATTGCTCAGGGGCCACTGTCACGGTAGCAGCTGACACCGTGTTCTCAGACGATTGCATGCAAACGTTCACCATCACGCGGACGTTTACTGCAACCGACAATTGTGGGAACGACGCGACAGCTACACAGGTCATCGAAGTTCAGGACACAGAAGGCCCTGACTTCACCTTTGTGCCAGATGACTACACTGCAGAGTGTTCAGACGCACTCACCCTGGCCGATGCTGCGGCAATCGACCACTGTTCCATGGTGGACATCCAGGTGATCACCACAGAGATTCCAGGAACTTGCGAAGGACACTACACCATTCTTAGAGAGTTTGTAGCGACAGATGATTGTGGAAACCATGCGTCACAGACCCAGGTCATTACGATTCAGGACACCACTGCTCCGGAGTTCACAATGGTGCCAGAAGATTACACTGCCGAATGCAGTGAGGATCATCCCTTGGATGCGGCGACTGCCTCGGACAATTGCAGTGAAGCGTCCATTGTTGTCGTGGCGGATACAGTCTTCAGTTGCACCAACAGCTATGTTGTGACCCGCAAGTTCACGGCGACGGACGCTTGTGGAAACGTGGATCACGTGGAGCAAGTCATCACCATTGAAGACACCACTGCTCCAGTCATCCTGGCACCTGCCGATTACACCGCAGAGTGCACGGATGAGTTGATCTACGACGAAGCGACGGTGTCGGACAATTGCGGCACTCCGATGATGGAAATGTTGGTGGATACGACGTTCACCGAATGTGACCAGGAGTATGTCATCACACGCACTTGGATGGCCATGGATGAATGCAACAATGAATCTGAGGCGACACAAACCATCACTGTCTTGGACACCACAGCCCCCGTCATTACAAGTGCTGGTGGTTTGATGAATGGCCAAGTCGTGGAAGTTTGTTGTGAGTCGTTGGAAGGCGGAATCACTGTGCCAGAAGCAGTGGAGTTGAGCTTCTCCGACAACTGCGACGCCGGAGCAACAATGGAATACAATGAAGAATGCATTGGAGGCAACTGTCCCACAGCTGATGTGGAGAGTTGGTGCGAGGTGTCGAATCCAGCGGTCATGCCGGATGGAGAGACATGCGACAACTACTCTGTGCACAGCTTGCGTCTGTTCAACTTCCCAGGCTCTGAGTTCTATACCACCATTGAGGGCCGTGTGGCCAACAACGTGGACGGGACAAAGACCTACACGATGACCGTTGTCTCCTCTGACAACGCAAACGCTGGTTGGGAAATCACCAACAACTATGGCGCACCGATGTCATGGGATGAGTGGTTGGCTCAGCCGGGAAGCCAGAGCTACAAGTCAGATTGTGGATTGGGCGATCACACCGAGTGGATGTACACCACGCTGACAAGCGGAAGTGCGACAGGTTGGGGTGATTACGAAGGTTCAAGTTTGACCTTCAACCACCAGCCTGCGTCAGGTTACTTCGGATTCCAAATCGGAGAAGGGGCCAACAACAAGAACGGCAACTACGGGTTCAGTGCTTGGATGTACTACAACGGAACCTTCGGTGGCTCTCCTGTGAGCGGCTCTGGTGATGTCTTTGGAGATCTTGATTGCTGTTTGCCATACGATTTGTCACGCAGCTATGTTGTGACGGATTGCGCAGGCAATGACACAGATTTTGCATACACCGTTCGCATGACCGGCGAAGACTGCGATGCTGGAGATGCGGGAGACGTCAGCGATTCTGAAGACTCTGATTTCGTGCACGTGAAGGATTTGGTGAAAATTGCAAGTTTGCAGCCAAACCCAACCTCTGACATGTCCGTTCTCGTGTTGACCACGGAGGAGCCTTCCTTGCAAGTGGAAGTGACCGTGATGACCATGACCGGTTCCACGGTGATGACACTTTTCAACGGTCCTGTTGTGGCCGGCTGGCCAACAACCATTGAGGTTCCAGCCTTCCAGTTGGAATCTGGCATGTACCAGGTCAAGGCCCGTGCGAAGACATATGTGACCACGAAGAAATTGTTGGTAGCCAACTAAGTTGAGCTGACAAAATTCAAAAGGAAAGCCGCCCGGAAGGGCGGCTTTTTTTTGTCCCAATTGGTTGATTGATTGCCTTCGACATTTTCCGATGTGATAACACATATAATCATTTGGACATAACGAGGGCTTGGTCGTTCTTTTGTTTCCTGACGTGTGTCAGAACTGTTGAATGTTTCTTAACCCATCCTTTTTCGATGAAAAAGCTGTTATCTCTTGCGCTAGGGACAATGTTCCTTTTCGCCTCCTCCTTTGGGAATCTTGTCTCCGCCAATGGCATTGAAGATGCCTGTGACTCTACTTGTCCTTTGGTTTGGAACCAAGCTTTGGTGGACCAGTCAGTGCAATGTGCTGAAGATCTGCCTACGTCGTGCGACGATTACTTGAATTTTTCAGGAATCGAGAATCTCAGTGCAATCAATGCATGTTCAAGTGAAGCATTCCCGGTGTTCGCTTGTTTTCCTCTCGCCTCTGAGAGCGTTTCGGCACCAGTCACTTCATGTCTGGCGACCACAGCGAAGAGAGACAGTGAGTTGGCACCGGAGGAGTATGCCGCCACCGATGGAGCCATCCGTCTATACGGATTGAGTGCAATGGGCATGGCTGACAGCGATTACTTCGTGGAAGACCCTAACAATCCATTGCAGTTTCTTCACGCCCCGGACAGCCGCAGTGCGAGATTGACAGGGACGGTTCATTGTGTGGCCAATGCAAATCAGATTTTCCACGTGGATGCCCGTTTTGTCAATGAGGACAATGCGATGGAGTGGCTTGCAGAGAGTGACGCGCATACGCTTCTCATTGGTGACGATCCCAATCAATCGGGTTATCAAACCTGTGACGTCGACACCGCAGGAATTTCAGTATTTGACCTGCAAGCGCTCAGTCGCCTTGAGGGGGATGGAGATTTGGAGGGTACGCTCTTCATTGACCACATGCCCATGTCCTACAGCAAGCGCTTCCAGCTTGGGTTGGGGGCCAACAACCACAATTGCAATGAAGGATTTGGAGGTTGGTTTCGGTGGGAAGGCATGTTGAATGGCCAAAGTGTACAAGGTCTGAGTGGTGACGTTGTGTTGGATTTGGAATGTTCAGTACCAGATTCAGAATGCAGCCAGTACGCCTCTTTCCTCTTTGAAGCTTTGGACGATTGCGGCAGAATTTTGAGCACCACAGTGACTGTGGACCGCGACGACACCCAAAGTCCAGAAGTAATCTCTGGCCCGGAGAGTTTGGAGGTGGAGTGCGACATGGTGCCTCCAATGGCCCCTGCTACTTCCATTGTTGCCCAGGACAATTGCTTGGGCGATCTTGAAGTGAGCGAAGGCATTGAAACCAGATTTGATGGAGATTGTCCGCATCGTTACATCCTGGACCGTCGGTGGACAGTGACGGATGAATGTGGGAATGCCAAGACCCATGTCCAGACCATTGAAGTTATGGACTCCACTGGACCGGTGATTGAGGCAGAAAGTGACATTGAAATCGCCTGCCAGGATTACGATGGAGAGGAGCTTTTCGCTTCGGCGACGGACAATTGTGGAATGGTGACACTCACTTGGGTAGACTCTGACCAAAGCGGAGGCTGCGTTCTGCCCATTGGGCGTATCAGCCGTGTCTACACCGCTGTTGACGATTGTGGCAACATGACCACCGCTTCGCAGATTTTGACGTTGACAGATGACGTCGATCCCGAATTCACATTTGTTCCCGAGCATGCAAGCTATGAGTGTTCTGAAGAGATTGAATACCTGGATGCCCAAGCCATGGACAACTGTTCTGGAGCCACGGTGACCGTTGCCGTCGACACGGTATTCTCAGAGTTGTGCATGCAGACTTTCACCATCACGAGGACTTTTACGGCCATTGACAACTGTGACAATGAAGCGTCTGCTGTTCAAGTGATTGAGGTCGCTGACACCACGGCTCCGTCGCTCGAGATCCCTGAGGATTACGAAGCGGAATGCAGTGCCGATCACCCGTTGGAGGCTGCTTCAGCGTCTGACAACTGCGGTCCTGTTACGATTGATCTGGTGGCCGATACGGTTGCTGGAGCTTGTGCCCAGTCTTACGTGGTGACACGCACCTTCGTGGCCACAGACGCCTGCGGAAACAGCACTTCGGATGCACAAGTCATCACGATTGTGGACACCCAGGAGCCCATGTTTGTGGAAGCGCTTCCTGCTTCTTTGGAGGTGGAGTGTGACAACGTTCCTGATGGGGCAGTGCTCACAGCGATGGACAACTGCCAAGATGTTTCTGTTTCCTACAGCGAAACGCGTCTCGATGGCAGCTGCCCCAGCAACTACACCCTGACTCGGACTTGGACCAGTTCGGACGATTGTGGGAATGAAGTGACCCATGAACAGGTCGTAAGCGTATCTGATACCACTGCGCCGGAGTTCACCTTCGTCCCCAACGATTACATCGCCGAGTGTGACGAAGATCACCCTATGGAAATGGCCACTGCCATGGACGTTTGCAGCGACTTCGAATTGGGGGTCACTGAGGTGGTTTCCTACGACTGCCCACAGGGGTATATCATTGAGCGGAAGTTTGAGGCTGTGGATGCATGCGGAAACAGCGCAAGTGCGCTGCAGACCATCACCATTGTCGACTCTACGCCCCCCACGATTGAGGCCGTTGAGGCGGTTATGATTCCTTGCGGGGAATACGATGCGGAAGAGAATTTTGCTTCTGCGACAGACAATTGCGGTGCAGTTCAATTGACTTGGGTGGATGGTCAAGGAAGTGGAGGTTGTGTTTTGCCCATTGGTCAATACGTTCGTGTGTACACAGCCATCGATGAGTGTGGCAATGTGAGCACGGTGGACCAAGTGTTGACCCTTGTGGATGATGCTCCTCCGGTGTTCACAAACATTCCTTCGGATTATACTGCAGAGTGCATTGATGTTTTGGTGTACGACGAAGCAGAGGCCATGGACGACTGCTCAGGGTTCGAGATTGCGTACTCCGTGGACACCATTCATTCCAATTGTGAAGCCACCTTTGAGATCGTTCGTAAATGGGTGGCCACCGACAACTGTGGGAATTCAGATACGGCGGTTCAAGTGATTTCTGTTGTGGACGAGGAGGGACCTTATTTCACCTTTGTTCCTGAGGACTACACTGCAGAATGCTCGGATGATTTGGTGCTTGAGATGGCCGAGGCCGTTGACCATTGTTCGTCGTTTGAGATTGTGGTTCAAACCGACACCCTTGAAGGTCCGTGTTCGGGGCAGTACGTGATTTTGCGTGAATTCATCGCCACCGACGCTTGTGGCAATGCCTCAGAGACCACCCAGATCATCTTTGTGGAAGACACCACGGCTCCCGTGTTCACATTTGTCCCGGAAGATTATACTGCAGAGTGCAGCGACGAACAGCCTATGCTGGATGCAGAGGCGATGGACGCTTGCGGCGCGGTCGACATTGTGCTTGACGAATCGACGGACTACAACGGCTGCTCGGCCTCCTACACCCTAACCAGGGTTTGGACCGCCACGGATGATTGCGGAAACAGTGCAAGCGCGTCACAGACCATCACCATTGAAGACACGACGGCACCGGTCTTTGACATGGTTCCAGAGTCCTATGAACTCGAGTGCTTGTCTGAACCTGTCTACGATGATGTCGTTGCCACCGACAACTGCTCTGGTGTGGAGTTGATTCTTGGGGTGGACACTGTCTTCAGCAATTGCGAAAACGTGTATGACATCGTTCGGAGTTGGACTGCAACGGATTTGTGTGGCAATGCCTCTGTGGTCAGCCAAACCATTTCGTTCGTGGACACTACGGCGCCTCAACTCACCAACACATGTGGGTTGATGAACCATGAGGTTGTGGAGGTGTGTTGTGAGACGTTGGACGGGACATTGACCATTCCAGCGGCGTGCGATGTACAATTCACAGACAATTGTGGTGGAGAGGCAAGTGTCGAACTTGTGGAAACGTACAGTGGGGCCTTCGCACCCACTGCTGAGATCGACCGCTTTTGCGTCATCTCTGAACCCCAGGCCCTCGCCAATGGTGAGACTTGCGATGGAGATGCACCCACGTCCATGGAGCTCTTCAATTTCCCAGGGGCTGAAGCCTATGTGACTTTGAGTGGAGCGGTTGCACACATGGTGGATGGCACCATGACTTACACGATGGAAGTGGTGGCAATCGACAACCCCAATGCTGGTTGGACGGTGGAAGCACATTATTCAGCACCTATGGACTGGGAGGCTTGGACCGCTCAACCAGGGACCCACAGCTTCAAGTCAGATTGTGGTCTTGGCGACCACACCGCATGGGACTACGCCATGATGACTTCTGGTTTTGCAGAAGGATGGGGTGACTACGAGGGCGACAGCTTCCAAATGATGCATCAACCGGCCAACGGGTACTTTGGTTTCCAAATCGGAGAAGGTGCAAACAACAAGAACAGCAACTACGGATTCAGCGGATGGTTCTACTTGTCAGGCACGGTGGGAGGCCAAAATGTGATGGCTTCTGGTGACCTCTTCGGGGAGTTGGACTGCTGCCAACCTTGGACCCTCGAGCGTCAATACACTGTCACCGATTGTGTAGGCAATGCCACCAGCTTCTCTTATGAGGTACAGGTGACTGGGTCCAGCTGCGACGCGACTGAAGAAGGAGGCATTTCTGAAGGTGAGGATGCCGCTCCAGTGTCTTTCAAAGACATGATTGAAGTCGTGACGTTGCAACCCAACCCTGCTTCCACGCAAGTGAACTTGACGTTGCTCAGCGAGGAAGTTGGAACAGACGTAAAAGTGGAATTGCACGCTTCAACTGGAGAAGTGGTGATGACGTTGTTCAACGGCATGCTTGTCGAAGGTATTTCCACACCGATTGATTTCAACGTTGCGTCTTTGAATGCAGGATTGTACCAGTTGCGTGTGACTGCCAAAAATTTCGTCTCGACGAAAAAGCTCTTGGTCATCCATTGATGGCCAAGTGAGTGGGGCGGTGCTCTTTTTCGAAAGAAGCCGTCGCATTTGAAAAGGGAAAAGGGTGCCACAATGGCACCCTTTTTTTCTGTCCAAATTCAGCCGAACTTCGTCCCATGAAAGAAGTCCGCCAACCTCAAGAAACCTTCAGTTCCACCGTTCGCATTGTTCTGCCCAACGACACCAACACTTTGGGCAATCTGATGGGAGGGAACCTCTTGCATTGGATGGATGTGGCCGCTGCGGTCAGTGCGAATCGCCATTGCCGCAGGGTGGTGGTCACGGCTGCGGTCAACAATGTTTCGTTCGACCGGCCCATTCGTTTGGGCGATGTGGTCATCATTGAATCTCAAGTCACCAGGGCATTCAACAGTTCCATGGAGGTCTACCTCGAGGTGTTTGTGGAGAATGCCACCACGGGTGCCCGCAGCCGATGCAACGAGGCGTACTACACCTTTGTGGCAGTCGACCAATTGGGCGGCCCTATTGCTGTGCCAGCCATCGAGCCTCAAGACGACCAGGAGAAGGGTCGGTTCGACAGTGCCTTGCGCAGAAGGCAGCTGCGTTTGATTTTGGCAGGCAAGTTGAAGCCCGAGGAGGCCACAGAATTGAAGGCACTCTTTAGCTAAGCACCTTCTCCAGCCAATGCAAGACATGGCTCGGATCTACACTTTGACTGCAACGGTTTGCGGCCTTTGGATCTTGTCCTTTGACATGACGACAAGTCGCGCCGTGCTTGGAGCAGGGGCGTGGGTCGTCTGAGGCCCGTTCTGGCAAGATGTCCTGGCTCTGCGGGTGGGGTCGCCAAGCTCCCAGCCCCAAAGTGGGTCTGGTACAGCCCCAAATGCTTGCCATTGGCCGACCCATGGCAGCACCGAGGTGCATGGTCACAGTATCTCCGGTAACGACTGCAGCGGCCTTTTGGAATACACCGACGGTCTCAGAAAGGGTACAATCACCTGCGAGGTTCACTGCATGTGGCCACTCCGCAGCAAGTCCCAGGGCCCGTGACCTCTCGGCAGACCCTCCCAACAAAAGAAGAGCGCAGCCGCGATGTTGGGTCCACTGTAGGACAGCGAGAACCACGTCGTCCGACAGGTGCTTGCCTGGCTGGGACGAACCCAAACAAAGTGCTACATGGTCTTTGGGAAAGCGTTCGTCGATTTGCGGCGACAAACCTTGGGTGTTCAGACTCCCCCAAGCATCAGGTCCCCAAAGCTCCTTCGCTGGAGGTGCCATGCCAAATGGCGCCAGGACATCAAAGCACCTCTCTACGAAGGAGGGGACAGGCTCTTTGCGCCATCCTCGAATGTGCATCCACCTTGCGACATTGGCCTTGTCCACTTTGAGCACAAGGCTGTCCATTTGTCCTGCCAAGGAGCGGGACCTCACCGATTGATGAAGGTCCAAGAGGTAGTCGTAGCGTCTTTCCTTGATGGCATCGATGCACTCCCCGGTGCCTTTTTCGACCAGGTGAATGTGGTCGAGTCCATCCAAGACCCGCGCGGCTTCTTCGCAACGGCGAAGGCAAATTACGTCCACCTGCGCTGCGTGACCATACGTGGCGCGCAATGCGGTGATGATGGGCTGCATCAGCACAATGTCCCCCAGCGCACTGAATCTGGCGATGAGAAAACGAGGTGAGGGAGCGTCTGTTTGGGCCATCATGGAGAGGTGTCAAAGGTAATCCTCCGCCTATCTTCGCAGCTATGCATCTGCTGGACACCCATACCCATTTGTACCAACCGGCTTTCGATGAGGACCGCGCAGAGGCGATGCAGCGGTGCAAAGAAGCCGGAGTGGACATGCTTTTGCTGCCCAACATCGACGTGGACAGCATCCCAAGGGTGAGGCGCATGATGCACCAATGGCCAAAACGTTGCCGTGGCATGATGGGGCTCCATCCTTGCCATGTGCAAGAGGGATGGCAGCAAGAATTGGCCGCCATTGAACAAGCCTTGGACGATCCCGTGGAAGGCAGTCCTTGGGTGGCGATTGGGGAAGTGGGCTTGGATTTGCATTGGGACGTCTCCACCTTGGATGCACAGCGGGAAGCACTGAAGATTCAGTTGGGTTGGGCCAAACAACGTCAACTCCCCGTGGTGATTCATGTGCGCAAGGCCTTCGAAGAGCTTTTTGAGGTGTTGGACGAAGAGGTGTCCGATGGGTTGACTGGTGTCATTCATTGCTTTACAGGCGGACTGAAGGAAGCGGAGCATGCGCTGCGTTACCCAGGGTGGATGTTGGGCATTGGCGGGGTGTCCACCTACAAGAACGGCGGCTTGGATGCCGTATTGCCACATATGCCATTGGACCGTTTGGTGCTGGAAACGGACAGTCCATATTTGGCACCTGTGCCATTTAGGGGCAAACGCAACGAATCTTGCCATGTGGCCATTGTGGCGGAGCGTGTGTCGGAATTGATGAGCCTCCCATTGGAGATGGTGGCCCGCCAAACCACTGAGAATGCGCAGCGGATGTTCCGGCTTTCAGAATTGGACATGCCATGAGCCATTTGGAGACCATGCGCACAGTCCTCGTGATCTACACGGGAGGGACCATTGGCATGACACGGGACAAGGTCAGTGGGGCGCTGGCCCCCTTGGATTTTGATCAGGTGGCCAAGCACGTTCCAGAATTGGCGCATGCTGGAATCCGTGTTGAAGCCGTGTCGTTTGATGTGCCATTGGACAGCAGCGACGTGTCGCCGAGACATTGGCGCAGCTTGGCCACGACTGTGGCCGAATGCTACAATCGATTTGATGGGTTTGTCATCCTCCATGGAACCGACACCATGGCCTATTCCGCCTCCGCCTTAAGCTTCATGTTGGAAGGACTACAAAAGCCCGTGATTTTTACGGGGTCACAATTGCCCATCGGAATCCCGCGCACAGACGGGAGAGAAAACTTGCTCAGCGCCTTGATGCTTGCTGCACATCAAACCGATGGTGCCTCGACCATCCAAGAGGTGGCGGTGTACTTTGGCAATCACTTGTTGCGGGGCAACCGAAGCCACAAGGAGAGTGCCCAAAGCCTTCAGGCGATTGTCAGTCCCAATTTTCCTGCGTTGGTGGAGGCAGGGGTGGATTTCATGATTGAAACGTCCATGTTGTGGAGGACTCCCCCAACAGCAGATGGTTTGCAGCTTCATTCGGGCATGCGCCAGGAGGTGGCGTGGGTGTCACTCTATCCGGGAATGCCATTGGATTTGTTGCGCCAAACCCTTGAATGGCCAGATTTGCGCGGCGTCGTTTTGGCCACTTACGGCAGTGGAAACGCCCCCACGTCACAAGTGTTGAAGGATCTGCTTCAAGAGGCCAACCAAAGGGGGGTGACCCTCTTGAATGTGACCCAATGCGGTCACGGGGGGGTGCACCCAGAGCTATATGCCACCAGCCACATGCTCGCGGGGTGCGGGGTGATTCCAGGGCACGACCTGACCACAGAGGCCGCATTGACCAAACTCATGCACGTCTTGGCTTTGACCGATGATCAAGGGCAAATTCGGGACATGATGACAGCCAATTTGAGGGGAGAATTGACCCCCCAGGATCGCTCGCGTACGGAGGCACATGGCCCTGCTGGTGCCGCTGGATTGTGAGGTGTGAGCTTGGGCATTGAAACATGAGTGCATTTCTTTTGCGGGAGTCACGGATTCTGCGGTAATTTGCGGCGCCGAAGGCATTGGCGTTGGTCAGTCCAAAAGCCCTGAGGTTTTCATCCCCAACGGGGGAAGGGAGAGGTGGCCGAGTGGCTTAAGGCGCACGCTTGGAAAGCGTGTGGGCAGCAATGTCTCCAGGGTTCGAATCCCTGTCTCTCCGCAAGTTTTACAATTCATTTATCAACTTCAATTCGTCATGAAGAATTTGTTCGCCCTCCTCGCAATCGCAGGGCTTGTGATGTTCGCAGCACCTCACGCTGTGATGGCACAACAAGACACAACCATGCAAATGGGTGTCGACAGCACTTTGGCAGAGTCAGACTCTGCCGCCATGGACTCCATGGCTGCCCCTGCAGCCGTTGAACCTGCAGCTCCTGCAGCTGAACCCGTGGAAACCAGGGAAGTTCTCAGCTTCCACCAAACAGTGAAGAAATACTTCATTGAAGGTGGAGCGACTTTCATGGCCTTTGTCCTGATTTGCTTGATTCTGGGGCTTGCTTTGAGCATCGAGCGCATCATTTACTTGAACATGGCGACCACCAACACCGGCAAGCTCCTCGAGGGCATTGAAGATGCAATGGGCAAGGGTGTCGACGCGGCAAAGGAAGTTTGTCGCAACACCCGTGGCCCCGTGGCTTCCATCTTCTTTCAAGGTTTGGACCGCAGTACGGGCAGCTACGAAGAAGTGGCGAAGGCCATTGAAGACTACGGCAGCGTGGAGATGAGCAAGCTTGAGCGCGGCTTGAGCTGGATCAGCTTGTTCATTGCCTTGGCACCGATGCTTGGTTTCATGGGGACGGTCATCGGGATGATCTCCGCATTTGACAAAATTGCAGAGGCCAACACGATCAACGCATCCATTGTTGCAGGCGGCATCAAGGTGGCCTTGATCACAACCGTATCTGGTTTGATTGTGGCCATCATCCTCCAAATCTTCTACAACTACATCTTGTCCAAGATCGACAGCATTGTCCTCGACATGGAGGAGGCGAGCATGGACTTGGTGGATTTGTTGTACAAGCGCAACCTCGAAGGCAAATAATCCACGCCATGGAAGACAAGACCATCAAATCGGTCCTGTCCGCTGTGCGGATGTTGGTCATCGTCGCCGGAGCCTTGCTCTGTGTGATGATCACCTCCAAAAGTGGTGCGGACGAAACCTTTGTGGAGGGACAAGAGCGCTACGGCCTCTTGCTGGACAACCTCTTTTACATCATCTATGCTGTCGGCATCGCCTGCGCAGCAGCGGCCTTGCTGTTTGGTCTCTACTTCTTTGGGGCCAACCTCAAAGAACGCAGAGGCACCCTGATGGGTGTGGGCGCTTTTGCCTTGCTTGGTTTGATCAGTTTTTATGGCCTAGCCGATCGATCCGTCCTCAGGGCGTATGAGGTCAGCGGCATCACCGTGACAGAAGGTGAAAGCTGGTTTGCTGGCGGTGGCATGTACTTCGTTTACCTCCTTGGCTTGGCAGCAATTGCCGCCATTGTGGTGGCAGAAGTGAACAAAGCAATCAAGTAAGTTCCATGGCACGCCGCGAATTGCAAGAAATCAATGCGGGCTCGATGGCGGACATCGCGTTTTTGCTGCTCATTTTTTGGTTGGTCACCACCACCATTGATTCAGATGAGGGCATCAAACGCCAACTTCCGCCTCCTGTGCCCCCAGACATTGATGTGCCCCAGGCCAAGGAGCAGAACGTCTTCAATGTGAAGGTGAACTTTCTCGACCAATTGTTGGTGGAGGGAGAGCCCTTGGATTTGGACCAAATGAAGGACAAAGCGAAGAATTTCCTGATTGCGACAGGAGATGGCGTCATGTCCCATCCGGTAGGCCCGCAAACGGTAGGAAGAAACCGAGAGGTTGTGATGGTGACAGGAGCCAATGGCAAAACCAATGCGGCCTTTCCTGAGCGTCAATGGGTGAGAAAGTCCGAGGTCCGACTCCGCATTGCCGAATACGAACAATTCGTGTTTGCTTCGGACACTGACAAGAAGAAGAAGGCCTTCGGAAAAGTGCTCGACAACTGGCGTCAGAAACTGACCACCATTGAGTTGCTCGGGGGCGATTACAAGGAGCTCCCTTCATCGGCGCTCATATCCATGCAAAACGACAACAACACGACGTACAACACCTACTTGTCTGTGCAGAATGAACTTCAATCTGCTGTGAACGAGTTGCGTGATGAGTTGGCGTTGGAGAAGTTTGGGATGACGTACTCGCAGATGGAAGACATCTACGACCGCAACAAGGAAGACACCAAGACGTTGGATCGGATCACTGCCGTCCGTGCAGTGTACCCCCAACGCATCTCGGAAGCAGAACCACGCGACGCAAGCGCCAACTACTACTGACATGGGAAAGTTTCGCAAAGGAGGCAAACGACCAATGGGGGCCATTTCTACGGCTTCCTTGCCAGACATCGTGTTCATGCTGCTCTTCTTCTTCATGGTGGCCACGGTGCTGCGTACGGAAGATGAAAAGGTCCGCGTGATTCGCCCTGAAGCCTCCGAACTCTACAAAATCGAGAAGAAGCACCTCATCCGATATGTCAACATCGGTCCCCCAATGGACCGACGTTACGGTACGGAGCCACTGGTGCAGTTGAACGATCAGTTCTCCAGTGCTGCTGTGATCCAGGATTGGATTGTCAAGGAACGAACGACGCTGGCTGAGTCTGAGCAAAGCAAGATGTGGGTTTCTCTGAAGGTGGACAAAGACACCAAGATGGGTGTCGTTACCTCGGTCAAGCAAGAACTTCGGAAGGCCTCGGCCCTGAAAGTATTGTACTCGGCCTCGAGCAGGAAGCGCACAGGAAGCGAGGAGTGATTCCTTTCACCAAAGCATAGAAAACCCTGGCCTTTTGGTCAGGGTTTTTTCATGCACCTCATCTCCATCGGAGGATCCGCACCTCAGGAGACCAAAATCTTGTCCGCAAGCACTTCGCTCAGTTGGCTCCAGCTCTCGTGCGTCCACCCGGCCACATGGGGCGTCATCATGACGTTTGGGTGTTTTAGAAGATCTTCAAAGGCTTGCTTCTTCTCGGGGTCCTGAAGTCCTTCTAGCGTTTCGAGAGACCGACCTTCAAACTCCAATACATCGAGGCATGCGTGGCTGACCCTTCCATCGTCAAGGGCCCGAAGCAAGGCTTCCGTTTGGACAATGGCCCCACGGGCAGTGTTGAGAAGCACAATGGGCTTGTGCCAACGCTTTAACCAGATGTCGTTCACCATGCCCTTCGTTTCCGAGGTCCAGGGCACGTGCAAGCTCACCACATCGGCCTCCTGGGCCAAGACATCGGAACCCACAGGCACAACGTATGGCAAGGGGGCTTTCACTTGGGGCTGTTCTCCCCAGCCGTCCTTGTACTTGTCGTAAGCAAGGACGCGGCATCCAAAGCCAGCAAGTCTTTGGGCAAAAGCCGACCCCATGTGACCGTACCCGATGATGCCCACCGTAAGGTGCTTCAATTCTCTTCCTCTGTGCCCTTCGCGGTCCCACGCTTTCGCGCGCACACTGGCATCCCCTGAGGACAGACGATGCAAGGTGTTCAGGAGCATGCCCAAGGTGTGTTCGCCCACGGCGTCTCGGTTGCCTTCTGGACTGGAATGCAGTGCGATGCCCTTTTGATGGGCTGCCTCCACGTCGATGTTGTCCAAACCCGATCCACTCCGCGCGATCCATTGGAGGTCGGGGAGTTGGTCCAAGAGCTCTCGGTCGAGGGAAAGTCGGCTGCGCAACACCAAACCATGGATGGGTGTTTTGGCGGCCTGTTCCCTCAAGGCTTCTCGTCCCAGGGCAGTCCCGTCAAAACAAGACATGCCCGCGGCCTCCAGGCGGACTTGCAAACCGGCATGCACCGAGTCCAAAAACCACACGTGGGTGTCCTCTGGCTTCATGCTCAGGGCGTCAGGGCATCCATGTGGCCACCAGGGAGCCGATGCTGAAGTAAATGATGAGCCCCATGATGTCGTTGGCGGTCGTGATGAACGGTCCGGTGGCAAGGGCAGGATCGATGTTCCGCTTGTCCAACATGAGGGGCACAAAGGCCCCAAACAGGGCAGCGAAGACGATGACACACAACAGGGAGGCGCTGACCGTGGTGCTCAAGTTCCAGCCAAAGCCCAACAGAAGGCTGGTCAGGAAAATGACAGCAGAACAAATGAGTCCATTGAGCACTCCCACACTGAGTTCCTTCAACAACCGTTCTGCGAGGTTGCCCATGTTCATGGAAGCAGAGGCCAACCCCTGCACCACAATGGCGGAGGATTGCACGCCCACGTTGCCGCCCATCGCGGCAATCAATGGAATGAAGAGGGCCATTTCAGGGTTGTTCTCGATGTCAAAGGCACCAATCACATACGCACCTCCGACCCCACCGCCAAGGCCAATGAGCAACCACGGAAGGCGGGCACGTGTCAGCGTCCAAACGCCGTCTTTGCCTTCGACATCCTCCGAAATTCCTGAGGCCAATTGGTAATCGCGCTCCGCATCTTCGATCATGACATCCACGGCATCGTCGATGGTGATTCGGCCGAGAAGGCCGCCAGTGGCATCCACGACAGGAAGGGCCACAAGGTCGTAGCGCTCCATCATCTTCACCACCACCTCCTCGCTTTCATGGGCTTCGATGGAAACCATTTCCACATCGTCTTTCAGGTCGCGCAAGATGCTTCGGGCACTAGAGGCGTTCAGCAACAAGCTCTTCAGGGACAATCGGCCGTTGAGTCGACCGGATTCATCCACCACGTAGATGGTGTAGATGTTGGCGACGTCTGAAGCTTGTGACCGGATCTCTCGGATGGCCCTTGCCACCGTCCAATCCTCCTGAACCTTGACCAATTCCACCGCCATCATGGCACCCGCAGAACCTTCCTCGTAGTTGAGAAGCTCTAGGACTTCAGAAGCAGAGACTTGGTCGTCCACCAATCGGACGGCCTCTTCCACTTTGGCTTCTGGCAAATCGGCCAAGGCATCTGCGGCGTCGTCCGAATCCAAACCTTCGATGACGTCCTCAGCAATTTCTTTGGAACTCAGTGAGGTCAGAAGCTCCTCCCGGATGTCTTCCTCCATTTCAGAGATGACTTCAGAGCGAGATTCCGAGTCGAGAAGGCGGTAGATGTACAGCACTTCCTCCCGCTTGAGCGCATCGAAAACATCGGCCATGTCCTTCGGGTGAAGCTCGCCCACGATGGCGGCGAGCTCCACATCACGACCGTCTTCAATCTGCAGGCGAAGTTGGTCGAGGAATTCTTTGGTCAACTCAAGCATGGCGCAAAGGTACACGCCACTGGAACAAAGGACGCTTATCGCTTGGCGCGGAAGAAGTTGGTGAGCAACTGTGCCGACTCCTCGGCCAAGAGTCCGCCTTCACATTTGGTCTTGGGATGGAGCATGGTTAGCTCTCCGTCGAATTTGGAATGCCCCCGCTTCTCGTCTTTGGCTCCGTAGACGATCCGGCCAATCCGTGTCCAAAAAGCAGCTCCTGCACACATGGGACAGGGCTCCAAAGTGACGTACAACGTGCATTTGTCGAGGAACTTCCCTCCAAGGTACTCGGATGCGGAGGTGAAGGCCTGCATCTCTGCGTGGGCTGTGAAATCGCGCAGCCTCTCGCACAAATTGTGCGCCCGAGCAATCACACGACCCTCGGCCACGACCACCGCCCCAACCGGCACTTCGTCCATGGCGGCGGCGGTCTCTGCTTCTTGGAGTGCCAAGGTCATGAACCGAATGTCTTCTTGGCTGAAGTTGGAGGAAGAGGTGTCCATCAGGAGGGCTTGGTTTGAAGGGAAGTGAGCCAGGATGTCATTTGGGCAAAGGCCTGCGCATTGGCCTCGGCTTGCGGCAAATGTCCGTTGGCAAGCTCGGGAATGTCTCCTTGTTGGAGCTTTTTTTGGCTCATGCAGACAAAACCAAACCGCTCGGCCCAGAGTTGTCCCAAGAATTCTTGTTCGGGTTGTCCAGGCGTTGGCACAAGGATGGCCTTCACTTGCAAGGCTGCCAGGTCCAGCTGGGAGCTGTATCCACTTCGGCAAACCACCACACGGGCCTCCTGAAGGGCAGCGGCCAAGTCGGCATCGGAGGGGTCGTTCCAGGTGGTGATGTTGCCTTCGACGTGCATGCCACCTCCTGGCTTCCCGGCCACGATCAGGCAGGGACCTTCGTCATCGGCCATCCAATGGCGCAGCGCCTTTTCCATCAATCCTCGGTGGGGTTCCAGCCCACTCACCATGCCCACCTTCGACCAGCGTGCGGAAGGGGAGGCTTGCCGGTACTTGGCCAGTCGACTCAACACGCCGATGTATGTGGTGCGTGGATGCACCATTGCGGAGGAAAGCCCACCGCTCATGGCCAATGGTCCAGGAGGGCCATCGGGCACCCACACCGCGTCAAATTGTATGGCCCAATGGCGCACCATGGCGCGCGCCATCCCCTCCAAAGGCTTGGGCACAGGAATCTGGAGTTGGTGGGACATGAGCACGCAGGACAGCCCAGGAACCTGGCAGCCATAGCAGTTGTCGGAAAATATGGCCCGAATCCCCTGTTCCTCCGCAAACTGCGCCACCCAAGACCGCTCCGCACGTACGTGGAACAGGAATTTGGGCACTTGGGCGGCAATGCGAAAGAAATTGCCGCGCTTGGCGTACTTCATTTCGGGGCCGGGCTTCACGTGGAATTCCAAGCGATTCGACTCCGGCAAGTGGCGCTTCAGCCACGCCAGGGCGGTCCCTTTGGAGGCCACATGCACATGCCAGCCAAGGTCCAATGCGCATTCAATCAGTGGCAGGGTTCGCGTGGCATGGCCCATGCCCCAATCGAGGACGGTCACCAACATTGATGGGCAGGTTGCTTCGGCGTGGTTCATCGTCGGGTTGAAGTTCCTAATTTCGCATCAATTCAAAGAGCATGGGAAAGGGAAAACTTTGGAAATGGGAGGAAAATGCGGAGATGACGAACGTCTTCGAGCCCGACTTGCAAGAGGCCGTTCGGGGCGCTCAGCATCCTCACAAAGGCCAATGGCACAAGGAGGTGTTTGGGAACGACCATCCCATCACCTTGGAGTTGGGATGTGGCAAGGGGGAATACACCGTGGAACTTGCCCGCCAATGGCCCCAGCGAAATTTTGTGGGGGTAGACATCAAAGGCCATCGTTTTTGGCGTGGTGCCAAGACGGCGAACCAAGAGTCCCTGTCCAACGTTGCCTTCCTGCGTACGCGCATTGAGTTCATCGATCAGTTCTTTGCACCTGGAGAGGTGGAGGGCATTTGGCTGACTTTCAGCGATCCGCAGCCCAAAGATGAGAAGGGCACCAAGCGCATCACTTCAGGCAAATTCATCGAACGCTACCGCAAGTTTTTGGCGCCAGGAGGGACCATCCGCATCAAGTCCGACAGCAAGCTGCTTTATGCCTTGTCCAAAGAAGATTACCTCGAGGCGGGCTATCCCTTCTTGCACGATTCTGAAGATGTATATGGCGGATTCCTAGAGGAGGTGGACTCCGACTTGCGCGCCGCATTGGAAATCAAAACGTTCTATGAGCAGAGGTGGTTGGAGGAGGGAAAGAACATCCATTTCATGGAGATTCAGCCTCCCTCGACCCAAAAGAGATGAGCCCCTTGGATTTTGCCAGTGACGTATTTGATGTTGTCCGGGCTGTGCCCAAAGGCAGGGTGACAACCTACGGGGCTGTGGCGAATTGTCTGGGGGCCAAGAAGTCGAGCAGAAGAGTGGGATGGGTCCTCAACAAGTCTTTTTCAGCCTCCCCTGCGGTGTCAGCCCACCGGGTGGTGAACCGATTGGGGCAGTTGACGGGCGCCAGGCATTTCCCAAATGGCCGTCCCATGTCGTCCATGCTCGAAGCCGAGGGCGTTCAGGTGCAGGATGCGACCGTCGTTGATTTCAAAGCGTTGTTTTGGGACCCCATGACCGAACTTTGACCCATGAGCAATTGGACCAAAGACGCCGTGTTGGAATCCTTGAAGGGTGTGGTGGAGCCCGAATTGGGCAAGGACATTGTGTCCCTCGATTTGGTGGAGCTTTCGGGCCCTTTGGAGGGCCAGAGCTCAACGGGTCAAGGCATCACGGTTCAAGTGAAGTCCAGCAATCCTGCGATGCATGCCAGGAAGCGCATGCAAGACGCGGTGGAATTTGCCCTTGAACGAGGCATGGGCACCCCTGTCGAATGCGAAGTCGAGGTCATTCCATTGCAAAAGGAAGAGCGCACCCTTGAGACCCGCAAGGTGCTGCCTGGCGTACAGCATGTCATTGCTGTGGCTTCAGGCAAAGGCGGTGTGGGCAAGAGCACGGTCTCCTCAAACATCGCTGTCGCTCTCGCGCAACTTGGCTACCGTGTGGGCCTTGTGGATGCTGACATTCACGGACCAAGTGTGCCGACCATGTTTGATGTGGTGGGTGCGAAACCGCAGCCTGTCGAGGTGGAGGGAGGCACCAAGATCCAGCCCATTGAGCAGTATGGTGTCAAGGTGTTGTCCATGGGCTTCTTTGCCGATCAGGACCAGGCCATTGTGTGGCGCGGCCCCATGGCCAGCCGTGCATTGAGCCAATTGTTCACCGATGCCGAATGGGGTGAGTTGGATTTCATGGTGGTGGACCTGCCTCCGGGCACCGGAGACATCCATCTCTCTTTGGTGCAACAAATCCCCTTGTCGGGTGCAGTCATTGTGAGCACCCCACAAGATGTGGCCTTGGCCGATGCGAGAAAGGGGGTGGGCATGTTTCGGCTGGAGGACTTGAAAGTGCCTGTGCTGGGCCTCATTGAGAACATGGCCTACTTCGTTCCGCCCGATCTTCCAGAGAAGAAATACCACATTTTTGGCCGGGACGGTGTCAAGCGTTTGGCAGACAGTTTGAACGCACCATTCTTGGGGGAGCTCCCTCTTCTGCAGACCATCCGAGAGGCTGGGGACGCGGGAAGGCCGGCAGTCTTGCAAACCAGTGGGGAGGCAGCGGCTGCATTTCGCGCTGTCGTTGCTAAATTGCTCCAACAACTGGGCAAAGACGTCTGACCATGACACCGCAAGATCTCCTTCACCGCGTAGAGTCCACCTTGGATGAATTGCGTCCCTATCTCAAGGCGGATGGCGGGGACATTCGGTTGGTTGAAATCACTCCAGCGTTGGTCGCACGCATCGAGTTGCTCGGAGCCTGCGCAGATTGCTCGATGATCAACATGACCCTGAAGGGCGGCGTCGAATCGGCATTGAAAAAAGCGGCCCCAGAGTTGACGGCCATCGAGGCCATCAACCTTCAGTAAAGTTCTCCTCGGTTTCTTAGTGCCAAAAGTGAAAAAGCCGAATTGAACACGGCTCCCTTTGCGTTGTTGGGTGAGTACTTTTGTCCCCGACATGATTCAAACAGACATCCTGATCATAGGTGCCGGTCCTTGTGGACTCTTCACCGTTTTCGAAGCTGGCCTGCTGAAGCTTCGCTGCCATCTCATTGATGCGTTGCCCGAAGCTGGTGGGCAGTGCTCGGAGATTTACCCCAAGAAGCCCATCTACGACATCCCGGCCTATCCCTCCATTTTGGCGGGCGACCTGGTGGACAAGTTGATGGAACAAGCCGAGCCTTTCAAGCCCGGGTTCACATTGGGGGAAAGGGCGGAACGCATCGAAAAAGACGATGAGGACCAATTTGTGGTGACCACCAACCGAGGAACGGTCCACCGAGCTCCAGTCATTGCCATTGCCGGTGGTTTGGGTTGCTTCGAACCTCGAAAGCCACCCATTGACAACCTGGCCAATTTTGAAGACCATGGGGTAGAGTACATCATCAAAGATCCCGAGTTCTACCGCGACAAGAAAGTGGTGATCAGCGGCGGCGGCGACAGCGCCCTCGATTGGACCATTTTCTTGGCCGATGGGGTGGCAAGTGAGGTCACCTTGGTGCACCGCCGGACGGGGTTCCGTGGTCACTTGGACAGCGTCCAAAAGGTGATGGACTTGGCGGAACAGGGTAAGGTCAAATTGTTGACCAACGCCGAGGTGGTGGGCACAGAAGGCGAAGGAGCCTTGGAAACTTTGACTGTGAATCACAAGGAACAAGGCGAGATGGTGTTGGAAACCGACCACTGGGTGCCGTTGTTTGGCTTGAGTCCCAAGCTCGGGCCCATTGCCGACTGGAATTTGAACATTGGCAAGAATTCCATTGAAGTGGACACCTTTGACTACAGCACCAATGTGCCTGGCATCTATGCCATTGGGGACATCAATACTTACCCTGGCAAGCTCAAATTGATTTTGTGCGGATTCCACGAGGCGACGTTGATGGTACAAAGTGCCTTCAAGCGGATTTATCCGGACAAGAATTTGGTCCTCAAATACACCACGGTGAATGGCGTCGCCGGTTTTTAACTTTGCGTCATGAGCATGATCAAAGTCACCGTGGTCGACCGCGAAGGCGAGGCCCACGAATTGGATGCCCCTACCGACATGGGGATGAACATGATGGAGTTGTGCAAAAGCGCCGAACTTCCGGTTGAAGGCACTTGTGGTGGCATGGCCATGTGCGCTTCATGCCACATGTACGTCTCAAGCGACCACGTATTGCCAGAGAAATCTGACGACGAAGAAGACATGTTGGACGAAGCGTTCCACGTAAACGATGAAAGTCGCTTGGGTTGCCAAATCCATTTGGCCGATGCCCTAGACGGTTTGGTGGTGAAGCTCGCCTCTGTGGGCTAAGCGCCAGGTACCTCGTCTTTCTTCAATGGGCTCCCAAGCCGAGATGCTGTGGGGCATCCGACCCCAGCCACTTGGCCAAAGTCCTTGAAGTGGTCAATGTTTCGAGAGCCTTGACATGCCGCATGCCATGGGCGTCGGAACATACGAAGGACACCCAGCCTCGTTTCATGCAACGCGCGGCCATCTCCTTGGTTTCTGGCCCATAGGCGCCGGCAACAGAGGCAGCATTCACGGACATCCATCCTCCGCGTTCTCGCCAAAGCGTGAGGAGCTCCTCATCCTTGTGCAGGTAGGGATAGCGCTCGCAATGTGCCAAAAGCGGCGTATATCCCTGCGTTTGTGCGAGAAACATGGCTTCTTTGACGAGGTCTTTTGGTGGTGCTTGGTGAAATCCAAACTCCATCAAAACCATGCGGTGATACTTGCCATCTGGAATGCTGGTGCAAGGAAAGTCGAGGATCTGACCGTTGCGAAGGAGTTCCAACAAATGAGAATCCATCATGTATTCTGCGGCCAGTCTCAATTCCACCTGGATGCCTGAGGCTTTGGCTTTAGACTGGAGGGCTTCAAAGGCGGGCTGCAGGGTTGCGGGAGTATTGGGGTAGAGGTCGCTCATGACGTGGGGTGTCACCACCAGACCAACGTACCCTAGAGCCTCCATCCCACGAAGCATGTCCAGGGCTTCTTTCATGGTCGCGGCCCCATCGTCCACACCTGGAACGAGATGGCTGTGGACGTCCCATTTCCATTGTCCGAAGTCCACTGCGGCTCCAGAGGACGCTTTCCATGGCCATTTCCAACCCATCAGCGCTTGTCGTAATGCTGTGCGTAGTACTGTTGGTAGTCCCCAGAGGTGACCTCTTCCATCCAAGCGGCGTTCCCCAGGTACCAATCCACTGTACGCGACAATCCTTCCTCAAAGGTGACCGAAGGCGTCCATCCCAAACGAGATTCCAAATGCGAGGCATCGATGGCGTAACGCATGTCGTGCCCAGCCCGGTCTTTCACAAAGGAGATAAGTCCAAGCGAATGGCCCTTGGTCCTTCCCAAACGGCTGTCCACCAAGTCGATCAGCTTGTGCACAAGGTCAATGTTTCGCCATTCGTTGAGGCCTCCAATGTTGTAGGTGTCCCCCACCCAACCTTTTTGGAGGATGACATCAATGGCCGAAGCATGGTCCTCCACCCACAGCCAATCTCGGATGTTGATGCCTTCCCCATAAATGGGCAGGGTACGGCCATCCACAATGTTTCGGATCATCAATGGGATCAGTTTTTCAGGAAACTGATGCGAACCGTAGTTGTTGGAACAATTGGAGATGACCGTAGGCAAACCATAGGTATGATGGTACGCCCGCACCACGTGGTCGCTCGATGCCTTGGAAGCGCTGTATGGTGACCGAGGGTCGTAGGCGGTTGTCTCGGAAAAAAGCCCTTCTTGCCCCAATGAGCCATACACTTCATCGGTGCTGACATGGTAAAACAAGGCAGTCTCCATGCAGCCACGTTGCATCCAAGACTCTTTGGCGGCATGCAACAGAGCCGCAGTGCCCAAGATGTTTGTTTCCAGGAAGGCCAGTGGCTCGTCGATGCTTCGGTCCACATGGCTCTCCGCCGCCAAATGAAGGACCGCGTCAAAACCATGCGTTTCGAACAAACTGTCGAGCAACGCTCGGTCTTGGATGTCCCCCTTGACAAAATGGCAATGGGCTTGGTCTTCCACGTCTTTCAAGTTGGCCAAGTTGCCGGCATAGGTGAGGGCATCCAAGTTCACCACCTTCGTGTTGGGGTGGGTCCGAAGCAGACGCCGGATCACATGGGAACCGATGAACCCCGCGCCTCCGGTGACGAGGATGGACTGGAAGGAGCGCGGCCCCTTTGGAGGCTGTGGTGCGGTGGTCATGGTGGGAAGGTCGTTCAGAGACTCCAATAGTCCAAGTCACCCGTTTTGCCCCGGAAGGCCCCTTTGACATCGACCACTGTGCCTTGTCCATTTTTCAAAAGGTGCATGAAATCCTTGGCTTCGAACCCCGCGTATTCAGCGTGGTTCACCGCAGCGATGATGGCATCGTATCCTCCAGGCTTCGCCTCGGGTGAAATGGCAAGGCCATATTCCTCTTGGACCTCGGCTGGGTTGGCATGGGGGTCCACAATGTCGATTTGGACGTGGAAGGACTCCAATTCACGAATCACATCGATGACCTTGGTGTTCCTGATGTCGGAAACGTTTTCCTTGAAGGTCAGCCCCATGACCAGCACCCTGGCCTCAAGGGGGTTGATGTCTCGGGCCAAAAGCCTTTTGACGGTTTGCTTGCCCACATAAAAACCCATGCTGTCGTTCACGTAGCGGCCACTGTTGATGACGCGGGCATGGTACCCCAATTTGTTGGCTTTCCAGGTCAAGTAGTAAGGGTCAATGCCGATGCAATGTCCGCCCACGAGCCCCGGATGGAACTTCAAAAAGTTCCACTTGGTGCCCGCAGCTTCGAGCACCTCGAAGGTGTTGATGCCCACCTTGTTGAAAATGATGCTCAGCTCATTGACGAGGGCAATGTTGACATCGCGCTGCGTGTTTTCAATGATTTTGGACGCTTCCGCCACCCGAATGCTGCTCGCCCTGTGGGTGCCTGCAGCCACGACCATGTCATAGGTTTGGGCCACGGTGTCCAAGGTGCGCTCGTCGCTTGCCCCCACCACCTTGACGATGGTCTCGATGGTGTTCACCTTGTCTCCTGGGTTGATGCGCTCAGGACTGTAGCCCACAAAGAAATCGACCCCCATTTGGAGCCCGCTTTCCTGCTCAAGCACGGGCACACAATCCTCTTCCGTGCATCCCGGATACACTGTGCTTTCGTACACCACGATGTCCCCGGGTTTGAGGGCCTTGCCCACCGTGCGCGAAGCGGCCAACAACGGCCCAAGATCTGGGGCATGGCTGGCGTGGATTGGGGTGGGCACCGCCACGATGTGGAATTGCGCGGCTCTCAGATCTTCGGCGTTGTGGGTGAAGGTGATGTCCCTGTCGAGGAAGCCCTCAGCGGGAACCTCCTCAGAGGGGTCTTCCCCTCGCTTCATCATGTCCACACGCCCCTGGTGGATGTCAAACCCCACGACCCTGAGATGTTTGGCAAAGGCCAATGCAATGGGCAATCCGACATAGCCCAATCCCACCACAGACATGGTGGCTTCTTTGGATTTCAAACGTTCGAGCAACGGAGTCATAGCAAAATCAATTGATGGTCGATGAGTCGATAGGATTGTCCGGATGTGGGGCATGTGGCCATTCCTTCAGGGTCCAATTGGAGCTTTTCTCCATGGGCGGACATCCATCCGGTTGGGACGGCAGGCACGCCGGCGACGATGCCGAATTGGGGGACGTCCTTGGTCACCACGGCCCCTGCAGCCACGAAGCAATGCTCCCCGAGGGTCACGCCACATCGAATGGTGGCATTGGCCCCAACGGTGGCTCCTTTCCTCACAAGAGTGGTTTCGTAGGCGTGGCTTCGGTCCACAGCGCTGCGCGGGTTGCGCACATTGGTGAACACACAAGAGGGGCCCAGAAAGACATCGTCTTCGATGGTCAATCCTTCATAAAGGCTCACGTTGTTTTGGATTTTCACGCGCTGACCGATGCGGACACCCTTGGCGACAAAGGTGTTTTGTCCCAGGCTCGAATCGGCCCCCACCGTGGCGCCCGGCATGATGTGGCTGAAGTGCCACACCTTGCTTCCTGCTTCAAGCACAGCGCCGGCGTCCACCACTGCCGTAGGGTGGACAAAAGCAGAAGGGTGGACGTTGTCAGGTGTCATCGGGTCGTGAAGGATTCGAAATTTTTGTGCTCACTGCGGTGCAGGTCTTCCTCACTCAAGCCCTTGAAGTATGCATAGGTCAATTGAAGCCCTTTTGCCCTTGAGACCTTAGGTGTCCAACCAAGAATGTTTTGCGCACGTCCAATGTCCGGGCGTCGTTGCTTGGGGTCATTCACAGGCAGGGCTTTGGCAATGACCTCGACGGTTGCTCCAGTCAATGCAAGTATTTCCTGGGCGAATTCACCAATGGTGATTTCATCTGGATTGCCAATGTTGACGGGCCGCGTTTCCTCACTGAAGTGAAGTCGCACGATGCCTTCCACGAGATCGTCCACATAGCAAAAGCTTCTGGTTTGGGACCCATCCCCAAACACAGTGAGGGGTTCCCCTCGAAGGGCTTGGCCGATGAAGGCGGGCAAGACCCGCCCGTCGTTCAAGCGCATCCTGGGACCGTACGTGTTGAAGATGCGCACAATGCGCGTTTCCAGCCCGTGAAAGGTGTGGTACGCCATGGTGATGGCCTCTTGGAACCTTTTGGCCTCATCGTACACTCCTCTTGGCCCCACAGTGTTGACATGGCCCCAATAGTCTTCGTGTTGGGGATGGACTTCGGGGTCGCCATAAATTTCACTTGTGGAGGCGATGGTGATTCGGGCCCCTTTCGCCTTGGCCAAACCCAAGCACCGGTGCACGCCAATCGACCCGACTTTGAGGGTTTGGATGGGGATTTTCAGGTAATCGATGGGGCTGGCTGGCGAGGCAAAATGGAGGATGTGGTCGAGTGGACCACTGACGTGGATGAACTCCGTGACGTCTTGATGCACAAAGGTGAAATTGGGCAAGGCCAACAGGTGTTCAATGTTGCGCATGTCGCCCGTGATCAGGTTGTCCATGGCGATGACATCCAACCCATCTTTTGTGAATCGGTCGCACAAATGGGAGCCCAAGAACCCCGCTGCACCCGTGATCAAGACCCGCTCTGCGCGTCCCTCGTGCGTGGAAGCCTGATCTGTGCTCATGAGGACATGTTTTGTGCGGAACGTCCAATGCTCCGGTACGTCCAGCCCATTCGGGCAAGTTTGGAAGGTTCGTACAGGTTCCTGCCGTCAAAGATGACCTTTCCCTTCATGCGCGCCTCCATATCCTCAAAGTCAGGGGTGCGGAATGCAGCCCACTCGGTGCAGATCAAGAGGCAGTCCGCGTCGACGATGGCGTCCATGGCCCTGTCGGCGTATTGGATGCGGTCGCCCACCTGTTCCCGGACGTTGTCCATGGCCTCCGGATCGAAGGCCACCACTTCAGCACCTGCTGCGGTCAAAGCTTCCACCATGTAGAGGGCAGGAGCCTCTCGAATGTCGTCGGTTTCAGGTTTGAAGGCCAACCCCCAAAGGGCCACCTTGATTCCCTTCAGATCGCCCCCAAAATGCTCCAGCATGGGATGGAAGAGCCTTGTTTTTTGCGCTTCATTGACAGCCATAACGCTCTCAAGAATTTGGAAGGAATGCCCGGCGTCGGCTCCACTTTTGTGCAAGGCCTGCACGTCCTTGGGAAAGCAGCTTCCGCCATACCCTATGCCGGGAAAGAGAAAGCGCGGCCCAATCCGTGTGTCCGTGCCCATGCCGCGTCGCACCATGTCGACGTCTGCCCCGACCAATTCGCAGAAATTGGCCACCTCGTTCATGAAGGTGATTTTGGTCGCAAGGAAAGAGTTGGCAGCGTATTTGGTGAGTTCGGCGCTGCGTTCATCCATGAAGATCAATGGGTTGCCTTGGCGCACAAATGGCTTGTAGAGTTCTTCCATCAACTGACGGCCTCGCTCGCTGGAACCACCCACGACGATGCGGTCGGGTTTCATGAAGTCGTCGATGGCAAACCCTTCACGCAAGAATTCTGGATTGGAAACAACGTCAAAATCGACAGAGGCATGGGCGGAGATGGCATCCCTGACTTTGTCGGCGGTGCCAACGGGGACGGTACTCTTGTCCACCACCACCTTGTAGGATTCCATGAGGTGTCCAAGCTCTTGGGCCACCCCAAGCACGTAGCGAAGGTCCGCAGAGCCATCTTCCTCGGGCGGAGTTGGAAGGGCCAAGAACACGATGTCCGCATGGTCCACGGCTTCCTTCAGCTGGGTGGTAAAATGCAGTCGTCCTGCGCCAATGTTCCGGTGGAACAACGTATCCAAGTTGGGCTCATAGATCGGCACTTCACCTTGTTTCATGGCATCGACCTTCGCTTTGTCGATGTCCACGCAAATGACGTGGTTGCCCGTCTCTGCAAGACAAGTTCCGGTGACGAGGCCGACATATCCGGTCCCTACAACTGCAATGTTCATGAATCGTGCCGTGTTGTGAATGCGCGAAAGCGCGGGTCAAGTGGATCACAAAAGTCTGAAAAGTTTGTCAACTACGCGCGTTTGCATGGCTTCTGTCAATTCTGTGTGCATGGGCAAGGCCAAAATGCGCGCCGCGGCATCGTGTGCTTGGGGCGTGCCATGCGCCACAACCTTTGCTCCGGAGCCAAAGGCAGGCTGCGCGGAAAGGGGAGTGGGATAGTAGACTGCTGTGGGAATGCCCGCCTCTAGAAGTTGAGCTTGAAGCCTTTTTCGATCCGTGCCTTTGGGCAGCCTAAGGCAGTATTGATGGAAGGTGTGGCTGCTTTTGGCGTCACGCATGGGAAGGGCCATGGGCAGAGACTGAACGTTCAACTTCGCCTCGATCAAACGGTCGTAGCAGTCGGCGGCACTTCGTCTGCGTGCAATAAGGTCCGACCAATGCTTGAGTTTGACCCGAAGGAAGGCGGCTTGAAGGCCATCCAACCGCGAATTCACGCCCAGTTCGATGTGGTGGTATTTCTGCACTGCCCCGTGATTGGCGAGGCGACGAACGCGCTCCGCAAGTTGGACATCCTTGGTCAACACAGCCCCTCCATCGCCCAATGCTCCAAGATTTTTGCTGGGGAAAAAGCTTGTGGTCCCGACGGTGCCCATCATGCCGGCATCGCCTTGGTGGCGTTCCCCGCGCCACTGGGCCCCTAGACTTTGCGCGTTGTCCTCGACCAAATGCAGTCCATGATGTTCTGCCCAAGTGAGGAGTTCATCCATGGGGGCACATTGGCCAAACAAATGCACCACCATGACCGCTTTGGTTCTGCTGGAGCGCGCGGCTTCAGCTGAGATGGGGTCCAATTGAAAGGTCTCCGGGTGGATGTCTGCAAACACAGGGGTCGCGCCCACTTCCATGACCACTTCAGCCGTGGAGATGAAGGAGAAATCGGGGACAATCACCTCATCCCCAGGTCCCACGTCAAGGGCTCGCAGTGCAAGGGCCAACGCGTCGGTCCCGTTGCCGCAACCCACGGCATGGCCCGCCAAATTCAAGGTTTGGCAGAGTTCCTTCTCAAAGGCCTCGACCTGCTGGCCGCGGATGAAACCCGAGGTGGCCAGCACCTCGTCCATGGCCCGGTCCAATTCGGGACGCAGGCGGGCATGAAGGCCGCCTAGGTCAACCATGTGGATGGTGTCTGGGGTTGGATGGTGCGGGGTTTGGTGCATCGCAGAAGGCGAAGATAGCCCTTACCTTGGCCGGATGAAAAGGCTGCTCCTGTTGTGTGCTTGGCTGACTGTCGCCGTCTTGGCCCAAGGTCAAACCGACCGGGACCTCGGCAACGTCTCCGTTCGGGCACCTCACGTTGGGTTGGTGCTGGGTACCATGGCCCCACAAGGGGACTGGGGCTCTAGGTACGCAAGGTTTGGTGAAATTGGCCTGATGGCGGGTCTCAAGACAGAGGACAATGGCTATGTCTACGTGAAGGCCACGTCGTGGAGCGGGGCGGATGTCAAGTTGATTGGTTTGCTGAGCAATTTGACCACTGACCAAGGATTCATCATTGACAACGAGGGGGATGTGGCCCAAATCACTGTAACGGGCAGGGGGGGGCAGTTTGGCGCAGGTATCGGCAAGATCTTCCCCACCGCTTCGAGCAATCCCAACAGCGGATGGATGGTCAAGCTGGGTGGGGGGTCCCTGCACCACAACGTTCATTTTGACTACACAGAAAACCGAATTGGCCCCTTGGAGGGTGATAGAGTCAAGGGCTACGACCGGATGAGGTGGGGGGCTTATGGAGAGTTTTGGGTGGGGTATTGGCTCATGAGCAACGACCAGCGCATCAATGCCTTTGCCGGGTTGCACACCGGCCTGGCAAGGACCCACGCCCTAAGGGCCGTGAACTTCGATACGTTGGAGCCCAATGTAGATTTGGTGTGGGACGGCTGGTTGGGCCTTGAAGCTGGTTGGGTGTTTCAGATTTACCGACGGGCCCAAAAGGAATATTGGTACTGATGGCTTGGCTGGCCTTGCGCTTGGGGAGTTCGTTTTGGGTGTGGCTCCTGCGTTTGCTGGCCCTTTTGGGCCATTCAAGGGCCAAGGCGAGGGTGGCCATCCGCAAAGAGGGCCACCACAACGTCATGTCTTGCGAGGAGCAAGCCGTGATGTGGTTTCACGTGTCGAGTTTGGGCGAATTGGAACAAGCCCTCCCGGTGATGCAGGCTTATCGAGAGCGCCACCCTAGAACAGCCTGGCTGCTGACGGTGTATTCTCCCTCCGCTTGGCACCCCCTCCAACAGAAACTGCCAGAGGGTTGGCGTGAGGGGGATGTGATGGCCGTTCTGCCCGACGATCAACCGCGTACATGGGCCCTTTGGTTGGCGCATTTGCCATTGGAAGGCTTGGCATTGGCCAAATACGATCTGTGGCCGCATCTGTTGACGGCATGCAAGAGGGCAGGGGTGCCCGTTCACGCATTCGGCGCGTCGCCATCAGGAGGAAGGATCACCAACCCGGCGCTTTGGCGGGGTTTGGCCACCATCAGCGTGCAGGACCAAGAGGCTGCTGCGGCATTCAATGGTTTGGACATGGAAGGCACCGTCCATGTGGATGGTGACCCAAGGGTGGAACGCGTGCTTTCCCGTTCGACGCAACTCTCGTCGGCATGGCGAACATGGGCCGCAGCTGCTGAGGCGGTGGTTGTTGCAGGAAGCACGTGGCAGGAAGAGGAACGCTTGCTCAGATCCATGGAATGGCATGCCCAGTGCCGACTCGTTTTGGTGCCCCATGACGTATCTCCGACACACCTCGATGCCTTGGATGCCCAGTGGGACGGCTTGGCCGTTCGCTGGAGCCAATGGTCGCAGATGTCACTGGAAGACCAACTTCGCTGGCACGTGGTGGTGGTCGATGCGACGGGGTTGTTGTTTGACCTGTACAGAATAGCACGTGTAGCGGCCATCGGTGGCGGCCATGGACCCAGTGGCTTGCACAACGTCTTGGAGCCCGCATCCGCTGGTTTGCCCATCGTGACCGGACCCCGGTTGGGTGACTTTCGTGAGGCCGTTGCCTTGCAATCGATGGGTGTCCTTCGGTCAGAATCTTTCGTCCACGATCTCGAGACGGCCTTGTCGCAACCAAATGAGAGCAAGGCCTCGGGGGAAAGGGGTTTGCGCTGGCTGAAAGATCAAGAGGGAGCCTCTGCAGGTATTGTGGCCCGTTGGTGAGGCGGGGTCCTCCTCTTGCTACTTTTGTCATGCCCTGGACCATCTGCCCGGATGGTGGAATTGGTAGACACGACAGACTTAAAATCTGTTGACCCGAAGGGTCGTGCGGGTTCAAGTCCCGCTCCGGGTACCAAACGGGAGATTGCAGCAATGCGGTCTCCCGTTTTTGGTTGCAAACACGCCAGAAACTTCTGTGTCACTTGAATTTTATGCGCGCCAAGTCCATAGAATTCGGATGGCCTTATCTTTTGGTTCCAAATGATTTGCTTTGGGGACGCCATTGTCCCTGAATAATTGAAATATGAAATGAGGCTACTACTTGTCATCCTTTTCTTGTTTTCGAGTGATGTTTTTGCTCAAGCCATCCTTTTAGAAGAAGACTTTTCCAGCAATTCTCAAGGCAGTTTGCCTGAATTCTGGAGCCAGAACACCCTTTCCAATGATGGAGGGTGGTTGACCGGTACGCGAAGTGAATTGCAGAGTCAATGGTGGGGGATTGATCCTCACGGCACCTTCATCGCCACAAATGATGATGCTTGCGATTGCAACAAAAGCGAAGATTATCTCATTACGCCTCCTTTGAATTTAAGTGATGTGGACAATGCACTTTTGTCTTTTGCGAGTTATTTCTCAGGAGAGGCGTTTGAAGGCAGCACGGATTTGGCCACCATCGAGTACTCTTTGGATGGGGGTGGCTCCTGGATTGTGTTGACAGAGATCGCTGGCAATGGAAATTCCGACAACACCGTTTGGGAAAACCTTACTGTCAATCTCACCGAGATCTTGGGTTATGCTGATGTTTTGCTCGCCTTTCACTACGATGATGATGGCGGATGGATGTTTGGTTGGGCGATTGACGATGTTGTTGTCTACGAACCTTTGGGACTGGATGCGGAAATGACTTTGCTGACCTACCCTACAAATGTTGGAATGGGCACAGCAGTCAGTATTGAAGGGGTCGTCACCAACACTGGAACAAGCGTCATTCAGAGTTTTGACATTGTGTGGTCACAAGGAGGCTCCATGTCATATTCAGAATCCTATGAAAACCTTGATCTATCGGTAGGCAACTCCTACAACTTCCTTCACCCGGATCAGTTTTCTGCCCAGAGTTCAGGACTCTACAATGTCGATGTGACGGTGACCAATGTCAATGGTCAGCAAGACGAAGACCTCTCAAACAACAGCCTTAACAGCGATATAACGGTCATTGAGTATGGTGAGATTTTCAGTGGCGGATTTCTGAGAGAGTACATCTATTTCAAACCCATCACCGCACCAGACAACTGTCCTTTGGTGTTTGTTTGTCATGGGTATACTGGGACCGCACAGAACATTATGAACTACTCTCATTTTAACGACTTGGCCATTGAGTACGGATTTGGTGTTTGCTATCCACAAGGCATTGAAGACAATGGAGGAAATACGTTCTTCAATGTGGGATATGATTTCCAAAACAATGAAACGGTCGACGACGTCGCCTTTTTAGAAGATTTGATCAGCTCATTTTCCTCAGACAATGCGATTGACCCAGACAAGGTTTTTTGCACTGGCATGTCGAATGGCGGGGACTTTTGTTACCTACTCGCTTGCGAAGCATCTGAGTCATTCTTAGGTATAGCTCCGATTTCTGGGATGATTATGCAAGACATCATGGACAATTGTACCCCTTCTCAAAACGTGGGCATCCTAGAAATTCATGGAACACAAGACAACATCACCTACTTCAATGGAGACGCGAACAACCAAGATGGTTGGGGAGCATACCCGAGCATACCTGCGACCATTGATTTTTTTGTGGACCTGTACGATCTCGAAATAGATGCAACGGGAAATTTCCCCAATACCTCGACAACTGATGGAAGCACCGTATCGTTCGAGAAATATAGTGTTGAAGATGACTGCGCCAAGGTTTGGCTTTACACTGTAAACGGCGGAGGACACGATTGGCCGGGAGCCTATGGAAATATGGACATCGATTCAAGCAGAGAAGCTTGGTTGTTTTTTGACAGTCTTTGCGACAATGAGCCCTCTTCTGGGTGCAATGATCTTGTAGCCTGCAATTTCAACGCCACGTCAACCGAGGATGATGGCACATGTGTCTATGCCGAGGCCGGTTATGATTGTGACGGTTTTTGTCTAAATGACTTTGATGGAGATGGGATATGTGACTTGTCTTGCCAAGAAGACCTTGACGGCAATGGCATTGTTGGCGTTCAAGATGTATTGCTTGTGTTAAGTGAATTTGGGTGTGCGTCATTGTGCGAAAATGATGCAAATCAAGACGGAAATGTGGCCGTTGATGACTTGTTGCTTGTCCTCGGCGAGTTTGGAAACACCTGTGACTGATTCCTGAAAGAAAGGGTTTGCCAATACTACTTCACGCACATTCACCACTCGCCAAACAAACTTCATCTTTGGAAAGACGCAGGCATCAATATGACGACGTGTTGTGGTCGACCCTTCGTTTCTGACTCATCGAGGTTGGCGAACAAATGGTTCGAGAGCTCTCCTTGTTTTGCCCATTTCGGCCTGGTCGGATGATGAGAGGACTTTTGCACCCCATCGTCAAGCTTGATGATTTCTTGCCCCCCCTCTATTGCAGACATAACTCATTTTCAGTACATTAGGCATATGCGCCTATTTTTCTGTTCCCTTCTCTCCTTTTGTTTGGTTTCTTCCAATGCTTTTTCACAAGCCGTTTTGGACTGCAATCCGGACTTTTTTCAAGCTGTAAATGATACCTATTCCATTGACGAGGCAGATCTCCCACAGTTCAATGCCAATTTGCTCTCCAATGATGTCATTGACTTGGATCTTGATGGCGTGACAGTGGAGGGATTGCCTGCCTGTTTTGGAGTGGAGCAAGGAACAGGCTTCATTTTTTATTCCGGAGGCAATGGAGACGGAAGTGATTGTTGCGGCGTTTTCACTTTTTCCTACAAGATTTATTCTGCGGACCTCGTCTGCGCTGCGACTGTTCGAATAACAGTGGCCTGTGAGACAAGCAAGGGGGATTGTGCGGTCATTGAATTGGGACCTCAGAACAACGAAGGTGACCTCAATCCGGACGAACCACCAACAAGTGGTGACTCCTCATGCGTTTACGTCTGTGAAAATGGCGTCACAACCGTCTTGGCACCGTATTCGGATCAGAACACCTATGACTGGACAATCACAGAAGGCACCCTGATCAATACCCTCCAAGATCCTGCCTCGGTCGAAGTGGAGTGGCAAGGCCCTGGACAAGGCAACATCAGCTTGACGATCATTGGGCCAGGTGGCATGCAAATCCTGCAGCAATGCGTTGAGATTGGGGAGGCCCCCCATGCTGAGTTCACAGCGCCATCGCCCGTCTGCCTAAACACTCCAGTGCAATTCCAGAGCCTCTCGACACCAGGCGCATCTCACTTTTGGGACTTCGGCGATGGCTACTATTCCAACGAAGTCAATCCCGCTCACGCCTTCAACACTCCGGGCACCCAAGAAGTCCTTCTTACGGTAACCACTCCTCTGCTCAATGCGGAAGGGGACACTGTCTGTTGCTGTCAGGACACGTATGTCCTTGAGGTTGAGGTGCTCAACGAGGAAGGGCCAAAGATCGAATGCATCACCACACTCTGTGAAGGTGACAGCGCGTGCTATTGGACCACCACTTGCCCCGGGGCAACATATGCCTGGACGGTGAACGATGCCAACGGCAACAGCATCAGCATCGACGGTCAAGGGACACCCGAAATCTGCCTTCAGTGGGACCAAGGTCCCTTCGGAGAAGTGAGTTTGATCGTGTCAGACTGCAATGGCATTTGTGATCAACCGACCACCGTACAAGTGCCCATCATTTCCTCCTCAAGTGTCATCTCCGGACCAGATATCGTTTGCATCGGCGACGTGGCCGTGTATTCCGTGCCCAAATGGATGGATGTTGAATACGATTGGAATGTGTCTGGAGGCACCGTTGTCAATACCAATGGCAACCAAGTAACTGTCATGTGGCCCACCACCGGAGTCGGCACCATTGACGTCACCTATGAGAGCCCCTTCCTGCTCGGCCTCAAGGAGCACAACGCCCCCGACTGTTCAGGCGAGGGGAACCTCACCATCGAGGTTTTGCCTGAATTGCTCTTTGCACAAGCCCCCAACGCAGCATGCATTGGAAGCAACCTCACGTTCTCCACCAACGCAACAAACGTGGACTGGAGCGTCAGCGCCCCAGCCACAGGAGCTGTATCGGGCGCCTTGTTTGATGTGAACTTCCCCTTTGCAGGCACCTACACGGTGACGGCTTCTGACCCCAATTCCATCTACTGCAATTCCGAGGTGTCCACTACCGTGGTCGTTGTCGACCCGCCAACCCCTATCATCTCAGGACCAACGGAAGGATGCGCTGGCGAAGACTTGCTCTATGTGGTCGACCCCATCGAACCCGGCGTCAATTACTATTGGAACGTGGGCTCAGGTCAAGGAACCCTGTCCAGCTTTAGCGGCACCAACACCACAGTCAACTGGTCGAGCACCGCAACCGCGCACGAGTTGTCTGTAAGTGCATACCAGACAACCACACCATTTTGCTTTTCAGAGACAACTCTGGATTTCGAGCCCGACATGCCCGTGGCCCCAACCGGCCTTGTCGGCACCGGAACCTGTGAAAACCAAATCGCCAGTTATTCCATCACCACTTCGGCAACCCCGAATGGGGAGGAATTCACTTGGTCAATCAGTCCAATCACCGCGGGAAGTGTCATCAGCGGTCAAGGCTCAACCGCGGTCGACATCCAATGGAACAGCCAAACCACGCCCACTGCTTCAATCAAAGTCACATCAAGCCTGTGCAATGAAGAGGAGGTCAACAACTTCACAGTGACCGTGCATCCTCAGCCAACGCCAGTGATCCAGCAGACGGGACACCTCTGCCCCGGCGCATTGATTCAAGCCGAATTGAGCACCACAATGAGCTACACCTCATCCAACTGGAGTCCCCCAAGCGGCACTCCAACGTCTGGCAATACTTTCGGCGTCAGCGCAAGCGGAGAGCACAGCGTGACGGTTACAGACGGCAATGGTTGCCAAGGAACGGCCTACTTCACCGTTGAGGACAGTCCAGTTCCCACGGCCGTCATCACGTCGCCCAACCCCAATGTGCTGTGCATTCCCTATCCGGACCCTGTCACCTTGGTGACCCCCACGCAGTCCGGATGGAGTCACACTTGGTCAGACGGCACAACCGGACCATCACCGGGCAGTTCGATCACCACATATGCTCCGACGGGAACTCCGGGCATCACCACCTACACCGTCACGACGTCCATAGATGCGACAGGTTGCAGCACAACCTCCTCGGCTTATCCAATCGAAGAAGAAACCTGCACATCTACCAACACATGCAACCCGGCATATGGCATCTCGCTGAACGCCAATGTGAACTGCAACACCGCGACGATCAGTGACAATTTGCCCGCTGCCCACCCTTACGGGATCACCTATTACTGGGGCGATGGAGCCATCAGTGGCAGCAACAGTCACACCTACACCCAAGCGGGCTGTTACAACGTGGTGGTCAACACCAGCGCGCCCAACCTCACACCGCCCCCAAGCGCTTGTCCAATCGGGAGCAATGTGGAAGTCTGTGTGCCCATGGCCGCCGACTTTTCATTCGATATCATCGGCTGTGACGATGTGACCTTCACGGACGGATCGAGCTACATCGCCACCGACCCATCGAACACCATCGTGTCATGGGCGTGGGACTTCAACAATGACGGTACAGTAGACTACACAGGCCAGAACCCCCCAATGCAGTCTTACCCAGGTGGAGGAACATACACGGCCAGTTTTACTGTAACCACCGCCGGAGGGTGCTCAGCCACGGCAACGCAAAACGTAAACATAGGATCCGTCAGTGCGCCGATCATCACCGTGGACGACCCGGCATGTGTGGGCGACCCCAAGGTTCATTCCGCCTCGGCCAGCGGTGCGGTCAACTACATCTGGAGTTTTCCTGACGGGTCTGCCTTTGAAGGGTCTCCTTTCCAACACAGCTTTACCTCAGTGCCTGCGGGGAACACCATTTCCGTGACTGCCGTCGACAGTCAAGGCTGCACCGAAACCAGCACGGCCACCATCACAGTGCATCCGGAACCTAGCGATCCGCTCGTTGCAACACTGGATGACATTGTTTGCGCAGACCCGGGAACGGCGAACATCCAGTCAGATCCAGCCTTCGCAAGTCACGCATGGACAGATGCATCCTCCACCGTGGTCGGAACCTCAGCCCTGCTCATTGGTGTGGGCGCAGGGGAATACTCGGTCACGGTCACCGATGGCAATGGTTGCTCCAGAACAAGCGGCCCCATCACCGTGCAGGTTCTTCCAGACATGTCTCCAGCCATTCTTGGACCCTCCGTGCTGTGCGGCACAGACGATGCATCCTACAGCACCACTGGAGGATTCTATTTGTACAAATGGTTGGTCAACGGCATTGAGCTTTCCACCGCACCCACCCTCAACAATGTGTCCGGCGCGCCAGGCCAAACAAGCACCATTGACCTCATCGTCACAGATGCGGACGGCTGCACACACAGCACTTCACTCATCGTAGAATGGGTCGAAGACATCCAATTCAACCTCATTTCGCCAAACAGCCCACCCTGCGCAGGAACCGACGTCGTGATCGAGGTCGACCCTGTGGACCCCCTCATCAACTACAACTGGAACACTGGCGCCACAGGGGAAAGCATCGTGGCTCAGAATGCAGGTATTTATACGGCCACAGGAATCAATGCCAACGGCTGCTTCCACAGTGCTTCCTTCGAAATCCTTCCACCACCGGACCTTTGCACGGTGCCCTCCGGGTGCCATGAAGACTGCTACGCACAACTCGTTTGTGCGCCAGAAGGTCATGGGTCCTATCAGTGGTACCAGGATGGAGTGGCTGTGCCTGGAGCCGATGAACCATGCTTCCTCATCAATGCCACCGGCCTTTTCTGGGTCGAAGTGACCGGTCTGAATGGGTGCACTTCCACTTCGAAACTTCTGGATTTCACGCTCCTGGACTGTACATGCGACTTTGAACCCATCGTCGAGGTGGATGACGAATGCTGTGTCACCCTGTCTTTCGACAACAACAGCACGGGATGTTTTTATGAATTGTCCGTGCACACCCACGGCGAGCCTGCAACCTTTGACGTTTCAAGCGATTTCAACTTGATCAATTCGGGCCCCGCGGCCATCCAATTGGAATACATTGGAGGCGTTGCGCCCATTGGCATTGTCCAGGATGCCGTCGAGATATGCTTCCTCGACCCGCAGGCCACCCCCATCCACAACATAGGCTGGGATTGGGCCAATCCGGATGAAGACAAGACATGTGGGGGCGAGTTTCCTGTCCAGTGCGATAGTGACTCCTCCTGCGTCACCATTGTAGAAGACACTTTGATCTGTCAAGAGGATGGGAGCCTGATCTACAATTTCACCTTGTGCAACAGCGCAAGTACGACCTTTGACATTGGTTACTTCAGCTTGTCAGCTGTCGGGCCTCCAGGCGTCACGCTAGACAACACCACGTTTGATCTTTCTGGCAACAGCTTGGCCCCAGGATCCTGTGGAGACTTCTCTGTTCTCGTGCAGGGTGCGAACGCCACGGACGAACTTTGCCTGTTTTTCTCTGTACACGAGGAGAACCCGGCACAAAACCCCGCTGCCACTTGCTGCTTCTTGGATGTTTGCATGGAGGTGCCAGAATGTGGATGTGCTGAAGTGGAGATCTTCGACGTCACGTGCACGGCAGACGGCTATTCACTCGAACTGGGCATCGTGAATCACCTGTTGTTTGACTTTGGCCAAATTCAGCTGACCTACCCCGGTCAGTATGGCCCCATTGTCCAGTGGGTTACGGGAGTCTCACTTGGCGCCCAGATGTCCTCGACATTGAGCGTGACCCTCGACCCAGATGCACTAGCAGAGAGTCCGTTCTGCATCGACATGGTCTTCTATCAAGCCGGCAATGCAGGAGAATGGCTCGAATGCTGCCACATACAAGTCTGTACGGATCTGCCTTTTTGCGGAGAAATTTCAGGATGCACAGACCCCGATGCCATCAACTTCAACCCCAACGCCACGGTAGACGATGGTTCATGCCTGTGGGATACTTGCATACTCCCCACCTTGATCAACCCCAACCACCCATGCAACGATGAGTATGACCCTGTTTGCGGATGCAATGGCATGACCTATGGAAATTCATGTTATGCAATGTATCTCGGTGGAGTTGTGAGTTGGACCCAAGGCGAATGCGACGACAACGGCGGACAGGGCGCTCCAGATGAATGTCCAACGGATATCAACGCAGATGGAACAACCAATGTGGTCGATCTTCTTTTGCTGCTAGGAGAGTTTGCAAGCCCGTGTGAATAGTGCCTCTTCTGCTCAAAAACATTCCCAATTTGGAAGAAATAAGTGAAAACTCCCTTTGAGGGACATGGACAGTTGTCAAATCAAAGATTCCACGACCTTTCGAGCATGAAATTCCAGGTATTTGTTCTTCTCGCCAGCTTCTCCATTTGCAGTTGCAAGCCCATCCAGGAGAACATTCTGGGGACGTACGACCTCGATGTGGAGCGCGGGTGTGGGGACTGTGAAGAAGACGGACCCAAGGTCATGGTTTTTGAAGACAACGATATTTCCGATGGGGTGCCAGGCCACTACCGGTTTGAATTCTCGAATGGAGATGCGCATTCAGGTGAGTATGATTTTTTGTGGGTGGACACTGCGGCGAAGTTGATGCTCTATCCTGACAGTGCCTCGTTTGAACTGTATGGCCTGATTGGCACCACGCAGCAAACGGACTACCGGGTGCAGCGCGAAAAAATCAAGGAGACGTGTGATGGCTTTCTGCAGAATTGCATTTGGCGACGTCGGGATTGATGGTTCACCGTGGAGCAGCCCTTCATCGGCAAGGAATGCATGAAGGGTTTGGGTTAACTTGCCTTCATGCAACAGTTGTTTCGTCAAATGACAAGGTCATCCGAAGGTCAACCCAATTCAATGGCCATGATGGCTTTTGCACTGGTGGAGGTTGTGATGATTGTGCTGGGCATTGTGATGGCCAATCAGCTCGAGGAGCAAAAGGAGCTCAGGGAAGTCACTGAATCGGCCGAGGTGTTGTTCGAAGAAGTCATGAGCAATTTGGAGGCAGAGGTTTTGTCGGCCAATACGGTCATCCAAAAGAACCGCACCAACAACAAAGTCTCTGATTTGGTTTACAATCCAAAAACCACCTCCCAAGAGGCCTTTCAAAATGCCATGGGTGTGTATTTCATGGTTCGGTTTTATGACCAGCTGGAACTGAATTCAAGAGGTTACAATGCCCTCGAGAAAATCCATGAGCGGCTTCCCCCTCATTTGCTTGATCTCTATGTGGATTTGGATCTTCTGATGATGCGAAAGCCTGAGATTGAAGAGAAAAACAAACGTTTCAAGGAGGTCGTCTATGCCAACATGGAGCACAACGTGCACAACTATGCTTGGTGGAACAAGAGCAATTACATTGGCCGACCAGGGATTGAATTCATCGAGTGGATGAAGACCCCGGAATGTCTGGCCCAGACCCACTTGGCGGTGAATTCCAGTGCCCATTTGGCGAGCAATTCAGAGAGGTACCGCGTTGCAGCGATTGATCTATACCATGATATCAGAAACGTTTTGTCAGATACATCAGCGGCTCCGCCTTGGATGAATTATGCGTTCAGAGGTGATCTCCCGATGGAGCAATTGGGTACGTATGTGCTAGAGGACAAAGGGTTTTTGAATACGTGGGGTGCCGAAGAAATCACACTGGACTTGGTGGGTAACCAATTGGTTGCCATCCGAAGCAACGGTGACACCATGGACCTTTGTTCCATGGGCAATGGACTGTACAATTTTCCAGGCCCCACCTACAGTTTGTATGAATTCCCAACGGATTCGACCCTAGCTGTTCAACAATTTGGGGTGTTGCGGGACTGGACCTACCGGAAAAAGCTCCCCACTGACCTTGTCGACTGATTTTTTGAATGGAAAATCGACCAGAGGCCGTTGGGGCATCTTGTTCCTTAGCTACTTACCTTCGCAAAGAATTCACTTCACCATGATGTTCCAAAGAAACCTTTGCTCTAACGTGTTGCTGTTGGCGGGCTTGATGCTTGCCGGCAGCAGTTTGATGGCCCAGTCGTACCGGGGAAAACGTGCTGGACGCGCCAATGCCTCTGGATTTGTGCGTGAATGCAACATGGCCGGAACCGTCTTCATGGAGGTCAACCGCTCCTTTGGCGAAGTCAATGGTGGACGCTGCGTGCTCAATGGTTCTCGGTTTGAGTTGAGCGAGCCATCGGGTCCCATGGGGCCTTACGTCCCTTTGGAAGGTTTGGATTTGAGATCTTCCTCTTGGGTGGCAGTCGATTTTTTGACCCCCCCCTTGCTGCGTTACACCAACGCCGCCCAGGCCAACTTTTCAGCCATTCATATGGACGGAGAACCTGTGGAGATGGTAGATGCCACAGGCTTCATCGCGACGAAGGCCAAGTTTCATGGGGCCCAGATGGCGTCCTGGTACGTGCAAGGCGCTTCATTTGACGAAGCCTCGTTCAGTTCTGCTGTGCTGACCGAGTGGACCACCGATGCCTTGTCCTACGAAGGCTTGTTTGAGCCGGCGCCTGAAAGCATGCGCGCCATTTCCGCGGAGGGTGCCAGGTTTGAGAACTGCTTGCTCGAAGAGTGCAACCTCTCGGGTGGCAACTTCGAAGACGCCACCTTCTTGCTGACGAAGGCCACAGATGATTGCATCTTCAACGGGGCAGACTTCACCAATGCGATGTTGGACCAGTCGGACTTCCTAGAAGCGAACCTCAGTGGTACAAATTTGCGCCGGTCAAGGATTGACCAAGCCTCCTTTGAGTCATGCAACATGACAGGGGCCGATTTCAACGATGCGATGATCCGAAAAACGTCCTTCAAAGGGGCCAACATGCGCGGGGTCTCCTTCGTTGGGGCCATGGTGGATGGTGTTGATTTCACGGGCACTGATTTGAGCACAAGCAACCTAACCAATGCTTCGATGAAGAAGCTCACGGGAACCCCTCCAGCATTGCCTCAGGACTTTGTGGTCAAGAGCTACGCTGAGGAGACTGTCGATGCCAAGGGCGACACCTTGCGGACACAGGTCTACGACATTGTGATCAATGAGAACCGCTACAACGACGGACTCAGGGAGAAAAAAGACCAGTAATCTCCTGACGTGAGGACATGAAAAAGGGCTGCCTGAATTGGCAGCCCTTTTTCATGCACCAAGCTTTTGCTTCAGCCTTCGATGATCTCGACGCGAAAGGTGTCTCCTTGGTTGATTTGATCAACGATGTCCAGCCCTTCAGTAACCTTCCCAAAACACGTGTGGTTCCGGTCCAGGTGGGCGGTGTTTTCACGGCCATGCACAAGGAAAAACTGCGACCCTCCGGTGTTGCGTCCAGCATGTGCCATGCTGAGCACCCCTTTGTCGTGGTATTGATTTTCTCCATCCAACTCACAGTCGATGGTGTAGCCAGGCCCCCCGCTTCCGATGCCTTGGGGACAACCTCCTTGGGCAACAAACCCGGGGATGACACGATGGAATTTCAAGCCTTCGTAGAAGCCCTCTTGGGCAAGTTTGACAAAGTTGGCCACCGTCTTGGGGGCGTCTTTCTCGAAAAACTCCACGGTCATGGAGCCTTGGTCAGTGTGGATTTTCGCGTTCATGGCACAAAGATGCACCACAGCTACAACATGGGAAAGCCATTGAGGGTGACAATAGTCCACGTCAACAGCTGAAACTGGCACAAGAAAGCCCCGCTTGAGCGAGGCTTTCTTTGAGGTCCAAGACAGGGTCAAGGTCAAGGTCACTCTGCTTGAGCCGCCATCATTTGTTCCATGATTTCTGGATTCTCTGCGAGCAGAGCATTGAATGTGGCCGTCCAATCCCCATAATGGGCGAGCTCGGTGATTTCTCCCCCTGCATTGAAGTTCATGCTGCCGTAGGTCATCAACCGCTGTGAGGCTTCGCCCATTTGCATGTTCCACTTGCCGTAGTAGCGCACGCTTCCGTCAAGTGCGAAGTCCACGGTGTCCACCCCAGGCAAATACATTGCCTCTTCCAAATCCATGGTCAACATGGAAGTGAACATGCCGTATTGCTCCATTGCCTCGGCCTTTCCCCTGTCGGACTCATTGAATCCTGTCCCAACGTCTTTGAAGTCCTCGGCAAACATGGAGGGGTCCACCTTGCCCTCGGCAAATCCAGCAAACATGGCTTGCATGGTCGCTTGGTTTTTTTCATAGGCGGTCAAATCCACTTCAGGACATTCAGGACATGGTGCGTTGCAGCTTGCGAGGACAGCCGCTCCGACCAAAGAAAGGAAAAACAAACGCATGGCAAAGGTTTTTGGTGCGGCGCAACCTCCGGCTGCGCCTTGTTTTGAAAAGATAAAAATCAAAAGACGCGCCAAAGGTACTCGCTCGCTTTGATTTTTTAAAAAATGAGGGCGTTCTCTTTCCAAGCATGGGCTGCTTGGGTTTCCACCAGCCCGACCCTCGGAAACCCTTGCCCCACAACGAAAAAAGCCCCCCGAAATGGGAGGCTTTTCTTGAGCGAGAAACGAGATTCGAACTCGCGACCCCAACCTTGGCAAGGTTGTGTTCAAAGGGTTGTAACCTCCATTGGTTGAGGGGTTTAAGACGAAGTGTGCAAGAAGTCTGGCAGCAAAACTGTCAGTTCATGCAGTTCATTCCGCCTCGTTTGTCCAAGGACAAGCACAACCGTTACTCCGTCGTCTTCTACGTTCAAGGCAAGCGCTACCGCGTCTCCAACGGCAAGAAGTTTGGCGTTCACCTTCACCCCAACAAAGAGCCTTTTGAGCGTCGACTGATCGTCGCCCAAGAGCTTCAGC
>CAWVVM010000020.1:0-46892 GCA_963933635.1 uncultured Flavobacteriales bacterium
TAGAAAAGGGGGCTTCGGCCCCCTTTTTTCATGCCCTATTTTTGGGGAACGATGAAAGGGATGATTTGGCACGACAAGGAGTGGACGGCACTTGGCCGGGATGAGTTGTACGCCATCCTCCGTTTGCGTGTGGATGTTTTCGTCCTCGAGCAGGATTGTCCTTACAGCGAACTTGATGGCAAAGACTTGCGGGCCATCCATGTGTTTGCTTGCGATGGTCCCCTCGGAAAAGGCCTGCCTGTGGCAGCTTGCACGAGGGTTTTGGGGCCTGGTGTGAGTTACGCGGAACCGAGCATTGGTCGTGTAGCCACCCGAAGAGACTTGCGTGGCAAGGGCTTGGGTCGAGAGGTCATGCTCAAAAGCATGGACGTGTGTGCTGTGCAATGGCCTGAGTTGGGCATCCGCATTTCAGCCCAGTGCTACCTGGAGGCATTTTACAAAGAGTTGGGCTTCGAACCTGCCGGAGAGACGTACTTGGAGGATGGCATTCCCCATGTACAGATGCTGCGACCCGCAGCCAATTGACACTTGATTCAGCCTTTGGCCTCTGCCTTGTCGGCTTGACTTGCCGTGCTTCCCACGTTCTCGGAGGCAACAATTGTAGCCTTTACAAAGGACACAAAGAGGGGGTGAGGTCGCAACACTGTGCTCGCGTATTCCGGATGGAATTGAGAAGCCACGAAATAAGGGTGGGCTGGGATTTCAACGATTTCCACAAGCTTGCTGTCGGGATTCACACCTGAAGCCACCATTCCCGCTTCGGCAAAAGACCCGAGGTAGGCGTTGTTGAATTCGTAGCGATGACGGTGCCTCTCTGCCACTTCTGAGCTGCCGCCATATGCTGAAGCCGCTTTGGAGTTGTCATTCAATTGGCAAGGGTATTCACCGAGGCGCATGGTGCCTCCCATGTTGGTGATGCTCTTTTGTTCCCCCATCAAATCAATGACAGGGTGAGGGGTGTACTCTTTGATCTCCGTGGAGTGTGCATCTTCGAGGCCCAAAACATTGCGAGCGAATTCCACGACGGCGCATTGCATTCCCAAGCAGATGCCAAAGAAAGGCGTCTCACTTGTCCGCGCATGTTGGATGCTCAAGAGCTTGCCATCGATGCCGCGAGAGCCAAATCCCGGAGCCACCAAGATGCCATCCAATCCGTTCAATCGTTCGGCGACACTGTCGGGCGTGATCTGTTCGCTGTGGATCCATTCCACTTGAACTTCGGTTTCCAGTTGAGCACCAGCATGGTCAAGGGCTTCAGCGATGCTTTTGTAGCTGTCTTTGAGCTCCACGTACTTGCCAATGAGTCCAATTTTGACAATTCTCTTGGGGTTCTTGTACTTGGAAAGAAAGCTTTTCCATTCGGACAAGTCCGCAGAAGTGTCGTCTCCATCCATGCCAAGCTTTTTCAGCACGACCTGGTCAAAACGCTCTTCTTGCATCAACAATGGAACATCGTAGATGGTGTCGGCGTCGATGCTTTCAATCACAGCGTCTAGGGCCACGTTGCAGAAGCGGGCAAGCTTGGACCTGACGTTGCCTGGGAGAGGATGTTCTGTTCTGCAGACCAAGACATCAGGTTGCACCCCAAACTCCAGCAGCTGCTTCACAGAGTGCTGGGTGGGCTTGGTTTTGAGTTCGCCTGCGGCCGACAAGTAGGGCACCAAGGTCAAGTGAACCACCAGGGTGTCTTCAGGCGATTCCCATTTCATTTGCCTCACTGCTTCGATGTATGGCAGGGATTCGATGTCCCCCACTGTGCCGCCAATCTCTGTGATCACAAAGTCATAATCGTGCTTGGAGCCGAGAATTTGCACACAACGCTTGATTTCGTCGGTGATGTGTGGAATGATCTGCACCGTTTTTCCAAGGTATTCCCCTCGACGTTCCTTGTCAATGACGCTCTGGTAAATCCTGCCCGTGGTGATGTTGTTCGCTTGGGTGGTTTGAACGTTCAAAAACCTCTCGTAGTGGCCCAGGTCCAAATCGGTTTCCGCACCGTCCGATGTGACATAGCACTCCCCATGTTCATAGGGATTGAGTGTGCCCGGGTCAACGTTGATGTAGGGATCCAGTTTTTGAATGGTCACCGAATACCCACGGGCTTGCAGAAGCTTGGCGAGCGATGCGCTGACGATGCCTTTGCCCAAGCTGCTGCTCACTCCACCGGTGACAAAAATGTACCGGCTGTTGCGACCGCTGGCCAGAGATTTGGAGGAAGAAGAGGTTGGAGTCGACATGCCCGTGGTTACGGGATTCAAAGCTAGACCAAAGAGTTCAACCCGAGCCCGTGGAGGGGGCAAGAAATCTTTTGGAGTTGTTCACATGCCGCGTTCACATCCCTCAGAGATCATCTTGACCATTTCGGTCAATGCTCTTTGTCAATGCTTGCACCCAAGGGAATTGTTGCAAAAACTCACGACCCACAATCCGAAGCAAGGTGTAGCCGGGAATCGCCAAGACCATGCCAGCAGGTCCTCCCAGGCTTCCCGCGACCGACACCACCACAAAAATTTCAAGGGGGTGTGCAAACACGCGCTTGGCAAACACCACGGGCTGGGTGAAGACATTGTCCACACCTTGCGCTGCCAGATAGACTGCCATTCCCCAAGCCAAATCATCGAGCCCCACACCGCTGGAAATCATGACCAACAATCCGATGCCCGCTCCCAAAAGTGGCCCAACGTATGGGATCAAATTGAACAGTCCTGCCAAAAGCCCAAGCAGCCAACCGTGGGGCACCCCAACGAGGGTCAAGCCCAAGCCCACAATCAAGGTCACAATGCTCACTTGAATGACAAGCCCCCCGAAGTAGCGGGTTAGGAGTTCGCCAGACCTTGCCATGACCTTTTCTGCAGAGGCTTTCTTGTCCGGTGGCGTCAGGCCCAGGACGAAGTGTTTGAAAAGGTGGGGTTCTTGCAAAAAGAAGAAGGCCATGAACAGGATGGAGAACGTCGCGACAAACACATTGCCAATGGAGGACAGCAAGTCGGTCAGAAAGCTGCCGGCGGCCTCCATTTGAATCCATTGGGAAGCCTCTTCTGCCAAATAGGCGCTGTTGGCGATTCCCTCGCCACTCATGTCAATGCCAGCTGTCCAACGGTCCACCTTGGCCAAGGCTTCATTCCAGTGCCGGATCAATTCTTCGGGATTCAGTCCGCGCAGGGCGGCGAGCTGTTCCGCCACCAGTGGGGCAAAGAGCATCACGACACCAGAGAGCAAAGCGGCCATGCTTGCAAGGGTGAGCCCTGCGGCCAAGGTTGGCCCCACTTTCCAAGGCCCCACCCTGCGTGTTTTTAGCCACGATGCCAGTGGTTGTCCTGCAAAGCTGACCGCAACGGCCGCCAAGATGTAAGAGGCCAATTGCCCAAATCGCCAAAAGAATGCGACGAGCATTGCGGCGAGAATCCACCAAGCCCATGCGATGCGCTTCATGACAGATGGGGAATGGAGGGGGAGAATAGACGTTCCAAATGGGCCACGCCGGCGAACAATTCCTCCCATTGATTCACTTCGAGTTGAAGCGCCGCCATGCTTCCTGTCGAGAGAGAAATGGAATGTCCAGTCAGGTGTTGCACCAAATCGCTCAAGCCAGGATTGTGTCCGACCAGCCAGCCCGAATCATGGGCATTGTCCCAATGTCGTATCCATTGGATCCAGGACCGATCCGATGCGAGGTAAGCCTCGTCTTGGATCTGCATGTTCATAGGTGCTTCGTGCCACTCCTTGAGCAGGGTTTGTGCTGTCTGTGTGGTGCGTTGAGAAGGGCTGGTCCACAAGGGGCTACCCACAACCCTGTTGGAGCGACTTGCGCGGGCCAAAGCCTCCACGTCGAGCTCCCCTTGGGCCGTCAGCCGTCGTTGAAAGTCCCCGCTTTCATGCTGTGGCTCTGCCTGCCCATGTCGGACCACGTACAGTTGCTTCATGGCCCCAATTTCAGAAAACTTTGGCACCAAAAGGTTCACTCCAGCGGGAAATGATGCAACCTCATTTTTTAGGCTTGACTAAAAAAAGGGCAAGGTGCCTATCTTTGCGGCATGGCCAAGTCCACCAACCGTGAAGATCATTTGAAGGCGCTCTATGCGCTCGGCGAAAGAAAAGGAGGCCCAGATGCGTGGGTGGCCACGAATGACTTGGCGGCCCATCTCCAGGTGAAGCCTCCAAGCGTTTCTGGCATGGTACAGGTGTTGCAGGAGCTGGGTTGGGCGGAACACCGTCCGTACCATGGCGCGCGCTTGACGCCTACCGGTAGGAGTTTGGCCCTTTCCCTGGTGCGGAAGCATCGGCTGTGGGAGACCTTTCTGGTCAAGCGTCTCGGCTTTGGTTGGGACCAGGTCCACGACATTGCAGAGCAGTTGGAACACATTGACAGTGTAGAGCTCGTTCAACGACTCGACGCCTATTTGGATCACCCCGAGGTGGACCCCCATGGCGAGCCGATCCCCAATGCCCATGGCGACATTTTGGACAAGCGTGTGCTGATGCCCTTGAGTGAGTTGCCGGCTGACACTTGGGGCCAAATCAGTGCGGTCCAAGACGACCAAGGGCAAGTCCTGGACCAATTGCAAAGGCACAACCTTGCGCTGGGCTCAGTGATTGGTCCCAAAGAAAGAATGAGCCTGCCTTCAGAGGGACATCAGTACATTTTGGTGACCCCTTGGGAGGAGATGGGTACACAGCTACAAACGAGCGCCACATGAACTCATTGATTGCATGGATGGAGGGCCTTGGCCCGGTGATGGCCGCCCTTGTGGCCACCCTTTTTACTTGGGGAATGACGGCCTTGGGCGCCGCTTTGGTGTTCCCCTTCAAAACCATGAGCCGCAAGTGGTTCGATGGCATGCTCGGCTTCACAGGAGGAGTGATGGTGGCGGCCAGCTTTTGGTCGTTGTTGGCCCCGTCGATAGAAATGACAGGAGGCGAGGGATTTGCCAAAGTGGGTCCTCCGGCTTTGGGCTTTGCGCTTGGTGCTTTGTTCATCTATGCCCTGGACAAGTTCACGCCGCACCTTCACATCAACTTCAAGAAGGAGGAAGCTGAAGGCCCCCAAACGGATTGGCACAGAACCACCCTTTTGGTACTGGCCATCACCTTGCACAACATTCCCGAGGGGCTTGCCGTGGGGGTGCTCTTTGGTGCCGCGGCGTTGGGTTTGGATGGAGCGACCACCGCGGGAGCTGTGGCCTTGGCCATTGGGATTGGCATTCAAAATTTTCCGGAAGGCCTCTCTGTGAGCATGCCATTGAGAAGAGATGGCGTGTCGAGAGGACGCGCATGGTGGTTTGGTCAATTGTCGGCCGTGGTGGAGCCTGTGGCCGCTGTGATCGGGGCGTTGGCTGTGATGGCCATGCGCCCAATCTTGCCCTACGCCTTGGCTTTTGCGGCAGGGGCCATGATTTACGTGGTGGTGGAGGAAGTCATACCGGAGACCCAACGCGACAAGTACACAGACATCGCGACCCTTGGTTTCATTGGTGGCTTCATTGTGATGATGTCCCTGGATGTGGGTCTGGGATGAGCTGAGCGCCACCAAATCGCCCACTGCTCATGGTGAGCAGCACATGTCGTTTGTCAGGGACTTGAGACAACCTTTGCTCCAGTTCGTGCACTTCAGTGATCACTTCGATGGTGGTTCTGCCAAAGGAAGCTTGGACAAATGCCACATCCAGTTTGGGAAGCCTTTTGTGCGCCACCACCTTTGGATCAAAGAACACAATGGCATGGTGGACTTCATCCATGGCACCTTTGTATTGTGGGAGAAAATCCTTGTTGAGGCTGCTGAACGTATGCAACTCGAACAATGCAGTGACTTCACGGTCGGGGAATTGCCCCACCACGGAAGCCTGGGTGGCCTTCAATTTGGAAGGGGCGTGGGCGAAGTCGCGGAAGGCGATGAACCCTTTTTCCTGATCTTCTGCCATGACTTCCAGCCTGCGCGCCGCCCCCGTGAAATTGGCCATGGCCTGGTCGAAGGTTTCATGATCCAGTCCCATCGCCTTGCAGCATGCCCGAGCTGCCGCGAGGTTTTGCATGTTGTGGGCGCCCAAGAGTTGCATTTCTTGGGCTGGGCCGCTGCCAAATTGTACACGACTGCCTCCCGCAATGGGGGCATGGACCGGTGTGGCATAGCCCACCCAATGGATGTCAGGACGCAGGGCCACGACCTTCGCCACCACTTCATTGAGGAGCTGATCTTCCATGCAATGCACGACGGTGCCGTGGGGCTCGACCGTCAGGAGGTAGGCATGGAATTGCGCGATGTAGTCCGCTTCTGTGGGGAAAACGTTCACATGGTCCCAGGCAATGCCAGTGACCACAGTCACATGGGGGCCGTACCAGAGGAATTTGGGACGACGGTCCACAGGCGAGCTGAGGTACTCGTCGCCTTCAATGACCGCCCACTCATGTGCCTCGTTCAAGTCAACCATGCGGTCAAACCCATCGAGCTGCGCGCCCACCATCAAATCGGTGGAAATGCCGGCGCCCTTGAGCGCGTGCAAAATCATGGAGGTGACCGTTGTTTTTCCATGGCTCCCTGCCACGACCATGCGCTTTTTGTTCTCGGTGGCAAAGCGAAGAAACTCTGGATACGACTGGACCAAGAGACCCAACGATTGGGCCTTCAACAATTCAGGGTTGTCAGTGCGCGCGTGCATGCCCAAAATCACCACATCCAATTCAGAGGTGATCAGGTCAGGTTGCCATCCTTCCTGTTTAGGCAAAAGACCTGCCGAGGCAAGTCGGCCACGGCTTGGTTCAAAGATTTGGTCGTCGCTTCCCGTGACGTCATGGCCGGCATGTGCAAGGGCGAGTGCGAAGTTGTGCATGGCACTTCCTCCAATGGCAATAAGGTGGATACGCATGGGACGAAAGTTCACATCTTTTGAAGGTGCAATGAGGCAAGTGGGGCTTCACTTTCCCACATTCGCAGCATGAGAAATGCCCTCCAAACTTTGAGGCTTCACCGTGCGGCTTGGCGCTTGCTCCGGGGTCCATTGGCGTTGTGGTTTCTGCCAGCGGCTTTGGTCACGTTGTTCCTTTCAGCTTTGGGGTGGTGGGGGATCGGTGCCTTGGCGGAGCATTTGGCGGCTCGTTGGTTGCCAGAGGAGGAATGGAGACATGCTCCTGGCTGGCTGGCTGCTTTGGTGGAAGTGTCGATTTGGATGGTGCTCCTGGTGCTCAAGTTGAAGGTGACCAAATACATCATGCTCCTTTTGCTGGGGCCTGTCTTGGGGATGGTGAGCGAAGCGGCAGATGTCCATTTGGGGGCCAAGCCGGTTCCTTTTTCGTGGCGGCTGCTGGTGAACAATGCGTGGCGTGGCATGCACGCTGTGCTTTGGATGGCTGGCCTCGAAATCGTGGTGGGGCTCTCGTGTTGGGCCGTCGCTTGGGCAATACCTGTGCTCTCACCTCTGATGCTGGCCTTGTCCTGGACGGTCGGTGCATGGGCCTACGGCGCCGCGATGTTGGACTACGTGTGGGAACGCGAAGGCCTTGGTGCAAAGGCAGGCCTTGTCAGAAGTATCGAGCACCTCGGCGTGGCACTGGGCGTGGGCGTGCCCTTTTCCATTTGGATGTCGGTCCCGGTTGTGGCTTGGACCTTGGGGCCGTTGATGGGTGGCATGGGTGCGGCCACCGTGGCTGTGCTGGCCGTTCGAAGGGCTCAGCCTGCCTCGCCTGCGACCACTTGAATTTGGACCCCTAGGGCTTCGAGGTCGTCAAAGAAGGCAGGGTAGCTCTTGGCCACGCATTCCGCACCCTCGATTTCCATTCCTTGCCCTGCGGCACCCAACAGGGCCGCAGCCATGGCCAATCGATGGTCGCCATGGGTGGACATTCTTCCCATGGAGGGCTGGCCTGGGTGGATCAACATGGTGTCGTCGTCCACCAACAATTCGACGTCAAGGCCCAACTTTTTCCATTCCTTTTGGATGGTTGCTCCCCGGTTGGACTCCTTGTTTTCCAAGCGATGCAGTCCACGAAGGCGACTTGGCTTCTTCGCAAACACTGCCATGGCGGCAAGGGGCGGAAAGAGGTCGGGACTGTCGGTCAAGTCGACATTGAAACCTTTGGGACGGCCTGCGAAGACCTGTACCCCTTCATCTGTCCCTGCCAGCCGACACCCTCCGAAGAGGAGGGCACCTTTGATGGCCTCATCGGCTTGGGTGTACGTGCTGTGAAGTCCTTCGATGGTCAAGTGATGAGGCGAACAGAGGAGTCCCAGCCCCAGGAGGAAGGCCGCCCCGGACCAATCGCCGTCAACGGCCACGTCTTTTCCTTGAGGCCTCTGTCCGCCTGGGATGTACAATGTCATGGTGCGGTCCTCTTGATGGTCCGCCACGACTTGAATGTCGACTCCGGCATCCTCGAGCATCTCGAGGGTCATGTCCACGTAGGGTCGGCTGACCACATTCGTCAAGTGGAGTGTGCTCGCTTTCTCTGCCAATGGCAAGGCGCATAGCAGTCCTGTCAGGTATTGACTGCTTGCAGAGCAGTCCAATGTGGCTTCAGCTCCTACAATGGGGCCTTGGATGTGGAGTTCCTCTTCGGGGCTCCCACCTTGTACAGTGACCCCAAAAGTGGCCAGGATGTCCTGCAGCCCATGCATGTCCCGTCGCAAAAGGCTCTCCTGACGCTCCGCCATTACACGTCCATCATGAAGCGCAGCGAGGGTGCCAAACAACCGCATGCCCAATCCGGACTCGCCAGGGGTGATGGTGTTGGTTCGCGGCGCCAATGGAAAGTTTCCGTGGATGGCCACGGCCGCCTCGCCGAGTTCGACCTCTGCACCGAGCTGTGCAGCCATCATTAGGGCATGGGTGCAGTCGTCCGATTCAGAAGGACGGCTGATCATCGTTGTCCCATCGGCAACGGTGGCAATGGCCACAGCGCGTTGCATGATGCTCTTGCTGGGTGGTGCCCACACGGTGTCCCCGGACAATGGACTGGGCAGGACCCTTAAGATCATGACTTGTTCTGAGGTTTGCGTCCGGTGTATACCGTTGCGATACCTCCCGTCAATGGCCGGGCGTGGACGTCGGTGTAGCCAGCCTTGGTCAGGTGGTCTAAGAAGTCTTGTCCTTCGGGGAATGCCTGAACACTTTCTGGCAAGTAGGTGTATGCAGCCGGATCGTTGCTTACCCAGCGGCCAATGGTCGGCATGATGTGCTTGAAGTACAAACCAAACAGCTGACGAATCGGGAAACGACGGGGCTTGCTGAATTCCAAGATCATTCCCAAACCTCCGGGCTTGAGCACGCGGAGCATGTCCTTAAGTCCGCCTTGGAGGTTTTCAAAATTACGAACCCCAAACGCCACAGTAAACGCGTCGAAGTGGCCTTCGTCGAAGGGCAATGACACTGAATCGCCTTGGATCAACTCAATGCGTTCATCCCATCCCCTTTGGGTGACTTTGTGCCTTCCCACATCCAACATGCCAGAGCTGATGTCAACTCCTGTGACATGGGCATCAAGGCCCATGCGCACCGCCTCGATGGCGAAGTCTGCCGTTCCCGTGGCCACGTCCAGCAATGTGTGCGGTTGTTCTTTTCGAAGCATACGGATGCAGGACTTGCGCCATAAAACATCGATGCCCAAAGAGAAAAAGTGGTTGAGGAAGTCGTACCTGTGGGCGATGCCGTCGAACATGCGCTCGACCTGCGTTTTTTTGTCTTCCTGGTCAGGGGAGACGTAGGGGGTGATTTTGGTGCCCATGCTTGAAATGTTGGTCAAAGATGCAACAGGAGAGAAGCCTCTCCGGTTCAACCTACCATGGTGTGCCCGTCTGGGTATTTGAAGTGCGATTGAAGGGTCCTGCCGCCCACGGCAAATGCTACGGTCAATGTGCCTACTCTACCAACAAACATGGCTGTGGCCAGGATCATTTTTCCAGCGGGTGAAAGTTGCGCAGTGAGACCTGTGCTCAGTCCGACCGTGCCCATTGCGCTCACATGCTCAAAGGCCAAATCAAAAAAGGCCACCCCTTCATGCCGGACGAGATGAGATTCCGTGACAGTCAGCAGAAAGATGCCCACCATGTTTCCGACCAAAAAGAACAGCAACACGCTGTACGCACGTGAACGCAGCACCGAATGCACGGTGCGCTGAAAAATTTGGACGTGGTCTGCGCCGCGAACGGTGCGCCACACATCTGCCAGCACAATGGCCAATGTTGAGGTTTTGATGCCGCCGCCGGTGGAGCTAGAGGATGCCCCGATGAACATCAAGACCATGAGCAAAAAGAGCATAGGCATCCCCACAGCTCCGATGTCCACCGTATTGAAGCCACTTGTCCTGGTCACGCTTTGGAACATGGCCGTGGTGAACTTCCCAAACCATGACATCCCTTGCATGGTGCCGCCCCACTCGAGGACGCCAAAGGCCAAAGCTCCGACAGCCACAAGCCCCACAGAAAAGTAGAGGGCGATTTTTGTAGGGAATGAAATGGTCTTCCAAGGCTGTGCCATCCGCTCCCGCAGTTTGGCCAAGTCGAAGAGGTCAAACATGGCCACCATGCCAAGTGCGCCGAGAAAGACCAGCAAGGTGATCACCCAATGCACCAGCCAATTGGTGGCCACCCAGGGATGAGCCAACCCATCGGTGAAAAGTGTGATGCCTGCATTGTTGAAGGCGGAGACACTGTGAAAGACAGAAGAGAAGAGCCGCTCCCCCCAGGAGTCAAATGGGACGTTAGGGCTCCAAAGCATCATGAGCGCAAGGGCACCAATGGCTTCCAACCCCAGGCACCAAAGCACCACCTTCCCCAAAGACCCAGAGCTACCTAGAAGGCTTTCACTGTTCACGAAATCCTCGATGACATCATGTTGCTTGACTGCAACGCCAAATTTGGAAACCAGGGCAAGAAAGGAGCCAAAGGCGATGAAGTTCAACCCTCCCAATTGAATGAGAAGCAACAGCACCCAGTGACCTTTGGCAGTGAAGTAGGTCATTGTGTCGACACTCATGAGCCCTGTGACACAAGTGGCACTGGTGGCGGTGAAGAAGGCGTCCACCCATGGCATTTGCCCTTCGACTGTTGTCATTTCAGGCATATTGAGCAACCAGGTGCCCACTCCAATGAGGAACAAAAAGCTCAGAATGAAAACGGATGCCGGATGGAGCCGAACCTTGGGCAATCGGGAACCAGGTCTCAATGACTCGGAGATGATCACAGCGAACAAATAGCCTTGGATCAACACCGTGCTGAAGTCGGTGATGCTCGGCACCAGACGGTTCAGTGCCTCACCAAGCAGAGGGGTTCCAAGAACGACATCTCCGGCCCCTTCCACGAGCAACAAAGCCATGACGATGCCTTCAGGCCAAGTTTCGCGAAGGAACTGGCTCGGATGAAAATGATAGAGGCCCCGAATGCCGTAATGGAAAACATAGAAGCCAAAGCTGGCTTTGACGAGCTGGAACAGAAGGGTTGCAGTTTCTGGTTCGTGCGCATACCCGTAGTACAGGGCCAGCACCACGAGGGCCATGACATTGACCAGCAGGTTGAGCCATTGAAACGTGCCTAGGACCGATTCCTTGCTTTTGTAAAGCCAGACATTGGCCCGCTCTCGAAAGGATTGCCAGGTCAAGAGGAAGGGGTGTCGTTGGGGAAGAGACGGGACCACTCTTGCTCCAGTTCACTTTTTGAAATGGGCACGACCCCCACACGCTCGCAGACCCATCCGCCAGCCAGATTGGACACCGCGGCCAAGCGGCTTGCATCACAACCCGAGGCTAGCAACAAGGCCGCCACGGCAATCACGGTGTCTCCAGCGCCGCTGACGTCCTTGATATTCCGAGGCAAAGCAGGCAAGTGCTGGTGGTGGATGCCCTCCAAAGGAGCATGCATCCAAGTGCCATGTTCACCAAGTGTGACCATGAGACGTTCGCACTGGAGTTGGGCCATCAATGCTTCCACAGCTTCTTTCATGGACGCAACATTTTTAGGGTGCGCAGCCATTTCCAAGCGGAGACCCTCGTTGAGTTCCTTCAAATTTGGTTTGAAAAGGGCCACGCCTTCGTACAAGCCAAACTGGCGAAACTTGGGGTCTACGGCCACGGGCACCCCTGCCTCTCGGCACCGTGCCAAAACAACTTTTACAAAGGCAGGAGACATCATGCCCTTGTCGTAGTCCTCGACCACCACCACGTGCGGGCAGTCGGAACCCGACAGCAAATGGTCAAGGCTCTCCAAAGCCTGCTCCGCCACGAGGTCTGAAATCCATTGGGTGGACTCCTCATCGACCCGTAGTACATGCTTTTCATCGCTGATCACCCTTGTCTTGACTGTGGTGGGGCGTTGGGCATCGACGATCAAATGAGGTCGGCACATGCCTTCGAGAAGACGCTGGAGCTCTTGTCCTGCACCGTCTTGGCCCACGACGCTGACCAGGTCCACCTTCGCCCCTAGGGCGTGCAAGTTCTTGACCACATTGGCCGCACCACCCACCCTCCGTTCGCGCTGGGCAATGTCGACCACAGGTACCGGAGCCTCGGGGCTTCTCCGGGTCACCGACCCCCACATGTAGGCATCCAACATGACGTCCCCCAAAACACAAACCCTTGGGGCATCCCATGGCAAGGAACGAGAGGTTGAAGAAATGCTGGGATCCGACATCAGGCCAAAGGTCGTGACTTAATGCAGAAGTGAACAGGCTTTTGCAATGCGCCGTATGGCTTCTTCGAGGACGTCGTCCGCAGCGGCGTAGGAAAGTCGAATGCATTCAGGGGTGCCGAAGGCCGCGCCGCTGACCGAAGCCACCTGGGCATGGTCCAACAGGTAAAAGGCAAGGTCATTGGCATCCTTTACGGTGCCTCCGGCATGGCTTTTGCCAAACAACGCGCTGACATCGGGAAACACATAAAACGCGCCCATCGGTTGATTGACCTGGAATCCCGGGACCTTTGAAAGGCCTTTTACCATGAGGGACCTGCGCCGACGGAAGGCCTCCACCATGGGGGCTGCCACGGAGGAGGGTTCTGCTTCCAAAGCTGCGGCAGCCGCTGCCTGGGTGATGCTTGAGGGGGCAGAAGTGAATTGCCCCTGAATCTTGGTGCAAGCCGCGGCGATCCATTTGGGTGCACCGATGTAGCCCAATCGCCAGCCCGTCATCGCGAACCCTTTGGAGACCCCATTGACGGTGACAGTGCGTTCCCACATGCCTGGTTGTGCAGCCATGCTGGCGTGCTTCTCCGTGAAGTTGATCAATTCATAAATTTCATCGCTGATGGTCACGACCCTGTCGTGCCGCAGCAACACCGCAGCAAGTGCCGCAGTTTCTTTCTCGGTGTAGACGGAGCCCGATGGATTGCATGGAGAGGAGTACATGACCAGCCGCGTTTTTGGGGTGATGGCTGCCTCCAAGGCTTGGGGTTGAATCTTGTAATCGTCGTCGATGCTGGTGGGCAACACTACGGGGATTCCGCCAGCCACTTTGACGATTTCTTCATAGCTCACCCAGAAGGGGGCCGGCAAGATGACTTCGTCCCCCGGGTCCACCAAGGACAGCACCACATTGGCAAGGCTTTGCTTTGCACCCGTGCTGACGACCACTTCATCCGTTGCGTAGGTCAAGCCGTTGTCCCTTTGGAATTTGTGCACGATGGCCTCTCGGATCCTTGGGGTGCCAGGCACCGGGGTGTAATGTGTCTCGTTCGCCTCAATGGCGTCGATGCCCGCTTGCTTCATGGCCGCCGGGGTGTCGAAGTCAGGCTCGCCCAAGGACAGGGAGATGACATCGATGCCTTGGGCTTTCAATTCGCGGGCCTTTCTGGCCATGGCAATCGTGGCCGATTCGCTCAGACGTTGGAGCAATTGAGAGGTGGTGGGTTGCATGGGAAGAACTGAAATGGATGCTGTGAATGCGTGCCCAAAAATACGGAGCGCCTTCGACAGAAGGCCCTCAAGAACGACGAGATATGCACCACAGTCCCAAGGCTGTCCACAGTCCGTTGACAGGCAGAAGTGCAAAGCCAAAGGAGAATCCCACCGTGGCCCCCAACAAGGTCTCTGTGGTGTAGCCCAAAATGGGGGCCGCAACACATACCCATGGGATCCAGTGAGTGCGGGGTTGCCATGTCGTGCCCAGTCCCACCGCAAAGAGACCAAGCAGGGGGCCGTAGGTGTAATTCGCCACGGTGAACAGCGCAGCGACAACTGAAGTGTCGTTCACGGCGTGGAAGGCCAAAATGACCCCCAAAAGCGTTACAGCCATACCAAGGTGCACACGCTTCCGGATCGTTTTGCCCTTGTCGCCTTTCATGCTTGGGGTGTCCAGCAAATCCACACATGCGGAAGTCGTTAAGGCGGTCAGGGCGGAGTCTGCAGAACTGAAGGCGGAGGCCAAAAGGCCCACCAAAAAGGCGACCCCCAGCCATGGCCCCAAGGTTCCTCCCATGGCCACCATGGGGTACAGGCGATCCGTGGCCTCAGGCAAGGCCATACCAATGCGTTCGGCATGCATCCAAAGGAGTGCTCCCATGCTCAAAAACAGGACATTTGCACCGACAAGAACGACTGTGAACGCCCCCATGTTCCATTGCGATTCGCGGACATTTTTGCAGGCCAGGTTTTTTTGCATCATGTCTTGGTCGAGACCTGTCATGGCCACAGTGACAAACATGCCGGCCAGGATGTGCTTGACCCAATGGTTGCCAAGTCGCCAATCTTCTGTGACCCAAATGCGGGTCAGTCCCGTACCGTCGAGCACCTGGGGAAGGTCGGCCCAGCTTTGGCCTCCGGCAGAAAGAATCCCTCCAATCGTGAGGACGACGGCCAGCAGCATGCAGGCCGTTTGAAGGGTGTCCGTCCAGATCACGGTGTTCATTCCGCCCTTGCGGGTGTAAGCATAAATGATGGCCAACACGGATGCGGTCGTCCCCATGAACCAACTCCAAGGCGCAGGCCCACCCGCCAGAGGCTCGAGGATGAGGACATCCAGCACCAACACCACCAAGAACAAACGAAATGAAGCCCCGATGATTCGGCTCAACAAGAAGAAGGCCGCCCCAGTTTTGTGGGCGTGTCGCCCAAAACGCTGGCCCAAGTACCCGTAGATGCTGGTCAATCTTAGCTTGTAGTATAGCGGGAGGAGAATGGTTGCAACAATCACGTATCCAACGCAATAGCCTGCAACCATCTGAAGGTATGTCCACTCTTGTGAACGCACCCACCCCGGAATGCTCAAGAAAGTCACGCCAGACAACGAAGCACCGACCATTCCGAAGGCGACCACGTACCAAGGTGCGCTTTGGCCTGCGACAAAGAACCCACGGTCGTCTTGGGTCGAGTTCAGTTGTTCCGCCCTGCGCGCACTCCACCACCCGATGCCCAACAACAAGCCGACGTAGCCTACAGTGATGAGGATGGCGGTGCTTGGACTCATGCGGTCAAATGTACGTCCTGCCGAGGCGGGCACACCCTGCCATTCTGTACCTTCGTCCCGTGCAACTCCCGTCCCGTTTGATAGAAGCTGCAGTGGACCAAATGGCCACTCTGCCTGGCATTGGCCGCCGCACGGCGTTGCGGCTCGTGCTGCACATGTTGGCACGCGACGAAGACAGGGTCCGTGACTTTGCTGAGGCGATGGTGGCCATGCGGAGTGGGGTGAAACCTTGCAACATCTGCCACAACCCTACAGAAGAGGAGACCTGCAACCTTTGCACCAATCCCCACCGAGATGCCACGACGGTATGTGTGGTTGAGGATGTGCGGGACTTGCTCGCATTGGAGTCCATTGGCGAATACCGTGGGTTGTACCATGTGCTGGGTGGGGTGATCAGTCCTATGGATGGTGTAGGTCCGGCAGATTTGACTGTGGATGCACTGGTGTCAAGGGCCTCAGAAGGGGGCCTCAAAGAAATCATTTTGGCCTTGCCTGCATCGATGGAAGGAGACACCACAGCGTTTTATCTGGCCAAAAGGCTGGTGGGCAGCGAATGCATGCTGACCACGTTGGCAAGAGGTGTTTCCGTGGGCGAGGCCCTGCAGTATGCGGACGAAGCCACGCTGTCGAGTTCGTTGTTGAACCGCCTGCCATACAAGGGTTGATGGACCTCAGTGTCATCATTGTCAGCTACAACGTTCGGGCCTTCCTGGAGCAATGCTTGGTGTCTGTGGAGCGCGCATCTTCAGGTTTGGACTTGGAAGTCTGGGTGGTGGACAACAACAGCGTGGATGGATCTGTGGAAATGGTTCGGTCCCGCTTTCCCGAGGTGCACCTCGTGGCCAACCACGACAATGTCGGATTTTCAGTCGCGAACAACCAAGCCATTCGGCAATCCAAAGGGGACCATGTCCTTTTGCTGAATCCCGACACGGTGGTCCGCGAGGACACGTTTGTCAAGGGGCTGGCGCACATGAATTCCCACCCCGAAGCGGGGGGCATGGGGGTGCCCATGTACGACGGAACCGGCCAGTTTTTGCCGGAGTCCAAGCGAGGGGTTCCCACGCCTTGGGCGGCGTTTTGCCGCATGGGAGGGTTGCACCATTTTGCCCCTCGATCGCCCAAGTGGAACGCATACTATGCGGGCCATGTGGCAGAAGACGAGACCGCAGAAATCGACATCCTTTCAGGGGCCTTCATGTGGATGCGGAAGAAGGCCTTGGACGATGTCGGTTTGCTGGACGAGCAATTCTTCATGTACGGCGAAGACATCGATCTGAGCTGGCGTTTGGTCCAAGGGGGCTGGCGCAACCACTACCTCGCCTCGACCAGCATCATACATTACAAAGGAGAAAGCACCAAAAAAGGAAGCCTGAACTACGTCCTTGTGTTTTACCGTGCCATGTTGTTGTTCGCAGCCAAACACTTTGAGGGGCGTCAGGCCAAGCTGTTCTCTTGGATGATTCGACTCGCCATTTATGGTCGTGCAGCATTGGCCATTGTGAGACGCTTGTTTTCGCGGTGGGGAGAGCTGTTCCAAGTGGCAGCCCTTTCCACTGTCTTGTTGGCCGGATGGTTGGTTTTGTTGGATACGGGTGGAGCCAGGCAGTTGACCTGGCAGGAGGTTGGATGGCAAGCTCCGGTGCTGTTGGGTATTCAGTGGCTAGGCATGTGGGCATTGGGCGGTTACAGAGAAACGAGGAACAAACGGTCTTTGTCCGGTCAGCTGGTTTCTTGGATGGGGGCTTCTTTGCTGACTTGGGTCGTCTATGGCATGTGGCCAGAGGGCTGGCGCTTCAGCAGGGCAGGGGTACTTGGTCTGGTCGCGGGGCATGGTTTGGCCCATGGGTTCACCATGTACCGGTCTTGGAAGCGCGGTGGCAACCCTTTTCACGTCCGACGTGTGCTTGTGGCCGCGGAGGATCTGGAACAGATGGTTGACCTGTTGCGACGAAATGAGGGAGAGCGCACGCGGCACCACAGCGTGGCACTCTGGTCCCAAGGTCCACGGCCTTCCGATGCACCTGTTTTGTCATTTGTTCCCTGGGTTGGTGGAGTAGACGACCTGGAGGAGGCCCTTCAAATCCACGATGCGGATGAAGTGGTGTTCAGCGGCAGGGATGTGTCGACAGATTTGATGGTGAAGTCGCTTGAAATGCTCGGGAAACGCCACATCCAATGCCGCATTGCTTGGACGGATGCTGGGGATGTGATGTCAAGCGGAGGCGCATCCAGGCCTGCTTTTGATTCTTTCAGCAAAGGGTTGCATGTGCCTGAAGTGGCTCGTACCAAAAGAATGTTTGATGTTCTTGCTTCTTTGACGGTTTTGCTTGCCCTTCCAGTACTCTGGACCACAGGCCGCAGGAACTGGGGAGGTGCCGCGAGAAAAGTGCTTGTGGGACGTCTGACTTGGGTGCGCCCGGGAAGTTTGACCTCCGACCGCCCCTGGGTTTTGGACTTGGCCAGTGATCCAGAAGAAAAGAGCGCCCAGCGCAAGGCCTTCACCCATGGACGAGATTACCATTGGAGGAAGGACCTTTCGGTGGTGGTGGATGCCTTAATTTCGCACCGAGCAATCATCTCCCATGGCCATCATTGACATTCTCCTGCCCAAAATGGGCGAAAGTGTGGCGGAAGCCACCATCACCAAGTTGGTCGCCGGTTCAGGCGACAGCGTGGAAGCGGACGACCCCATTGTGGAAATCGCCACAGACAAGGTGGATTCAGAGGTGCCCGCACCTGAGGATGGCGTTTTGGTAGAATGGTGTGTGGAGGAGGGAGATGTGGTGCAAGTGGGAAGCGTGATTGCACGTTACGATATTGGAGGCGAAGGGACTTCTGCGCCTGCGGCCTCTGCGGTCCAGCCCTCTGTGGACTCAGCCAAGGAGGAGGAAGCGCCAGCTGCTTTGCCCCAGCCTGCACCTTCGGCCGCTCCAGCCCCTGAGGTGGTTGAAGCTGTCATGGCTCCTTTGGAAACATCTCCTGCACGGAAAGGGCCCTCTGGACGTTTCTACTCTCCTCTGGTGCGCAGCATCTCGCAGAAGGAAGGCATCGCAATGGCGGAGTTGGAAGCCGTTCCAGGAACAGGGTCAGAAGGCCGGGTCACCAAGAAGGACATTCTTGCGTACATCGGGACAAGAGGGGTGGCTTCAGTGGTTGCCCCAGCACCATCCCCAGCACCAGCGCCTGTGGCTGCTTCAGCGGCAGCGAAGAGCATGGGCGGTGACCACGATATTGTGGAAATGGACCGCATGCGCAAGATGATTGCGGACCACATGGTGCGGAGTGTCCAAACCAGCCCGCATGTGACCTCCTTCGTGGAGGCGGATGTGACCAATCTCGTGCTTTGGCGAAACGCCAACAAGCAGGCATTCCAGGAAAAGTACGGAGAGAAGTTGACCTTCACCCCTTTGATTGCGGAGGCGATTGTCAAAGCGATTGGGGAATTCCCAGGGGTCAATGCCAGTGTGGATGGTGACCGCATTTTGATGCACAAGCACATTCATCTTGGCATGGCGGCGGCTTTGCCCTCTGGCAACTTGATCGTGCCTGTGATCAAACATGCCGACCAGTACAATTTGCAGGGATTGGCTCGTCAAATCAACGATTTGGCAGGAAGGGCCCGCGCGGGCAAACTCACGCCTGACGACGTGGCCGGTGGGACGTACACCATGAGCAACGTGGGTACATTTGGCAACGTGATGGGCACGCCCATCATCAACCAGCCTCAAGTGGGCATTTTGGCCTTGGGGGCCATCCGAAAACGTCCAGCGGTTCTGGAGACGCCGCAAGGCGATGTGATCGCGGTTCGGCACATGATGTTCCTCAGCCACAGCTACGACCACCGGGTGGTTGATGGGATGCTGGGCGGCAGCTTCGTGCGCAGGGTGGCCGACCACCTTGAAGGGTTCGATTTGAACCGTCCACTGGAAGGATAACCTTTGGGCGGATTTGGACGTACGACGTTCAAGAGTTCCCATACAACAGTGGTGATAAGTCTGCCCGTCGAGCTCCACAGTTGTGGATAGGTCAGGTAGCTTGCCTTTGTAACGTACTGACATGCACATCAACCAACAAATTGGCCGTTCCCTGGTCCTTGTCCTCTTTTTGACGGGCGCAGAAAAATCACTGCAGGCTTCGGAGGCTGCGCTCTGTAGCTTGGATTCGACTTGGTCGAACTACACCAGTGGAGAACTCTTTATGGAAGGCAACATCCTGATGGAGGAGGGCTTCTGGCATGAGGCATCCAGGGTGTGGGCCTATGCCGAAAAGACGCACCCCCACAACCGGGTGGTGAAGTTCAAAAGAGGGGTTTGCATGTCCGAGATCGGAGGCCATTGGGAGGAGGTTGCTGCTCAATTTGAGCAGGTCACAGGCCCTTCATTGACTCTTCGTTACGACCCGTTCAATCCCAACCAAAAACTGCCCCCTGTCGAAGCGTGGCTTTGGTTGGCAGAGGCGCATCATCGCTTGGAACATTTTGAGTCCGCCAAATCGGCAGTGGACAAGTACTTGGCGAAAGTGGGAGACAAACACCCCAGCTTGGAATGGGCCTCAGACATTTTGGACAACGTACGGTTCGCAAGCCGTGCCATAGAGAACCAGACTTCAAGCCATGTCACCCCATTGGCCATGAACAGCGAGGCACAAGAAACCCATCCCGTCATCACGGCTGATGGCCAGCTGCTCTTCTTTTCTTCCAACCGATCGAGAAGCAATGGTTCCAACCACGGGCGCGTCGACCCCGATACGAGAGAGCACTACCACGATATTTATCAGGCGGAACGTTTGTCCTCAGGTGAATGGGACGAGCCAACCTTGCTCAACGTAGGCTTACGTAGCCATGCTTATGTGGTCGGCTCGGATGCGTTTGGAGACAAGTTGGTTGTGGTGGACAGCGATGGATGGAACCATGAACTTAAAATCACCCAGCGTTGGGAACGAGGCTGGACTTCCGCGGAGCCGCTGGATCTTGGCAAGACCATTCCTGCTCAGGGAGAGCTCGCCTTTTTTCCTGACAAGAATCGACTGATTGCAAGTGTGAAGTCCCGAAAGAGCATTGGAGGTTTTGATCTTTTTGAGAGTCAAAAGGGTGCTGATGGACGCTGGAGCAAGTTGCGTTCATTGGGCAGCGACGTCAACAGTTGGGGAGATGAAATCACTCCTTTTGTGGCTGCGGATGGCACAACCTTGTTCTTTGCTTCCGATGGTGCGGAAGGAATGGGAGGCTTTGATGTGTACAGAACGACGCGGAACAATGCGGGAGGATGGACCCAGCCAGAGCATTTGGGCGCGCCCATCAACAGTGTGGACGACGACTTGGCATTCGTCCTTGATGCAGAAGGCGAAACTGGATTTTTTGCCACTAGGAGAAAGCCTACCTCAGGAGATCTGGACCTTTTCAAAGCGGATTTGAACGGGAGTGATTTGTTGGAAGAGGAAGTGGTGGTTCTATCCATGAACACTTCTGGCCTCGGGGCAGACGAGCAGCCACCTGCCATGGTGCTCAAGGATGCCAAAACTGGGGTCATTTTGCAGCGGCTCGACTTGCGGAGTACAGAAGAGACTTTTCAATTCATTGTTCATGCGGGCGAAGAGATTGTTTTGGAGTCGGAGGTTTTGACAGCATCCAACGACACCAAGGTGCTTCGACGAGAAATTTTGGTCCCTCAAGGTGGAGAAGCGTCCGTGGTGGAGCTCGATTTTGCAGATGTTTTTGGGCCCGAATCCGAGGTTCTTACGGATCAAGGGGCGGTGAAACAAGAATTGCCAGTGTTGGTGATTGAGACGACAAAAGCCCCACAGCTTGAGCCTATGGAAGAGCCTATGGTTGAAGAGCCTATGGTTGAAGAGCCTATGGTTGAAGAGCCTATGGTTGAAGAGCCTATGGTTGAAGAGCCTGAGTCAGAGGAGTCTGAGATAGAGATCGCAACCGACTTGACGACATCCATCAAGCCTTCTGCTGCTGTTTCATCTCCTCTTGCTGCGTTGGCGTTGTCATCCTATGTGAACGGCAACATGGCCATTGCTGTTCAGTTGTACAGTGGTCAGGTTCATACAGAACGTATGAATTTGGCCCCAGTGATTGCCCAAGCAGCGGCTGCAGCTGGCGCGGGTCATCCTGTGCTTCGCATCGAAGGGAGTGCATCAGATGGGCCGTCGACGCGCGCCGATGGGAACATGGGGCTAGCGTCCTCTAGGGCAATCAATGTTTTTCTCCGCTTGGAAAGGGGCTTGAAGAAAGAGGGACTCGAACGACAAAAGGACTACTCATTGGAGGTCGTGTATCGTGTGCAACCGGATGGAGGGACACCCAAAGATTTTGTGGGAAGCGATGCTCATCCGGCGAGCTTTCAGTACGTTCGCGTCGACATGCGAATGAAATGATGAACATCGACAACTTGACCGATAAGGTTTTGGGCCTTCACCTGAAAAGACCACTCGTCTTCTTTGATTTGGAAACCACAGGCACCAAGGTGGGTGTGGACCGGATTGTGGAAATGGCCATGGTAAAATTGATGCCCGATGGCTCTGTGGTGAAAAAGCCAGAATTGCCAGGCAAGGTGCACCGCATCTTGGTGAATCCGGAGATGCCAATTCCATTGGAAACTAGCTTGATTCACGGCGTTTACGACGAGGATGTGAAGGACGCTCCGACTTTTGCCCGCGTGGCGCCAGGCTTGCTCAAATGGCTTCACGATTGTGACTTGGGGGGATTCAACAGCAACCGCTTCGACGTGCCCATGCTCGCCGAGGAATTTCTTCGGGTGGACATCGACTTTGGTTTGGAGGGACGTCACCTCGTGGATGTGCAGAACATCTTTCACAAAATGGAGCAACGGACGCTGCGGGCAGCGTTTGAGTTTTATTGCGGGAAGGACTTGGAAGGCGCCCACGAGGCATTGCCAGACACCTTGGCCACGGTGGAAGTGTTTTTGGCTCAACTGGAACGCTATGCAGACCACACGGTGAAGAACAGCCGTGGAGAAACTGTGGGGCCAGTGCCATCCGAGGTGGAAGCCTTGGCCACATTCTGTAGAATGCGGAACAATGCTGACTTGATGGGCCGTTTGGTCTACGACGATGATGGAGAAATCCTTTTCCAATTTGGAAAGCATACCGGGAAGCGAGTCAAAGATGTGTTGGCCAAAGACCCAGGCTACTTTGGGTGGATGATGCAGGGCGACTTCCCACGCTACACCAAGCGGGTGCTTCAAAAGGTCAAAGACGGTAAGGCGTGAGTCCATCTCGGCGGGTGGCAGTGTGGGTGTCCAACGATCTCACCTACGATCAACGGGTCAAAAAAACATGTGAGACCCTTCTTGCCCATGGCTGGACCCCTTATCTGGTGGGAAGAGACATGCCCGGCTCCGTGGCATACGATGGACCGTTTGCGGCCGAGAGGCTCAAATTGTCAGCGGACCGTGGATGGCGTTTTTATGCCTCATTGCAACTTGGCTTGTGGCGTTGGGTCCGTTCCCGCGGGGAAGATTTTGATGCCATTTGGTGCAATGATTTGGACACTTTGGCCCCGGCTTTGCTTTGGGGGAGGCTGCCTGTGGTTTACGACAGCCATGAGTACTTCACAGAGGCGGCGGGGCTGACGGGACGTCCTTTGCGTCGGTCCATTTGGTTGCTTTTGGAAAAGTGGGCCATGAAGCGATTGCCCAGCATGATCACCGTCAATGACAGCATTGCCAAGGCCTACCAAAAACGCTACGGATTGCCCGTGGAGGTGGTCAGGAACATGCCACGCAGGCTGCCGCACGTTGACGTGGAAGGAAGGGAAGCCTTCAAGGCGTATGGTGTTCCAACGGATTTGCCCTTGGTGTTGATGCAAGGAGCCTACATGGACCGAGATCGCGGAGCAGCCGAGGCTGTGGCGGCACTCCCTTCCATGCCTGGGTTGCGTTTGGTGTTGGTCGGGGCAGGGGTGGAGTGGGAGGAAGCACGTGAGGCCCAAAAGCGCCCAGAATTTGGGGGACGTCTTCACTGCATTGCCAAGCTCCCTTTCGAGTCACTTCGAACCTTGACAGCTTCCGCCGATGTGGGTCTTAGCTTGGACAAGGCGGGCCATGGCAATTACGAGATGAGTTTGCCCAACAAGTTGTTTGACTTCATCCATGCAGGATTGCCCATGGTGGTCACAGCGAGAAAGGAAGTGGCTGCCATTGTGGAGGCACACGGCCTGGGCGAGGTCATCGACGAGCCAACACCAGAGGCCATAGCAGCAGCAGTGTTTCGTGTGCTGGCCCAGGAACCGGTGTCATGGCGTACGGCCATGAAAACAGCAAGCGAGGCCTATCACTGGGGCGTTGATGAGCCCAAGCTTCTGCGCGTTTTGGACACTTGTTTGAAGGCCCACTTGGCGCAAAGCCAAAAGGGCTGAGCCCACAATTGGGGACCGGCAAGACGCGTGCGTTTCATTCGCCATTCCTCGAAGTACAATGCCTTGTTGAATTGTCGTGAGAGCCCTTTGGAAGCGACCCGGGCCAACGTTTTGTCGAGATGACAAGCGATGCTGCGTCCGCTTTCCCGCATGTCCAACATCCAAGCATAGTCTCCAAGCACCTTGTATTGGACGTCAAATGGATGGTCCACGAGCCAATGTCTGGGCACGATCACACCTTGATGGTGCATGGTGTTGCGCCATGTCAAGTTGGTGCCCCATTCTGGGACAAACGTTGCAGGAACCCCTGGTTCAACAGGAGGCAGGGCACTGACCTTCCAGGCGTGTCCTCCGTCGTTTGGGGAGGATCTTAAGGTAGCAAGGGCATGTTCGAGGCCCGCTGCATCGGGCAAATCACCAGCCCCTATGACCCAAATCCAAGGGGCACGTGACCATCCGACTGCGCGGTTCATGGCGTCGTACACCCCTTGATCGGATTGAGAATGTGCCACCTGAACCAAGTCCATGTGCTCCCCGAGCACGGCCAAAGTGCCATCGTCTGACCCCCCATCAGCCACCACGACCTCCAGTTCTTGACGCACTTCGGGAGAAAGAGTTTCAAAAGCGGCAAGCGTCTCTCTCAAGGCTGCCTCATCGTTCCATGTGGGCACCACCACCGATAGGGTCCGTTTGATTTCAGGCATGTATGTCAGTGAGTGCACCTTCCTTGCATGTCCATGTCCGGCCTGGACGCCGTTCCATGGAAGCCCAATCGTGCGTGGCCATGATGAGGGTTTTGCCTTGCGTTGGGAGGGCATGGATCAGTTCCAAGATCTCTTCGGTGGTCTCTGGGTCCAGGTTGCCTGTCGGTTCATCGGCCAAAAGGAGCGGAGGGTCGTTGAGCAAGGCACGGGCCACCGCCACCCTTTGTTGCTCCCCGCCACTCAATTCATGAGGCAGTTTGTAGCCTTTGTTGGGCAGCCCGACGGCTGTAAGCACTTCCTCGATGCGTTGGGCCTTCTTTTTTCGTTGCGTCCACCCCGTTGCTTGCAATGCAAAGTCCAAGTTGGCATCTACCGAGCGGTCCTCCAAGAGACCAAAGTCTTGGAACACCATGCCGAGCTTTCTGCGCAGTTGGTGTACGTTTTGTGGCTTGACTCGTTGAAGGTCCACCCCACAGACCGACCCGGTGCCAGAGGTCAGGGGTAGGTCGCCGTAAAGGGTTCGCAGCAGGCTTGATTTCCCGCTGCCCGTGCGACCAATGAGGTAAATAAGTTCGCCTTGAGAGACTTCGAGCTGAATCCCCTCCAACACCACGTGTTCACGGTGGCGCACAGAGACATCCGCCAAGCGAATCAAAGGAGAGGGCGTGTCCATCACTTTTCAAGAAGGAAATCGATGTCTGACAATTCAGGGTCAAACGTCACATTGCCAGTTCTGAAAATCATGGACTGCCCGGCTTTGACCGTACGGCGCGTGGTAGGAAACTTTAGGCCGTCTTCCCCAAAGGCGATGTAGAAGTCGAGCTGTTCCAATTCGACCGTACCGTCCAAGGCAGGCCATGAACGTTGGAGCAACATGCCATCCCCGGCACTGAACCAATACAACTCTTGGACACCATCCCGAGTGAATTCCAGAAGGACTGAGGATTGACCTTCCACTTCTTCTATGCCGAGCACCTTGGATGCATAGCCGTTTTTCTCCATCTGCAAGAGTCTTGTAGGCGAGATGCGTTCCAAAGCAATGGCAGCAGATTCACTGTCCATGTCAGTGATTTTGCCCATTTGAAGTTCCTTGCCCCCGGCTTGCGTCACGACCCGAGTGACGACGGGCTGACCGGCCATGGCCATTTCCGATTTGAACGCCTGCTTTTTCTTTCCGAAACGTATCGTCTCTGAGTGAGAAAGGGACATGCCTCCGCTGTATTCCACTGACCCAAAGGTTTGAATTGTACGGATTTTTGACCATGCTTTGGCCCCGCCAATGGCGTTGAAATGACGGTTCAAGACGGAAGCCACAGTGGTGCCGGCCGGGGCCTCCGTTCGTGGCGTTTGACGTTCGCCAAAGGCATTGTACTGGTCCACACCTTTTCCCGCGTCAAACATTCGCAGTCCCTCCAAGATATCTGGTGATCCGGCGACGCAGAGATTCATGTTGTTGGTCCGGATCATATTGCGGGCCACACGTTGCACATCTTTGACCGAAACCATCGCCAGGCGATCGTTGTACGTGACAAAGTGATCTTCAGTCAAGTCATATCGTCGAATGTCCAAGGCCTGTCGAGCCAAGCTCATGGCATCCAACATGCGCCCTACGTGCTCTTCTGTCAGTTCTGCTTTCGCTTGTTCCAGGGTTGCGGAGTCCGCAAGGGCTTGTATGGATTCGATATGGGCGACCATGGCATGGATGGCGTCTGCCGTTTCATCCTTGTCCATCTCGGCTTTCATTTCAAATCGAGCAGTGACGGGATCTGAGAACAAGGAGGCAGAATGCCCATTCTTGTTCAAAAGAGCACTCAGCACATGCACCGTTGCCTCATCAGGGTGACCCGGAGGGAACGCCACAGCGTGGACCATGGCCACACTGCTTTGTGCAGCCCCTTCCATGGGCACAAAGCGCACTTGGCGCCCTGACAAAACCTTGGATGGCATGATGCGTGTGTAGGGGATGCTTCCCCGCATCCACTGCCCGAATTGGGCATTGGCCCGAGCATAGGCGACGTCGGGGGCGATGTCGCCTACGACCAACAGGTAGGCCGCGTTGGGCCTGAAATAAGTGGCATGGAAGGTGACCAAATCTTTTCTGGTGATGGCATCAAGACTTTCATGCGTCATGATCTCTCCATACGGATGCAAAGGGCCAAAACTGGTGCGTGCTCCCACTTTGGCCACAGCATTGCTGGTTGAAGTTTTCTTCTCATCTAGAGACCGGTGCATGACTTCTTTCACGGCATCCAAACCCTCTTGGGACATCGACGGACGCAGCACGACATCGCTCACAAGTCTCATCAAATCACCGCTGGCATCGGATGGGGCAACAGCCTTGAACCCATGGGGAGAGAGCTCCAGCTGTGCATTCAGGTCTGCCAATTTTTGCTCTATTTCCGATTGGGTGTAGCCCTCGGATCCTTTGGGCATTGTGGCAGCCGCCACCTGTTGCATTCCTGCGCGCGTGGCCTCTAGAAATGGGGGAGTGTCCAACACCATTTCCCAATGCACCCAGGCGGAGTCTTGGGTTTCCACCACAATCAACTGCATGCCGTTTGCAAGTGTGAAGGCCGTCAGCGCTGGCTGCTCGCTGGCATCAGAGGACTGTGCAAAGGCGGTTGTGGCCATGATCGAAGCGACGACGCTGGCCATCCATTGTGGGGTGAATCTCATGTGGGGAAATTGAATCTGCAAGATAGTCGCATCGCGGTATCTTGGCGTCATGGAATCAAGTCCTCAAATGCAGACAGGCCTCCTGCCAGACGGTTGGTGGAGTGCAGAAGAGTTTTCGCGCTTGCAGTCTTCAGAAGAAGTGACATGGCAGTTGGGCCCAGAGACGAAGACAAGGGTCGAGAAGTGCCACGCTTATTTGGCCCAAAGGGCGTCCGATGGAGACACCTTGTATGGCATCAACACGGGGTTTGGGGATTTGGCCACGACACGCGTGAATGACCTTGCGGGCTTGCAGAGAAATTTGCTTTTGTCCCATGCATGCGGCGTGGGAGATCCATTGCCCCGAGAGGTGGTGCGTGCCATGTTGCTTCTGAAGGTCAAGGCTTTGGGCCAAGGCCACAGCGGTGTGGCTCTGTCCACTGTTCAGCGACTTCTCGACCATTGGAATGAGGGCGTCTTGCCCGTGGTGCCGCGTCAAGGGTCACTGGGCGCTTCAGGGGATTTGGCCCCGCTTTCCCACTTGGTGTTGCCATTGATCGGAGAAGGAGAGGTGGACATGCCCGACGGAAGGAGGTTGTCTTGCCAGGATGCGATGAAGGAGCTTGGATGGACCCCATTGGTGTTGGGTCCCAAAGAGGGTTTGGCCTTGATCAATGGCACCCAAATGATGCTTGGCACAGGCCTCGTAGCGATGGCGCGGATCGAACGGTTGGCCGATTGGGCCGACGGCATTGGCGCTTGGTCCTTGGAGGCGTGGAATGGCTTGTCGGAGGCAATGTACCCTTCCATCCACCGGGTGAGGAACCAAAAGGGCGCCATCCGAACCGCAGAAAACGTATTGCACTGGCTCAAGGGCAGTGTCCGGATGGAGCAAACCCGACCCTATGTGCAAGACCCCTATTCCTTTCGGTGCATGCCCCAGGTGCATGGCGCTTCCCGCGATGTTGTGGCAGGGGTGAAGAAGGTATTTGAATTGGAGATGAACGCCGTGACGGACAACCCTTTGGTGTTTCCGGATGAAGACCGCATTGTGAGCGGCGGTAACTTTCATGGGCAGCCGCTGGCTTTGGCCATGGACCGCCTCACTTTGGCCGTGCATGAATGGGGGAGCATCTCAGAGCGCCGAACGTTCAAGTTGTTGAGCGGCGAGCGGGGGTTGCCGCCCTTTTTGGCGCCTCACGCAGGATTGCACTCAGGCTACATGATCCCGCAGTACACAGCTGCCAGTTTGGTCTCGTACAACAAACAACTTTGTACTCCTGCCAGTGCCGACAATGCCGACAGCAGCAACGGACAAGAAGACCACGTGAGCATGGGCGCGAACGGCGCGCTTCAAATGTGGCAGGTTCTTTCGAATGTGGAGCACGTCTTGGCCGTCGAGGCCATGTGCGCTGCGCAAGCCTCGGATTTGCGCGATGCCTCGATGCCCATGGCACCCGCCCTTGAGCAGCTCCAGGCGAGCTTGAGGGAAAGGGTTCCGTTTTTGAAAGAGGACGCCCTGATGGCCCCATTGATGGAAGGTGCTTGCGAATGGCTTCAGGGACAGTCCACGCTTGATGTTTCCGATGGTCCCCAGCTCCACGCTTGAATCCCCCCCTTAGCGCACCCCCATGCTTCTCCACGAATTAGAACGACGCGGCAATTTGCTTTTCCGTTGGCGCAGTTTTTTCCCCTTGGCTTTGGTGCCGCCGGCACTTTGGATGGGGTGGGATGCGCCATCATGGGCCAATCAATTCGGTTACCAGGCCTCTTGCTGGGCCGTGGGCTTCCTTGGGGTGGCCATTCGTGCAAAGACCATAGGCCATGTACCTCCGGGGACTTCGGGAAGAAACACCAGTGAGGGCCAAGTGGCAGAGGTTTTGAACACCCAAGGCATGTACAGCTGGGTGAGGCATCCTTTGTATTTGGGCAACTTCTTCATGTGGATGGCCCTTGTTTTGGCCACAGGACGAGGAAGCTTTGTCTTTGTTGTCGCTTTGCTCTACATGATGTACTACCTGCGTATCGCCATGGCGGAGGAGGCGTTTTTGCATGTGAAGTTTGGAGAGCGTTATGCCGCTTGGGCATCCACCGTGCCTGCGTTTGTCCCCAAATTCTGGGGGCAACCAAGAAGTTCATGGGTTCGAGCGGGCAACACCTTCTCTTTGCGGCACGTCATCAAGCGCGAGTACAATGGGGTGTTCGCCCTTGTGCTGGGCTTCTTTTTTCTAGACGCATTCAGGACTTGGGGGGACGGTATGGCCTCTTGGGCCACCTTGGCATGGCAAGTCGGGATGGCCTCGAGCGTGGTGGTGTTCCTTGTACTTAGGTTTCTGAAAAAGCGCACCAGGGTGCTCCATGTGGAGGGCCGGGAATTCAAGGCCTAGGTTCAGGTCACTGCAGCGCTGCGCACGATGCGTCTGAGGAGGCCTGGCGCCCATCGTTTGAGATAGGCGGCGACGATTTCATGGCGACCGATCAGGACCTCGGCCTTGCGACGTTCCACAGCCCGAACCATGCGCTCGGCACATTGAGCTGCGGTCATGCCTGCACCCGTTTTGGCATCCATGCTTCCTTGCTTCGATCCGTCGCCCACCACTGCATTGAGGCTGATGTTGGTTCGGATGAATCCAGGACAAACCATGGTGATGTTCAGTCCGTCGTCGTGGTGTTCGGCGCGAAGGGCTTCAAAGAACCCATGAAGGGCGTGTTTGGCCCCACAATACCCCGAGCGAAGTGGCGATGAGAACAACCCCATCAAACTTGTGACCACCACAAAGTGACCTTTTTGCCTTTGGACCATGCCTGGAAGCAGGGCCTTCGTCAGTGCCAATGTGCCGAAGTAATCGATTTCCATCACGCGGCGGTCCACCTCAAGGTCTGTGTCGATGGCCTTTGAACGCTGGCTGATGCCCCCGCAATGAACCATGACGTCCACCGGACCGATGGTGGTTTCCACTTGATGGGCGATGCCGGGGAGTTGGTCGGTTTCAGCCAGATCCAAGGTGACTACATGCACTTTGGCACCTTGGTCCCGAAGTGGGGCTGCCACTTTTTCCAAAGTGTCCTTTTTTCTGGCGGAAAGCACAACCGTGGCTCCCTTCTGGGCCCACGCTTCTGCGCAAGCCTGGCCAATGCCGCTGCTGGCCCCTGTGACCCATACGATGTGATTGTCCCAAAGGCCCATGGTTACAAGTTTAAGGTGAGCAGTGATTCCGCCAACATCCAGCCGGCCATGGCCGCCATGCCAAGGTCTTCCACAATGGTAACGGTGGTCATCGGGAGCTGGATGGAGGTACCCATGCAGGCACATTGCAATTCTTCCTTACGAAGCACGCTTCTGATCACGCCAAGGCTGGAAAACAACATCAGGGTCAAGGTGAAACCATGGAGATAAAAAGAGGCAGGTGCAACGAGATACGCACACCCCAAAAATGCTTCCAAAAAGGGGTACAAGAGTCCATAGCTTGGCACACGATGTGCGAGGAGGTCGTAGCTGCGGTAGGCGTTGGCAAAGCCTCTAAGATCAAGCATCTTGAGCCCTGAAAAGACCAGGAAAAATCCACCCATAAAGCGTCCCATCACCCCTTCAAGTCCTCCAGAAGCTAGGCTTCCTGCCACCAGGAGGCCCAAGGCAATAAGCAATGGCTTGAACGTTTGAAAGGAAGGGGTTTCAGTGGCCTCTCTATCTTCTTCATCTTCAGCGCTTGGTTTTTCCACTTCATAGCCTGCGGCGCGAACAGCACGTTCCACAGAGGCTTGGTCCAATGATTCGTCCCCAGAGATCATGACAGTGCCTTTTCCAAGGTCCACATGAACATGCTTTGCCCCGGTTACTTGCACGAGTGCAGATTCCACCCGCGCGACACACGATTTGCAGGTCATGCCTGCCACGTGGAGCCGCACGAATTGGTCAGGCATCAATGTTGGCGTACTTCGCGTTGTCTTCGATGAACTTTCGGCGGGGGGGGACATCGTCGCCCATCAACATGGAGAAGACTTGGTCCGCACCTGCGGCATTTTCAATGGTTACTTGACGCAACGTGCGGTTTTCTGGATTGAGGGTGGTGTCCCACAGTTGTCCTGCGTTCATCTCTCCAAGACCCTTGTAGCGCTGGACATGGATGCCGCTGTCTGAACCACTTTTCCCCCGGAACTCCCCAATGAGGCGGTCCCGCTCGTTGTCGTCCCAAGCGTAAATCGCCCGAGATCCTTTCTTGACTTGATACAATGGAGGAGTGGCAATGTAGACGTATCCATTTTCGATCAAGTCCTTCATGTGCCTGAAAAGGAAGGTGAGGATCAGCGTCTCAATGTGGCTTCCATCCACATCCGCGTCACACATGATGACCACCTTGTGGTAACGAAGCTTGGCCAGATTCAGGGCCCTTTCATCCTCCTCTGTGCCTACGGTGACACCGAGGGCAGTGTAGATGTTCTTGATTTCTTCGTTGTCGAAGATCTTGTGCTGCATTGCCTTCTCCACGTTAAGGATTTTCCCCCTCAAAGGCATGATTGCCTGGAACAGACGATCTCGGCCCTGCTTGGCTGTTCCGCCAGCTGAGTCACCCTCGACCAGGAAGAGTTCACAGAGTGAGGGGTCTTTCTCCGAACAGTCTGCCAATTTGCCGGGCAAGCCGCTGCCGCCCATGACAGTTTTGCGCTGCACCATTTCACGGGCTTTTCGGGCCGCATGTCGGGCTTGTGCCGCCAAGATCACCTTCTGTACGATGGTCCTGGCATCGTTAGGGTGTTCCTCGAGATAGGACTGCAGCATTTCACTGACCGCCTGGCTCACAGGTGCGCTAATCTCGGCGTTGCCTAGTTTGGTTTTGGTTTGACCTTGGAACTGTGGTTCCGCGACCTTGACACTTACAACCGCTGTCAGGCCCTCTCGAAAATCGTCTCCGCTGATGTCGAATTTTAGCTTGTCCAACATGCCGCTTCCCTCAGCGTACTTCTTCAAGGTGTTGGTCAATCCACGGCGGAAGCCTGTCAGGTGGGTACCTCCTTCGTGGGTGTTGATGTTGTTGACGTAAGAGAAGAGGTTTTCTGAGAACGAATTGTTGTAGGTCATTGCCACTTCCACGGGGACGCCATTGCGTTCTCCATTCATGTGGATCACGTCGTGGATGATGGCCTCTCGGTTTCCGTCTAGGTAGGTCACAAAGTCCTTGAGACCTGCATCGCTGTAAAAATCCTCGGTCAACGGCTTTCCGTCCTCGTCGTGGTGTCGCTCGTCCGTCAACGAGATGGTGATGCCTTGGTTGAGGTAGGACAACTCACGCATACGGTCGGCCAACGTGTCGTAGTTGTAGACCAACACCTCAAAGATTTCTTCGTCAGGCTGGTACTCGATGGTGGTTCCTCGGCGATCGGTGGTGCCGGCTTCGCGCACTGCGTATTGCTCTTTCCCGCGGCTGTATTCCTGTTCGTACACCTTGCCGTCCCGATGAACCTCTGCTTTCAGGTGAATGGACAGGGCGTTCACACAAGACACTCCAACACCGTGCAATCCACCTGAGACCTTGTAGGCATCCTTGTCGAATTTGCCGCCTGCACCAATCTTGGTCATGACCACTTGCAAGGCGCTGACGCCTTCCTTTTCGTGCATGTCCACGGGGATTCCGCGGCCATTGTCCACCACGCGTACGCCATTGGTTTCAGTGATGGTCACGTCAATGCGGTCGCAATGACCTGCCAAGGCTTCGTCAATGGAATTGTCCACGACTTCATACACGAGGTGGTGCAGTCCGCGCACACCCACATCGCCGATGTACATCGAGGGACGCATGCGGACGTGTTCCATTCCCTCAAGGGCTTGTATTTGACTGGCGTCATATCCCGATTGCCCGGCTTTCTTGTTCTCTTCTGACATCTCTGTGAATTGTCCTGTGAAGATACGTTGTCAAGACCCCTTAACGGCCCTACAAAAGGGCATGAAAAACCCCGATTTTTCCACGAAAAAATCGGGGTTTTCACAAAGGGTGTGGACAGCTTCAGAAGGCGTAGTGCACTCCTGCAAGCGCTTGGATCCCTTGGACCGGATATCCGCCCCAATTCGCATAACGAGCATTGGCAATGTTGGCCAAGGTGAAGGACGCCCCCAGCCGGTCATTGTAGCGGTAGTTGGCGGAGAGGTTCAAGTCGATGAAGCTCGGAAGGCGGAGTTCATAGCGTCCGTCCCCCAGGGAGGTGGTTTCGCCGTAGGAGTCGCTTTCGCTCAATGCATACCGTTCCCCAACAAACCGCACATCGGCGGAAACGTTGAGCCCTTCAATGACCTTGTAGGAGGCAGAGGCATTCCAGGCGACCTTGGGAAGGTGCCAGGGGCGGTCTTCTGTTCGGATGGTGTAGCTGTTCAATTGCATGCCGCCTGCAAACGACCAAGTGTCGCCCAAATCGAAGGAGACTTCTCCTCCGATGGTGCGGATGCCCAAGGTGTCGTACACTGCCTCAAATTCAGTGAATCCCTCAGCATCTAGGGTGGGGGTGAACAACAAGAAGTCCTCGTATTGAGCCGTGCTGAAATATCCGTGGAATCGGAAGACTTCGGTGATGGTCCCACGCACCCCACCGGAAAGGGCGAGGCGCTTGTTGGTGGAGCGGAAGCCCGTGGCATTCACCTGTTGCGCATTGATGTAGACAGGACTATCCAGGGCGCTGGGCGCAAAGAATGGGTTGTCTCGCAACAGACGATGAAAGTTGTTTGCTTGCAATTCACCTCCCAACTGTGCGTAGGGGATGAAGAGGTTGCGCAACAAGTTTACGGACACCTGAGCTCTCGGATACAAATGGAACGATTCCCCAATGCCGTCCCTTGACGGCTGGTCGGCATCAATGGCCAAACCTAAGCCCACTGAAGCTGTCAAAGCGCCCCGTCGTGTGATGAGGTTGGGGTTCAAAGTCACGATGGCCTGGGAACTGGTGCCCGCCGTTTTTATGCTAGAACGATCGAGTTGGATGGTGGCGCTCGCTTCTAGTTTTTCCTTTCCGATGTATTTTGAACCCATGGCCTCGGTGAGGAAATGGCGCTCTTGGGTGCCGAGATCGTTGCTGAGCCATCCCACGGTGACATGAACTTCGTGGTTGAACGTCGTGCTGTCTTTGTGGTGGCTTTTGAAGGAGACATCTCCGCCGAGATGCTTCCAAGTCACTTGAGGGGCATCCATGGTTGAAAAGGTGCTGTCCACTGCCAGTGAATCAAAACCATAGAGCAAGATCCTGGATTGTCCGGCGCGGACATTCACATCGATTTTTTCCTTGCCTACGAAGCGTGAGCCCCATGCTTCCACTTGATTGGCATTCAACCTCCCGTCCAGCAGTGAGGAGGGGCTGGCCGTGGCTGCATGGTGAAGGGCTGTGCCCCAGCTGCCATCTCTGCTTCTCAGGTCGGTGTAACTGGCGTCAAGCAACGTGGTGCCACGGGTGCCCACAACGGCTTGGACAAAGCCTCGGTACAAACGCGACAATGAGGGATCGACCCGCAGGCGAGTGGCCTCCACAGGCGTCATGGTGGGGTCGAATTGCAACCGTTTGGAAAGCAGGTCGTATTGAAGTTGGGGCTTCTCCGAGGACAATGCTCGCAGGGAGGGCCAAGAACTCAACTTGACCGCGTCTCGGACCTCCATTTGGCGCTTGCCCACAAAGGTCACGTCCATGTCCAAGGAATCGTTTTGGGCCTCAAGGCTCCCATTCGTCGCAACAAGCAGCAGCGCGGCAAGGGGTAGGAAGTGGAACTGGTTCATTCGTTGTTCGTTTCAGAGGTGGGGGCAGCGGTGGCTTGTTGGGCTTCCAAAGCATCGATGTCAAACATCAAATCAGAGACGGCCTCTTGCACCTCGGGCACTTGGACATTCTCCATAATGGACTGCGCAGTGGCGCGGGCCTGGAAGAGGTCCTCCATGCCGATGTAGGTTTGGACCAAGAGCAAGAATCCTTTGTTTTTCCAAAGTTCTTGTGGGTAAAATTGCTCGATCAAGACAAACAAAGCTTTCTCGCAAACGTCGTATTTCTCTGCATTGAACGCGGACTCTGACAAGAGGTATTGGGCTTCAGCGCCTGCACTTCCCCCGAAGGACACCAAAGTTTGCAGGTCTTCCTTGACTGTGACGTGTTGTCCTTGGTTGCAAGCGATTCGGGCATTCCACAATTGCGCTGTGCGTCGGATGTCATCGGGCGTGGCAGGATCGTACATGACGCGGGCTGCAAAGTCAGAGGCTTCGCTTTCTTGGCCTAGGAGGTAGTGGCATCGCATTTGGCCGATGGCCGATTCCAATCGGTTGGATTGCAAGACGGCAAGCGCTTCCAAAGATTCGTAGTGGCCCAAGGCGGCGCGATGGTTGCCGGCATTCCAAGCAATGGTGGCTGCGCCCAAGGCGGAAGCCTCAGAGAATTCGCCGGCAGGCAATGCCAAGACAGCCAAGTAGGACACATAGGCTGAGTCGGTCTCGCTTTGTTCAAAGAGGCAATGGCCCAAATAAAATTGCGCTTCCGCCATGTGGAGCCCCGCAGGATATTGTCGAATGTACTCGCGCAAGCGGGGGATGGCATCTGTGCATCGGTTCTCAAGGGCAGGGTAGGAGGCCGATTCAAAGAACCGTTTCTCAATTTCAAGTCCATCCAGCCCGACGGCGGGGGGGAGATTGTCCAACAATCCCCGGTCCATCAACAGAGGCTCCACAATGTTGTACGCGTCGGCCGCCACATTGTCGTTGCCGTAATCCGTGCGAATGCGGTCCCACAGGGACAAGACTTTGTCATCCTCTCCTTGTTTCACCGCCACGAGGCAGAGTTCCACAAGGGCTTCCTTCGCCCGAGGTGTGGCCGAGAAATCGTCAATCAGGCGGTTCAGTTTTCGCTCGGCATTGGCCAAGTCGCCTTCCTCAATGTGGGTTCGGGCAGCTTGGAAAAGGGCTTCCACTGTCAGGCGGCTGTCCGGGTGCTCCTGAAGAAGTTGCTCCAAACGCGCCACTTGTCCGGTGGGGTCGTCAGAGAGTTTCGCAGACATGGCACGTTGGAAGAGGGCGTAGTCCAATGGCTTGACACCGCGTCCCAAGACTCGGTCGTAATAATTGGCAGCTTGATCAAATGCTTTGAGCGCATAAAAACAATCTGCGGTCCGCAGTTCTGCATCGCGCATGCGGGAGGGGTCGTCCTCTGGGTTGGTTGCCAAATAGGCCCTAAAGGCCGACAACGCATCGGTGTAGGCCTCGCGCTTGTATTGGGCATAGCCTCGGGCATAATCCGCATCGTTGTGCAAGGGGCTGAGGTAGCTTCCTGGAGTGGTGCTGAAGGCCGCATAAGCCGAGGCGGCTGCTACATAGTCGCCCTTGTTGTAAAGGATTTCACCTTCCCAATAGAACGTCTCGGCGTGGAGCTGCGGGTCGACCTCGAAATTGCGACAGCGTTTGAAAAAGTTTAGGGCCTGCTCGAGCTGCTTGTTTTGGTAAAGTTCGACGGCTCGGTTGAAGGACAGGGTTTGCGCTGCCGCACGTACCGTTTCATCGGGTTCTGTGATGTTGGCCAAAGCGGCGAGCGCCCTTTCGTAGTCCCTGCTGGTCATGTGGACCTGCAACAAGAAACGGTAAGCTTCGTCGCGTCTAGGGGAGGCTGGGAACTGGGCCAGATAGGTTTCAAAGGCAACGATGGCGTCGTCGAAGGGGTTGAAGGACAGCTCAAATGCCAACTTCGCGTAGTGGAAGAAGGCATCTTCTTGGATGTCCATGTCAAATTGGGGTTGGGCAGCTGTCTTGAAGGCTTGTTTGGCCCTTGCTCGGTCACCGAGCTCCAAGTAGCAATCGGCCATATGATAGGCCGCATTTTGGGCCAGTTCATCGTCGTCGTAAGTGGCCAATGGAAGGCAGTCGAGCGCCCCTCGCCAGTCGCCCATTTGGTAGCGCGTGTAGCCCACTTGGTAGGCAAATTCGGGTCGGCGTCCGGGTCCATCCGTTTCTTCCCAGGCCAACTCCAAATAAGGGGAGGCCTCCTCAAAGGAACCATCTCGATACCACGCATCGCCCAACAGGTGGGCGACTTCGGCCACGCTTTCATCGTTCAGCCCAGAAGACTCATCCAAGAGGGGGGGCGCGTAGGACTTGAGCCGGTCAAACTGCCCTGTGGCATGAAGGAGCTGTGCAATGTAAAGGGGCACCAACTCGTCAAAATCTGGGTGGTCAGCTATGGTTTCAAAACCATCGAGGGCGACCTGAGGCTGTCCTTTCAAGTAGGCGATGTGGGAGAAATAGTATTGGGCAGCGGCTTGGAAGTCCCCTTCGACATCGAGGACCTCGTACAAGGGCCCTCGCGCCTTCTCATAGGCTTCCCTTTCAAAGTAGCAGTGGCCCAGCTTGAACCGGTACTCGTCCCTTTTCTCAGGCGAAAGGTCCCGGACACGGATGCTTTCGAGAGCATCGGAAGCCTTGGAATAGTTTTTTCGCTTGTAATGGTGGTTGGCCAAAGACCAGTGCGCTTTGAGGGCCAGAGGGCTCTCCGGGAACTCTGTCATAAAGGCCTCTGTGCGATAAACCGCATCGCGGTGGTAGAGGGCAAGGGAACTCATGGCCACGTAATAACTGGCTTCAACATATGCATCCGAAGTGGTGCTCTCAGCCGTGGCCATTTGTTGCTCGAACAAATGAAGAGCCAGTGCGAACTGTTCCTTGGCGTAGGCCTCTTTGGCATGTTGTTGGGCCACATGCGAAGGGTCTGTGGCTTCGGACCATTGGGCCCAGATCCCCTGCGAAGGGGGCACGGCAAGTCCGGCAGCAAGTGCCAGGTAAAGGATTGGTTGGGAGTGGGGCATGTTGTCGAACGTGTTCCTCAAATCTACCGAGGGCCAATGCCGGCACCCGGAAGTCAGTGGATGTTTTTCAACGTACACCCGTGGGGATTTCGCGTTCCCCGTTCACGTCCTTTCACACGTTTAGGACGACCCCTTCCAAAGGAATTCCGTCCTGCGGTTGACCTGCCGCCCTTGTGGCGTATCGTTGGTGGTCTTGGGCCTGTTTTCGCCATGGCCTTCCACTGTGAGTCTGTCTGCGGAGGTGCCGCATGACATCAAGTAGGCCTTCACGGTTTGGGCGCGCCCCACACTGAGGGTCAAGTTGTCTTCCGATTCGCCAATGTTGTCGGTGTGGCCGTCGATGTTGAGGGAGGCCCTGGGCTCACGCTCTAGTCGGTTGGCCAAGGCCTGAAGCATGATTTTTGCGCGCGGGCTAAGGGTGGTTTGTTTGGTGGCGAATTGCACATCCTTCAGCACGAAGAGGTCGCCACGGGCGTCGAGGGATGCAGGGTCAAAGTCCACTTGGACAGAACTTGGGGTGCCAGCTTGGGCATCGTGCACGACCACACTGTTGTAACCTCCTTGGTCATCTTCATATGTCAAGACCACGTCTTCACCTTCTTCGAGCTGAATGAGCTGTGCGAAGGTGCCGTCGTCTTCCGAGACGACCACTTGCTCGACGCGCTTGCTTTGGACATACTCAATCGTGACAGTGTAATTCCCTTCTGGGACGGGCCAACCAATGTCGCCCTTGACCACTGTCACGGCTTGAGGTTTGAGCATTGGGGGCAAGCTGTAGGTGCAGAGGTCAAGGCCCCTTGTTCCTTTTCTACGCGTGGAAAAAAGGGCCTTCTCTCCGTCGGTGGCAACCACCAGGCCGTGCTCGTCCCCGGGAGAATTCAATGGCAATCCCATGTTGACGGGCTGCGACCAAAGGCCGCTGCTGTCCCTTTGGGTCATCCACAGATCAAACCCACCGCCGCCGGGGGTTCGGTCGCTTGAAAAGTACAAGGTGACACCGTCTGGATGCATGAAAGGAGCCTTGTCATGGGCATCCGAGTTGATGGGGGAAGGAAGGGGGGAAGGGGCTCCCCATCCGCTTCCTTCGTTCCATCTGCTGACGAACAAGTCCATGGTCAAGTTGCCGCTGGGGTCAGACGTCGACCCTTCGCGGGCTCCCGCAAAATAAAGCTCCTTCCCGTCTCCACTGATGGAAGGTTGTGCCTCCCAGCCTTGGGCAGTGTTCACTTTGGTTCCCAGGGGTTCCAGTGGCGACCAGTAGTACACCGCCTCACCGTTGAGGGTGTGGTAGTCCAATTCATAGGCGGAGGAAAAGAGGTCGATGTTGCCAGGATTTCCGGGCACAGGCCGGCGTGCTGCGATGACCATGGTTTTGTTGTCGACCGACAGGGAAGATCCGCCATAGTTTTCTCCCACATTGAACGGCTCGCCGACGGCCACACCACCGTCGAAGGAGGTCTCCGGATGGAGGCGCGACGCCATGGTGAAGGTCTCTTTTCTGGTCGAAGTGAAGTCTCCCTTTGCCTTGAACATGCTGGCACGCGTAAAGAACAATCGGGTGCCATCAGGGGCCAGCATCGGAAGGTACTCGTCGTCGTCCCAGCTGAGTTCAGGCACCGGCCGCGGAGGTGCGGTGCCACCGTGCTGGTGGTATTGATGAAGGAAGGCCAAATCGCCTTGCAGTGCATTCACCTCCCGCCGCCGCGAACGTCGGGTCTGTTCTTCGGGCAAAGAGAGGTAGGCTCGAAATTGCGTCAAGGCGCGCTCGTACTCGTCGTTCATGTAGGCCTGAGCCCCTCTGAGATAGAGTGCCTCTGGAAGTCCTTCAGGGCACACTTCGTCCAATTGAGAAAGCCATTCTTCAAGAGATGCCCATGCCTCTGGGTTTTTGCGGCTGGATTTGAAGGCAAGCTCCGCCGCAACCATCAGGGCCTCGGGGTCCTCGGGGTGCAAGTCGAGGGCCTGTTCAATCCATTCGACCCTGTCGGCAAGGCTCGATTTCCCCTTGGGCTGGGTGGCGCGTTGGTACAGCTTTTGGGCTTTCGAAGGGCGCGGCTCCTCCATCTCACATTGGGCATGTAGACCCATGACCCCAGAAGCCATCACCACCCATGCCAGAACTTGCGCTTTGCGGCCCATGGGCTCAGCTGTCGTGGTGAAGTTCCCCCTCGGATTGGGCCACCAAGGCGGAGACAGTGCCATCGCCAGTTACGTTGACCACGGTTCGGCACATGTCCAAGATGCGGTCCACAGGAAAGATGAGGGCGATCCATGCGGGGTTCAGCCCCACACTTTCCAGAACGATGATCATCAGGACCAATCCCGCACTTGGGATGGCGGCGGCCCCAATCGATGCAAGGGTCGCAGTCAGCACGATGATGGCCTGCTGGGCCAAAGTCAAGTCCACCATGTGGAACTGGGCGAGGGCCACGACCGCCACGGCTTGGTAAAGACTTGTGCCGTCCATGTTGACCGTTGCGCCAATGGGAAGGACGAAGCTCGAGGTGCGTTCACTGACCCCGATGTTGTCGTGGACGCAACGCATGGTGACAGGCAGGGTGGCGACGCTCGAAGAGGTGGAGAAAGCTGTTATTTGGGCGTCGCGCATGGCCGCCAAAAACTTCCGGGGGGTCATCCCCTTGATGCCCAAGGACGCAATGGTTGGGTAGACCACGAAGATCATCAACGCAAGCCCCAGGACCACGACCAGTCCGTACCGCAGAAGAAAGCTCAAGAGTTCTTGGAATTTCTGGGGGTCGGTGCCAGCGGCCTTGACGATTTGGCCTGCCATCAAGGCAAATACAAACACAGGCATCGCCTTCATCACCATCCACACCATGCCCACGAAGACATCGTTGAGCCCGTCGATGGCGCGGATGAGCGATCCACGTTTGGGCTCGTCAAGACGCACCAGGACAATGCCAAAGAAGACGGCAAAGAAGATGATCTGCAACATGGCCATGTCGCTCAGGGCCTGGAAGATGTTCTTGGGCACCACATCGACAAGGGGTTGAAGGGGTCCGCTTTGAGAAGCGTTTTCTGCCTTGTTCAACTTGTCGGCCACCCAGTCGTTGACGCCTTCCTCTTGTTCTTGGATCTGCGCCACCAAGGCCTCGTTGGCGGGGTCTTGGGTCAGTTGAAGCTCGTCGAGCACCTCGATGCCATTGGCATCGCGCCACAATTCATACCGTATGCGATTGGAAGCTTTGAGGTCATCGCTTGCTCCTGAACCGGGCTCAAAAACATTCACCAGTACCAAGCCCAACGTCACCGAGAAAAAGGTGGTCAGCAAGTAGAGTCCGAGGGTCTTGCCCCCCAAGCGCCCCAGTTTTTTGACATCGCCCAGCGACGCCACGCCGCCGATGATGCTGAAGAGCACAAGAGGCACTGCAATGAGCTTGAGGATGTTGATGAAGATGTCCCCAAGCGGCTGGATGTAGTCCAACGTGAAGTCGTTCCATCCCCAACGGATGCTGGCCCAGGCATAGCCCACGCCCAAGGCGAGGCCAATGAGGACTTGCCAATGCAGGGCGAGGCGTGGGGAAGAGGATGGAGAGGAATCGGTGCTCATGCCCCGAAGGTAAGGCGCGCAGCCCGCTGTCGCAGGCTGTGGTCTGCCAGCACCAAGCAGGCCATGGCCTCCACCAAGGCCACTGCCCGGGGAAGCACACAGGGGTCGTGGCGTCCGCGACCTGGAAGGTCCACGGCCTGTCCTTCGCGGTCCACGGAAGTGCCAGGCTGAAGCAAGGTGGCCACAGGCTTGAATCCGATGCGGAGCACGATGTCTTCACCGTTGCTGATGCCCCCTTGGATGCCGCCACTTCGGTTGGTGGCCGTGCCGACGCGGTCGCCTCTGGAGACGAAGGCGTCGTTGTGTTGGGACCCACGCATCAAGGTGCCTTGCATGCCTGAGCCCAATTCGAGGGCCTTGGTGGCCGGGAGGGACCACATGGCTTTGGCCAAGTCTGCGTGGAGCCGGTCGAAGACGGGCTCACCCCATCCAGCCGGCACGCCACGCGCCACCAAAACCAAGGCGCCTCCGACCGTGTCGCCGTCCTTTTTCACGTCCGCAATGCGCTCCTCCATGCGTCTTGCCGTCTCGGGATGGGGACAGCGCACCGGGTGAGCGTCCACTTCTTCGCGGGAATGAAACGAGGCAGGCAAAGGCATTTGGAGGTCTTGGACCCGCTCGACATATGCGCTGACCTCCACGCCTTGTTGGGCAAGCAGTTGACGCGCCACGGCCCCGGCCACCACCCGGGACACGGTTTCTCGGGCAGAGGAGCGTCCACCGCCACGATGGTCCCGAAACCCGTACTTGGCCTCGTAGGAAAAGTCCGCGTGCGAAGGCCGGAAGGTGTCTTTGAGGTGGTCGTAGTCCTGGGGCTTGGCCGAGGTGTTGGCGACGGTGAATCCCAGAGGGGCGCCTGTGGTCACCATCCGTCCTTCCGATTCGAGCAGACCCGAGAGCCATTCGACGCTGTCGGATTCCTTTCGGGGAGTGGTCAATGCAGATTGGCCTGGCCTTCGTCGGTCGAGATCGGCCTGCACAGCCTGCAAGTCCAAAGCGAGTCCCGCCGGACATCCGTCCAGGATGCCGCCCAGAGCCGGTCCGTGGGACTCCCCAAACGTCGTCAATCGGAACAAGTTGCCAAATGTATTCCCAGCCATCCCTGCGAAGGTATACCTTGCACGTCATGCGCACGTTGCTCAAGAACATCAAAGGCCTTGTGGGTGCCTTCGACGAAGTCCCAAGAGAGGTTTCTGGTGTGGCCATGGCCCAATTCCCGGTGCTGCACAATGCGTGGCTGGCCGTGGACAATGGGCGTGTGGCGGACTTTGGTCCGATGTCGGAATTTCCAGGCATCGCCGATTGGTCGGGCCTCGACATTGTGGACGTGGACGGACGTTGGGTGCTTCCGGCTTGGTGCGACAGCCACACCCACACGGTGTTTGCGCATGGACGTAGTGAGGAGTTCTTGATGCGCCTCGAAGGGGCTACGTACCAAGAGATCGCCGCCCGGGGTGGGGGGATTTTGAATTCGGCCAAGGCTTTGCAGGGCATGGCCGAGGACCAACTCTACGAGGATGCGGCGCAGCGCGTTCGGCATGCCATGTCGCAAGGCGTCGGAGCCATGGAGATCAAATCGGGCTACGGGTTGACCTTGGAGGCGGAGCGAAAAATGCTTCGCGTGGTGGCGCGACTCAAAGAAGCCATGCCCATTCCCATCCGCGCGACCTTTTTGGGCTGTCATGCCGTGCCGCCAGGATTCGAGGATGCTGCGGCGTACACCCAGCACGTGGCCGAGGTGATGTTGCCGGCCCTTGCCGGGGAAGGCTTGGTGGATTTCGTGGATGTGTTTTGCGAAAGAGGGTACTTTGGGGTGGCTGAAACCAAGGTCATTTTGGAGGCGGCAAAGGCACTTGGTCTCAATGGCAAAGTACATGTCAATCAATTCAATGACATTGGTGGAGTGGAGCTTTGCGTGAATCAAGGAGCCTGGAGTGTTGACCACTTGGAGGTGTGTTCCGCCGAGGCGATCCAGCATTTGCTGGAAGGTTTGGAAACGGCGTCCTTGGAGGACCGGTCACCCACCTATCCCGTGGCTTTGCCAGGATGCAGCCACTTTTTGAGCATTCCCTATGCCCCCGGACGGGCCTTGGTTGATGCAGGGCTTCCCTTGGTGCTTGCCAGCGACCACAATCCGGGGTCCGCACCAAGTGGGGACATGACCATGGCGGTGCGTTTGGCCAGTCTGAAGATGGGCTTGCTGCCGATCGAAGCCGTTGCAGCCGCCACCCTCAATGGTGCAGCCGCCATGGACCTCTCACGTGAGGTCGGGGCTTTGGGCAGAGGGTTCAGGGCCAATTTCATGGTGACCCAGCCGATGGAAGGCTTGCAGGACATCGCCTACCGCTTCACGGACGCGGTTGTGGATAAGGTGTTCATCAACGGGGAAATCTGGGAGGGGTAAGCCCCAATCGCTTGGGCAAAGGGCGCGCTACTTTGGCCCCATGCAAAGACTGATTGAATGCGTTCCCAACATCAGCGAGGGACGTCGCCCCGAAGTCATCAACGCCGTGGCTGCTGTGGTCGAAACAGTGGAGGGATGCCGACTGCTTGACGTCGATCCTGGGAAGAGCACCAACCGCACGGTCATCACGTTTGTGGGGCCGCCTGAGACCGTGGGGGAGGCCGCGGTTCGCTTGATCAAGAAAGCGAGCGAGCTCATCGACATGTCCAAGCACAGCGGTGAGCATCCCCGCATGGGGGCCACGGACGTTTGTCCGTTTGTGCCCGTCTCGGGCGTGACGATGGAGGAATGCATCCAGGTGGCCCATGAGGTGGGCGAGCGCGTGGGGCGCGAACTCGGCATCCCCGGCTACTTCTATGAGTCTGCCGCGAAGCGCCCCGAGCGCAAGAACCTCGCAGTGTGCCGCAAAGGCCAGTATGAAGGGCTTGGCAAGTTGAGCACCGACGAAGGCGCTCCGGACTTTGGGCCCGCAGACTTCAACGAGACGGCCCGCCGCACCGGCGCCACGGCCGTCGGCGCGCGTGATTTCCTCATCGCGTACAACATCAACCTCAACACGACGTCGAGCCGTCGGGCCAACGCCATTGCGTTTGACATCCGTGAGGCAGGCCGAATCAAAAAGCGCGACGGCATCACTGGCCCCGCCGTCCTTGACGAGCGCGGTGAACCTGTTCGCATCCCTGGCACCCTCAAGTCGGTCAAAGGCATTGGCTGGTACATCGAGGAGTACGGCATTGCCCAGCTCTCCTTGAACCTCACCGACATCAACGTCACGCCTGTCCACGTCGCCTTTGACGAGGCCTGCAACAAGGCGCAATCGAGAGGCATCCGCGTCACCGGATCGGAGCTGGTGGGACTTCTGCCGCTCCGCGTTCTTCTCGACGCTGCGGACCACTACCTGCGCAAGCAGCAGCGTTCGCTGGGCATTTCTGAAGCGGAGAAAGTCAAGATTGCAGTCAAGTCCCTTGGTTTGGACGACCTCGCACCATTTGACCCCGCCAAGCGCGTCATCGAGTACATCATCGCGGAACAAGGCAACACGCCCCTCATCCACATGACCCTGGCTCAGTTTGCCGACACGACAGCCTCAGAAGCGCCTGCCCCTGGTGGTGGATCCATTGCCGCCTATGCTGGCGCGCTCGGTGCCGCTCTTTCGACCATGGTGGCCAACCTCAGCGCCCACAAGCGCGGGTGGGACGACCGATGGGAAGAATTCAGCGCACATGCAGAGAAAGGCTTGACACTTCAAGACAAATTGATGCAATTGGTCGACCGCGACACCGCGGCCTTCGATGCGATCATGGCGGCCTACGGCATGCCCAAGGCCACCGAGGCCCAGCAGTCTCAAAGACACCAAGCCATCCAAGATGCCACGCGCAACGCCATTGACATTCCCATGCAGGTGGCGCAGCTCGCGCACGAGGGACTTGCATTGGCGGCGGACATGGCCAACGACGGCAACCCCAACAGCGTGACCGATGCTGGGGTAGGGGCCATGTGCCTTCGCACGGCAGTCCTGGGCGCTGTCCTCAATGCCCGCATCAACTGCGGCGATCTTGAAGACGCCGACTACGTTGCCCAGATTGAGTCCCAGTGCGCCAAACTTGTGGAAGGCGCCATGCGCCAAGAAGCCGAGATCCTCGCGGCAGTCGACCGCGTCATGGCCGGGTGAGTCCGTTTTCACGCGGGTTTTCCGTGTGTCAATGCCTCTACGCCAACTTTCCCAAAGCCAACGGTTGTATATTATGACAACCAAACTCATTTCGATGGACCGCTTCTTTGTACTTTTCTTCGCTGCTTCTTGCTTGACTGCTTTTGGGCAATGTGACGAGATATTTATCTCTGAATACATTGAAGGTTTCGCTAACAACAAAGCACTCGAGATTTACAACCCCACTGACGTGGCTGTCGATTTGAGCGATTATCGTCTCGAGCGTTACAGCAATGGTGCTACAACACCGGAAGACAATCAAAAAGTGGATCTTTCAGGCACCCTCGAAGCAAACAGCGTCGTGGTAATCGCTTTGGACAAGCGAGACCCCAACGGTGTTGATTTTGAGGAACCCGTTTGGGACGGGCTTTTGGACGCCGCTGACCTATGGCTCTGCCCCAATTACAATGTGAACAACACAATGTACTACAATGGCAATGATGCGCTGGTGTTGCGCAAAATCTCAACCAATGCCCCTGTTGATATTTTCGGCAAGATTGGAGAGGACCCCGGTCCCACAGGTTGGGCAGAGATGACCCAGAATCACACCTTGATCCGAAAGCCAAATGTGACAGTAGGCGACACCGATGCGTTGGACGACTTCCTTGTTGTAGATCAGTGGGACGGTACTCTTTGGTCCAACGATTCCTTGAATTACACTTTAGATGGAGTGTTCGTGAACCTAGGTGTACATACATGTGAATGTGGGAATGCTGTCAATTGCCCAGAGGATGAAGATGAAGATGGCATCTGTGATGATGTTGATGATTGCATTGGTGAGTACGACGCTTGTGGCGTTTGCAACGGTCCAGGAGGAATTTATGCATGCGGTTGCTCAAACATCCCTGAGGGAGATTGCGATTGTGAAGGCAATGCACTTGACGCGGTCGGAGTATGCGGTGGCGATTGCCTTGCAGATGAAAACGGAAATGGTGTCTGTGACAACAGTGAAGTCTACGGCTGCACCTATGAACTTGCTGAGAACTATGCGGGCGAAGCCACTGACGACGACGGATCCTGCATCTTCCCGTGCGAGGGTGTGGTGAACACCAACGTCTTTGATTGGGACGGCGACTACGTGGTGACTGTGACGGACTTCCTGATGATGCTGTCGGTCTATGGCGACACGGATGTGGACTTGGATGGGGTTTGGGACAGCGGTGACGATTGCGTGGACACCAACGCTTGCAACTATGCCAACGACCCTTCAGAGCCCT
>CAWVVM010000021.1:0-46715 GCA_963933635.1 uncultured Flavobacteriales bacterium
CTCATACTGTTGCCAACCAGAGCCCATTTCGTTTCCGGTGCCCATTGAATCTGGGAGCACATCGAAAGCCAGCTGAACTTCAAACATAAACGGATCTAGATCAGTCGAAATACCGTTCAATTCGAGATCGAGCGTGGTCTGGCCATAGCCCGTTCCTAGACCAAATAAAATCAAGGCAAGTGAGAAGAGAGTCTTTTTCATTTCAATCAATAAGTTTTGTTCAGAAGGAAATACCATCGTTGCGTCTTCTATGTGACAAGGACTTGACAAATCTTTTGTGCTCAGCCCATCCATTTTGCAGTTGTAATGTTCCAAACACGAGCAAGCCCCACTCAAAGAACAACGTAGACAAAAGTTCAACAAAAATAGACTTCAAAAGATGACACTTCGGTCTCAAAGAACTTCAGCATCGTCTGAAATCAAGAAGGTTGAAAGTAAAAAACTGACGGCATATCCTATGATCAGGTGGACTTTAAAAGGAGCCCGCAGGGGATGACCTCCCTTCGGTCGGCGGCATTTTTTGCGTCCTCCCCGACAGCGGAAAGCAAGCTTTCCGTGCCGGTCTGAACGCAAAAAAGGCACCCAGTTGGGTGCCTTTCTTGCTTGTAGCCCGTAGGGGATTTGAACCCCTGCTACCAGGATGAAAACCTGGCGTCCTAACCCCTAGACGAACGGGCCAAAGAGGACCGCAAAGATAGTCAGGTTCTTTCTTCTCCGCAACCACGCACCAAAAAAATGCACCAAGGGCTCACGACAAGTGCGCACGGAGCTTCCAAGAGGTGGTTTCATGGGCGCCCACCATGGTGCTGAGCAGGGCGCGCGTGCCTTCGTCCCCCGCCTTGGCCGCGAGTGCGAGCAAGGCGCGTTCACGCACAAGCAGCACCCCGTAGGCGGCGGCGCAATGCCGGACCGCTTCCGTGCCGTCTTGCACGTCCTTGACGGCGGGAATGGTCGCGCCAGCGGCATGGTCTTGCATGGTGTGCAATGGCGTGCCACCCAAGGTCAAGATGCGCTTGGCCACCGCTTCAATGTCGTGGTCGAGGTCGGCACGAAGCACAGTGAACAGGCGCTGGAGTTCAAAGAATTGTGGGCCCTGGACATTCCAATGGAAGCCACGTGCGTTGTGGTGGAAGACATGAAGGTCACAGAGCAAGGCGTTGAGTTCCTTGCACAAGGTGGCGGAGTCGTCGGCATTGAGGCCCAAGGTGAGGTTGGCATCCATGGCGTGGGGTCAGTAGGCTTTGGCGAACAGGACGCGGCGGGCGCTCGGTGCCCCGGTCTTCACACATTTTCCGGGAGCCGTGTCGCCCTCATAAGGGATGCACCGGATGGTTGCCTTGGTTTGTTGTTTGATCCACTCCTCAGTCTCTGCTGTGCCGTCCCAGTGGGCACTGACAAAGCCACCCTTGTCCAAGGCCGCCAGGAAATCGTCCCAGTTGTCGGCCACATGGGTGTTGTCGCGCAAACGGTCTTGCACCCGTGAGGTGAGGGAGGCCTGGATGTCATCCAAAAGGCCGCGCACATAGGCGGGCAGCCCCTCAAGCGACACAAATTCCTTTGTCTTGGTGTCGCGACGGGCAAGCTCGCAGGTGCCTTTTTCGAGGTCGCGCGGTCCCATGGCGATGCGCAAGGGGACGCCTTTGAGTTCGTGCTCGGCGAACTTCCATCCGCTGCGCTTGGTGTCGTCGTCGTCAAGTTTGACGCGGATGCCGGCGACTTTGAGGCCTTCAGCCACCTCCCGGCAACAGTCCAAAATCTCGTCCATCTGGTCCGGCCCCTTGTAGATGGGCACGATCACCACCTCGATGGGGGCAAGCATGGGTGGAAGGACCAATCCTTGGTCATCGCTGTGGGTCATGATGAGGGCACCCATGAGCCTTGTGCTCACTCCCCAAGAAGTCGCCCAAACATGGGACTTCCCTCCTTCCTTGTCGGCGAAGGTCACATCGAAGGCCTTGGCGAAGTTTTGGCCCAAAAAGTGGGACGTTCCCGCCTGAAGGGCCTTGCCATCCTGCATCAGTGCCTCGATGCAATACGTGTCGACGGCTCCGGCGAAGCGCTCGCTCTCCGTCTTGACGCCCTTGATGACAGGCATGGCCATGTACTTCTCTGCAAAATCGGCATACACATCGAGCATTTTCTCGGCTTCTTGGACCGCTTCGTCCTTGGTGGCGTGGGCCGTGTGGCCCTCTTGCCAAAGGAACTCTGACGTACGCAAGAACAAGCGGGTGCGCATCTCCCAGCGCACCACATTGGCCCACTGGTTCACCAACAAGGGAAGGTCTCGGTAGCTCTGAATCCAACCCTTGTAGGTGTTCCAGATGATGGTCTCCGAAGTGGGACGCACGATGAGCTCCTCTTCAAGTTTGGCGTCGGGGTCCACCACCACTCCGCCCCCGTTGGGGTCGTTTTTCAGTCGGTAGTGGGTCACCACGGCGCACTCCTTGGCGAATCCTTCCACATGGGCCGCCTCCTTGCTGAGGTAGCTCTTGGGGATGAACAAAGGGAAGTAGGCATTGACGTGTCCCGTTTCCTTGAACATGCCGTCAAGCACGTCCTTCATTCGCTCCCAAATGGCAAAGCCGTAAGGCTTGATGACCATGCACCCTTTCACATCGCTGTGCTGGGCAAGGTCCGCCTGCACAACAAGTTCGTTGTACCATTTGCTGTAGTCTTCTTCGCGTGAAGTGAGCTTGCTGGCCATTTTTGGTATGGTTTATGCTGTATTGTCTGCGACAGCGCAGGCACCACAAAACTACGGAATGTGCTACCTTGAACCACGGAACATGAAGACCACCTCTCCCCCTCCCCCCTCACGCACCTCCACTTGGCTGTGGCTGGTGCTCGTTGCTCCCCTGATGGCAGGGTGCGGCAGCTTGCTGCAGCACTCTTCACATTTGGAAGATGACGAGCTGTACTTGACGCAGAACGAAGAATTTGTGACCGACGCTGAATACTTGGCCTTCGCTTACGAGCAGGCCGGATTTGATGCTGAAAACCAAGATTTCCAAGCGCCATCGCGAAGGGGAGGTGATGCGTTCCAAAGCAACTTCGGCTACGTGCCCCAAAGCCTGCAGGGACGCTCCATGCTCCGCGGCTACATGTCGCCCTACGGCGCAGGTGGATTTGGCCCCAACCCTTACGACCCATTTGGCAACAGCTTCGCCGGGGGGTACAATCCTTACCAGCCTGGTTTTTACGACCCCTACAACCCATACGGAAGCCCCATGGGCTCGCAGTATGGCTACAATCCCTATGGATCCAACCTCTATGGCTCCAATCCTTTTGGCTCGAGCTCCTTTGGCTACAACCCCTATGGTTGGGGCAGCGGGTACGGTGGGTTTGGCACTTACTCGGGCTTAGGCAACACCGCCGGAGGAGACTTGTACACAGGCACGCCTGTGGTGGTGGCGCCCCGGACGCCAATTTGGTCTTCCACCTCGGTCAACTCCAATGGAGGTGGCGGACGCTTGTTGACCAACAAATCGGAGGAGGCCACGGGCAACAACGGTGAGCCAGAGGCGCCCAAAACCATTTGGCGCTCCATTTCCAATGCCTCCTCGGCGGCAGGAACAGCGCGAACCTCCAATGCACGAACCAGGTCATCGGCCGCGGGGTCTTCCAGGACCACATCGCCTTCCACACGCCCGTCTTCTTCGTCATCCTCGGGCAGGAGCAACAGCTCCACCCGAAGCAGCAATTCTTCAAGGAGCAGCACTTCCCGTGGAAGCACCTCGGGATCGCGGTCGGGCTCGAGCACCCGTCCGAGTTCTGGGTCGTCTTCTGGACGCAGCAGATCAGGGCGCAGCTCTGGTCGGGGCGGAGGACAATCTCCCCGCTGAGCCATGCGCGCAGGCTTTCTCCTGACACTGGGCTTCATGGGGATCTTCTGGTGGGGTTTTGCCCTTCAGGGGCGTGCCCAAAATGAAACAGATGTCCTCCGCTACAGCTGGGTCGACCCCCTTGGGTCCACGCGTGTCATGGGCATGGCTGGTTCCTTCGGCGCTCTGGGCGCCGACTTGGGGTGTTTGGGCATCAACCCTGCCGGACTGGGCATGTACCGCAGAGGCGATTTGTCAGTCACCGCAGGACTTCACGCTGCCAGCACCACCGCCCAATGGAACACACGTCAGGAAGAAGCCACAGGCTTTGCGTCGACCATCAGCAACGTAGGCATCGCCTTGACGTACCCAAGCGTGGATGCGGACTGGCCCTTCTTCACGGTGGCCTTCTCCCACCAAAACCGCATGCCCTTTGCCCAAAAGGTGTCCGTGAACGGTGTCCCCTCTGAATCCTCCCTTTCGGCCCTGTTTGTGAGCCAAGCATTGGCCGACGCAGCCATCTACGGCTACGAATCAACAGACGACGCCTTGGACAACGGCGATGTTTTTGCCTACGGCGCCTCCTTGGCTTGGCGCTCTGGCTTGCTCGTTCCCGACAACGACGAACTCTACGCCTCCGCAGTGGAAGGTCCCGTCAATGTGCAGCGGACAATCGACCGGACAGGACGCATGGCAGAGACGCAAATCGCCTTCGCCACCGCCTACCAAAACAAGATTTACCTCGGTGTCACCTTGGGGCTGCCCAAGGTCCAATTTGAAGAACGGTCCGTCCACCAAGAAACGCCTGTGTCGTCCGGGTCTGAGTTGGGCCAGTGGCGCTTCGAGGAACAGCTGGACATCGAAGGACGTGGCACCTTGCTGCGCGTTGGGGTGCTGGCCAGGGTGACCAAATCCCTGCGGATAGGCTTGGCCTACCAATCGCGCAGCCGCATGACGCTGCTGGACACCTACAGCACCACGGTGCGCACAAGCTGGTTGGACGGGACGGAGAGTGAGGCAAGTAGCCCCGTTTCCAACATCGAGTATTTGGTCTTCACCCCTTCGCGGCTGACGGCAAGTGCGAGCTTTTTGATGGGCAAAATGGGGGTGATCAATGCGGACTATGAGCGCAGCGACATGCGCAACGGTGAATTGGGCGACGCGAACACCTTCCTCTCCTCCGGCTACGACTATGAAGCGGAAAACTTGGCCGTGGACAATGGCTACCAAGTGGTCCATACGGGCCGTGCAGGCTTGGAACTCCGTGTGGGGGACGCCAAACAAGGCCGCATCCGGTTGGGGGGCGGCATGACGACTTCGCCTTTTGCGGGAGATGCCGTCACTGCCAATGCCACGCGTTACCACGCAAGTGTGGGGGCTGGCTACAGGGTGGGCAATGTCCACTTCAGTGCCGCATGGCGCCGCGCGTGGCACCAAGAGGATTACTATTTCATGGGAGCCTTTAGCGACGAAGCCCCTGGCTCCCTCGACCGGCGCGCCAGCGCCTTGGTGGTGGGGGCGGGCTTGAGGCTGTGACCACAAACTTTTGACGCACAAAAAAGCCCGCTGCATGGCGGGCTTTTTTGTAGGCCAACCGGCCGACTTTTTCTATTACTTCTTCAACTTGGCCAATTCCTTGTCCAAAAGCTTGTTCATGCGAAGCAACTCCTCATCGGCAAGCTCCTTGTCGACCAGGATGCGACCGCTGTGCTCGTCTACGATGATGCGCTTGCGCTGGGCAATGTCAATCTGACGCTGTGGTGGGATCTTGATGAACGTACCCGCACTGGCATGACGCTCGATGGGCACAACGGCCAAACCGTTTTTGGCGGCACCTCGGATGCGGCGGTACGACTTGACCAAGCGGTCGTCGATGCCTTTGGAGGTCTTGTCGCTGTGCTTTTGAAGAAGCTCCTCCTCCGCTTGCGTCTCTGCAATGATGGCTTCAAGTTCTGCTTGTTTGGCCACAAGGTCCTCTTGACGTTGGTTGTAACGCTCGCGCGTGCCATCCAAGCCTTCCGCCTTTTGGTCCATCTGGGCCTTGCATTCGCGGATGCGCTTCTCGCACAACTCGATCTCAAGGGTTTGGTACTCGATCTCCTTGGAGAGCGACTCAAACTCACGGTTGTTCCGAACGTTGTTTTGCTGCTCGGTGTACTTGTCGATAAGCGCTTGGCTGTCCTTGATTTGCATCTGGTAGGCCAACACACGCTGGTTCACCTGGTCGTTGTCTTCTTCCATGCGCTCGAGTCGGGCACGGAGGCCTTCGAGCTCGTCTTCCAATTCCTGGACTTCCAAAGGCAGTTCGCCCCGGACCACACGGAGGCGGTCGATTCGGGAATCAATGATCTGGAGGTCGAAGAGGGAGCGCAACTTGTCTTCAGCGGTGCTTGGAGATTTTTTCTTGGCCATGCGATGGAGAATCGGTCTTGGGTTCAGCGAAAAGAAACAGGGTTTGTTCGGATTCCGGACAAACGGACCGCAAAATTAGGGAATTTCTCGTTGATTTTGTTGGCAATCAAGGAGCTGGTTTGCCATTCGCTCTCATAATGGCCCACATCAAGGACCTGAAGGCGCCCCTCTGCCTGGAAATACTCGTGGTATTTGATGTCGGATGTGATGTACACATCTGCCTTGGCACGCTTGGCATCGCCCATCAAAAAGGACCCTGAACCTCCACAAACCGCAATCCGTTGGACGTTGGCATGCACAGGGGCGGTGTGTTTGATGGCCTCGCACCCCAAAACGTCCTTCACATGGTCCGCAAACGCCTCCCATGCCATCGGTTGGGCCAGCATCCCCACCATGCCTGCGCCCACATCCGACCGGCCTTGTTGCAGCGCCACGCGGTCAAATGCAACCTCCTCGTAGGGATGGGCGTCCATCATGGCGCGCTCCACCTCCGACACCAAAGTGTTTGGCACCACCATTTCCAATTTGGTCTCTGCCTCGCGGTGAAGATCTCCTGGGTTACCCACATAGGGATGTGCCCCCTCCAGCGCACGGAACGAACCAATGCCTTGTGAGGCGAAGCTGCATCCATCGTAGCGCCCAATGGCGCCAGCGCCAGCGTCCGCCATGGCCACCCGAACCGCCTCCGCATGGGCTTCAGGAACAAAGACTGACCATTTTTCCAGACCTGTGACCATGGGGCGAAGGATTTGAAGGGAAGCAGGTACGCATCCCACAAGCTCCGCAAGTTTGTGGTTGACCCCGGTCAATACATTGTCCAAATTGGTGTGGATGGCGTACAACGCGATGTTGCTTCGAACAGCACGCATGACGGTACGCTCCACGTCGGATACGCCTTGAAGGCGCTTCAATCCACCAAAAATGACGGGGTGGTGACTCACAATCATTTGACATCCAGCATCCTCTGCCTCCTTGACCACCTCCTCTGTGCAGTCGAGGGACACCAACACACGGGTCACCTCGTCCCCGAGGTGGCCCACCAACAATCCCACATTGTCATAGGATTCTGCGAGTGCCTTGGGCGCCCATGTCTCGAGCCAACCGGCGATGTCACGTACCTTCAAGCCGTTCTCCATGGACCCGAAGGTACAGTTTCCCCATCAGTTTCCCGGCACCGTGCGCATGGCACACGGCCAAGCGGTAGCGTCCCATGGCCATCCCCTTGTGGGGCCATGGTGGTTGCCTTTGACATGGATCTGGGCCTTGGTCTTGCACCTTCGGCACGCCCTTTATGATGCGGGCGTCATGCGCAGCCAAAAAGGAGCTCTACCCACCCTGGTGGTGGGCAACCTCGAATTGGGCGGCACGGGGAAAACGCCACACACCTTGGACCTTGCCCAACGCCTCTCATCCCATCTTGGTGGGGACCATGTCGCCATCTTGAGCCGAGGCCATGGAAGATCCACCGATGGGTTTGTTTGGGCCAATGACGCAGCGACTTGGCAGGACGTCGGAGATGAGCCTTGGATGCTTCAGCAAGCCCTCCCTGACGTCCATGTCGCAGTCTGTGGCGATCGCCTTGAAGGCCTTCGAAGGATGAAGGCTTCACGGCCCCAATTGAAGGTAGCGCTTTTGGACGACGGCATGCAACACCGCGCCCTCCGTCCCGATCTTTTGATGGTGTTGCAATCGAGGCCTCTGCCCCGGCGAGGTTGGGGTTGGACACGCCTCGTGCCTGCAGGGCCATGGCGAGATGTGCCGTCGAGGATGCGAAGCGCCGACGTCCATGTCAGGCCCCAAGGTGCCATGCCACCCCCAGGCCTTGACGTGCCGTGTTGGGAACGAGCTCTGGTGTCTTCGCCCCCTGTCCCCTGGCCGACGCCCAAGACCCAACAAGGCCCTATATCTGCCCCCACATCGCCTTTCCTTCTTGTGACGGGAACGGCGCAGCCGCATCGCATCTTGGAGGCCTTGCAAACCCAAAAAGTGGCCCTGGCCGCTTGTGCGCACTATGCCGACCACCATCCATTTTCCAAGGCTGACGTTGGCGATTGGCTCGCTTATGGCAAAACCCATGGCGTGCAAGACCTCTTGACCACCACCAAGGACGCTGTGCGACTGGCCGATCATTTGGACACCTTGAAGGGCTGGAAGGTGTGGGTTCTCCCCGCTCAAATTGAATGGTCACAACCGGACGAAGTCGAGACATACCTCAAGTCCTGGTTGGACTCCTTACCTTCGCAACACTAACCCACAAGGTTTTTTCCCATGAAAGTTCAGACGGTTGTTTCTCAAGTGTTGATGGCATGTTGTGCATGCACCCTTCTCTTCACCGTTGGTTGCGAATCGCCCTCACCTCAGGGAAAAGCAGGCAGCATCCAAGGAAACATCAAGGGACTCTCTCCTGACACAGAGATCATTCTTCGAAGCTTCAACCGTGGCAATCTTGTGAACGTTGGCAAGGCCAATGTCGATTCAGCAGGTTTCTTTGAATTGACGCCCGACCGTCCTTTGGTCATGGGGTACCATCAATTGGTAGTGGACCGTTCACTTCCGCTCGTGTTGATCACGGACAGCACAGAAGCCTTGTATGTGGAGGTGGAAGCCCAGCGCGGACGCAACTACCTCGTCGACGCCTCCATCTCCGGGTCTCCTCAATCCGCCACGGTGGCGGCTTTCTACAACGCCATCATGCCCTTGCAAGCCAGGATGAAAAACACGGACAAAAAAGGCCGTTCCGTGGATGCAGCGACCCGCAACACCGCCAAGGAGTTGAAGAAGAGCCAAACGGACAGCCTCTCAAACGTTAGTCTGGACTTTGCCAAGTCCCACGCGGGTACGCTCAGTGCTCTGAGCGCATTGGAAGGCCTGGACCCCAAAGTTCATGGCGACCTTTTCAAAGAAACCTTGTCTGCCTTGAAAGGGAGCCACAGCCAATCGCACTACTTCAAGCTCATCCAAGAAAAGATGGTGCTGGCGAATGCACCTCGCACCATGGACATGAGCAACCCACCCAAACGCAAAGGGAAAAACAGCAAGTTTGGCACAGGGGACCTCGTGCCGGACATCGTTATGAATGACCCAGAGGGCAAGGAGCGGAAACTCAGCGACCTGCGAGGGAAGGTGGTTCTTCTCGACTTTTGGGCTTCGTGGTGCGGGCCTTGCAGACGAGAAAACCCCAATGTGGTTAGGGCCTACGAACAATACAAAGACCAAGGGTTTGAGGTCTTTTCCGTCTCGCTGGACAGCGACGCCTCACGTTGGAAAAAGGCCATCGAACAAGATCAACTTTCGTGGCCCAACCACGTGAGCGATCTGGCCGGATGGCGGAATGCGGCAGCCCGTGAGTACGGCGTCAGCAGCATCCCCCACACCATGCTCATCGACCGAGACGGCACCATTCTCGCCACGCATCTGCGCGGCAACAGTGTGGAATCTGCCTTGCGCGGGGTGTTTGGCAAATGATGGGGCATTGCGTCCATTTTGCTTCTGACCTTCACTTGGGCGCCCCAAACGGGGTCGAGTCCAGGGAGCGCGAACGCACTTTTGTCCAATGGATGCGGGCTGCAGCCGAAGGCACAGGATTTGCCGAAGGCCGACCCGCCACCGAACTTCATTTGGTGGGGGACATCTTTGATTTTTGGCACGAGTACCGCCATGCGATCCCCAAAGGAGGCACGCGCGTCATGGGGGCCATCGCAGAGTTGACAGACGGCGGACTGCCGATCCACTTCCATGCTGGCAACCACGACATGTGGACCTACGGCTACTTGGAGGAGGAATTGGGGGTCCAGGTCCACTCTGCTCCAGTGGTGAAAACGTACGACGGCCTCAGGTGCATGATTGGCCATGGAGATGGCTTGGGAAAAGGTGACAAGGGCTACCGCTCTTTGAAGCGCCTGTTCACTTCATCTGTCGCCCGTGGCATGTTCAGAAGGTTGCACCCTGACTGGGGCATCCGACTGGCACATGCCTGGTCAGCCCAAAGCCGGGACCACACCGCCATACCGATGGCCAACGTGTCCGACGAGCATCTGTATCAGTATGCCGCCCTTTGGAATGAACAACAGCAAAAAGAGGAGAAGGCAGACCTCTTCATTTTTGGCCACCGCCATTTGCCGCTTGATGCGTTGCTGCCAGATGGACTAACCCGCTACGTCAACACAGGAGATTGGCTGCAACACAAGACTTCTGTGGCATTGGTGGATGGACAGGCCTCCCTCCTGCACCACCGCTGAATCCAATCCCACGATTTGAACCACAAAAAAGGGCCTCCAATTGGAAGCCCTTTCTCATGTGTTGTTCACGTGGAAGATCAGTGGCGGACCACAAACTTGGCTGCCCGCGCCTTGCCCGTCTGGGACATGCGCACCACGTAGTATCCTGAAGGCAGGGCTTGGACATTCAATCCAAGTTGTTCCACACCGCTTGCGTTCAACGACTCTGTCAACCAGCGACGTCCGGTCAAGTCGAAAACTTCAACTTGTGACTGTCCTTCCCACCCAGCCGTTGGGAGCTGCAAGGTTCCTCCCATCACAGGGTTCGGGAACACATTCCATGAAGCCATTTCTGCTTGTGGCTCCTCTTCTTCCACGTCGGATGCAATGCCGCTGACAAAGATGCCGCGTCCATGCGTGCCCGCGTAGATGGCACCACCGTTGGTGACGTTGCTCCAATCGTTGGACGCACGGAATTGCTGTTTCAAGTCGAAGACGGGAGCTGTCAGAACCTCATCGCCCGTGGACATGCCCATGTTGCTGAATGCCCATTCATCCCCACCGTTCTCTGTGACAAAAATGCCGTATTCCGTTCCCACAACCACAGTGGCTCCAGATGCATCGGTGGCATCCACAACAACATCGTAGCAAGGCAGGGAGGTGAATTGGCTGTCCCAAATGTTCGACCATTCCACATCTTCTGCCAACGCATTGAACGTCTCGCGCACCTTGCCAAGGCTGGGTGAACCATAGCCTCCAATGGTTATGACGACGTGGTTGGGGTTGTTGGGGTCCACACTCAAGCCGGTGACCGCAGTCCCTGTAGGATTGAGAATGTTGACCACCTCCAAGGCTCCGTTGTCCACATCCTCTTGGCTGTAGACATCGCGTAGACCACTGACACGTGTCACTTGACCGTTCCAGCCCGTGAAGAACATGACGTCGCCTGCGCCTTCCCCTTGCTCCACAAATTCGATGGCCTTCGTGCCGGAGAATCCTGCAGGGGCGTCCGCCACACGAATCCACGCTGGGGTGGTGTTGAAATTGAGTACATCACGCGTGATCCAAACCCCCAAATCTTGAACTTGGTCGGCCTCGCCACCAGGGTTGAAGTAGTCGCGTAGACCAATGGCAAACATTGTACTGTACGGATCGTGCACCCGAATGCGCTCTGGTATGTTGAACAACGAGTCAGCGGCGTAGTGATACACTGTGTCGCACACCTGGTAGTTGTTGAACACTGTTTCCACGACGTATGTTGTGTCGTACATGCCTGTTGGAACTTCGACCACCGTCAGGATGGTGGTATCTCCAAGGTCTGTGTAAAGGGAGTCAACAATGACAATCTCATTCAGGAACTGGATGCTGTCCAATCCCACCGAATCTGAGAATTGCTCGCAGACCACCAGTTCTTCTTCTTCCTGGACGTCGAGCCAGAAATAATCGGGGTCCTCGGTCAACGGTTCGTCCAAGGTGCGCTCTGGCCGCGCAATCAATTCAAAAAACTGCAGCGTCTCATCCTCGTCCATCGTGTAGGCAAAAGGCAGGTTCTGACTTGCCGTCTCCATCATGAAGGTGCCGCCTGTGGTGTCTTGACCAAAGGTGTTCACCAAAATCACAGTCTGGGAACCAAGCGAATCGTTGAAATTCTCATACAGACGAGAGCAAGAGTAGAATTGACCCAAATCATTGGCGAGACCATCGCCGTCCGTATCGATGTAGAAGTCCTCGAAATTGCCATCGAGAATGGCTCCGCTGTTGTTGATTTGTCCTGGCCCAAACGTTCCGCGAACAAAACCTCCGTATTGAGATGCGGCAGTCCAAGCATAGCTGTAACCATTCGCCTCCGTCACCTGACTCACTGCACAATCGAAACCATCTCCACCGTTCACTTCGACCGCCATTTCATCGCTCAAGAAATATCCATCACCTGGGATGAAAAGGCTTCCATTGTCCTGGGTACCCCCCAAAACGCCCGAACCAGCGCCATGGGCCATTCCATAAAATTGGGTGACATTGTAATTTCGGTTGCAGGCAGTGTAGGAACCTCCGTTGTCGTCGCTTCGGTAGATGCCACCGTCGCCTGCGATGTACATGGTGCCGTCTTCTAAGAAAAGAACTTCGTGGATGTCCGCGTGGACACCGTAGGCAAATCCCGGGGCGTCAAAAGGAGCTGCTGCAGGCTCCGCCTGCTGGTTGGGACCTGAACGCCACAATTCAATCCCTCCCACAAAGGCGAGGGTGGGGTCAGACTTGCTGATGCCCACGGCCAAATCATATTTTCCCTGGTTGCGGGGAAGTGGCGTGGCGGTGTCAATCTCCCCAGGCCAAACATTCTCCCAAGAATCTGCAACCCCAGCATCCCCACTGAAAAACAAACCGTAGAAAAAGCCGCCTGAGGTGGCGTACACCGCAAACGCGTTGTAGGTGCCATTCTCATTTGGCGTCAAGGCAATGTCCAAACGGGCACGACCAATTCCACTTTGGGGAGGGTTGCCCGTCGATCCGTTGCCTTGCGAAATCAACAACAAGTCGCTGAAGTCTCCATTGACCGAGCGGTACACCCGTCCGTTCACACCGGCAACCAAACAGTACGAACCGTCTGGCGCGATGGCAACATCCGAAGCCACACTTGGCGCATTGGTGCCGCCTGGCACTTCGACCAATGCCCCGTCGGTGATGCTTCCATAGCCGCTCGTGGAGGCGAACCAAACACGGTTGTCGTTGTTGGGGTCGGATTCAATCGCATCGGTTGCATCGAAGTTGCCTGAACCTGAGACGAGTTCCCACGAGGCGCCGGCATCTGTCGATCGGTAAATGCCTTCCCCGCGGAACCCCGAGCCGCCTTCACCACCTCCTCCTTCCCATGCCGTTCCTGTTCCAACATACAAGTCTCCATTGCCTGCGAGTGCGATGGAGGCCACCATCAAGTTGGGAAAGGTGGTGATTTGCGTCCAGTTGTCACCGCGGTTGGTCGATTTCCACAAACCCCCAGAAACCGAACCGGCGTACAAACCGTTCACGCTCGATCCCGTGCTGAATGGCTCGATGGCCCGTGTGCGTCCGCCGATGTTGTCAGGACCAAGCTCGTGCCATGACAATCCAGCGGCCTTTTCAGCTGTTTGACGCTGTGCTTTTTTCACGACCTTTTTCCGCAAGTCAGCAAGGCCCTGGGAGTTGATTTGGCCGTTCTCGTCGCCGAGCATCATGCGGCGGATTTCTAGTGCTCCATTGGGCTCTCCAGCCTTCTCTGTGGCCCGAGGGGCGTAAGCAGAGGTTTCTGAATGAGAGAGGAGGTTCCAGCCCAAGGTAGCAAGGGCGATGGCGGCTGTGCCTGCAGCAATACTGCGGAGTGTTGAAGTCAACGTCATAGAATCGGTCTTTTTTTCAGGAGAAAAATCGAAGGGAAGTTACAACACAAGAACCTCTCGTTCGGGGAAAAAGTCGCAGCTTGAGGAAGGAGTGGCGCCAATGTGGGCGAGAGATTCTCGAATCCGCGCATGGAACGCATAACAATGGATCACACCACGTGCTTTTCTGCATGGTATGAAGAGCGCACCAAGGGTCCACTTTCAACGTGGCGGAACCCTTTCTCTTTGCCGATGCTTTCGAGCTCAGCAAACACATCGGGATGAATGAACTCAGAGATGGACAAATGTTTGGGGGTGGGCTGCAAATACTGGCCCAAGGTGATCACCTGGCACCCAACGCTTCTCAAGTCATCCATGGTCTCCACCACTTCGTCGAAGGTCTCGCCCAAGCCAAGCATCACTCCACTCTTGGACCTCAACCCTGCATCCCCAAGTCGCTTGAGCACTTCGAGACTTCGGTCGTATTTCGCTTGAATCCGCACCGATTTGGTCAACCGGCGCACGGTTTCCACATTGTGGGAAACGACCTCTGGAGCAACCTGAATGATTTGCTGCAGATTCTCCCATTTCCCTGCGAAATCGGGAATCAGAGTTTCAAGGGTGGTCCCTGGGCTCTGGTGGCGAATGGCGCGGACGGTCTGTGCCCAAATGGATGCCCCACCATCCGCCAAATCGTCCCTGTCCACTGATGTAATGACCGCATGCTTGACACCCATCAGCTTCACCGACTGGGCCACACGTCCAGGCTCAAACTCATCCACCTCCAATGGTTTCCCCGTGTCCACATTGCAAAACCCACAGCTTCGGGTGCAAATGTTGCCGAGAATCATGAAGGTCGCTGTGCCTTCCCCCCAGCACTCTCCCATGTTGGGACAATGACCGCTTTCGCAAATGGTGTGCAGCTTGTGCTCAGAGACAATGTTGCGCACTTCGCGGTACGCCTCCCCCGTGGGAAGCTTCACCCGCAGCCACTTTGGCTTGGGCACCCGCGCCTTGGGGGCACCACTCGAATTGTTGGGAGGGATTGCGGACATGGTACAAAGGTCGGAAAGGAATCTTCACAATCCAGCATCACCCAAACCCTTGGAAGACCATTGCGCACCCCAGGCGTACCTCAAATAGAAGGTAAGGTGCACCCTGCGGGCCGTCACAAAGTCGGAAGCCATGATTTCCACTGGGCGCAGATAAACATCTGCCCCAGCACCCAAATCCATGGTGCGCGTGGTCGAGCGGGAATCGTTGAACTCGAATGTCAACGCCTGGCCCACCGACAAACCTGGGTTGAACCCCAAGCTCTCCAATCCGTTGACCCAAGGCGCCCGGCCATAAATGCGGTTGGAAAAATGTACTTCGGGATCGTAGCGTTCCACTTGAAGGGACGTGTAGGGGATTTCCGGGTAACCAATTTCCAGGTACACAGGCTTGGACACTCCAAGGGCAAAACCCCACTGGCCCACCCGCGACACTGTGACACCACCCTTTCTGTATTTCTCAAAAAGCAGGGTTTGGGTGAAATATTGCAAGCGCAAAACATGGTGCGCATTCACCTTGCCATAGACATAGGCCAATGCCTCTTCGTAGACGGGGTTCCGCGTTTTCTCCTCCTTCAAGTGACGAACAAACGCCAACTCCACCTGCCAGCCACGGATGCGCAAGGCACCATCGTATTTGCCTCTTTGGAACCCAATGCCTGCCCCTTGGGTGTGAAGCATGACATGGAAACGGGCCGCCTCGGAGAGCACCACATCCACACCCTCGCCAAACACCGCGTCAAGCCCTGTGGTTTTTTCTGATGATCCGATGGTGGGCGTTTGTGCCCCTGCCAAAAAAGCCACGGAAATCAGCCCCAAAGTGCAAAGCCCACGGCATGCATCGCGGAACAACTTCTGGCTGGAGCCCGCGACACTCAAAAAGGAGAAGTTCATTGGCACCAAGCGAAGGTAAGGGAAGCTGTTCTTGCCATCTGCCAATGTGGGTGCATCTTGCAGCCATGCCCAACGACCAAACCCACTCGTGGAACTACACTTCCACCTACCAAGATCCGCTTCGCACAAACACCACGCACTTGGCTTCAGGTGTTGCCATTCAGACGGACGCGCCCAAAGACAACCACGGTTTGGGCGAAACCTTCTCGCCAACAGATTTGCTCAGCACCTCACTGGCCACATGCATCATGACCATCATGGGCATCCACAGCCAGTCCAAGGCCTATGAGTTGGCGGGCATCCATGCCAACATCCAAAAGACAATGGCGGCCCAGCCCAGAAGGGTGGCCGCCATCACCATCGACCTCAAAGTGTCGATTTCAGGAGCTTTCACTGCACATGACCAAGAAATGCTGGAGCGGGCAGCGCGGGCATGTCCGGTGGCGCAAAGTCTGCACCCCGATTTGGCCCAAAATTTGAGTTTTCAGTTTCAGCGTGTGTGATCCACTTCTGCTGATGGAGCCTCAGCATATGCCGCGCATTGCTGATAAATGGTGCCACAAGAACTGAGTGCTGCCACGGTCAGGAAGAGAAGGGCTGCGATGCGAAGGGTACGTTGCATGAGATGGAAAATGAAGGGTTCAACAAGAATCTGATGGCCTTTACGCAGCCAAGGCCTTTGGGGTTTCATCCCTTGCCAAAAAATCCACCCGCCCTTCAAAGTGAACGTACCTTGGTTCCAGAATGAAGAGGTCATCCACCCCGAACCATTGCGCTTCGACCCCGAGTGCCCTGCGGTCATGGTGGTGGGGCACTGCGGTGATCCTGTGCCTTGGGGGATGCAGCATTGCAAGCATGCAAAGCCCCTCCCAAAGGCGACCATACGACAGGGAGTCGTCCGCCTTGCACCCAGAAATTGCCTTGCATCGGCAGTTGGCCACCTCTTCCATGGAGGTTTACCTGTCCATCGACCGATCGGAGTTGCTGTACAGCCGACTGGCCGCCGAATCGCCCTTTGTGGCGCAGATTCAGGTTCAGGTGGGCGACACCACGTGGTTTCTGTCAGACACGGCCTGGAACCATACGCCTTCGGTCCTTCGCGCCCAATGGACCGCCAGACCTCCGAAACGCCCCACCTGGGTGGACATTGAGGTCACCGATGTGTTGCGGAACACAACTTGGAAAGAAAGACGACCGGTAGGCTCGACTGAGGCCCTGGGGGCCAATGACATTCTGGCCTGGAGCCAGTCGAAGGCCTGGCCAATCTCGGGAAGCCATGCCCAAGAAGGGGACACGTTGCTTCTTTACTTGCCCAAAGCCTCGCCTTCCAATGACCCCAACGCAGAACTTTGGTCCGTCTTTCAGGTGGAACCGCCCGCGGGTTTGCCACCTCCACCCTTTAGCGGGTCGCGCCCAAGGTGGGACACGCTGACGAGACGGCTTTTGGGACAATTGAACGCCGACAGCCTCCTGGTCTTGGTCGTCCCCGAGGGCACCACTGTGCTGGAGTGCGAAGCGAACAACTTGAGCAGAACATTCTTCGCCCATGACTCCCACTTTCCGGAGTTGGCTAGCGCAGAGAGCTTTGTGGCTCCAACGCGCTACATCGCCTCACGGGCGGAACATCAGCGGATGAAGCAAGCAGATCACCCCAAATTGGCCTTGGATGAATTTTGGCTGGCATGCGGCAACTCCCCAGACCATGCACGCGAATTGCTTCAGACCTACTACAGCCGTGTGGAGGAGGCCAACCATGCCTTTTCTGGCCTGGTGGAAGGTTGGAGGAGCGACAGAGGCATGGTGCACATCGTTTTTGGCATCCCACAGAGGGTTCGACGCGACGCCTGGAACGAGTACTGGACCTACGGAGAAGAGGGCACATCCAATGCCTTAACGTTCCACTTTCGGCGGAAATCCACCCCCTGGGACAATGGGCACTTTGTGCTGCAGAGAAGCATGCAATACCGTTCCTTGTGGGACCGCGCCGTCAGCAATTGGCGCAACGGCAGGGTTCGGGCAGATTGACGCCCAAAAGCCACCTACCTTCGCAGCATGTACAAACGTCCCTCCGAACGTACCTTTTTGTTTGGCATCCACCCTGTTTTGGAAGCCCTTGAAGAGGCCAAGCCCTTGCAACGCGTCTTGTTCCTCAAAGGAAAGCAGACGGAGGAGGTTTCTGCCATTTTGAAGCAATGTCGGGCGCTGGAGGTCCCTGCCCAAGCGGTTCCCAAAGAACGTCTGGACCGCATCACTCAAAAGAACCACCAAGGGGTCATTGCCTTCACCTCCCCCATCGAATTTCAGCCCCTCGACGAGGTCGTGCTCGGCGCTTTTGAACGGGGAGAAACCCCCTTGGTCGTTGCCTTGGATGGCGTCACCGACGTCCGAAACTTAGGGGCCATTGCGAGGACTGCCGAATGCTTCGGTGCAACCGCATTGGTGGTGCCCACCATGGGGTCAGCCCCGGTCAATGAAGACGCCGTCAAATCCTCGGCTGGTGCGTTGCTTCGCCTGCCCATGTGTCGGGTGAAGAACATGGCCAAAGCCATGGAACAAATGGCCAACCTGGGACTTTCCGCAGTCGCCGTCTCTGAAAAGGGGGCTTCTCCCCTTGGAAAACTCGATCGGCACACCCCGACATGTTTTGTGTTGGGTGATGAGCACGAGGGCATCTCCGCTGAGGTGCTTCAGCATTGCGCACAAACCATTTCCATCCCCATGGAAGGAAAAACAGCCAGCCTCAACGTGGGCGTGGCCACCGGCATTGTCTTGTTCGCATTTCGGACGGATTTTTCCACAAGCTGAGCAAGATTCCCCATCGTTTTTGACCTTGTGTAATGGATTATAATGTTATGTATATTTACATAACGCAATCCCGCTGTTTTGTTGCTTTTCCAAATCCACACCATGAAGTTTACACCTTCGTTTTTCCTGCTAGCCATGGTGGCCAACTTGGCCTCTGTCTTCGCTCAAAACACCTGTGACGATTGTGTGCCAGCATTTTTGTCCTCCAGCATTCCGCCTGCCCAAGCCTTTTGCGGAAATGGGGACCCATTGCAGCAACTGCCCAACTTCCCAGATTTTGAACCGAATTGTGACGGTGGCATAAATGTCGCAGTGCTCAAATACACACTGGGAGAAACCGCAGAGTGCGCGGGCTCTTCTGCTTCAGGACTCCCAATGGACCTTGGGGCCTTCCAGCTCGGCAACTTTACAGCGACAGGACTCACCTCCACCAGTGCGTTCTACCCCACTGGAAACGGAATGACCTGGACGGTCTACCCACAAAACTTGGCGCGCCTTCAAGGCACCATTGCCAATGCCAACAACATTGGGGCCAAATTTGATGTTGACTTTTACTTCGTACAGCCCACCACTGGAAGTCAATGGATTGCGGACGGAGAAAGTTTGAACACGTCTTCGGCCATTGGCGATGACGCCCTCGATTGGAGCATTTGGCGAATCAAGCCACAGATTTCAAAGCTCGTCGGACGGGAAGACCTGGACGGCGAATTGATTTATGTGGAACCTTCCGTTTTGGACATCAGCTACCCTTTTCAAGAGGGTGATGGCGGAAATACTGTTTCCGAAGCGCGAGGCTTGGGGGGGAGTTTCGACTGGGTGACTTGCGTTGAAGGCACAGTGTATGGTGGATACGGCACCACTGCTCTTGATTTGAACGGGTGCAATCAAGAAGAGGCTACTTGCGCGTCGAACGTTGACGCCGTGGGCCAATACTTCATTGGAAACCTCAATCACTTTGACCAGACGGAAGCCTTTGTCGACCTCTTGGATGAAACGCCGCCTCTTTTCCAAGAGGTGCCGCTGGACTATGTGCTCAATTGCCCCGTGGATTTGAACGCACTGGATGGCCAAAACAGCATCCTCGTGTCAGACGAGTGCAGTAGTTTCGAGCTCGACACCACAGATCAAATCCTTGCAGGCTCTTGCCCCAATGCCTACACAAGGGTTCGCACGTTCACTGCGACAGACGGCTGCGGATTGTCCTCCGAGCATGTTCAGACAATCGAAGTTCGAGATGAGGTTGGGCCCACGCTGATTGTACCTGAAGACGCCACCTTCGACTGCAGCGAGGAAATCCTACAACAACCAGCGACAGCCTACGATGAATGCGATGGGCCTCTGGCTGTGACGGAGATCCCTGCCATCGTGGTGCCAGGAGGTTGTCCTGGGGAATACAACATCTACCGTGAATTCACGGTTCAGGACCTCTGCGGAAATGGGGCATCTGGTCAACAAACCATTCAGGTCCGTGACCAAATGCCGCCTGAAATCACCCTTCCACCCGATGTGGTGTTGCCTTGTGGCGACAGCTTCGTGTACCCCGAAGCCTCTGCTGTCGACAATTGCACGCCCGCTGACAGCATCACTTGGGCGGTGTTCAATTCACTCCCACCCACCAGCTGTCCCCAGGAGTACATCTTGGAAAGGACGTTTTTGGCCACTGACCAATGTGACAACTCCGTCACCGCCACACAAACCGTTACAGTCACTGACTTGGATTTGCCCTACTTCGATTTTGTGCCAGAAGATTACAGCATTGGCTGTGACGAGGAAGCCGTTTTTGAGGAGGCTGTTGCCAAAGACGATTGCTCGTCATTCACTGTCGAAGAAGAGCGCGATACCGTTTTCCTTGGTTGTTTGCAAAACTATGACTTGGTCCGAACCTTCGTTGTGACCGATGCATGTGGAAACGTCGTGGAAGCTGAACAAATCATCTCTGTCAGGGACGAAGTGGCGCCTACCATATTGTCCGAACACCCTAGCGAAACAATCGAATGCAGCGACATTTGGATGCCCACTGGACTGGAAGCAGAGGACCTCTGCTCCAACGTTTCTTGGGCGGTGATTTCAGATACTGTCGGCGACTCTTCCACAGGGTCTTATCAAATTCAGGTGACCCTCACCGCAAGCGATGCTTGTGGCAATTCATCTTCCCAGGAACTTGAATTGGAAGTCTTGGACACCCAAGCACCAGTGTTTGTCTCCTTTCCAAAAGACATGGAATTGTCTTGTGAGCAGCCTATCCCTTTTGAACCAGCGGTGGCAGAAGATGTCTGTTCTGAAACGACAACGGTTCATTTTGACACTTTCATTCCTTCAGAAACAGAAGGGGTGTACACTGTCGAACGGACTTTCGTGAGCACGGATGCCCAAGGCAATTCGGTCGAAGCCACCCAAACCTTCTCGGTCCTAGATCAAGTTGCTCCAACCTTCTCATTTGTCCCCAACGACTACACTTCTGAGTGTTCCGACCCTCTGATTTTGATGGACCCTGAAGCATTTGACAATTGTGCAGAAGTCAGTATTGTCATCTCCACGCAGACTGTTCAAGGAAATGCCGTTGGCAACTACACAGTCCTGCGCACCTTTACCGCCACCGACGATGCTGGCAACAGCACACAGGCCCAGCAGACCATTACGGTCCAAGACACGACAGCTCCCGAATTCACTTCAGCACCAGCGGACTACACCACTGAGTGTTCCGACGTATTGTTCCTCGGCGACGCTTCAGCTTCCGACAACTGTGGCGAGGTGACCATCGAAGTGTCCAGCGAAACCATTCCTGGGAACGGAGAAAGCAACTTCACGTTGGTGCGCACGTTCACCGCCACAGACGAGGCTGGCAACAGCAACGAGGAACAGCAGACAATCACGGTCCAAGACACCACCGCTCCTGAATTCACATTCATTCCTGCAGACTACACAGCGGAATGTTCTGATGTTCTCTTTGACGACGCTTCTGCATCTGACAACTGTGGTGACGTTGCCATTGAAGTCTCCAGCGAGACCATTGCAGGTGATGCAGCGGGCAACTACACTGTGGTGCGCACCTTCACCGCAATGGACGATTCTGGCAACAGCACGCAGGCACAACAAACCATCACCGTGGAAGACACAACGGCTCCTGGGTTCACTTCAGTGCCAGCGGACTACACCGTCGAGTGCTCTGACGTTGTCCTGGAAGAAGCTGCAGCATCTGACAACTGCGGTGAGGTAACCTTGGAAGTGTCCAGTATAATGATTCCTGGGGACGCAGAAGGCAACTACACCTTGGTGCGCACTTTCACCGCCACAGACGATGCGGGAAACAGCACTGAGGCCACACAAACCATCGTTGTGGAAGACACCACAGCACCTGAATTGGCCATCCCCGAAGACTATACCATTGAGTGCTCAGAAGGGTTGGTGCTGGAGGCACCTCAAGCAGAAGACAACTGCGGGAGCACAAGCATTGCCACGGAAGTTCAAACCATCGCAGGCAATGCGGCAGGCAATTACACTGTGGTGCGCACCTTCACTGCAACAGATGATGCAGGAAACAGCGCGGTGGCAACACAAACCATCACCGTACAAGACACCACGGCTCCTGAACTGATCATTCCAGCAGACTACACCTCAGAGTGCTCCGATGGGTTGGTGCTAGAGGCACCGCAGGCAGATGACAACTGCGGAACCGCAACCATTGCCACAGAAGTTCAAACCATCGCAGGCAACGCAGCGGGCAACTTCACAGTCGTGCGCACCTTCACCACAACCGATGATGCTGGCAACAGTGCAGTGGCACAGCAGACCATCACCGTGCAAGACACCACGGCTCCTGAACTGATCATTCCCGCAGACTACACCTCAGAGTGCTCCGATGCTTTGATCTTCGACGATGCCACGGCCACTGACAACTGCGGACCTGTCAACCTTGAGCTTACGGAAGACACCATCCTAGGGGACGCAGAGGGCAACTACACCTTGGTGCGCACTTTCACCGCCACAGACGATGCTGGAAACAGCACCGAGGCCACACAGACCATCACCGTGGTGGACACCACAGCTCCGGAGTTCACAAGCGTTCCTTCGGACTACACAAGCGAGTGCTCAGACGACTTGATCCTTGACGACGCTTCTGCATCTGACAACTGCGGGGACGTGGCCATTGAAGTGTCCAGCATAACCATTCCTGGGGACGCAGCGGGCAATTACACTGTGGTACGCACCTTCGCCGCAACGGACGATGCTGGCAACAGTACGCAGGCACAACAAACCATCACCGTGGAAGACACGAGGGCTCCTGATTTGGTCATTCCAGACAACTATACCTCAGAGTGCTCCGTTGATTTGATCCTGGACGACGCGACAGTCTCTGACAACTGCGGTGAGGTCACCATGGAAGTGTCCAGCATAACCATTCCTGGGGACGCAACAGGCAACTACACTGTCGTGAGAACCTTCACCGCAACAGACGATGCAGGAAACAGTACGGAGGCCACACAAACCATCATTGTGGAAGACACCACAGCACCAATTTTTGTCTTCTTCCCCTCCGATGCAAATGTCGAATGCGACCTCTCATGGCCCAACGAAATGCCTGAGGTTTCTGACAACTGTGGAACCGTCCAGGTAGCGTTGCAAACGGACACCCTCTCAGGGGTTTGCGGGGGTCTGCTCATCTTGGAGCGCACTTTCACCGCCACAGACGATGCCGGCAATGTTGAAATCGCCACACAACGCCTGACCCAAGTGGACACCACTGCCCCTGTCATCGAATGGGAAGATTTTGTCGATTTGGCATGTTCTCAAAACCTGAACAACATCCCCTTGCCAGTGGTGTCAGATGCCTGTTCTGACGATGTGACGTTGATTTGGAACGATGAAGAAATCAGTGGTGGATGCACTTTGCCCATAGCCCAGTTGCTCAGGACCTACACCGCGTTTGACCAATGTGGAAATGTGGCCAATGCAGAGCAGGTGATCCAATTGACGGACAACGAAGCCCCAGTCTGGACAAGCCTTCCTGAAGACCAGACCATTGAATGCACAGAGACTTATGACGTGGTCCTTCCAACCTTCACCGACAACTGTGCGACACCGTCGTTGGTTTGGTCCTCGGACACCCTTGGGGTATACGAGGATGGGTTTTACGAGGTGGTGTTCACGTTCATCGCTTCGGACGACTGCGACAATGTCAATGTGCATACGCAATCATTGACGGTGGTGGACAGCGCCGCGCCCGTTTGGACGAGTTTCCCAGAGGACCAAACCATCAACTGCACGGACCCAGTGGACACCACGTTCGCGGAAGCGGAAGATGGGTGCAGCCAAACGGCCAATGTTTCGGTCGACGAAACATGGGCGCCGGGAATCTGCGAAGGATCTGGGGTTTGGATTCGGACGTTCACAGCCATCGATGCTTCCGGAAACGAGGCAATTCGGAGCCAATCCATTGAAGTGGCCGATGTCACTCCTCCCTCTTTCCTCATGGTCCCGATGAACAACCTCTTGGAATGTGACCAGGCCATGCCCAACACCCTGGCCACCGCAACGGACGACTGCTCCGAAGTGACGGTCACCAGCGAATTGGACACATTGGCCGGGATCAATGACCAAAACTTCGACATTGTCGTTCACTTTGTGGCCACGGATGCATGCGGCAACTCCGCCGACACGAGCTACATGGTGACCTTCGTAGATAGCACCCCACCAGCATTCACTTTCATTCCCGAGGACCTCGAAGTGGAGTGCGCAGAGACATTCATCTTGGACGAGGCCCAAGCCATTGACAATTGCAGCGAGGAGGTTGCCATTTCAGTGGACACCGACACCATCCCTGGGGTTGGACAAGGCAACTACACACTTGTACGGACCTTCACCGCCACCGATCCTTCCAGCAATGCATTCACATCTGAATCGGTTCAGACCATTGTAGTGTCGGACAGTACACCGCCGACATTCACTTTTGTGCCTGAGGACATCACCATCGCATGCGATCAAGAATTGCCTTCGGATTTGGCCACAGCAGATGATTTGTGTGGCGCAGTCACCGTGGAGGTTGCTTCAGAAATCAACTTGGGGAGCGCCACCGGCAATTACACTGTGATTCGGACCTTCTTGGCAACAGATGATGCGGGCAACACGGTGAGTGAATCCCAAATTGTGACGGTGCAAGATTTGACTCCGCCCATTTTCTTGCTGCTCCCGACGGACACCACCGTCGCCTGCACAGCAGCATTGCCCGTCGCCTCTGTGAACATCAATGACGACTGCGGCACAACCGAATGGACGCACATGGACAGTTTGTTGGAAGGGGATTGTCCGGGCAATCATGTCTGGCTTCGAACCTTCACGGCATGGGACGATGCCGGCAACACTGCCACGCATGTCCAAACCATTGAAGTCGTTGACTCTGTAGCCCCGGTCTTCACATTTGTCCCAGACACCGCCACATGGGAATGCAACGCCCCAGCTGTGTTGGACTCTGCGGTTGCCATCGACAACTGCTCTGGTGTCACCCTGACAGCCCAATTGGACACCCTCGAAGGTCAAGAAGGCATCGGTTGGGATTTGCAGGTGACATGGTCGGCCATCGATGGGTGTGGCAACGCCAATTCAGTCATCCAAGTGATCGAGGTTCTAGATGGCTTGGCCCCTACCATCTTGTCCGGACCTGCAGATACGATTCTGTCTTGGGGTGCGCCCTTCCTGCTCGAGGAATGGCAGAGCGAAATTTTGGCAGAGGATGGCTGCACGTCTGTTGGGAATTTGATCTACAGCCATGAAGTGGACACCTTGGAAACCACTGAACCTTGTGTGGACATCGTTTCCATCACATGGTCTGTAACGGATTTGGCCGGAAACCATTCAGAGGTGGATCAAATGGTCCAGTTGAACGACAACGATGCCCCTGAAGTGACTGAGTGGCCCCTCGATTTGGCATTGACATGTGATGAGGTATGGGTGCCTGTGCTTCCCGAAGCATTGGACGACAACCCCTTCACTTGGTCGGAGCAGCTAGACACCTTGGCAGGATCATGTCCATCGGACATTGTCATCCAGCGCACTTTGCTGGCGACAGATGTTTGTGGCAATGCAACAACCTCATGGGTTCAGTCCATCTCCTTCGTCGACAGTGTTGCCCCAGTGGTGACCTCATGGCCGCAAGACCTCTTGCTCCAAGATGTTGATTTGGTCCCTGATTGTGAGCAGGATAGCGTGGTTTGGACGGACGACTGCAACGACGTCGACATCTTCTGCACAACCGATACCCTAGAGACGTATTGCCCAGGCTCCATGTTGTTGGAGCGAACGTATGACGTGATGGATGCTTGTGGAAATGCCACTGCTGTGACGCAATCCATCCTCGTGGAGGACGTACAGCCTCCTTCGTGGTTGAACTTCCCAGAGGATGTTGTGGTGGGTTGCGACAGCTTGCTGGAAGCCTTCCCGCTGGATGCATTGATTGCAATGGACAATGCCTCGTCAGAAAGTGAGCTGGTGGTCACCTTCTTGGACGAGGTTGAAAACGGCGACAATTGCGTCTGGGCAAAGACATATACCTATGCCTTGGAGGACGGCTGTGGCAACAGGATTGAAAGCAGTTATGCTGTGACATGGCAGGACACCCTGGCCCCGTCCCTGTTGGATCCTTTGCCTTCGCTTGAGCTCTTCTGCACAAGTGAAATCCCTTCCTGTGAGGATGCGATGGTGGAGGCGGAAGACCTCTGCAACGACTGGTCTTGGAGCTGCGACGACAATTTCGAAAGCGGGGACTGTAACGGGCCCGACTGCATCTTGCTCCGTCAAATCACGCTGACCGATGCCTGTGGCAATGCTCGTACGGAAGAACAAACCATGGTGATCAGCGAGCCCCCAACAGTTCCTGAATTGCCGACTGGATTCTCGCCCAACAACGACAACTTCAATGATGTCTACCTCATCCGCAATGCCGGGCCTGAGTTGGGCGTCCCACCTTGCGACTGGTTGACCAACACCAAGCTGACCGTCTATGATCGATGGGGAAGCGTGGTCTACGAATCCAATGATGTCACCCAGCCTTGGGACGGGACCAACCTCAATGGCGTCCAACTTCCCGTGGGAACCTATTTCGTTGTGTTTGATGCCAATGGCACTCCATACCGCGCATCCGTTGATTTGCGTCGTTGAAGAAACTCTTGAAGATCAAAATCATGATTCCTTTCACCCCTTCCCTGTTCACCCGTTGGGCGTTTGCATGGACATTGATGCTAGGTATGGCCACCTCCATACAAGGGCAGCAGGATGTCCTTACCGGACAATACCTCTTCAATGGGCTGTTGGTCAATCCAGCCTATGCCGGTTCACAAGGCACTTGGGAAACCATGGCCATGCAGCGCTTGCAGTGGATCGAATTCGACGGTGCACCCAGCACCAGCCTGATGTCTGCACACGGTGCCTTGGCCAACCGTGAACTTGGGTTTGGAGGCATGCTGTCCGTCGATGCCATCGGCATCACATCCACCTTCGAATTGTCCGGCCACGCAGCCTACCACCTTGACATGGGCCCCTCCAATCTCAGCTTTGGGCTGCGCGGGGGCTTGCTGCAATACCGCGCACAATTGGGCGATGTGGACCTCATCGATCCAAGTGACCCTGTCTACCAAGGAACGCAACTGAGTGCTTGGATCCCCAGGTTTGGATTTGGCATGCTGTTCCGGCACAAATCATGGTTCGTGGGCCTTTCGGCGCCCATGCTGTTTGTTTTTGACGAGGCATTGGATGGCGGCATTGCCCCTTACTATCGGAACCACAACTACGCACAGGCGGGAATGAAGCTCGAGCCCAATGCCTGGCTTTCCCTTTCTCCTTCAATTTTGTTCCGTTCCACCCCTGGTATCCCCTCCATCTTGGACCTCAATTTGGTGGCTTCTGTGCAGGACACCTACACTTTGGGACTGGGCTACCGTACAGGAAGCAGTTTCACCCTGCTGACCCAATGCCGGATCAACAAACAATTCCGGATTGGATATACCCGTGACTTCACAGCCACGGACATTCGGACCTATGCAGGTGGCACCCACGAATTGGTGCTTGGCTGGGATGTGGTGTCGCGAAAGACCGATGACCTGCCCATGGGCATGTAACGCAATGCCTGGCGCATGAAAAAGGCAGGCCACTTGGCCTGCCTTTTTTGTCATCACACTTTGTGAGTTTCAGCGAAATCCAACGCCCAAGTATTGGGCGTTGGGCCCAAGTTCTTCTTCGATGCGAAGCAACTGGTTGTACTTGGCGATGCGGTCGGAACGACTGGCAGAACCGGTCTTGATTTGGCCAGTGTTCAACGCCACCGCCAAATCGGCAATGGTCGTGTCCTCGGTCTCTCCGCTTCTGTGACTCATGACGGAAGTGTAACCCGAGCGATGGGCCATGGATACGGCGTCAATGGTCTCGGAGAGGGTGCCGATTTGGTTCACCTTGACCAAAATGGAATTGCCTACTCCTTCCTCAATCCCTCGCGACAAGCGGCGCACATTCGTGACAAACAAATCATCGCCAACCAACTGTGCCCGATCACCGAGTACATCTGTGAGTTGCTTCCAAGCAGCCCAATCGTCCTCGTCCAAACCGTCTTCGATGGAAACAATGGGGTACTTGTCGCACCACGTCTTCCAAAATTCGACCATTTCTGAACCCGTTCGGTTCTCCCCCGTGGATTCAAACTTGTATAGCCCACTCTCCTTGTCGTAAAACTCAGACGCCGCAGCATCCATGGCCAGGAGGACATCTTCACCAGGTCGGTAACCCGCCTTTTCAATGGCCCGAAGCACAACTTCCACCGCCTCTTCGTTGCTTCCAAGATTGGGAGCAAACCCCCCTTCATCGCCCACATTCGTGCTGTGGCCTTGGCTTTGAAGGACACCCTTCAAATGGTGGAAAATCTCAGTGCCCATGCGCAGGCCATCCGTGAAAGTCTCAGCCCCGACAGGCATCACCATGAATTCCTGGATATCGATTTTGTTGTCCGCATGGGATCCACCATTCAGGATATTCATCATAGGCACAGGCAGGGTGCGTGCATTCACGCCTCCGACGTAGCGGTACAAGGGCAATCCCAAGCAATCCGCTGCTGCACGTGCGACGGCCAAGCTTACGCCCAAAATCGCGTTGGCCCCAAGGTTCCCCTTGTTCTCCGTGCCATCCAAGTCAATCATGGTCTCATCGATCATGCGCTGGTCCGTGACATCCATGCCCACCAAAGCCTCTTGAATCTCCACATTGACGTGGGATACAGCACGCTCCACTCCCTTGCCCATCCAAGCTTCTCCGCCATCCCGAAGCTCCACAGCTTCGTGGATGCCGGTGGAGGCTCCCGATGGCACAGCGGCGCGCCCGAAGGACCCGTCTCCCGTTCCTACTTCCACTTCCAAAGTGGGGTTGCCGCGCGAATCCAAGATTTGGCGGGCATGTACAAAATCAATGTAACTCATCCTTGAGGGATTAAGGGACTTTCGTCCCAGGGTAGACCGTTGTTCATTGCAGAACGGCAGATTTCTCTTTTGCGATATTGGCGACGAAGTCGTCGAACAAGTAACGGCTGTCGTGAGGACCAGCCGAAGCCTCAGGGTGGTACTGGACACTGAACACTGGTCGCCCTTTCAGACGAATGCCAGCCACCGTTTGGTCATTCAAATGCACATGGGTCTCTTCCACTTCGCCGCTTTTTTCAAGCACCTCTCGGCTGACCACAAAACCATGGTTTTGCGAAGTGATTTCACACTTGCCTGAGATCAGGTTTTTCACGGGGTGATTCACACCACGGTGCCCATTGAACATCTTTTCTGTTTGGAGACCTTGACTCAAGGCCAGGACCTGGTGGCCCAGGCAAATGCCAAAAACAGGCAGCCCAGAGTCCACCAGCGCTTTCACCACATTCACCACTGAAGACATGGCAGCCGGGTCGCCTGGTCCATTGCTCAACATGATGCCCTCTGGGTTCCATGCCAACAAATCTGCAGCTTGGCTGTCCCAAGGAAACACCTTCACATGGCATCCTCTTTCCACAAGGCACCGAACAATGCTTTCTTTCACTCCCAAATCCAAAAGGGCCACCCGGTGGCCACCTTCCTGACCGGACTCTCTGGCCTCCCCTACGCTGACCTGACTGGACAATTCCATGCCTTCCATGGAAGGCACTTGCGACAACCTGTGCTTCAACTCTTCCACCTCTGTCCCATCACTTGACACCACGGCGTTCATGGCGCCATGCTCTCGGATATGCGTCACCAAGGCTCGGGTATCAACATCTCGGATGCCCACGACGTCGTGCCCTTCCAACTCATCCTGCAACGTCCCATGCCCTCCAGGCCGGCTCGCCACGGAGGAGAAGTTGCGCACGACAACCCCCGCGACGCGGGGACCGTTGGACTCTGTGTCGTCCTCGTGGACGCCGTAATTGCCCACATGGGCCGTGGCCATCACCACAATCTGTTGGTGGTAGCTAGGGTCTGTGAAAATTTCTTGGTAACCGTACATCCCAGTATTGAAGGCAATTTCACCAAAACTCGTGCCTCGGCTTCCTGCAGCTTTGCCTCGGAATACTGTACCGTCGGCCAGGATCAGAAGGGCCGAATCTTCAGGTAGAGGGGTGTGAACCATGCGGCGAAGATAGCATCCGCCATTCGGTTGGCCCCATCTCGATGCCAACTCAAAACGGGCATTCTTCCACATGATGCCAACAAAAAAGGGGAAGCCATCGGCCTCCCCTTTTCTCTATCGTCAGATGACGTTCAGTCTTCTTTCTTCTCGTCTTCGTCAGCTGCTGGAGTTTCCTCGGCAGCTGGAGCTTCCTCAGCTGCTGGAGCTTCCTCCGCTGCTGGAGCTTCCTCCGCTGCTGGAGCTTCCTCAGCTGCTGGAGCTTCCTCCGCCGCAGTCTCTTCCACCACAACTGCGTCTTCCACAGCCGGAGCTGCGTTCGCAGGAGCTGCCTTCTTTGCGCCACCGCGACGCGAGCGACGGGTTTTCTTCTTCTCTTCGTTGCCGTAGATCTCGTTGAAATCGACAAGCTCAATGAGACACATGTCCGCATTGTCACCCAAACGGTTGCCCGTGCGGATGATCCTTGTGAAACCGCCCTCGCGGGTGGACACCTTGGGACCAACTTCGCGGAACAACTCCGTGACAGCGTTTTTGTTTCCGAGGTAGCTGAAGCACACCCGGCGGCTGTGCGTGGTGTCTTCCTTGGAACGGTTGACCAAAGGCTCCACAAACTTCCTCAGTTCCTTGGCCTTGGCCACTGTTGTGGTGATTCTCTTGTGCTCAATCAAGGAGCACGCCATGTTGGACAGCATGGCCTTGCGGTGTGCTGTCTTACGGCCGAGGTGGTTGAATTTCTTTCCGTGGCGCATGATTACTCAGATTCGAGTTTGTACTTGCTCACATCCATGCCAAACGCAAGGTTCTTGCCTTCGACAAGTTCTTCCAATTCGGTCAATGACTTCTTGCCGAAGTTGCGGAACTTGAGCAGATCGTTCTTGTTAAAAGCGACGAGGTCGCCGAGGGTGTCTATGTCAGCTGCTTTCAAACAGTTCAAGGCACGGACGCTCAAGTCCATGTCTGCGAGCTTGGTCTTCAACAACTGACGCATGTGAAGGCTGCTTTCGTCAAACTCCTCCTCCACATTGCTGTCCTCTGGCTCCAGAGAAATCTTCTCGTCGGAAAACAGCATAAAGTGGTGAATGAGGATTTTGGCAGCCTCCTGCAAAGCCTGCTTGGGATGGACGGATCCATCACAATCCAACTCGAGAATAAGCTTCTCATAGTCGGTGCGCTGCTCCACGCGGAAGTTCTCAATGTCGTACTTGACATTTCGAATGGGCGTAAAGATGCTGTCAATGGCAATGGTGCCAATGGGAGCGTCTTCGCGCTTGTTCTCTTCTGCGGGGACATAGCCACGGCCTTTTCCGATGGTCAACTCCAAGTTGAGTTGTACGGAATCGTCCATGTTGCAAATGACCATGTCTGGGTTCATCACCTGAAACGCACTGGTGAATTTTCCGAGGTCACCCGCAGTAAAGGTCTTTTGTCCCTTGAGCGTCACTGCCACCGTCTCTTGGTCGGTGTCTTCGATGTGACGACGGAAGCGGACCTGCTTAAGGTTCAAAATGATTTCTGTCACGTCTTCGACGACGCCTTTGACAGTGCTGTATTCGTGGTCCACCCCCTCCACACGGAGGTTGGTGATCGCGAATCCTTCCAACGAGGAAAGCAAAATGCGACGGAGCGCATTGCCAACCGTCAACCCAAAGCCAGGTTCCAAGGGACGGAATTCGAACTTGCCGTTGTAGTCCGTCGAGTCGAGCATAATGACCTTGTCCGGCTGCTGAAAATCGAGAATTGCCATGATCTGTTTGGTTGAAGGATTACTTGGAATACAATTCGACAATCAAAGACTCCTTGATGTTCTCAGGAATTTGATCGCGTGACGGAATGTTCATCATAGTGCCTGACATCTTGGAAGCATCCCAGTTGAGCCAATCGTGGCTTTGGCTGTTGTTCGAAAGCGATGCCGACACGACTTCCAATGACTTGCTCTTTTCACGAACACCAACGACGTCCCCTTCACGGAGGCGGTACGAGGGAATGTTCACAATAGAGCCATTCACTGTGATGTGACGGTGGCCCACCAACTGGCGTGCACCACGGCGGGTTGGGGCAATGCCCAAACGGTAAACAATGTTGTCAAGTCGACGTTCGCACAATTGGAGAAGAATTTCTCCTGTGATGCCCGACTTGGCATTGGCTGCCTTGAACATGTTGGAGAATTGCTTCTCCAAAATGCCATACGTGTACTTGGCTTTCTGCTTTTCAGCGAGCTGCACAGAGTACTCAGATTCTTTTTTACGACGGCGGGTATTGCCGTGCTGACCTGGGCCATAAGGACGGCGCTCAAGCGCCTTGTCTGGGCCAAAAATCGCTTCTTTGAAGCGACGGGTGATTTTGGATTTGGGTCCGCGGTAACGTGCCATATCTTTATTTCTTCTGGTTCAACGACGATTAAACGCGACGACGCTTTGGAGGGCGACACCCGTTGTGAGGAAGTGGGGTAACATCTACAATTTCCATGACTTCAATGCCCATGTTGTGCAACGTCCGGATGGCGCTTTCGCGACCTTGACCTGGACCTTTAACGTACACGCGAATTTTCTTCAAGCCAGACTCCAGAGCTTCCTTGCCACAATCCTCCGCCGCACACTGTGCAGCGTAAGGTGTGTTCTTCTTGGAACCACGGAATCCCATTTTTCCTGCGCTTGACCAGGAAATCACTTGACCGGTATTGTTGGTCAAGGAAATGATGATGTTGTTGAAAGACGAGTGGATGTGGGCTTGACCCTGTGTTTCCACTTTGACTTTCTTCTTCTTTTTGACGCTTTTGGCCATCGTCGTTGAATTTGGAGGTGATCGGCCCCTTGGGACCCAAAACCTTAGGCAACCTGCCTAAGGATTACTTTTTCTTGTTTGCGACAGTCTTTCGTTTCCCTTTCCGGGTACGAGAGTTGTTCTTGGTGCGCTGGCCTCGAAGAGGCAAGCTGTTTCTATGGCGGATGCCGCGCTGGCTTCCGATGTCCATCAGACGCTTGATGTCCTGCTGAACTTCTGAACGAAGTTCACCTTCCACCTTAAAGCCTGTGGCGATGGCGGTACGAATGGCGCCGACTTCATCGTCGGTCCAAGCCTCCACCTTCGTGTTTTCGTCCACTCCAGCATCTGCCAACACCTTGGATGCACGGCTCCTGCCGACGCCAAAGATGTAAGTCAGTGCAATAACTCCGCGCTTGTTGCGGGGGATGTCGATACCAGCAATACGTGCCATGTGATCGTGTTTTAGACAGTGTCAGGATCAACCCTGACGCTGCTTCATTTTAGGGTTCTTCTTGTTGATGACGTACAGACGTCCTTTCCGGCGAACGATTTTGCAATCGGCCGTACGCTTCTTGATGGATGCGCGAGTTTTCATGATGCTCTCTTTTATTTCTTGTACCGGAATGTGATGCGTCCCTTGCTCAAATCGTAAGGGCTCATCTCGACCTTCACGCGATCGCCTGGCAGAATCTTGATGTAATACATGCGCATCTTGCCAGAGATGTGGGCCATGATGGTGTGCCCATTCTCCAGTTCGACACGGAAGCGCGCGTTGGAGAGCGCTTCCAAGATGGTGCCATCCTGTGTGATCGACGTTTGTTTCGCCATTCTTTATCTGTTCGTATTCTTCTTATTCAAAACTTCTTCAATGTCTTTGAAGCTGGAGAGAACGTCTGCTTGTTCGTGTCGCACGACAACGTCATGCTCAAAATGCGCACTGACTTTGCCGTCGCGGGTGACGATGGTCCAACCATCTTCATCTTGGCCGATTTCTCGGCCTCCCAAGTTGATCATGGGTTCGATGGCCAAAACCATTCCATCCATGAGCTTGGGCCCGTTTCCGCGGCGGCCATAGTTGGGGACCTCTGGAGCTTCGTGAAGCTCCTTTCCCAAACCGTGACCCACCAATTCGCGCACCACACCGTAACCGAGACCCTCTGCATATTGCTGAACCGCATGACCTATGTCGCCAATGCGCTTGCCCACGACGGCCTGCTGAATCGCGAGATTCAAGCTTTCCTTCGTGGCCTCCAGCAATGCATGGACTTCTGCAGACACCTCCCCCACCTCAAAGGTGTAGGCACTGTCTCCGTAGAATTCATTCATCAACACACCACAATCCACTGAAACCACATCTCCATTTTGCAACGGGGTGTCGTTTGGGATGCCATGCACCACGGCGTCATTGACAGACATGCAAAGCGTATTGGGGAATCCCCCATACCCTTTGAAGCCAGGCTCTGCACCGTGGTCCCGAATGAATGATTCGGCCACTGCATCGAGTTCGAGCGTCGTCACTCCCGGTTCAACCCGGGCAGCGACTTCCGCCAACGTTCTCCCAACAAGCAAAGAACTCAACCGAATGAGTTCGACCTCTTCGTCCGTTTTGATCCGGACTCGTCGACCCAAACTCATTCGAATGTCATCCAGCGATTCCCCCCACAGGTGACTGCGGGCGTCCACGCATTTTGCCACTCTTCATCAAACCGTCGTAACGACGCGAAAGCAAGTAGCTCTCGATTTGCTGAAGGGTGTCCAATATCACCCCGACCATGATCAACAGAGAGGTTCCTCCGAAGAAAATGGCAAAGGTCTGTGCTTTCGTCACTCCCAATTGGAACACGATCGCAGGTAGAATGGCAATCAGTCCAAGGAACACTGCCCCCGGCAATGTGATCCGCGACAACACCTCATCGAGGAATTCAGCGGTAGGGCGACCTGGCTTCACACCCGGAACAAAACTGTTCTGGCGCTTCAGGTCGTCTGCCATCTGGTTGGGGTTTACAGTGATGGCCGTGTAGAAGTAGGTAAAGACAACAATCATCAAGAAAAACAACACGTTGTACCACAACCCGTTGAAATCACTGAGAGATTGCAAAACCTCGCTTCCTTGAAAAGTCTCACTCTGGGTCATGTACAATGGCACAAACATGATGGCTTGCGCGAAGATGATAGGCATGACACCTGAGCTGTTCACTTTCAATGGTATGAAGCTTCTCGCTCCTTCACCAGCTGGCAACATGCCACCTGCTTGCTGCATTTTGGCCATTTGCACAGGAACCTTTCGGATGGCCTGAACAAGTGCGACGCTCGCACCAATGACGATCAACAAGAAGGCCAACTCCACCAGGAAGAAGAACAACGTCGTGTCTGGGTGGGCAAACTCTTGAACAATGGCCTGAGGGAACGTTGCAATGATGCCAATCATGATGAGCAAGGAAATGCCGTTGCCGACCCCTTTGTCCGTGATTCGCTCGCCAAGCCACATGATGAGAAGAGTGCTGCATGTCAGGATGGTCACTGCGGAGAACCACCAAAACCCATCAGCGTTTTGGACCACACCCGGCACGCTAACCACCGTGGATGCCAAGTACCCTGGTGCCTGCACCAAGGTGATGGCAATGGTCAGGAAGCGCGTCCACTGGTTGATTTTGTTTCGTCCGCTTTCACCTTCCTTTTGAAGCTTTTGAACCGCGGGAACCGCAATGCTCAACAGCTGGATGATGATCGACGCCGAGATGTAGGGCATGATGCCCAAAGCAAAGATGGACGCACGTGTGAACGCTCCACCGGTGAAGAGAGACAAAATGTCACCCAAACCACCTGAGCCCAATTGACTCATCTGTTCCGCGAGCACATCGCTGTTCACTCCAGGCAGCACAATGAAGGATCCCAAACGGTACACCAAAATCAAACCGAGTGTGATGCCCAATTTTTTGCGCAACTCTTCATGACGCCAGATGTCGCCTATTTTTTGGAAGAACCTCATTTCGCGTGAAGATCAATGGTTGCGCACTTGCCACCAGCCGCCTCAATGGCAGCGGTCGCCGATTTGCTGAATTGGTGAGCTGAAACCTCGACACCAGCAGACAGTGTGCCACGTCCAAGGATTTTGACCAAGTCGTGCTTGCCCGCCAATCCATTGGCGATCAAGTCCGCAGGTGTTATTGCCTTCAAGCTCTTCTTCTCTACAAGCTCCTGGAGGGTGTCCAAGTTGACGCCCTTGTACTCGACGCGGTTGGGATTGGTGAAACCGAACTTGGGAACACGACGTTGGAGGGGCATTTGTCCACCTTCAAATCCGATTTTGGACTTGTAGCCCGAGCGCGACTTGGCGCCCTTGTGACCGCGTGTGGAAGTGCCTCCGTGACCGGATCCCTCTCCGCGACCAACTCGCTTTCGCTGTTTCCGAGATCCTGAGGCAGGGGTAAGATTGCTTAGATTCATAGGAGTGTGCTGGTTGATTTATTTCTGTTCCACTTTGACCAAGTGACCCACGGCGCGCACCATGCCCATGATTTGGGGGGTGGCTTCGTGTTCCACTGGATTGTGTAGCTTTTTCAATCCAAGAGCCTTGATGGTCTCTTTCTGACGCTTTGTGCGGTTGATGGCACTGCGCACTTGAGTGATGATGATTTTGCCCATGACCCGAAGGATTAGCCGTTGAATACTTTGGTGACAGGAATGCCGCGAAGTTGCGCGATGTCGCTCGCACTGCGAAGCTCCTTGAGCGCATTGAATGTCGCTTTGACCACATTGTGTGGGTTCGACGACCCCAGTGACTTGGCCAGGACATCCTTGATGCCCGCACTTTCCAAAACTGCACGCATCGCACCTCCCGCAATGACTCCTGTACCAGGAGACGCAGGGCGGATCAACACGTGTGCTCCGGCGTACTTCATCTCTTGCGAGTGAGGAATGGTTCCTTTCACAAGTGGAACGTTGATCATTTCCTTCTTCCCGTCTTCGATGCCTTTCTGAATGGCAGTTGCGACTTCTCGGCTCTTGCCGAGTCCGTGTCCCACCTTGCCCTTTTCGTCACCTACGACGACAATGGCGCTAAAGCTGAAAGTACGACCACCCTTGGTCGTTTTGGCCACACGGTTGATTCCAACCAGGCGGTCCTTGAGGTCTGGATCACCGGTACGCGATTGTTGGTCACGGTTTCCACCTCTTTTTTGTTGACGTTGATTCTGTGCCATGGCTTTAGAATTTCAAACCACCTTCACGGGCGGCTTCAGCTAGTTTTTGAATGCGACCGTGGTAGAGGTATCCGTTGCGGTCAAACACCACCTGGGTGATGCCCGCTGCTTGGGCCTTCTCCGCGATCATTTTGCCCACAGCTGTGGCCTGGTCCAATTTTGCATTTTTGGCGGCATCTGTCCCGAGGGAAGATGCAGCGGCCAAGGTGCGGCCACCCAAATCATCAATGACCTGAGCATAAATCTGCTTGTTGCTGCGAAACACAGTAAGACGTGGACGCTCCGTGGTTCCTTGCACGCGACCGCGAACACGGCTCTTGATGCGCAAGCGGGCTTTGGCTTTCTTTTTCGTATCCATGACTTCAATTTATTTGGCTGCAGTTTTGCCCGCCTTGCGACGCACCTGCTCACCCAAAAAGCGAACACCTTTTCCTTTGTAGGGCTCAATTTTCCGCAAGGAGCGGACCTTGGCTGCCACCGTGCCCAACAATTGCTTGTCATGGCTCGACAACGTAACCAAAGGAGCTTCACCTTTCTTCGTTTCAGCTTCCAACTTGACTTCCTTGGGAAGCTCCATGATGATGGGGTGGCTGTAACCGAGGCTCACACTGAGCTGCTGGCCCTGCGCCGAAGCACGGAAACCAACACCTACCATTTGCAATTGCACCTTGTAGCCTTCCGACACGCCAACAACCATGTTGTTGATCAAAGCGCGGTAAAGGCCGTGCTTGGCACGGATGTCCTTGTTGTCGTTGGGGCGGCTCAGCGTCAAAACGCTGTCCGTGTAATTCAACGAAATGTTCTCGTCCACCTCCTGCGTCAACTCCCCTTTGGGGCCTTTGACAGTCACAACGTTGCCCTGGACGGAGAGTTCAACTCCACTGGGAACGGTGATGGGATTTTTTCCAATTCGGCTCATGACGGTTTAGTATACGGTGCAAAGAATTTCACCACCCACGTTCAAACGTCGGGCTTCTTTGTCGGTCATCATTCCCTTGCTTGTGGAAATGATGCTGACGCCGAGGCCGTTCAGGATGCGAGGAAGCTCGCCGGCTCCTGCATACCTCCGAAGTCCGGGCTTGGAGTAGCGTTTGATTTCAGTGATGGCGGGACGACGTGACTTTGCGTCGTAACGCAAGGCAATTTTGATGTTGCCCTGAAGGCCTTCGTCGTCGAACTTGTAGTTCAAGATGTACCCTTGGTCGAACAAGATTTTGGTCAACTCCTTCTTCACGTTGGAAGCTGGAATCTCCACCACCTTGTGACGGGCCAATTGCGCATTGCGGATGCGCGTCAGGTAATCGGATATAGGATCGCTATGCATGTCTTCTCAGGTTCGGATTACCAGCTTGCCTTCTTCACGCCTGGAATGCGTCCAGACAAGGCCATTTTGCGGAACAATACACGGCTAATGCCGAATTGACGCATGAAACCACGGGGCCGTCCCGTGATCTGACAGCGGTTGTGCAAACGCACAGCCGCGGAGTTGGGGGGCAATTTCTGCAGACCTTCCCAGTCTCCAGCTTCTTTCAATGCCGCGCGCTTGGCTGCGTACTTCGCCACAAGACGTTCACGCTTGCGTTCGCGGGCTTTCATGGATTCTTTGGCCATTGCTTAGTTCTTTTTGAATGGAAAACCGAAGGCTTCGAGAAGGGCTTTCGCCTCTGCGTCCGTCTTGGCTGTGGTCACGATTGTGATGTCCATACCGTTGATGTTCTTCACCTTGTCCAGATCAATTTCTGGGAAAATGATTTGCTCTTTGATGCCAAAGGTGAAGTTGCCACGTCCGTCAAAGCCCTTGGCCTTGACCCCTTGGAAATCTCGGGTCCGGGGCAGGGACACGGCAATCAAGCGGTCGAGGTATTCGAACATCCGCTCGCGACGCAAAGTCACACGGGCGCCAATGGGCATGCCCTTTCGGAGTTTGAAATTCGACACGTCCTTGGTGGACATGGTTGGCACGGCCAACTGACCCGCAATGGTGCTCATTTCGCCAATCGCAGTGTCGACCATTTTGCGGTCTGCCACAGCCTTGCCCAAACCTTGGTTCAAGCAAATTTTGACGATACGGGGCACCTGCATGACAGATTTGTACTCGAACTGCTTCATCAAAGCAGGAGCGATTTCCTCTGCGTACTGGGTTTGAAGTCTTGGAATGTAGCTCATCACTTCAGCTCCTCATTGGTTTTCTTTGAAAAACGAACAAGCTTCCCGTCGTCGCCTTTGCGGCGTCCTACACGGGTCGCATTGCCAGCTCCGTCCACCACCATCACATTGCTGATGTGTATTCCTGCTTCCACAGTAGTCACACCTCCTTGAGGGTTGGTAGGGCTGGGCTTGACGTGCTTGGTGATGATGTTCACACCTTCAATCACCACACGGTCAGTTTTGCGGTCGACGGCCAGCACTGTGCCTTCCTTCCCGCGGTTGCCGCCGGAAATCACCTTGACGGTGTCGCCCTTCTTGACTTTGACTCTTTTAAACATAGGTCGAGGGTTACAGCACTTCAGGTGCAAGTGAGACAATCTTCATGAAGTCCTTCTCACGCAGCTCGCGGGCCACAGGACCAAAAATACGGGTGCCACGCATGTCACTGGTGGCGTTCAAAAGGACAATGGCATTGTCGTCAAAGCGGATGTACGAGCCATCAGGGCGTCGAACTTCCTTTTTTGTACGCACCACTACGGCCTTTGAAACCGTACCCTTTTTCACCGTTCCGTTGGGCGTCGCGCTTTTGACGGCGACAACAACCGTATCGCCCAAGGAGGCATACCTGCGACGGGTACCTCCCAACACGCGGATGCAAAGGGCTTCCTTCGCTCCGCTGTTGTCAGCGACTTTCATTCGGGATTCTTGCTGGATCATGGTTCTTTTACTTTCCCTTGTATTACTTCGCGCGCTCGATGACCTCCACCAAACGCCAGCACTTGCGCTTGCTCATTGGTCGAGTTTCCATGATGCGTACGGTGTCCCCGATGTTGCATGTCTGCTCTTCATCATGGGCCACAAACTTTTTCGTGCGCTTGAGGAACTTCCCATACATGGGGTGCTTCTCCTTGCGCTCCACTGAAACCACAATGCTCTTGTCCATTTTGTTGGACGTGACAGTGCCGATTCGGTCCTTGCGGATGTTGCGTGTCGTTGCTTCGTTGCTCATGGTTCTCTTAGTTGGCGTTTTTACGCGCATTTTGTTCTGTCAACAAACGGGCGATGTCTCGCTTCTTTTCAGACAATGCATTGGGACTCTCGAGTCCGGCAATGGTATGGTTGAAGCGCAACTTGGCCAGTGCATCACGCTCAATGGTGATGCGCTCTTGGAGGTCCTTGTCGGACAGCTGGCGGATTTCAGTCATGGCAATCATTATCCTGCGTAATCTGGGCGAACAACAAATTTGCACTTGACGGGAAGCTTTTGAGCTCCCAAGCGCAAGGCTTCCTGGGCGGTTTCCATAGGGACACCGTCGACTTCAAACATGATGCGACCCGGGCGAACAGGAGCAACCCAGTGGCTGGGAGCACCCTTACCCTTACCCATCCGAACCTCTGCAGGCTTGGAAGTGATTGGCTTGTCTGGAAAAATGCGAATCCAGACCTGTCCTTCACGCTTCATGTAGCGGTTGATGGCAATACGGGCAGCTTCAATCTGACGAGAGGTGATGAATCCCACCTCCATCGTTTTGATGGCAAATGACCCGTAAGCCACGGTGCTTCCGCGGTATGCGAGGCCGCGAACACGGCCTTTTTGCATTTTGCGGAACTTGGTACGTTTTGGCTGTAGCATAACTATTCAGCTTGGCTTTCTATTAGGAACGAGGACCACGGCGACGGCCGGGTGCCCCACCGCGACGGTCGCCGCGGTCCTTCTTTTGAGGTGGAACAGGAGACAAGTCGCGCTTGCCGTAAACTTCACCACGGCAGATCCAGCACTTGATGCCGATTCGTCCGTAAGTCGTGTGTGCTTCCACCAACGCGTAGTCGATGTCTGCACGGAAAGTGTGGAGAGGAATGCGCCCCTCTTTGTAGCTCTCGCTGCGTGCAATCTCCGCACCGTTCACACGGCCCGCGATGTTGATCTTGATGCCTTCCGCACCGAGACGCATCGTGCTTGCGATGGACATCTTGATGGCGCGGCGGTGGCTGATACGTGCTTCGATTTGGCGGGCCACACTCTCAGCCACCAAACGGGCATCGAGTTCAGGACGCTTGATTTCGAAAATGTTGATTTGGACATCTTTGCCAGTCAACTTCTTCAGCTCTTCACGCAATTTGTCTACTTCTGAACCTCCCTTGCCAATGATCACACCAGGTCGCGCAGACTTGATGGTCACGGTCACGAGCTTCAGCGTGCGTTCAATGATGATGTTGGACACGCTTGCTTTGCGCAAGCGGGCCATCAGGTAGGTACGGATTTTGTCGTCTTCGACAAGCTTTTCCGTGTAGTCTTTGCCGCCATACCAGTTGGAGTCCCATCCGCGGATGAAACCAAGGCGATTGCCGATCGGATTCGTCTTCTGTCCCATGATTAATTCTTGGCGCTATCTACAATGATGGTCACGTGGTTGCTGCGCTTGCGAATGCGGTGCGCGCGACCTTGAGGTGCGGGCTGCAAACGCTTCAACATGCGAGCGCTGTCCACTTTGATTTCACGAACAATCAGGTTGGCCTCTTCAGGACGCTGACCTTCGTTTTTGGATTCCCAGTTGGCGATGGCCGAGAGCAAGAGCTTCTCCAAACGGAGGCTCGCCTCACGTGCGCTAAAGCGCAACACGTTGAGTGCTTCAAACACATCTTTCCCGCGGACAGTGTCCGCCACCAAACGCATTTTGCGAGGTGAGGTTGGGCAGTTGTTTAAGCTCGCAATGGCGGTGCTTTTCAGCGCCTCCTTGCGGGCTTCTGCGGCGATTCTTTTACGTGCTCCCATGACTCAGCGCTTCTTGTCTTTTTTGTCAGCGTGACCACGGAAGGTACGCGTCGGCGAAAACTCGCCGAGTTTGTGTCCTACCATGTTTTCAGTCACGAAAACAGGAATGAATTGACGACCGTTGTGCACGGCGATGGTCAAACCCACAAAGTCCGGAGTGATCATGCTTGCGCGTGACCAGGTCTTGATGACGGACTTCTTTCCAGAGGCTTGCATGGCTTCAATGCGCTGTGCAAGCTTGTAGTGGATGAATGGTGGTTTTTTGAGTGAACGAGCCATGACTTACTTCTTCCGACGTTCAATGATATTCTTAGAGGAGGCTTTGCGCTTGTTGCGCGTCTTGTAGCCTTTGGATGGGATGCCATTCCGTGAGCGTGGGTGGCCTCCCGAAGAGCGACCTTCACCACCACCCATCGGGTGATCGACAGGATTCATCACCACACCACGTACACGTGGGCGGCGTCCCAACCAGCGGCTGCGTCCTGCCTTTCCGCTGACTTGGAGGTTGTGTTCGCTGTTGCCAACAGAACCGATGACAGCCAAGCAAGTCACCAAAATTTGGCGGGTTTCACCGCTTGGCATTTTGAGGACTGCATACTTGCCATCACGGGCTGCAAGCTGAGCGTACGAGCCTGCACTTCGTGCAATGTTCGCTCCACGTCCAGGGTGCAATTCGATGTTGTGCACGATCGTTCCCAAAGGAATGTCAGAGAGGTACATGGCGTGGCCCACTTCTGGGGACGCCTCCTTGCCACTTTGGATGACCATTCCTGGTTTCAATCCTTCTGGAGCAATGATGTAACGCTTCTCTCCATCCTTGTACTCCACCAAGCAAATGTGGCTGGTACGGTTTGGATCGTATTCCACAGTCAAGACTGTGGCTTCCATATGCTTGTTGCGCTTGAAGTCAATCACGCGGTAGCGGCGCTTGTGCCCACCTCCACGGTAACGCATGGTCATCTTGCCGTCGTTGTTTCGGCCACCAGATTTCTTGATGGGCTCCAACAATGGCTTGTGAGGCTTGTCCGTGGTGATCTCCTCAAATTTGGAGAGCACCTTGTGGCGCATGCCTGGGGTAATCGGGTTGAATTTCCTGAGTGCCATGGCTTAGATGTTGTCGTAGAAGTCGATGGTTTGACCTTCAGCGAGGCTTACAATGGCTTTCTTGTAGCCATTGGTACGTCCGCGGACGACACCAGTCTTGGTGAAACGTTGACGTGCCTTGCCGTCCACACGAAGGGTGCGGACAGAAGTCACAGTCACACCGTACTGGGCTTCGACTGACTTCTTGATTTCAATTTTGTTCGCACCGTCTGTCACCACGAAACCATAGCTGTTGTTTTGCTCGGTGTCGAGGGACATCTTCTCGGTGATGAGGGGCTTGATCAGTGTATTCGACATGGCCTTAAGATTTAAGCATCCCTTCAATGACTTCGTGGGCGTTGTCCACCAAGACCAAGTTGGAACAATTCATGATGTCGTACGTACTTACGTCAGAAGCAGTCATCACCCTGTGTTTGGGCAAGTTTCTGCAGCTGCGGTAGATCGCGTCGTCGGCAGCAGGCAGGACCGTCAAGGTCTTTTTGTCCGCAAGCTTCAAGCCCTCCAAGACCGCCAAGAAATCTTGCGTCTTAGGTGCCTTCATGGCAATGCTGTCCACCACGGTGATGCCTTCACCCTTGGCCTTGTAGCTCAGCGCGCTTTTGCGCGCCAACTTCTTCAACTTTCCGTTGAGCTTTTGGGTATAGTCGCGTGGCTCGGGTCCAAAAACACGACCTCCTCCACGGAAGAGTGGGTTCTTGATGCTTCCTGCACGGGCTGTACCTGTGCCTTTCTGCTTCTTGATTTTGCGCGTAGATCCCGTCACGAGTGACCGACCCAACGAGTCATGGGTTCCTTGGCGCTGTGCGGCCAAGAAACGCTTGACGTCCAGGTAGATCGCGTGATCGTTTGGCTCGATGCCAAACACCTGGTCATCCAATTCCACAGACTTTGTCGTCTTGGAACCTTTGCTGCTGTAAACGTTCAATTTCATGATGCTTCAGGCTTTCGGATGACGACTGTGGCACCCTTGTGTCCAGGAATGGCTCCTTTGACCACGAGCAAGCCCTCTTCGGGCAACACCTTGAGGATTTCAAGGTTCTCGATGGTCACACGTGAGTTGCCCATTTGTCCAGCCATGCGCATGCCCTTAAAGACACGGGCCGGCGTAGAGGCCGCTCCAATGGAACCGGGGGCACGCAAACGGTTGTGCTGGCCGTGGGTCGCTTGACCCACCCCTGCAAAACCATGGCGCTTGACAACACCTTGGAAGCCCTTTCCTTTGGACTTTCCGCTAATGCTGACATACTCTCCTTCTGCGAACACATCGTTCACTTGGAGGGTGTCTCCTGTTTGAAGTTCCTGTTCGAAGGCATCAAACTCCGCCAGACGACGCTGTGGAGTGACACCCGCACGCTTGAAGTGACCTTGCATGGCCTTCGAAGTGTGCTTTTCGGAACGCTCGCCGTAACCAAGTTGAACGGCTTCATAGCCGTCCCGCTCGAGGGTACGTACTTGCGTCACGACGCAAGGACCAACTTCCAGTATTGTGCATGGGAGATTTTTCCCAGCGGCACTGTAGATGCTGGTCATGCCTACTTTTTTCCCTATGAGTCCGGGCATGGTGATTGAATTTTTATGATTCAGCCTGATGGGAATCAGACCTTGATTTCTACTTCTACTCCGCTGGGCAATTCCAAACGCATGAGGGCATCCACTGTCTTGGAAGACGAGCTGTAGATGTCAATCAAACGCTTGTAAGAGCTCAACTCGAATTGCTCACGGCTTTTCTTGTTGACGTGAGGTGAACGCAACACCGTGTAAATGCGCTGGTGCGTGGGAAGCGGAACAGGTCCGCTGATCACCGCGCCAGTCGACTTCACAGTCTTGACAATCTTTTCAGCTGACTTGTCGACCAGGTTGTGATCGTAAGACTTGAGCTTGATGCGAATTTTTTGCGTCATGACTTGATGGATTAGCCTTTGGCGTCTTCGATGACTTTTTCTTGAATGTTGTTTGGTGCCTCAGCGTAGTGGCTGAAACTCATGCTCGAGGTTGCGCGGCCCGAAGTGAGCGTGCGCAGGTCTGTCACATATCCAAACATCTCTGACAATGGAACGGCAGAGTTCACGATGGTCTTTCCAGCGCGTTCACCTGTCCCTTCAATCAACGCACGGCGCTTGTTCAAGTCACCAATTACGTCTCCCATGTTTTCCTCTGGGGTCAAAACCTCTAGTTTCATCATGGGCTCCAAGATTTTGGGGCTGCACTGCTTCACCGCGTTTCGGTAAGCAAACTTGGCCGCCTGCTCGAACGAAAGTTGGTCGGAGTCAACGTTGTGGTAACTGCCGTCCACCAATTCGACGTACATACTGTCCATGGGGTAGCCCGCGAGAACACCATTTAGCATGGCCTCTCTGAAGCCCTTCTCCACAGAAGGAATGAACTCTTTTGGAACGTTTCCGCCCTTGACTGCACTTTTGAAGACCAGCCCTTCCTTTTCAGGTTCAGGAGAAGGTCCAAGCTTGACAATGATGTCGGCAAATTTACCGCGGCCACCCGATTGCTTCTTGTAAACCTCGCGGTGATCCGTGCTGGCAAAAATCGCCTCCTTGTAGGCAACACGGGGCTGTCCTTCGTTGCACTCCACACCAAACTCTCGCTTCATGCGGTCGATCAACACCTCCAAGTGCAATTCACCCATGCCAGAGATGACCGTTTGGCCACTCTCTTCATCGGTGTGAACTTGGAACGTTGGGTCCTCCTCAGAAAGTTTGTTCAGGGCCGTTCCGAGCTTGTCCATGTCCGCTTGGGACTTGGGCTCGATGGCAATGCCAATCACAGGAGCAGGGAAACTCATGCTCTCCAACACGATGGGTGCTTTTTCGTCACACAAAGTGTCTCCCGTACGAATGTCCTTGAATCCAACCACGGCCCCAATGTCTCCTGCTTCAAGCACATCGATGGGATTCTGCTTGTTGGAGTGCATCTGGAAAATCCGGCTGATGCGTTCCTTCTTGTCGGAGCGTGTGTTCTTCACGTATGACCCTGCTGGCAGTTGACCAGAGTATGCGCGCACAAAGCAAAGACGTCCCACGAATGGATCCGTGGCAATCTTGAAGGCCAAACCTGAAAATGGTTCGGAGGGATCGGGCTTGCGCTCCAACACAATCGACTCGTCATCGGGATCCGTCCCTTGAATGCTCTCGACGTCGTAAGGTGAAGGCAAATACTGCATGACCGCGTCAAGCATGGTTTGCACCCCTTTGTTCTTGAACGCTGATCCACACAAAATCGGAGTGATTTCCATGGCGATGGTCGCCTTGCGAATCGCTTGGACAATCTCATCCTTGCTCAAGCTTTCAGGATCTTCGAAGTACTTCTCCATAAGGGAGTCATCCTGCTCTGCGGCAGCTTCAATCAACTTGCCGCGCCATTCCTCCACGCTCTCTTTCATGTCCTCGGGCATGGGGATTTCGTCCCATGTCATGCCTTTGTCCTCCTCGTTCCAAACGTAGGCTTTGTTGTCGATCAAATCGACGACCCCGCGGAACGTCTCTTCTGCTCCGATCGGCAACTGCAAGGGCACGGGACGTGCACCCAACATGTCTTTGATCA
>CAWVVM010000022.1:0-44925 GCA_963933635.1 uncultured Flavobacteriales bacterium
AAAAGGGATGGAAACGCGGCACTCTCTGCCCAGGATGGCTTCCACACCAGACACCGCTTCCTTGCCTGTGAAGGCCAGCCGTTGGGCCAAAGGCCTCAAAAACAAAAACGACAAAAGTCCAAAGCCACCAGCCACCGCCAATTGAGCGGTCAGTCCGCCCCCACAACCTGCGACCAAAGCGCCGCCAAGGGCGCCAATGCCGAGACATGCCAAAACAAATCCTGGTACAAAAATTTCCAAGAGGACCAAACCCATTGCAATGCCCAACCATACTTGCCAATCCGTCCAAATCATGAAGACCAAGTTAGTCGAAAAGGCCTCCGAGATGACCTGACCGAGGTTAACACATCCTTAACATTATTGTAAAGGTCGGTGGACCGCCAACACCATGTTCTGGTCCATTTTTGCCTTGAAAATCATACAATGAAACACTTTCCACAATTCGCTTTCGGTTTGACTCTCATGATTTTGAGTCTTGTCACCAATGGCCAGGCTGTACTTGACAACACTTTCGGAAAAGGCGTGCGCGTGGTCGCTGCAGACTCTAGCTTTTCCATGACCTTCAATTACAGGATGCAAAATCTATTTGTGGCGGAAATGTCTGATGATTTGGTCAACGCGGATGATATCAATACCAATTGGCTTCTCCGCAGGTCAAGGCTAAAATTCTCTGGTTTCGCCTATTCCCCAAAGCTCAAGTACAAGATGGAGTTGGGACTTTCCAACCGAGACCATGGCGGGGAATCCCCGCAAACGGGGAACACTTCAAACTTGGTCTTGGATGCTTTTTTCAAATGGAATGCTTTCAAAAATTTTGAGATTTGGGTGGGCCAAACCAAGCTGCCGGGGAACCGGGAGCGGGTGATCTCTTCGCAAAAACTTCAATTTGTAGACCGGAGCCTCGTCAATTCTCGGTTCAATATCGACCGGGACATGGGCATTCAATTCCACAACAAACAGCGTTTTGGAACCGTGGAAACCCGTCAGGCCTTTGCCATTTCCCAAGGTGAAGGCCGCAACCGCACCGCAGGCAATGATGGTGGTTTTGAGTACACCACTCGACTGGAAATTTTGCCTCTCGGTGAATTCACAGGGAAAGGGGATTACTACGGCTCCGATTTGAAGCGAGAAACCACCCCTAAAATTTCATTTGGTCTGACCTATGACTGGAACACACGAGCGGCCCGTGAACGTGGAAATTTGGGCAACTATGTGCCAGATACAGCCTACAACAACCTTAACACCTTTTTTGCTGACATGATGTTCAAATACAAGGGGCTTTCATTGGCGGCAGAATACGCCGACAAGCGAGTTTCAGACAATGACGCACGCCTTTTGGACTCCGAGGGGTCCTTCGTGAGCAATTACTATACTGGCAAAGGTGCTGTCGTGCAAGCCGGATATCTCATGGACAACAATTGGGAATTGGCCGTTCGCTACACCAACATTCAACCAGAGCTAAACTCCGGACGTGACATTCAAAACATGTACACACTCGGTTGCTCACGCTACATCGTTGGCCACAGCTTGAAGGTCCAGAGCGACTTTAGCTACCTCTTGGAGACCGATCCGTCAGAAGTCCAAACAGGAGAATTCATCTATCGCTTCCAGGTCGAAGTAGCCTTTTGACAATTTCAGATGGCCAAAGTCAATTTCAGAAAGTCGTGTCAAGAGGCAGCTTAGTCACAGACGGAACCAAAGACTGTCAACAACAGCAACAAATCCTGGGAGCCCACTGCCCCATCGCCTGTGAAGTCGCCAATGCAATTGATCAAACACACTTGAAATTCACTGGACCAAACTGTTCCGAGTCCGCAGGCACAGGACATGTCGCATGAACCATCGTCCGAAGTCGCTGCCTCCTCGAAATTGCAAGCCATGGGATAAGTGCAACCTTGAGTCTCTGTGACGACTTCGTCAAGAACCTCTGAAAGCACGTGCCTTTGGTCCACATCCAGACCCACGTGTGTCGTTGTCGCCCCGGATGGCCAGGCGACCACAAGGCTGTCGTACGACGGCTCTGACCCCAGACCAAAGTGGATCCAGGCGCTGTTTTGATTCATGTATTCCGTCCCGCAATGGACCGTTCGAACATCACCGAGGCCTTCCTTCCAACAAGTCAACTCTGCGCCAATCGCATCGGGGCAGCCAGAATCCGCCAAGGGCCGGACGGCAATCCAATGGTTCCCGTTGGGAACACCATTGAGCAGGTGGGCTCTTGGCCCCATTTGATGGGACACCAAATCAAGGGCCCCATCTCCATTGTGGTCGGCGGTGGCCACAGAGAAGGTGAGACCGTTGAAAGGATTGACTTCCTCAGAAACATCAGTCAAAGGCAACGTGCCGTTCTCGTTCATAAACAGCCCATTTTCAGAGTTAGGGAAGAGGTCGACCACCGCTGGATAGTCAGTGTACAAGGATGTTCCTGTGCCGATGTACAAGTCCAACCAACCATTGTTGTCTGCATCAAACCAAACGGCCCCCCATGCAAGGTTGTCCATCAAAATACCAGCTTCCACAGCAACTTCTTGGTACCACAAAGAGGAAGTCTCGTTGGTCCCAAATGGGCCAAAAGGCTGCCCCGCACATTTTCTGAAGTGATTGCCCGCATCTGATCCATTGGTGGAAACCACGTCCCAGTCTTGGTCTTTGTCAAAGTCGGCCACCGAAGTGCTCATGGAGTAGGCGCTGACATCAAGCCCCCATGCTGTCCCCACCTCCGTGAAGGTTCCGTCGCCTTGGTTCCTGAACAGCGCATCCGGCCAATGAAGTCGGTCATTGATAACATGCAAATCCAACCACCCATCACGGTCCAAATCCACCCAAGTTGCCTGAAAGGACTGTTGCACCCCGTTGCCCGTGCCGGAAACCGCCGTAACGTCTTCAAACAGAATGGACAAGTCGGTGCCGCCCAAGTTCCGAAGCAAGGCGTTCTCCTCTGAATTGGATTGTGGGGAATGGTAATGGCACAAATAGACATCCAACAAATCGTCTTGATCGTAGTCCGCAACAGCGGCCCCATACGTGCGATCTCCCGATCCCCGGGCCAGCCCCCCCGCGTTGGGCACAACCTGCAAGGTGCCATCGGGCATGCGGGCGAACAAAACATTCGGCGCCAAGCGCTGCGTGACAAACAAATCTTTGTCGCCATCGTTGTCCAAATCCACCCAAAGGGCAGATTTGGGCTGCTCAAGAACTTCCCCAACCCCCAAGTCGTGGGGCGTGAAACCACCTTGGCCGTTGTTGACGTACGAGAACAATTCTCCCTCGAACTGGGTGAAGGTCAGGTCGTCCAAATCATCGCCATTGAAATCCATGAAGCTGACGCCCTGTCCCAAAAAACCTCCAACATGGCTGGTCACCAGCGTGCCTTGAGCATCCCCTTGTACAAACATCTGGGCATGCATCCAGAGTGGCATCAAAATGGCGACACCCATAGAAAGACAGCATTTACATCTGGAAAGGTCCATGTCCTAAAATACACCAAATACCTGATTCACAGGCGATAGGTCGACACTTGTCCGGAGTTCAACCCCACCGTCATCTACAATTTGAAAGCCCGAAAAAAATGATGCTATGGTGGCATCGACCAACGGGAAGATGCTAGTTTTGACGCCAGAAACCTTACTCTATTTTTATGAAAACTTCCCTTACCCTTGCCATTATCGGGGCATACAACATGCTCATGGGGGCAATGATGCTGGCGGCACCAGGTGCAATGGCCATGCAAATGATTGGTGAAACCCGGGCAACCGCATCTCCTGATTTGCTGGAGATGGCCACCATGTTCCACTACGGCCTGTCCCCTGCCCTTTTGATGATTGGACTGATCTGCTTCATGATTCGGTCTTGTGATTTGGCAACAGCCAAAAAGGCTTTGCTTGGCTATGCTTTGGGCACGGCAGTGCTATTGGGACTGTTTTTCACTGTGTTCAGCAACAGCACAGTGATGGACTTCTCCACAGAGATGGCTCTTCCAGACGTGTTGGCCATTTCCCTTGCCCTCTTTGGGTACTTCAAGGGCAAGTGAACTGACATTTCTTGCACCCAAAGGCCGTCCAAGCACGGCCTTTTTTTGTGCCGCTTTTTCAAGGCACTTTCAAGAATGACCTGTCCCTAAGTCTTGGTTGCGCTAAAGTCATCCCGGATCAACAAGTCTCGGCGTACAGCGACAGGATTTCGAGGAAATCGGCCACCGTGACTTGGCCGTCGCCCGTGATGTCCGCAGTGCAATTGGCTGTGCATCCAAACTCTGACAAGGCGACAAGGATGTCGGACACCCCAACGGACAAGTCGCCGTCGAGGTCTCCTGGACAGGCACAAGGTTCACAACTTCCGTCGTCGAACACTGCATTGGGCTCAAAATTGCACGCTGTGTTGTCCGTGCATCCAGGGACACAAGTGCCCTCGATGTTTTGGTCCAACCACGTCAGACGTGCCTGGATCCAACCGCGCAAGAACTGCACTTCTTCCTCGTAGGTTTGGCCAATGAAGACATTGGGCCACACGTATTGGCCCAAACGAGGCCAGCGGGCATGGTCACGGACGCTTGGTCCTGAAAGAAGTGTGCTAAGCGAGTCAATGATGCCTTCGACACTCTCGTCGCTCCAAACATCGGCGCGGTAGTCGTCCCACATGCAGCGTGTCAATCCACGGTAGCGAGGGTCTTGTCTCAGCCGTTGGAACCAAAAAGGGTGCAACACCATGCATCCGGTGTTGGCCTCGAAGCCATCGGTCAGGTAGCTGTCGCAGCCATCCGAATTGCCAAACCCCAAGTTGAAGTCCCACCACGGGCCCATGACAAGCTTTCCACCATCTGAATCTTTTTCTTTGTAGAAGTAGGTGCTGAGTCTGTAGGCATCGACATTTTTGGTCAACTCATTGGCGAAGTACATGTCCACAAAGGACTCCGCCTCGATGTACGGGGCATAACCCAAATCAGGATCCGTGTAGTCTGGGCCTGCCAAGGCGTGTTCAAAGGCCGTAAAGTGGTCTTCGATGTAGGCCAGTTGCAAGGGATGCAACTCGTCCGCTTCTGGCTTGTGCATTTGGATGAATTGGCCGTCGCCCCCAAGGGTTGGATAGGGGGAATTCCATCCTCCATCGAAATCGCCTTGGACCCTGTCCACCTTCATGATGTAACCTCCCGTCACTTCGTTGCCCAGCGTGTCGGTCGAAAGCAAAGTGGCAATGTCCACACGGTTGTCGTCCCGCTTGATGTTCTCCATGAACAAGTAGACCCCGCGGTAGTCGCCATTGATGTAAAGCTCACAATACCGCCTCCTCGTCGTGTAGCGACCAATCCGGTCCCCCAATTCATAGATCACCGCGTTCCGCATCAGTGATTTGTCGGAATAAGGGCCGTGAAGGATCCAATCGTTTTCAGCCGGCATCCCCAAAAGGGAAACGTTGTTGTTGAACCCAAGCGAGTCTTGGGTTTCGAGGGCAAAGCCTTGTTTGGGGAAAAACTGAGAGGAAGAACCACGGATTTCGATGGTGATTTGGCCATCGTATTCGTTGGGTGCATCTTCCAGTGCATTGATGCCTCCGGGAAGGTTGGTGACCTTCATGTTCGCAACGACACGCGGGTCGTCCAAGATCGGCGACTCTGTCGTGATTTGGATCAAAGGCAGGTTCGATTCATTCAAGTAGACACAAGAGCCGTCGTCTTCCTCTGCGCCTGACCAATGGTTGACTGCGCTCGGGTCGGTGCAGCCTTGCGTAGCTCCGCAAGTCCCGTCTGTGGTGCATTGGCCAAAGCACGTGTTCACTTCGAGTGACGAAGTCACATTGAACAGAAGGCGGTCGTTCCAGTTGTTTGGGTCCGAGCATTCCTGACCCGCGATGTTCTCTTTGCAGCTCCAATCCTGACAGGCGCCATTCGTGAAGGTGTAGTGGCTCGTGAATCCAGAGGGAACTTCCAACGTGAGGGACCAAATGCCATCGCCATTGGCGTCCACAAGGGGGTATTCACCGGGAAAACCAAAGCTGGCCCCGCCCGCCACAAAAACCCCTTCTGGAGAGACCTCCTCATTCGACATGTTGAGGTTGAAGGTGATGTTGACCGCACTCGAGGTGGTGGGTTGAAACCATGCCGGTGGCATCCCAAAGACAGACTCCGAGGTGACAGAACCAAGGAACAGAAACGGCCTCGCCGTCAAGTCAGACGAACCAGAGTTTGCATTGTGCACTTCAATGGCTAGGGTGTTGGAACCTTCCACCAATGCGGTCGAGGGAGCCAAAGACACTTCCTCCGGCGTGCCACCCGAGAACAAAACCGCTTCATGCCATGCATCCAATGTCGCATCCCACGCCAAAAAGTCTCCAGGATTGCCCGCATTGCCCCTTGCGATTTCCACGCCATTCAAATACGCAATGAACGCATCGTCGTAGTCCATCGCAAAGACCGCATCCGAGTAGTCACTGACATCGGAAACTTCGAAGGTGTGACGCATGTAGACGCTCGTCGTGGCACCAATCAAAGTGGCATCGTCGCCATCTCCATAGCCAATGCCCGCAGGGCCCTGCGACCAGCCATTGGCGGTGAAGTTTTCCTGCATCCAAGAGAGGGAAGGCTGGCCGGTCGGCACGAGGTAAGTCCAAGAGGTGCCATCCTGGACCACCGCTTCCCAATGGTCCACGGCATCTTGAGCGTGAAGTCCCAAGGACAAGCTCATGCCCATCCAACCCATGGTCAAGACACAAAGGCGATGGCTGGAGACGCTAGGGTTCATGACCTAAAAATACGATGCTGAATGGGCGACGCCAAAAGACCCGAGTGCTTTTGTCACGATGCCGAGTTGTCCAGCCCCCATTCGTCAAGGCGCATTTCGCAAGGAGTGGCCTAACTTTCGTGTTCCACATGACGCGAACGACAACACAAATCACTTTTCCGCCAGAGGACGACAATTTCTATGCGGACCTTAAAAAAGAGGTGACGAACTATTTCAAGTCGCGCGGAATCACCCATCACGGGAACCGACGAATGCACCTTAAAATGCTGTTGCTCTTTGCCGTTTACTTCGGAGCCTACGGCATTCTGCTGTTTTCCTCCACCCCCTGGTTGATGTGGGGATGTTTCGCCACATTGGGGTTTTGGAGCGTGTTCTTGGGGCTGAACGTCGGACACGATGCGGTGCACTTCGCCTTGTTCAAAAACAGATCCCTCAACCGCTGGTTCATGCACGTGTTTGACCTGCTGGGCTTGAGCTCCTACAATTGGAAAAAAAGACATGTGGGGGGACATCACATTTTCCCCAACATCATCCACCACGATCCCGACATCCAACAGACCCGGGTGGTGAAGATTTTTCCTCAGGATGAGCACCGTTCAATGTACAAGTACCAATGGCTCTACATGCCGTTGATCTATGCCATTTTCACCCTGAGGTGGGTGTTCTATCGCGATTTCAAAGACATCCTCTCCAAACGCATTGGCGGGGTCGACAACCGTCCCTACCCACCTGTTGAAGTGGTGAAAATTGTTCTGTTCAAAATTGGCTACTTGACCCTCATGTTGGCGATTCCCTGTTGGTCGACAGGATTGTCATTTGGCGAGATTGTGCTTGGATTCTTGATCCTTCAGTTTTGTGCAAGTCTGACCATGACCGTGGTGCTTTTGAGCGCCCACATTGATGAGCATTCGCATTTTCCTGAACCTGACGACAATGGTGTCATGCCGCACTCTTGGGCCAAACATCACATGCTCACCACGAGCGACTACGCCACGGAGAGTTTTTGGGTGACTCACCTTTTGGGTGGAATCAACCATCACGTCATCCATCACTTGTTCCAGCATGTCTGCCACATTCACTACCCCTCGCTTACAAGGATTCTGAAAAAAGTGGCCGACCAACACGACGTGCCTTACCGCAGTTCCAAGTACTTCCTGCCAGCCATGCGTTCACACTTCCGACTGCTTTACCAGAATGGGCAAAACGCACCGCTGAAGGGATGAAGAAAATGGAACGCGTGCTCGTCACAGGTGCCACTGGCTTCTTGGGCTCAAGAACTGTTGAGCATCTCTCCAAAATGTCTGGCATGTCTGTTTTGGCCACTGGCCGAACCCTCAAGCCCAACACCGAGGTCAAGGCGCCAAACGTATCCTATGCACTCGGAGATTTGCGGGATTCAAACTTCGTAGATGAATTGGTTCACGACGTTGATGGCATCGTGCACGCCGCCGCATTGAGCTCTCCTTGGGGAAGCAAAGAAGATTTCTGGCAAGCCAATGTCCTGCCCACCAAGTTGCTGCTGGACGCCGCAACGAGATGCCATGTCAGTCGATTTGTCTTCGTGAGCACACCCAGCATGTACTTTGAAATGAAGACCCTTTTGGGTCTCAAAGAGGAAGACGCATTGCCCAAGCCAATCAACCAATATGCTGCTTCGAAGCGCGCAGCCGAACGACTGGTGGAGGCTTCGAGCGTTCCTTTCGTCATCCTGCGACCCCGGGCGCTGATTGGGCGCGGCGACACTGTGATCCTGCCACGCATTCTGCGCGCACACACAGAAGGGCGACTCCGTCAAATGGGCAACGGCCTAAACATCGTCGACTTGACCCCAGTCGTGAATGTTGTCGACGCCATCGCACTTGGTTTGGAAGCCCATGGCAGTGCGGTGAATCAGACCTACAACATCTCCAATGGAGACCCTGTGGCCCTTTGGCCATTGGTTCAAGAACTCTTGGAGCAACTCTCCCTGCCTCCATTGACCAAGTCCATCCCGCTCAGCGTCGTTCTGACTGTGGCAAAACTGATGGAATGGCATGCCCGTTGGCTCAATGGAAACCGAGAGCCGACCTTGACCGTTTACGGGGTGGGCACCATGGCCATGGACTTCAGCATGGACATTGCAAAAGCGCAAGACCTGCTCGGCTACAACCCTCGACAATCCGTTCGGGAAGCTTTGGACGAGTTCATTGAGTGGCATCTTCAAACATCACAATGATCCACGTTTCCCTTCAAATTCGAAGTTCTGGGCACTGCTTTGCCTCTGGTCATCACGTCATCCATGGTGCGCCAAGAACACCGGTTCGGTTTGAAGCCATTTGGACCGAGCTGAACCACCCCGAGCACGGAACGATTCTGTTCGACTCTGGGTACACCTCGCGCTTCCTGGAAGCCACAAAGCACTTCCCCAAGCGCATTTATGCATTGCTCACCAAAGTCTCCATCCGACCTGAAGACGAGGCGCATCGACAAGTCAACCCCGACAAAGTCAAGCACTTCATATGCTCTCACATTCATGCTGACCATGTCGGTGGAATGCGTGATTTTCAAGACGCCACGTGCTGGGCCTCCAAAGAATGCCTCGAGCAATTCGATGAATTGCCTGACTGGAGAGGCTGGACAAAAGGTGTGCTCAAAGAACTCTTCACCGACAATTGGCGACAAACCTGCCAGACTTTCGAATCTCGTCCCATGTTCGTGCATCCAGAATTGGGCAAGGGCAGGGATTTGTTTGGGGATGGCAGCATCGTGTTGTTCCCTCTGCCTGGGCACGCCAAGGGTCAGCATGGCGCCCTTGTTCAAACCGAGCAAGGCCCGGTGTTTCTCGTCGCCGATGCATTTTGGGACATCCGAGCCATCACAGAGGGCCTGGTGCCCAACCCCATCGTGCGCGTCTTCTTTGACGACATGGATGCCTATGCCAAAAGCCTGCAACGCATCCGGACCTTCCACGCAAAGAACCCTGAAGTGCCATTGATTGCCACACACTGCCCAGAGGCCGCCAAACTCATTGTTTCTGACCATTCCACTGCATGAGATTCCCATTCAAAATGGAGGTCCTCCTCGCATGGATGACACTTGGGAAGTCCAGAAGGTCATTTGAACGCGACCCTCAAAGACATCGTCGCAGGATGTGGCTTCAATTCCAGAAAAGCATTTTGGCAAAATCCCCTTTGTACCAAAATTCAATCGCAGCGCCTTTGACAGACTTCCCCATTCAGCAAAAAGCTGAATTCATGCGTGACTTCAATGAAATCAACACCTGCGGGCTTGATCTGTCAGAAGCCATGGAGGTCGCAGTGAAATCGGAGGAAAGCAGGGATTTCAACCCCACCATCGGAGGCATCACTGTGGGCTTGTCTTCCGGGACTTCGGGGAATCGCGGCCTTTTTTTGGCCTCCGATCGAGAGCGTGCCATTTGGGTCGCAGCCGTGTTGCAACGCATCTTGGGATGGTCCTTCCGCAAGCGAAAAATCGCTTTTTTCCTCCGCGCCAACAACAACCTCTACGGTTCCGTTCAATCGCGGTTCATCGTGTTTCGATTCTTCGACCTTTTGGATCCATTGGAAGATCACCTCGTTCGCATCGACAGCATGAAGCCGGACGTCGTGGTGGGCCAACCAAGCCTACTTGTTCGCCTCGCCGAAGCACAAATCCACAAAACCATTGACATCGCTCCTTCCAAGGTCATTTCCGTGGCGGAGGTGTTGTCCAAGGAAGACGAATCGCTTGTGCAAAGTGCTTTTGGGATCCGGGTCGATCAAGTGTACCAATGCACGGAGGGGCTGTTTGGCCAAACCTGCAGCCATGGCACCCTGCATTTGAACGAGGATTGGTTGCTGATTGAAAAGGACTGGTTGGACGACAAGCGATTCGTGCCAATCATCACAGACCTTCGACGAGAGTCACAACCCGTGGTGAGGTACCGAATGAACGACATCCTCCACGCAGGAACCTGCTCTTGTGGGTCAAAAATGCAAGCCATTTCACAGATTGAGGGACGCATGGATGATGTCCTTGTTTTGAGGTCGGAAACCACAGTGTTTCCAGACTTCATCCGACGGGCTGTGGTCGGTGCCCATCCTGACATCGTGGACTACCAAGTTGTGCAAGTTTCCGAAAGTGAACTCTCGCTTTATCTGCCAAACGAAGACCACTGGGACTTGGCATCCCTGGCCCTGCAAAAGACATTGTCAAAGCATGGCGCGGTGGACATTGACCTATCTTTCACAGACTCCAAAATTCATGAACATGGAAGCAAACTCCGCCGAATCATCGCTCTCCGTCATTAGGCCATGCCGAATCCTCAGCACGGGCATGCACCTCCCTGTTGCAGTGCACTCGGCGACCATTGAGGAAGCGCATGGGCTTCCTGAGGGTTGGAGTCTGAGGCACAGTGGCGTCAAAACCCGGCATCAGGTCACCACAGAAAACGTCGCTGACTTGGGTGCTCGAGCCGCCCAGAACGCACTCGAAAACGCTGGACTTTTGATTTCCGACATCGACGTATTGATTACAGCTGGAGGGAGCTTCGACCAAATCATTCCTTCCCAAGCCGCCATGACACTGGCCTTGATGCCTGGCGGAGAAGAAGCCCGATGCGAGGCCTTCCACATCAACACCACGTGCCTGAGCTTCGTCAATGCTTTTGCAATCGCCGCAGATAAACTTCAATTCCCAGGCATCCAACGCGTTTTGGTTGTGGCCTCGGAAGTGGCGAGCAAAGGCATCGGCCCAGAAAACTGGGAAACACTTACATTGTTTGGAGACGGAGCGGCAGCCATGGTTTTGGAACGTTCATCCAACCCCAATTGTGGTTTGGTGAGCCATATGCACCGAACCTTCTCGGAAGGTTTGCGTGCCGCACAAATTCCAGGAGGAGGAATCGCGAAGTGGTTTGCCCAGCACCCCTTCGAGCCGAGCCTGCACCATTTCCAAATGGATGGCCGAGAACTGCTTCGTTTGACACTGCAGCACCTGCCTGGCTTCATGGACGACTTTTTCGAGCATGCAGGGACGAGCTGGCCGGAAATCACATGGACCATCCCCCACCAAGCATCAAAGACCGGTCTTGGCATCATCCCCAAGCTGGCCCAGGTCTCCCCTGAGCAAGTCGTGAACATCTTGGAGGAACGCGGCAACTGCATTGCCGCCTCCATCCCCATGGGGCTGCACGAATTGGTGTCCAACGCCAAGCTTCAATCAGGTGATACAGCCATGCTTTGCGGGACTTCTGCTGGTTACGCCATCGGCTCCCTTCTCTACCAGCATGGTTGAGGTCGTGACCCAACTGTTCTCTGTCAAGGGCAAAAGCATGCGGGCTTGGAGGTGGCATCGTTTCATCACCGTGTGCTGGATCTTGCCGGTGTTCTGCATGCTAAGCCTTTGGAACAACATCGGTTTGGTCTTGGACTGGGTGCTGTTCCCATCCTTCCGTCACCAACGCGTCGAACGCCCTGTCTTCGTGGTGTCTCTGCCGCGCACAGGCACCACCAATCTTTTGCATGGCTTGACCGACGCAGGGATGCCCTTCACAGCCATTGCCCTTTGGGAATCGATCCTCGCACCTGCTGTTGTTCAAAAGAAATTGTTGCGGTTTTTGTGGAGGGTCTTGCCCCAAGTGGCCCAAAAATTGCTTCGTCAGGTAGATGCCAAACTTCTGCAACGACTGAACGTCATCCACAAGTCCAGCTTGTTCAGCAAAGAGGAAGACGAGCTCACCTTGATGTGGAGCCTTTCCACCGCATACCTCGGGTTTTTCTATCCCGAATCCAATATTTTCCGCGACCTCTACCGATTCGACCAAGACGTTACAGAACGCCGAAAAACACGCATCATGAAGCGCTACAGGCGTATGGTTCAGCGGCATCTCTACGCACTTCCTCCTCCTCAAAGACGACGTTTCCTTGCCAAGAATCCTCTCATGCCATTCAAGGTGAATGCATTGGCATCCGAGTTCATCGGGGCCACAGCCTTGGTCATCGACCGAGACCCCAAACGCGTGTTTCCCTCTGGAGAAGTATTGCTGACACATTTGATGGACTTCGCCACGGACGTTCCTCTGTCATCACAAGAGCGCCTGACCTTCATTGCCTTGATTGAAGATTTCCAGCATCACTTGCATCAAAACCTTGCCATTGACAAGGTGATGCCTGCTGTTGTGGTTCCCTTCCAAAATTTGGTCAAGAACCGTCAGGCTGTGCTCAGCACATTGGCACATCAATTGGGTTGCGGGCAGTTTGAGCTGCCCAAAGAACCAGAAGAGGCGCATCGAACGCAAGCGGCTTATGTGCCCTGGACGGAAGAGGAAATGGACAGTTTGCTCAAACGACCTTGGCCCAACTGGCCGGACGCCATATTGCTGCAGCATGAGCCAAAGCAAGCGTCAAGAACAGGTAAATGATTGGCTCTTGCCATGGGGCACGGGTCAAGGCCAGACCGAGTCCAACGCAGTGAATGAGAGACCATCCCATCTTTCCCCAGGTCCGGCCTTCTGACAATCCACCAACTGTAATCGCCGCCATGGCTCCGTACATCAACAAAACGTTTCGGTCGAACAGGGGCCAGGCCAGCTCAGCGTGGATGTACATCAAAAGGATTGCAAACGACAGGAGGCCCGCAGTCCATGTCCACACGCCAGCGAGTCGATGTGTAGCCGGAATCAACTTCGGAAGCCGAATGCCCAGAAGCTTCAACCATGGCAGGTTGTTCGCCCAAAAGATGTTGTCCGTCTCCAAATGGTCGTTCGTCCCAAACTGGACAGGCACCTCCTCCAGTTCAGCTTGGAAGGTGCCAAACATCTTGTCCCAAAACACGAGCGTTCCGCCAAAATTGCGGTCCAGGTAGGGCTCATTCTTGCCGTGGTGCACCCTATGATGAGATGGGGTGATCATGACATGCTCCAACACACCTGACTTCTTCACCAATCCGTTGTGGTTGTAGAACTGAACAAAATAATGGATGGCTCCCACGGCGATGAACACTTCCGTGGGGATGCCCACCAAAGCCAGAAGAAGGAAAAAAGGAATGGACGTCAGGGAGCTGTACCAGCTGTTTCGAATGCCCAGGGAAAGACTGAAGTGATCTCCCTCATGATGAACCACATGCACCGCCCAAAGCACCCCCAATTTGTGATGCATTCGGTGAAGCCAGTAAAAGCAAAAGTCCCAAAACAAGAGGGCGATGGCAAACTGGGCAGCAGGCGGCCACCCCTCCACCCACCCCAAACTCAATCGCTCATGAACGGCGTGGAATACCGCGATTTCGATGCCGCGAAACAACCACATGATGGTGTGTCCTGAATTCAAGTTGAACACCAACTGACGCCACGGCACTTCCTTGCCTTGGAACACACGCATGACGATCGCCTCAATGGCGACCATCACCAGCAGAAGGGTGGATGGCAAAATCAGTGTCATGCCCTAAAGCTACATCGCACAACGCACTTCAAATCGGAACAATGTGAGGCCCCTCTCTTCATTTGCTCCTCTCGCTTTGGGACGGATCATACCAACAGCAAATGAACTCGCACAAAGTAACTTTTTTGGACCATTGGTGTCATACTTAAAGATTCTCGGCATCATGCAACTCGAACAGTGGTTCAGCCATCTTAAAAGTCCTTTCCCTACTTGTCACAAACCGTTCGCCAAATTGGTATTTCAAAGAAAAAATCTATGAGAAGCGTATTGACCACCGTCCTAACCCTTTGCTTGTCTTCCATCTTCGTGATCACCCAAACACAAGCCCAGTGCGAAGCAGATGCCACGGTGTACCTGACCGACTTCATTTTCACGCCCAGCGAATTCACGATTTCTGTAGGGCAAACCGTTGCTTTCGTGAACGCAGAAGGGGTGCACAACGTCGATGGCACGGCAGAGGACAATCCTGTCCCGTTTTTCCTTGAGCAGTCGGAAGGCAACATCGAAGGGCTATGCATGGGGACGTTCACATTCGACATTCCCGGCACCTACAACTTCACCTCATCCGTCGGTGTGCAGCCAGAACTGGGCATGAATGGAACGATTGTCGTCGATGCCGTCACCATCGCTGACACACTCTACAACCTCGACGATGCAGGGACAAGTGGATACGCGTTCAACTCTTACCTAAGCTCAACCTTCAACAATGGTCTGCAGGAATTTCCCAACGAAGCTTGGGTCGGAGATGTAGACTTGAATGGTCTCGACACTTACACCGTCTTCGTCCCCAACAACGGCGCGGTGGACGAATTGATGGCGCTCATGAATTTGGGTTCATTTGACATGCTGGGTTTTTATGACATGGCTCCAGCATTGAAATACCACGTAGTTCCTGGGATTTACATGGCGAACGACTTGGAAGACGGCATGGCACTGCCCACGGCTGAAGGTCAGTCCGTCACGATTTCCATCGGGGAGTCAGGCGCCATGGTGGATGATGCCAACATCATTGAAACCAACATCACTGCCTTCAATGGTGTCATCCACATCGTGGACCAAATCCTGGCTCCGCAGGGTTATCCCAGCGCCACCACATGGGATGTGATCGTCCAAAGCCCAGACCACACCGTTTTGGAGCAAGCGCTGCTCAATGAGGGTTTGGAAGAGGCCCTGCGCGGTCAACCCATCCTCAACGACAACGAAGATGCAGAAGGTCCATTCACCGTCTTCGCCCCTACAGACGATGCTTTTTATGCCTTTGCAGAGGCCAATGGTTTCGCAAACGAACAAGAACTTCTCAACTCACAATTCATCGACGACATTCTGGATGGGTTGTTGGTGGAGGCCGTGTATGAAAGCGGTGATTTGTTCAATGGTCAGCTCCTCCTCTCCTACAGCAACGAGGGCGTCACCATCGGAGTTGATGAGGACGGTATCAGCGTCAATACGGCGCCCGTTGTCCAGGCAGACATGCTGGCGTACAATGGGGTCGTGCATTCCTTGGGCGAAGTGATGCCTTTTGACTTCCCTGAGCCTGAAGGCACATGTGGCGCGTGGACCATCACCATGACCAGCGGCTTTGGCGGCCCTGATGGTTGGGAAGGGTCCTCCTTGCACGTGTTTGCAGACGGCAACGAAGTCGCCTCTGAAACCATGCTCAGCATTGGGAGTGAGTCCTTCTCCATTCCGGTGGACATCGGCAACCGCATCGACGTCGTGTACAACGACAGCGGCTGGGGCCAATACCATGACTACAGCATCACCGACAATGACGGCAACGTGGTGTTCAGCAGCAACGAATGGGGAGTCCCCGGAGACGACCCCTGCAATGTCTATGGATTGAACCCTTGCGATGAAGGTCCAACTTGTGGGCTCATTGAAATCACCTTCAACGACGATTCCGGGGAGGGTTGGTACTTTGGCACTTTGGGGGTCTACTCTGAATCGGGCCTCGAGGCCAACATCTTTTTCAACCCTGATTTTGACGGAGATGGGTACGCGGATTACATCGGATTCTCCACCCGAACGGCTGTGGTCACCGTAGATGAAGGGGAAGTCGACTTCGTGGTGAATGCACCCATTGTCTCCCCCATGCAATGCGGCTATACGGTCAAGAATCCAGAAGGTGACATCGTCATCGAGGAAACCAACACGACCGAAGTGCCACCTAGCAATTACGATGTGGAGATTTGTGCAAGCAACACCTCCAATTCGGACGAGTTGACCATCCTTGCACCATCCATTGCTGTCTTCCCCAATCCAGTTGCATCACTTCTGTCCATCAAGGGCATTGGAACGGGAGAGAAATGGCAAGCAGCCATCTTCAATGCAGAAGGCAAGATGGTCCATCAAGAAGAGTGTACAGGCTCAGAAGCGATCGATGTGACCCTACTGCGTGCGGGATTGTACACCTTGAAACTTGATGCCTTTGGGGGCAGCTCGAAGTCGGCTCGTTTTGTCAAGGAATAAAATGGCGAGCCGCGCAGTGGAGTTGCAAATCAATCTGCACCTTACCTAGGTCCGCTTTAGAGTAGACTCAAAAACATCACGTTGATGCCAACTTAGATGTAAATTGAGCAACCAAAAACGGCAGCCAAAAACGGCAACCAAAAACGGCAACCTAAGGGCAGCGGACTGGCGGTGTTTGGAATCGTCCTCTTCGACGTTACCCCTCTTGCTCTTTTTTTGGGTGATGGCATGGGGCACATCGAGATATTCTAAACCTGACAAAACGTTCAATCAAATGAAGGAGTCCATACCTGACCAAAACATTTTGAAGGGATCCAAGATTCTTGCCAACATTCGCATGACCTCCATCATGATTACCGTCTTCGTCTTGGTCCTTCTGAGTCTCCTGTTGAGACTGGTGTTTACGTTTCTGCCAAAGCATCTCTTCCTCAGGTTCAATGTGCGATTTATCATCTACCCTTTCTCTCGACTTTTGACCTGGATTGTGGGGGTGAAGCTCGTTGTTCAGGGCAAAATGCCCTCCTCTCGGCACTTGATTGTGAGCAACCATCAGGGGATTCTGGACTCGCTGCTTCACATGGCCCTAAGTCCTTGCATGGTGATTTCAAACTCACTCATTCGAAACATGAAGGTCATTGGCGCTGTGATGGAGCTTTTGGGCTTCGTGTTTGTGGATCGAAGCAGGCGCAAGTCAATTGTGGAGCTCCTGCAACCTGCCATCAGCATGATGACCCAATCGAAGGTGAACATGGGGTTCTTCCCAGAGGGGAAGTCGGGCGACGGCATTGAACTTCTTCCTTTTCATTCCCCCTTCTTCAAAATTGCGATTGATTCGGGTTCAGGGGTTCAGCCCCTGGCTTTCCGATGGACCCACGCAAATGGCAACCTCGTAAGTCCAGAGCAGAGGTTTACATTCACCTACCTCGTGAAGCATGGATCCATCGTCCAACACCTGTCCAATTTGCTTGGCTTGCGGAAAAAGGTACTTGTAATAAAGGTATTGGAACCCATCTCTACCGAGGAAATCGCAGAGAAGAATTGGACGCGGAAAGAAGTGTCTCAACGGTCAGAAGACCTGATTCGTGAGGCGCTGGACGATGACACCGGCTGGTGACTTCCCAAGACTTCCATTGTTTGATGCTTTCAAAAGGGGGAACTCAACTGCTTCATCGCAAAATCGAGACCTATTTGATCGATTGAGGTCGTGGCCAAGTGAAACTGTTTGAGACCATTTGGCTTGGTGTGTGCTCGATTTTTTGAATTGCTTCCTCGGCCAAAATCCCCGAACTTGCTGCAATGATTCAAGCGCATAAGAAATGAGTTATGGCATTCTCAAAGCTCTGCATATAGTTTTTGTAGTGACTTGGTTCGCTGGGCTCTTTTACATCGTACGGTTGCTCATTTACATTCAGGAGGCCCAAGACAAAGAGCAATCTCAACGCCAAGTCCTTTTGCCTCAGCTCAAATTGATGAGCCGAAGGCTTTGGCACGGCATTACTTGGCCATCGGCCATCTTGACCGCCATTCTAGGCGCTGCCCTTGTTTGGAACATCCCAGGCTATTTGGAGCAACCCTGGATGCAAATGAAACTTGGTCTTGTCTTGTTGCTATTCACCTACCACGGCTGGACACACTGCCTCGTAAAGCAGTGCCTCAACGACTGTTGCCGATGGTCTTCTCAAACACTTCGCATCTGGAATGAGCTCGCGACCTTGTTTTTGTTTGGAATCGTCTTCCTGGTGGTCCTCAAATCCACAACCAATTGGCTGTATTTCAGCATTGGTCTCGTCACACTCACAGTTGGGTTGGCCTTTGCCATTCATGTCTACAAGAAAAGAAGGAAGACCTGAAGGCTACGAGACCATTTCAAACGGTCATCGAAAACACCTTGGTGGTGGGTGCTTTTCGGAGCAATTTCAAATCCAAAGCCATGCAGACATTGCGAACAAAAGGCCGACCTTTTTCTGTGACTTTAAGGCTCCATCCATTTCGCTCTACCAGACCATCTGACTCCATCTCTTCCAATTTGCTCAAGCAAGTCTCAAGCTCAGGAAACCGGTCCGACTTGTGCTCGAAAGAGGTTTCAAATTGACACATGAGATTCAAAATGTGCTTCCGAAGTTTCAAATCCTCTTCATTGATCATGTGACCACGAAACACCGGGATTTCACCACGCATCGCGCGGGTTTCATACTCAGCGACCGTTTTCACATTTTGGGCAAATCCACCCCATGAGTCGCTGATGGATGACATGCCCAACCCCACCATCAATCGGGTTTTGTCCGAGGAATACCCCATAAAGTTTCGGTGCAAAGTGCCATCGTGAAAGGCCTTCGACAGCGTGTCGTGTGGCAGGGCAAAGTGGTCCATCCCAATTTCTTCGTAGCCAAGTTGCAAAAACCGTTTTTTGCCGAGCTCATACAAATTTCGCTTGTTTTCGTTGCTCGGAAGATCTTTCTCATCGTAGCCCCTCTGCCCCGTACCCTTGATCCAAGGAACGTGGGCATAACTGTAGAACGCAATCCGATCAGGACGAAGTTGGGCAGTCATGTCGATGGTCTGTGCCATTGCATCCATGCTCTGATGAGGAAGCCCAAAGACAAGGTCGTGGCTGACTGAGGTATACCCGACTTCTCTGCTGAGGTCGGTCACAGCTTTCACATCTTCAAATGACTGGATGCGATTGATGGCCTTTTGCACCACAGGGTCGTAATCTTGGATGCCAAAACTGTTTCTGGTAAAACCCAATTCGTGAAGCACCTCGAGGTGTGCACGTGTCGTATTGTTCGGATGAGCTTCAAAGCTCAGCGCTGGATTCTCACATCGTTCAGCATGTTCAAACAGGCCTTCGATGAGCGCACGAAGGTGTTCGGGAGAAAAGAATGTTGGCGTCCCTCCACCCAAGTGCAGCTCTTTGATGCGAGGAGTTCCTCCAAACACCTTTCGGTAACTTTCCCACTCGGCCAAGACAGCCTGCACGTATGGCGATTCAACTGTTTTTCGCTTGGTAATGTGCTTGTGGCAGCCACAAAACGTGCAAAGGGACTCACAGAAAGGCAAATGAATGTAGACACTGATCCCCTCAGCATCATTGGATGCTTGGAAGGCTTCCTCTACACTCTCAAGCCAGCCTAGCTCGGAAAAGGTAGCAGCTTCCCAGTAGGGAACCGTGGGATAACTGGTGTAACGCGGCCCAGGCACATTGTATTTCCGGAGCAAGTGCTTGTCGAATGTCATCGCATCTGCAATCTTGCAAAGTCCAAACTGAAATAAGTCGCAATGAGATCTGCTCCAGCCCTCTTGAAGGAAAGCAAAGACTCCAACATCGCCGCTTCTTCATTCACCCAGCCATTGGATGCTGCCGCCTTGATCATGGCATATTCTCCACTGACTTGATACGCAGCAACAGGAACGGAAGACGCATCTTTCACTTTGCAAAGAACATCTAGATAAGGCAACCCTGGCTTGACCATCACAATGTCTGCGCCCTCCTGAATGTCGAGATTCACTTCTCTGAGGGCTTCTCTGACATTGGATGCATCCATCTGGTAAGTCCGTTTGTCCCCAAATCCAGGCGAGGAATCCAATGCATCCCGGAATGGCCCATAAAAACAAGACGCGTATTTGGCGCTGTAACTCAAGATCCCCACTCCTTCGTGCCCCACCCCATCCAATCCGCCACGGATGGCTCCAATTCGACCATCCATCATGTCGCTTGGTGCAACAAAATCAGCTCCGGCCTGCGCGTGACTCGTCGCCATACGCGTCAACAATTCGACCGTGACATCGTTGATGACTTGGCCATCTTCCACGATTCCGTCATGGCCAAAGGAAGAAAATGGATCCAAAGCCACATCTGTCATCACGACCATTTCCGGCACAGCTTTCTTGATCGCATGAACAGCCCGCTGCATCAATCCTGAATCATTCACTGCCTCTGTCCCAAAATTGTCTTTGAGACCATCCGGAACCTGGACGAACAACAAAACACATTTCAGACCATGGTCACGAAGCAGTTTGACATGTTCTATGGTCGGGTCCAAACTTCGCTTGAAACACCCGGGCATGGATGCAATTTCCAACTGGATGTTTTGACCCTCAGTGACAAAAAGCGGTGTGATGAAATCCGTGCATTTCACCGACGACTCAGCGACGAGTTCTCGGAGAAATCCTGAGCTACGCAATCGCCTTGGTCGTTGGGGCAATCTCATGAGGATACTGTATACGATTTCACGGCTTCAACAAACGCCTTGACATGAGGGACTGGAATGTTTGGAAGAATCCCGTGTCCCAAATTGACAACATACCTGTCCTTGCCGAAAGCATCGATCATCTCGCGGACCATGACTTCAATTTCTGCCGGCTTTGACATCAAACGAACTGGATCAAAATTACCCTGCAGTGTGATGTCATTGCCCGCTCGCTTTCTTGCCTCCTTGGGAGAAATGGTCCAATCCAACCCCAATGCGTCAGCTCCCCACTCACTCATCGCCCCCAAGGAGTGCCCGCAACCTTTCGCAAAAACGATGGTGGGACTTATGGCCTTCATCGCCGCAACAATTTGACGCAAATACTGGCCAGAAAAGGTCTCCCAATCCACAGGGGAAAGCACCCCTCCCCATGAATCAAACAGTTGGACAGCATCTACCCCAGACTTCACTTTGGCAGTCAAGTAGGAAATGGTCGTGTCGGTGATTTTTTGCAGCAATTCGTGTGCAGCTGCAGGATCCGTGAAGGCGAATGACTTGGCAACGTCAAAATTGCGGCTGCCTTGACCTTGCACTGAATAACAAAAAATCGTCCAAGGCGAACCGGCAAAACCGATAAGAGGAACGCGGTTGTTCAACTCGGTTTTGGTCATCCTTATTGCATCCATCACGTACGAAAGTTCCTCCTCGACATCTGGGACCGCAATCTTTTTGACATCGGAAGCGCTTCGAACGGGGTTGGGCAAAAACGGACCTTGCCCTGGCTTCATTTCAAACGCCAAACCCATCGCTTGAGGCACGACAAGTATATCTGAGAACAAAATGGCCGCATCAGGTCCAATTTGATCGATCGGCATCACAGTGATTTCCGTGGCCAATTCAGGCGTTTGGCACCGCGTAAAGAAGTCATATTTCGCCTTGAGCTTCATGAAGTCAGGCAGGTAACGGCCAGCTTGTCTCATGATCCAAACTGGTGGTCTTGCGACGGGTTCTCCTTTCAAGGCTTGAAGAAACAGATGGCTCATGGCGTGATTTTTTTTAGAACGAGATCGACCAATGCCTCTTTCGATGGGCGTGGTGGTAACATCACAGCGTGGCCAAAAGTTCGGGCCACATCGCCCGTTGTTGGTCCGATGCAAAAGGCAGGTGGGGTGAGGGAATTCAATTGGTGAAAACTGCGCACTCCGCTTGGACTGAAAAACAAAATAGCATCCAGGTCACCATCGATTTTCAAGGCATTGGAAGTTGTGTCATAAGCCTCGACAATCTGCAACTCAACACCTCTTTGCGAAAAGCCCGATTCAACAACAGACATGCGGGTTGAGCCGCAGACGAAGGTGCAGGGTTGGTTCAAAGAAACCACATGCTCCATCATCGCGCGCGCGCTTTGGTGAACAGAAAGCAACTGGGCCTTTTTGTTTCGCAACAAATCGGCTGTTTGATCGCCAACGCAATGCACCTTCTTTCCACTCCAATCGCAGGCATGAAGTGCGTTTTGACTGCTGACCAAAAGGGTGTCGTGAAGGATGGGGGCCATCGTTTGGCGCGAACTGACCTGAACAAAGTCGTGAACGCGACAAGAGATCCCAGCTTCTTCGAGACGGTGCATGGCTTCAAAAGACAATGATTTCGTCGACAGAATGTCAGGCATCAGTTTGAGGGGATTGACGAATCTCGTCCATGACCATCTTTCCTCCCAACGCCAACAATTCTTGCGCCCAGAGGGCACCGAGTTCAGCTCTACCATGCGCCGATTCCCTTTCAATTCGAATTTCATTTGAACCGTCCAAAGAATTCAAGCATCCGACAAATCGAACGATGGAACCCGTCACTTCAGCGATGGCGCCAATTGGGGCAGCACAACCACCTTCCAAAGCCAACAGAAAAGAACGTTCAATGGAAGCCGCCAAGGCAGACTCTGCATGATTCAATTGAAAAACTATTCGCCTCAGTGCTTCGTTGTTGGAACGCCCCACCACAAGTATGCTTCCTTGCGCTGGGGCTGGTACCATCCAATCAAGCTCTTTCACCAAGGACAAATCTTTGAGCAAATCAAGGCGCTCCAGCCCAGCCGCCGCAAAAATACCTCCGTGCCAAGGATTGGAATGAACTTTGGCCAATCGTGTTTCTACGTTGCCACGCAAACCAACAACCTTGTCCTGAGGATAACGATGAAGCCATTGCGCCTTCCGACGAATGCTGCCTGTCGCTACGGTATGCAAGTCAGTATCGTTCAACACCAAAACATCCAAAGGGTTCCCCCGTTCCAAAACGGCCCATGACTCCAATGGCAAAGGCAACTCCGTTGGGACGTCTTTCATGCTATGCACCGCAATGTCCACCTCATTCGCAACAAGGGCGTCGTCAAGGGCTTTGGTGAAAATCCCAGTGCCCAAGCTCTGCAAGGGACGGTCTTGCATGCGATCACCTTTGGTCTCGATCACTGTCAAAACAGCGGGCTGACCAAGGTGCTTCAAACCTTCAAGTACTCGATTGGCCTGATAAAGGGCCAGCTTGCTCCCACGGGTCCCTATTCGGATGGTCCCCATCAGGAATCTTTCACGTTGAACACTTGCTGAAACAAATGCAGATCGTCTTCGATGCAGTCGCTCTTTGTTTTCAAATAAGTCGCCACTTGCGTGGTCACTTTTTGAATCAGCCGATCAGAAAGCTGCTTGATTTGGTCTTCACCTCGCAAACTTTCTGTCTTCAGTTTGTCCAGTTCTACATCTCTGAATTCTTGCAGCCCCTGTTTCACCGAACCCAACAAGGGAGCCACCTTCAAGGACTCAAGCCACACTTCAAATTCCACCAACTCTTCATTGACAATCTGCTCAGCCTTGGGCATGTGGACAAAGCGTTCTTGAAGTTGATTCAAAGCATATTGACTGATTTCGTCGACATCAAGAAGCGTGACACCTTCGAGTTTGCCGAGCGAAGGATCTGCATTTCGTGGCATGCTCATGTCCAGAATCAAGAGCTTCTGCCCCTCACTCACCATGTCTTTCGTGACAGTGAAATGTTGAGCGCCAGTGGCCACAATAAGAACTCGGGCCTCTCGAACTGCACCTTTTAACTCTCCAAAGGGTCGCGCCTGAAACCCGTGTTCTGAAGCCGCCACCTTCGCTTTGCTTTCATCTCGGTTGATCACTGTGATGTCAGCCCCAGAAGCATGTTTTGCAAGATTTTTGCAAGTGTTGCGCCCCAACTTCCCCAATCCAAGCAAAACCACATTTGTTCCTTTCAGTCGCCGCAGTTCATTGCGCATGAAATGGATGCCACTGAAAGCCACTGAAGTTGCTCCTGTACTGAGTCCTGTCTCACCTTTAACGCGCTTGCTCGCTTTCAAGACCATCGACACAACACGGTCGAGCAAAGCAACTTCAGAACCGCAGTCACGGGCTCGGCGGAGCGCCAACTTCAATTGACCTGCGATTTCAGTGTCCCCTGGAATTTGTGACTCGAGCGCACACCCCACACGAAAAAGATGACGCACAGCGGCCATCCCTGTTCCCTTAAACTCAAATGGTTCTTGCCTTGGCACACCCATGCCTAATTCCGCGTACACTTCTGCCATGGCTTTTTTTGGTGTCACATCCGACCAATAGAACTCTGTTCTGTTGCAGGTCGACAACACCATGACATTTTCAGCCCCCAAAGAGATCAACTTCTCAATCACAATTTTTTGCCGTTCATCTCCAAGGCTGTAAGCTTCTCGAGAAGCGACCTCAGCTTTTTGAAACGAAAAGCAAACGACATGAAATGTCGACAAACTCTCCAACATGCTCCGCATCAAGCAAAATTATCTTCTCTCGCTCGCACGAAGGGCAGATATTCTGTCTGAAAATTGTCAAAGGTTCCTTCATGCTCCCAAGAACTTTCCATTGTTCAAGGTGTTTTCCCGTTGTTTGTGAATGGCCGAGAATGGAATGCAAATGAAAAAAGGGATTTTCTTGATCAACTTGGGCTCTCCGGAAAGTCCCACGAAGAAAGACGTGCGGACCTACTTGGACGAGTTCTTAATGGATCCGCGCGTGATTGATCTACCTTGGGCTTTGAGGACCTTTCTTGTGCGGGGCATCATCCTCAACACGCGTCCGAAGAAGTCTGCGGAAGCCTATGCGAAAGTTTGGACGGATGAAGGTTCCCCACTCATCGTGTTTTCAGAGCGAGTTCGCGACTTGCTTCAAACTCGAACAGACACCCCAGTGGTTTTGGGAATGCGTTATGGAACCATGAGCATCGAAAAAGGACTTCGCGAACTTGACCGTCAAGGCGCACAACACATCCTTGTTGTCCCGCTCTACCCACAATTTGCAATGTCCACAACAGAGACTGTTGTAGAAAAGGTAAAAGAAGTCACCCAGCGTGACTATCCCAGCTGGCGAACAGATGTTCTCCCTCCATTTTACAACGACGACCAATACGTATCTGCCTTGGCAGCGTCTGCGGACATTGCCTCCAGCCATGAGAATTACGACCGAATATTCTTCTCATACCACGGCATCCCCGAGCGTCACATTCGAAAATCCGACACAACAGGCAAGCATTGCAAAATAGACGGTTCCTGCTGCGAAACCGCCAGTCCTGCGCATGCGGAATGCTATCGACATCAATGCTTTGAAACCACAAAAAACCTCGCCCAGTCCATGGGCATTCCATTGGAGAAATGTGTGAGTGCCTTTCAAAGTCGATTGGGAATCGACCCTTGGCTCAAGCCCTACACCGCAGACACCTTGAAAGAAATGCCCGAAAGAGGCATCAAAAAACTTGCAGTCCTGACCCCTTCCTTTGTTTCAGATTGCCTCGAAACCATCGAAGAAATGAACATGGAGAACAGAGAGATTTTTGAGGATGCTGGGGGAGAAACATATGACTTCATCCCCTGCCTCAACGACTCAAAGCCTTGGATTGACGCCTTGGAGTCTTGGGTGGAATCATGGAAAAAAGGCACCTTGGCAACGCATCATCTGTCATGAAGTACACCCGGTCATCTACCCTCTTTCAGGAAGCACAAACAGTTATCCCCGGGGGAGTCAACTCACCGGTGCGCGCATTCAAGTCGGTCGGAGGCCACCCCGTTTTCATGGAGAAGGCCCGTGGCGCAATCCTGACCGATGTGGATGGAAACCGTTACATCGATTACATCAATTCTTGGGGGCCACAAATCTTGGGACACGCTCATCCTCCCGTCATCGAAGCCATCAAAAGAGCCGCTGAAAAAGGCACCTCTTTTGGAACCCCGACGGAACTTGAAACTGAGATCGCACGGCTGATTTGCGACATGGTACCGCACATTGACCAAATCAGAATGGTCAATTCCGGAACGGAAGCTTGCATGAGTGCCATTCGACTCGCACGTGGATACACAGAGCGCGAAAAGATTGTCAAATTTTCAGGATGTTATCATGGACATTCCGATGCCTTTCTCATCGAGGCTGGAAGTGGCGCTGTCACTTTTGGTTCACCGAGTTCTCCAGGCGTGACACAAGGAACGGCAAGGGACACCATCCTCGCCCCTTACAACAACCTCGCAGCCACCTCGGAAATCATGCAATCCCACCTTGGCAACATGGCTGCCATCATCGTTGAACCTGTGGCTGGGAATATGGGGTGCATCCCTCCGCAGCCTGGATTCCTCGAAGGATTGAAGTCCTTGGCCAAGGAGCACGGTGCCCTACTCATTTTTGATGAAGTCATGACTGGTTTCCGACTTGCCAGAGGAGGTGCAGCGGAGATCTTCAAGGTGACTCCAGACCTTGTTTGCTTCGGAAAAGTGATTGGTGGAGGATTGCCCGTGGGTGCCTTTGCAGGAAGGGCGGAAATCATGTCTCACCTGGCACCGTCCGGCCCTGTCTACCAGGCAGGCACCTTGTCGGGAAATCCCCTGGCCATGTCAGCGGGCTTGGCTCTCCTCTCCGAACTGAACGAATGCCCCGCCATTTATGATGCTTTGGAAAGACGAGGCCAGTCTTTGGCCCAAGGCTTACACGGTATTTTGGAAAAAAAATCCATCCCACACCAAATCAACAACGTAGGATCCATGATGTCTTTGCACTTATGCGAAGGCCCTGTATTGGATTTTGACACCGCCAAAGCTGGTGACAACGGTCAATTCAAAGCCCTCTTTCATCACATGCTCGCCAATGGTGTTTACCTCCCTCCTTCAGCCTATGAATCGTGGTTTTTATGCTCTTTGATTGACGACTCCCTAGAAAGCCAGACGTTGGATGCTCTTGAGAAGTTTGAACCAAAATGATAGATTTGTCCGTCAAGATTTCAAGGAAAAACCACGGTGTATCCCCAAAGTGAGAGGAAGTCTAAGAGGAAGCCCAAACACCGGAGACAACGCCCCCTATTGCACTCGAAGGATTACTGCACGGTCACCTTGAATGCTTGCCGCTCCCCCTGTTTCGTCTGCACTTCTAAGACATACAATCCTGGACACAATATGTCAGTAGGCAAATCGATTGTGAGGCCTTGCAATCGTTTGGAAAAAATCTTCGCGCCAGCCAGGCCGTAAAGGTGCATTTCAGTCAATGCCACTTCGCTTCTTATTGACAGGACGTCGCCTGAGACAACTGGATTTGGATACACGGAGCACTCGTACTGCTGCGAGACCATGTCATCTGTATTGACGCCAGACTCGGCGACCTTGCCCAATTCGATATTGCCAGAGGTGGTTCCCTCGAACCCAGTAAAGACGATGCGATAATGCGCACCGGTCACCGTCTTGATGAAATAGCAGCGATCGTCCAGTATGGTGAATCCCCCACCTGCATAGCTTTTCCAATCGAAACCCACAGAGTTGGTCGCGAATGACATGCTGGGGACATCGATTGACCCTTCGGCGAAGGGATCTACCAATCCCTCCATCATTTGGACTCCAGTTTCAGGATGTGTCAATGCCCCAGTCACCCCATAAAATACATTGGGTTCGATTTCTTCCACATACCGCAAAAACAACATGTCCCATCCAGCGGTGGGCTCGAGATCAAGAGCTTCTTGACTGTGAAGGTTGTAAAATGCCAAAACCTTGCCGGGGTAGTCCGCCTTCACGATTTGGTCCTCGACAAAGTCTGTCCCGTCCAAATTCGAGAATTGAAAAGAATAAACCCCAGAAGCCAGCGAAAGCAACGCAAATTTTTTCCAAGAACCATCTGGCAAGGAAATCACATACATGCTGTCTGAAATCACGAAATGGGTCACCATATCGTAAACCCCCCAGCCTAGATCAAAACCACCATCACCACCTTGAGAGAATGCACCTGAACCCCATGAACTTTGATCGTTTCGCAGGGGTTCGATTGTACCAGCCAAGTCGACAAAATCTTCGTCAACAGTGGCCCACCCACTTAGCGGTCCAGCTGGAAACAATGACATGCCTTGGCCGCCATTGATTCGTGCAGTCCCACCCATTGAACGGACATCAAAGGCCAAGTCCCAATCGGCCATCACGGCTTGCCCCACAACGCCAGAGTCAACGCTGTAATAGACCATGTTTTCATATCCAGGATTCATTGTGAAATCATCAAATACAACGTCTTGGGCGAATGCTGAAATGGCTCCAAGTAACAGAGCCAACAAAAAGAAAGTTTTGTTCATGGGAATTGCTTTTGAATGAATGAGTTGATGATGTCTGCTACATCATCTTTAGGGTGGTCCATAAAGTGGACATATAGAGGCTTGCCTTCAACCTTGCCGTGCAATGACAAACTGCCTATTTCGGAGCTGCAGTGGTTGTCCCACTCGTCACGGACAACTTGCCAGAATTCCTGGTGCTCGTTCCAATAGTCCTGTGCGGCCTGGCACCTCGATTTGTTTACGCGAACGTATGTGTTTCGACCTTTTTCTTCAGCGACAACAGTTTCAATCTCGCCGTCGATTAAGATTTTGACGTTGTCTTGCTCATGCGTCCACCCGTGGTCTTGAATTTCTTGACGATTCAAACGTTTCATGACATCATAATCGGAACGCTTCGTGTATTCACGACGAGGCAATGGGGTGCGAGCTTCTGCTTCCCAGTATTTTTTGCCGTCTACATGGATCCAAGTGCCCATTCCAGCATACCTCGGACTGTCGTCTACCTGAAACACCCGCTGCTCCCACTTGCCAGCCACTTCCATGGGGTCATTCGTATGAAAGCGCCAAGTACGACCTTGCTGATAGGTCATGGATTCTTCCGGTTGGTAGACCCAATCTTGGCGCCAATGCTTGACCGTCATTCCCCCGCCAACCAATAGGATATGCTGCAATTGAAGGCGCTCTTCTCCGTCTTCCACGATTTCCACCCATTCCAAGGCAGAGGCTTGGTAATTGTCGTGGAACTCATAATTCGAGTCTGGGCTGAATGTTTCCGCAAAAGCAAAAGTCACTTCGTAACAACCACACAACGACCGGATGGCTTGGAGATCGGAAGGACTTTGGGCTTTTGATTCTGGAGATAATAGAATCGCCAACAGGGTGATCAAAAAAAACTTTAAATGCATTCTCGAAGATTTCAGATGGCGAATTTGGCAAAGAGGAGGGCAATGAATCATACCATATTTGCGGTATTTTTATTTAGACTAAATAAAAATAACACGAAAAGGGGATGGACTGCCTAGAAATAACTCCTGAAGTTTGTGTTTCAATTGACACATAATTTCTCTTTTCAACCATGAAAACAATTCTTCAATCACCAGCCTTGTTCCTAATGATATTAGGTCTGTCGTCTTTCGGTTTGGCACGCTCTCAAGATGATTGTGCTGGCGTGGCAAATGGCTTGGCTCTTCTCGACGATTGCGGAGATTGCCAATCAGCATACGTCTACAACTTCATCACGCACAGCGTGACGTTTGTAGAGACAGAAGCTGATGCATCACTTGGTGCCAACGACATCTTGGTCATGCCAAACGATCCTGGCAACCCTTACTGGAACCAGTCCTGTTCTTCTGTTCTAGGATGCACAAACGTCACAGCATGCAACTTCAATTATCTCGCAACCGAGGATGACGGCACTTGCGGGCAATTGGACGACTGCGAAGAATGTCAAATCCCATACTGCTACAATCCTGTGACGCATGATGTTGCCTACGTGTCAGCATCAGATTGCGCCAACGTATGGGTCAGTGGGGAGAGCTTGAGCGGCCCGATGAACCCTTACTGGAATGCATCTTGTTTGGATTGTGCTGGCGTGGCAAATGGCTTGGCTCTTCTCGACGATTGCGGAGATTGCCAATCAGCATACGTCTACAACTTCATCACGCACAGCGTGACGTTTGTAGAGACAGAAGCTGATGCATCACTTGGTGCCAACGACATCTTGGTCATGCCAAACGATCCTGGCAACCCTTACTGGAACCAGTCCTGTTCTTCTGTTCTAGGATGCACAAACGTCACAGCATGCAACTTCAATTATCTCGCAACCGAGGATGACGGCACTTGCGGGCAATTGGACGACTGCGAAGAATGTCAAATCCCATACTGCTACAATCCTGTGACGCATGATGTTGCCTACGTGTCAGCATCAGATTGCGCCAACGTATGGGTCAGTGGGGAGAGCTTGAGCGGCCCGATGAACCCTTATTGGAATGCATCTTGTGACGTCCTCGGCTGCACCTACTCCAATGCGTGCAATTTCTCTGACAACGCAAACACCGACGATGGAAGCTGCGAATGGGACTCCTGTATCTTTTATGGTTGCACTTACGAGTCTGCCATGAACTATTCTGGAGAAGCAACCATGGATGATGGGACATGTGAGTTCGGATCATGCGAGGCAGATTTCGACGGTGACGGCGCGGTTGCTACCACTGATTTGCTCATGTTTTTGGCAGATTTCGGAACCATTTGTCCTTGACCTAATCATTGCAAGCTTTCAGAGATGATTGACACTTTTCCAAAAGCATCGGGTGGGCGAGGGCCCATCCGATGCTTTTGGTTCAAAACAATCTTACATGCACAAAACCATCGCTTTTGCAGCTTTTGTACTGGGGTTTTGGCCTCAGAACACAATGGCTCAGTCCAAGGATTCCAACATGCTATTGGAACGTGATTTTTGGAAGTCACGCCCTTCCCTTTCAGAAGTTCAGGCCAGCGTCAATTCGGGCAACGATCCAACAGCTCTGAACCGTTACCAATTCGACGCCTTGAGTTGGGCCTTGATTGAAAGTGCGCCTAAAGATGTCCTGCTCTATTTGCTCGAATTTGAAGGCAATCCAATCAACAAGTTGACGCATGATGCGCGGACATATGTCTTTTGGGCGGCCTACCGAGACAACCTCGATTTTGTCAAGGAATTGAAGGGAATGGGGGCCGATTTGTCCATCGTGGACGAACATGGATATTCCTTGCTCAATTTTTCGGCCGTGACCGGTCAAAAAAACATCGATCTCTACGAGTACTTGGTGGAGCACGGGGCAAACCCGATGCTCGAGGTCAATCAGGAAGGTGCGCATGCACTCCTGCTCCTGGCTCCATTTATTGATGACCATGACTTGATCGAATACTTCAGCGCGTTTGGTTTGACGTTGAACGACACAGATAGCAATGGATCTAATGGATTTTTGTACGCCTGCAAGGGAGGAAATGTGACTTTTCTAAAATCATTGGTTTCCATGGGCATGTCTCCTTCTCTTCAAAATGATGGCGGACAAAATGCCGCTCATTTTGCTGCCAAAGGGACACGAGGAAGAACCAATGGAAAAGAGGTGTTCACATTTTTGTCTTCACACGGGGTCGCTTTGGATGACCCGGACCAAAACGGAATCACACCTTTGATGATATACGTTCAGGGGGAATCTGAGTCCGGTGGCTTGTTGTTCTTGGCCCAAGACACAAAAAATTTACATCAGCAGGACCATCGTGACCTTTCGGCCATGCATCATGCCATTGCCAGCGGAAATCCGAAGAATGTGTCTGGTTTGATTGCTTCAGGCTGGAGCATGAATGGTGCCCCGTATAAGTCTGAAACCTTGATTTGCGCACTTTCCGAATCTTTCAATGGAAGCAATTATGAAGTCTTCGAAGAAATGATTCAAATCCTTCGCCCACTAGGCATTCACCCTGTACAATTGCTTCCTGGCGGTGAGTCTTGGTTTCATTTGGGTGCGCGCAACCAGTCTCTCGACATGTTGCAATTCGCAGCGGTTCATCAATTGGATGTGAACCAGGTGAATCATGAAGGCATGAGCCCACTTCTTGAGGCTTGCTTGACCGCCAAAAACATTGACCTCTTGAAATGGCTGGTGGACATCGGAGCTGATGTTGGTTTGATGTCCCCATTTGGAGAAACAGCTTTTGACCTTGCGAGCGAGAACGAAGCGTTGATCACCACTGACTTGGATTTCTTGAAAGCAAAATGATGAGATTGGGGACTTTTGCGACCTGCTTGGTATGTTCATGGGGTTTCCTGATGTCTGAAGAGGACTCCACCATTCGTTGCATGATCCAAATGAAGAACTATGAAGGCGAAGGGGCCTACATCGTGACAGGACTCATTGATGACAAAGGTGAGTACATCCGCACACTTCATGTCTTGGGCGACGATGACGAATGGTACTATGAACTTGAAGAGTGGTGGAAGTTTCATGGGCGTTCCAAATCAAGCATCGATGGAATCACAGGGAGCACGATCTCAGGAGGCGAGCGTACGACATTCCAATTCAATGTGCGGAAGGACGAAATTGACATCGGCTACGGCATCAGGTTTGAGTCAGGTGTAGAGAATGAAGGATATTTCCCCCGAGAAGCTGTCATTCCTCTGAGCTCAGATCTGCCCAAAGGCAAAATCGAAGGGGGAGGTTTCATCCGATACGTGCGTTTGTTGACTGAATGATTTTGCCGGCGATTTGGTTTCGTCGCCTGCACCGATGGCTAGCGATTTGGACCGTCCTTGGACTTGGTGTGGCAGTGCTGAGTGGGGTGCCATTGGCTTGGTATGCCTCCAAATGTCACATGAAAACGATGAATGCACCTGCTGTTTGGGGTGACACCTCCATCTCCGACTTCATGGATGCACTAGGTGAACATTTCACGACGCTGGATGATATTGAAATCAATACCTACGGAGAGTGTTCAATCACTGGTGAGCGTCACAACGGCCAGCATGGTACTTGGGGATGGGACCCCGAGCACGCCCTTCTGTCCGTGCTCCCTCAAACACCTAAGTGGGTGCCATGGATGACTGCCCTACACCGATCCTTTTTCCTCGACACGTTTGGTCGCATTTGGGCAGGAGTCACTGCCTTCCTTTTCCTCTTGCTTGTCCTGCTCGGCTTCTTGTTGACCATTCAGGTACATGGGCGTATGTGGCGAAGGGGAGGTGGCTGGCATGTGGTTTTGGGGATGTGGGTACTTCTACCAAGTGTGTTACTGGCTTTCACGGGGGCAGCCATGTCTGCAATACGCTTTGACCTTTGGAATCCCTCACCACCCAACAAAATAGATGTTACTCAAGCAACAAAGCCGCATGTGAATCCCCTTGATTTTGAGATTTTTGAGTCTTCCAAAATCAAAGAACTTGAATCCTTGAAGTGGCCATTTGTCATGGAAGAGGAGGAATCTTTTGAGGTGAGATTCAGAGATGGAAGCCGAGAAGATGTCAATGCGCTAACAGGCCAAGTCGTCTCGCGCACTTCCCCATCAAGAGGAAATACTTTGCAAAAGTGGATGACTCAAGTGCACACAGGAGAAGCGCATCTCGTTCTTAGTCTCCTCTGGATAGCCACTTCTTTTGCATTGATCTTTTTGGCGGGGACGGGCTTTGCCTTTTGGAAATCCGGCCGGAAGGTGAACAAGCGGACATCGATGGATGTGGCAGGACATGCAGACTTGGACATTGTGGTGGCATCTCAAGGAGGTTCCACATGGAGAATCGCTGAAGAATTGGCATCCTCCTTCAAGCAAAAAGGCAAGATGGTCAATCTCATCTCATTCGAATCTTTTACCCCCAGTCATATGACCCAAAAAGTCATATTCATGGTGGCCACCTTCGGCAGAGGAGAAGCCCCTGAGCACTTGTGGCAATGGCGTGATTTTGTGGATGGGTGGTTCTTTGACAAGTACTCACGGCTCTCAATTGTCGCATTTGGCGACAAAAAATATGCTGAGTTTGCCAAATTTGGCAACGACTTGCACGAAGCTCTGGAGGTCGTTTGCGGAAAGCCCGCAAGTTTGTCTGTCGTGCACAACAGATCCGTACTGGAGATCCAAGCAGCTGTAGATGCAGCTTCCGGTCACTTGGGTTTGCCCCTTCTGAACATGGCGGTCAAGGTGGAGCATAAGTCCGAATCTACACTGGAGTTTCAAGTGACTCAAAAGGTTGAGTCCGGACCGATGCTGTGGCTCCGCTTCAAGACGCACGGTGAACGCCTTGTCCCCCCTCAATCAGGAGATTTGTTGGCAGTCCGCCCCCCCAACAATTCTCATGAGCGCCTCTACTCCTTGTCAGTATTTTCAAATCAAACCGTCGGAATTTGCGTGAGTTTGAAACTGGCAGGAGTGTGTTCATCCTGGTTGAGCACCTTGGAAGAGGGCTCTATCATCCATGGCAACATCCTCGAAAACCCGGACTTTCACTTGCCTGTGGGGTCCAGTGATTCAACAACCTTGCTTGCCAATGGCTCGGGAATAGGGCCATTCCTTGGTATGATTGAGCTTCTTCCTGACAATGCTTGTGCGACATTGGTTTGGGGACTTCAAGAACAAAGCCATGGCACCTTCGCCATGCCATTTCTAAGTCAAGCACTGAAGCGAAATGCTCTATATCTCGTTGAATTTGCACTGTCCAATGACTCCAGTGCCCCAAGTCGACGTGTACAAGATGTTTTATGCAACAGTGAAAAACTCACAGAAACCATGTTGTCACCAAGTGGATGCGTCATGGTGTGCGGGAGCCTTGGGATGGCAAAGGAAGTAGAGGCGACGCTTGCGAACAAACACAAAGACGCGTTCATGGCAAAGCGCCATGATGGATTATGGCGCTCAGATTGTTACTGATTTATCAGGCCTTCCAATCAAAACAAAGCATACCCTCTGAAGCCTTTGCGGGATGTCCACATGCCTTCGTGTTCAGGTTGGCACAGTTCCCACAAGACGAGTCTTTGGTGAGTTTTGGGCCAAAAGTGTGGTCATCGCATGCGGATGCCAGACCAACCTGTATGAGATGCTTGTTGCAAGTGAATCCTTCGCCGAGGCTTGAACAATTCACACAAGTGGAGAGTGTTTGGATGCTTGTCATGACATAAAATTACTCCAACCCTCACTCAGATTGAATCTAAATTGCTGTCAACCTGTTGTTTAGAATCATTCCAACCAAACCCTCATGCAGGTGCATGGATTGATTCGCTTGCGTTCTCTTGGCCTTCACTTTCAGGAGTCCTTGCAAGCTTCACCTCGAGATTCTGTTTGGACGCGCGTTCATTCTGCACGGCCATTTGTCTTGGTGATTCGTTTTTCGATGAACGTATGCAAAGGGAAGATGACCACAGCGATCAAAAGGTTGATGCCCAGTTTCGTCAAAGGCTCACCGGCAGAAATCTCCTCGATGATAGGATCCAAATAGATCAAGGGGGGATGACATCATGCCAATAAATGATGGGAAATTTACACCAGAGGTCAACTTTTGAAGTTGGCTCAAACAGCATCCCATTGACACCAACTTAGACGTAAATTGCAAAATCAAAATACGACCATGAGACTGCCACTTGTTGCTATCCTTTGCTTGTTTCTTTCTTTCAGTTTCTTTGGACAAAGTCCTTGCAACAATCAAACATCAGTCACACACCAAGGATATGAATATGACATTGTAGAGATTGGTGAGCAGTGTTGGTTTGCTGAGAACTGCAAATATTTGCCAAGTGTTTCACCTCCAAATGAAGGAAGCAATACCGAAGCGTATTATTATGTTTTCGGGTATGAGGGCAATAATGTTGCAGCTGCTCAGTACGCTGAAAACTACGAGATATATGGAGTGCTTTACAATTGGCCTGCGGTGATGACTGAGGGTATTTGTCCCATTGGTTGGCATATACCTACCGATGAGGAGTTCACCGAGCTAACAGACTTCTTAGGCGGAGAGAGCGTAGCCGGAGGAAAAATGAAAGAAGTGGGTTATGACCACTGGCCTCCGCCCAATACAGGAGCTACCAATTCCAGTGGTTGGTCAGGATTGCCTGGCGGAGTCCGTTCTGGCACTGGTTTCTACAACCTTGGTATCGGCGGCATCTGGTGGTCGTCATCTGAGGATGACTCCAATGCATTCCAAAAGTCATGGCGTCGTTCTCTGGACAATCAGAGCGCTCAAATCTTTCGGGAAGCCAACAGTCAGTCCTCGAGCTTTTCTGCTCGTTGTGTCATCAACCAATCACCCATTGTGCAAATCCCAGGATGCACAGTCCCTACTGCTTCAAATTACGACCAAGAGGCAACTGAAGATGACGGCAGTTGTGCATTCAGCAATTCATGCAATGTTGATGGAATAGAGGTCGTAGCATCTAACTACGCGTACGCTCCCACAGATTTGTCTGTTGACGTTGGCGCTCTTGTTACGTGGTCAAACACGGATGGTTTCCACAATGTAAATGGTGACATGAACACACTAACAGGAGAGTCTTTTGGCAATCCAGAAGTGTTCTTCATTGATGCAGTAAGCGGTGATGAAACTGGAGTGTGTCTAGGCTCTCACGTCTTCAACGTGGCAGGTATTTACTCTTATGATTGTTCTATCGCAAACCATGCAGAACAAGGGATGGTCGCTACGGTCACAGTAGGAACAGGAGGATGTATGGATGAAGGAGCACTGAATTACAATGAAGCGGCAGAATTCGATGATGGTTCTTGTGAATACACAACAAATGGCTGCACAAATGAACTGGCCTGCAATTACAATCCGGACGCAACAGATGATGATGGGACTTGCATCATTGACATCGATTGCTCAGGAATCTGCGGTGGAAACTCTTTCATCGATGAGTGTGAAGAATGCAATGCAACCTCAGTCGTATCAGCTGGATTGTCATACCCCGTTTCATTGACTGAACAGTGTGAGATTTATCCAATAAGCCCGATGTATGTCGTTTCTGCAACAGCTGCAATAGCAGCGTCATCCTCATCCACATCAAATGCTTGGATTTATCTACAAGACTCCACTCCGCTTAATTTAGGAGGCGTAGTTGCAACTCCATATAATTTTGAGATTACCACTGTGACAGAGGGTTTTGAAACACCCATTTATGTGAGTCAACTTCAACTATGTTCATGGTGGAATCCTGCATCGTTGATTTCCTTAGAATTAACTGGAGCAGAGGGTTGTGTGATTGTGATTGATCCTGGTTGCACAGACATGCAAGCGTGCAATTACAATCAAGAAGCAACCTTGAATGATGATTCATGCGTGTATGCTGGTGATGACTGTGATGATGGAAGTGAGTTCACAGAAAATGATGCCTACACAACAGAGTGCGAATGCTCAGGTGATGAGATTGAATCATGTGAGGATGGAATTCAAAATCAAGACGAAACAGGTGTTGACTGTGGAGGGGCTTTTTGTGCTGCGTGTCCGCCACCACCTTGTGATGGCACTTTCGTTACCTTAACGCTTTACGATCAGTATAGTGATGGAGGAGGTGCTGTTTCTGTCAACGGTGAGGATTTCCTTGTCAATGTGGGGACAAACGCCAACCCAACCTCTGCTACTTATTGTGTCGATCTAACAACTTGCATTGCGGTTGAATATGCGGCCAATGACAATTGGCCTGATGAGAATTCCTGGGAAATCACCGATGCGACAACTGGAGAACTATTGGCTTCTGGTGGCAATGCCAGTGCAGCATTTGGAAACTGTGTTCCTGGATGCACAGACATGCAAGCGTGCAATTACAATGAAGAAGCCAATCTCAATGATGGTTCATGTCTCTATGCTGGTGATACATGTGATGATGAAAATGAGTTCACAGAAAATGATGCCTTCACAACAGAGTGTGGATGCTTAGGTGATGAGGTTGAAATCGTCCCTGGATGTACTTCTGAAACAGCTTGCAACTTCAACCCAGAAGCAAATCAAAATGACATGTCTTGCATGTTCCCAGGTGATGACTGTGATGACAATGAATCATCTACTGACAATGACACCTACAATGACGAATGCGAGTGTGAAGGTGAAGGTGAAGCATTGCAAGGCGGATGTACTAGTGCAGCTGCTTGCAACTATGACTCCGAAGCTGAGTTTGACAACAACACTTGCTTGTTTGTTGGTGACCCATGTGATGATGAAGACCCTAACACAGTAGATGATGAGATTCAGGAAGACTGTGGGTGTGCTGGAACCCCCATTTCTACAGTTGACGAATTAGAAGCTTTGTCCGTGCTCATTTTTCCCAATCCAACATCGAACAACCTAACCATTGACTTGGGCGATTTGACTGGCTTTGTCACCACGATTAAGCTCTACGATTCATCAAGCAAACTGGTATTTGATCATCAATCATCTTCAGCTCTCATCATTGATGTTTCTGGCTTTGCGAAAGGCATGTATTCACTTGAGCTCTCAAGTGAATACCAAATCTTGAGGAGTCAAGTGATTGTTGAGTAATCGCTAAGCCGATTTCCGCTTCAAAGCTGGGTGCCCAAGCGTGGAAGGCCCTAAACGCAAGAAAGGCACCCAAAAAGGTGCCTTTCTTGGCTTTGCGTGACCTTCTCGGACACAGCATGGCGATCAGTTTGCGCTGACCAAAAGCCGCCTCGAGCATTGAATTTTTCCCTCGACCAGCACTTGGACGAGGTAGGTTCCTGGATCCAATCGAGACGCATCCAAAGGGATGCGGTTGGTGCCTTGGTGCAAGGACAAAGCCTTTGAGTCGGCCACACGACCAAGTGCATCGATGATGTTCATCGACGCGGTTTGGGCGGAAGGACTCATGAATTGAAGGGTGGTCGTCTGTAAAGCTGGATTGGGGAACAACTTGGCTTCTGTACTAGCCACATTCGGGGCATGGAACGAAGACGTTTGTGCTTCATCGAAATTCGCGCCAAGACAATTGACGACCTCACCAGTTGAACCATCGATCAAAAGCACAATGGCCCGCATTCGGGTTTCATCGAAAGTTTCGGAAATGAACTCGGCTGGAAAGGTGTACGAATATTCCCCGTCTGCCTCCACGGAAGTCGGAAGACTCTCCGCTTCCCCATCAAAGGAAGGAAGAATGGCACGTGCAACATGCCGGAAATGCATGAAGGTGGATGGAACCACCGGCCCAAAAAGATTGAAATTCACAGAGGAGGAGGCCATTGGGACGTCGGCCGCGTCCCCATTGTAAAAGTTGTAGGCATTGGTCTGTCCATAGCCGTCAGCACCTGGCTCATGAACGCTGTCTTCCGTCAGCACCACGGCCAAACGAAAGTCATCTGCATCCACAGCGAAGTGTGCACCGACAGTCACAGTCAGGTTCCTCATGGTCGGTTCAAAAACGGGCTCAATGGTCAAGTTGGCGTAACCAAAATCTTCAGAAATGGACTCGTACGCCGTTGGCAAAGAACTTTCGGTTGTGTAGGCATCCGTCATCTTTCTGTCCAACACAAATCCAGGCCAGCCACCAACGGCCAAATCGGGAGAGTTGATCGCAGCATCGCTGTATTCTGGCAAGTACATCGCGTCAAAATTCCCAAATTCGTCGGCACCATTGTTGCCATGGACACAAGCCACCTCATAGCCTTGTTCCGGGGTATCAAACATGAAATCTTCCAGATAGACAATGCCTCGAGGACTCCACCAACCAAACCATGCTCCACCTGTGGTATGGTCTTCCACCATCACGCGTTTGGTGGGCGTGAAAGACTGAGCGTTGCACAAATTCCCGGAATACGCAACGGTGAGCATCACGAGAATGGAGAAAAAATGTTTCATGATTTTTGAATTTTGGTCGTAAATGAAATGCAATGTAGCAAGCTTTAAGACAAGAAGAAGAAGAAGAAGAACAACAAGTTCGGACCTCCCACTTTTGAATGTCCGAACTTAGAGATTACCCCCCTATGGTCTCCGATGACATAGAGGCGGCTCGTTTCCTAATCGGCTAGAGGTACCGCCACCTTTGGCTGCGGCACTTTTTGCTTTTAGCCCGTAGGGGGCTATCAACTATCGAGCAATGACGGGCATTTCAGCACCTTTCAAGTGGTTGTTGTTCCCATTGTTGTGCCAAATGGAGGTGCATGCAAAGCATGGTCGCGTTCGGTCAATAAACAAGTCTCAATCTATTTCGTTTGTCTACCAAATGGCACGGGCCACACCCAAAGACAAATTCCCCGTCCACAAACGTCCTTTGAATTGCCCACTTTGATCAGGAAGTTCAGAAGCAGGCCGACTGTCATATTTCATGGACGAGATGCGTGCCGAAAGTTGGACACTCCAATCCGGAGCAATGTCCCAGGCTGAATGCATTCGCAACATCGGTGCGACGTAGATTCGCCTGGAGGGAAATTCAGAACCGCTGTAATCCATAAAGGTCCCTTCCTGCTCCGTGAAGGTTCGGCCACTGAGCAAAGTGCGCCAATGAAGCAAGGCTCCAAAAGCAACGCCCAAGCCAAAGGTGGGCGAGAATGACCATTGTTTTTGCCATTCCATTGGAATGGTGGTTGTACGCAATCGATTGTGGTGGATGACACGCCTTTGCAACAAAACGAGCACTTCTGCAGTGCCGATCACGGAGCTCAACGTATCACCTGTATTCGGGTCCAACTCAACCTGCAACAAGGCATTGTCAATCGTGTTGACTTCTTCAAATGTTGCGCTGTAGTGAAGCTGGTGAATGAACTCATTTCGCTCAACCCCCACCCCCCAGCGTTGCCGGAGAGCTTCGAATTCTATCATCCCACCACCACCCCATGATTCACCGGCCTTCATGTTGGCATTCGGGAGACTCAACGCTGCACCGCCCTGTTCCTGATATTTGAATTTGCTCCACGTTGGACCCTGGTACATGCGAATGTTGAACGAACGACAAGGAGTGCCATTCTCTTTGTTTTTTTCATCCAATGACGCATTCATAGGCACGCGCTCAGCGACAGTCCATGGATGTCCTTTTCGAGGGGGTTGACGCTCCATAAAAAACAACTCATCCATCCCGAGCAGTTCAGCTGGAATGACGGAAAAATCAGCAGTGGAAGTGGGAAGCATGCTCTCAGTGCTTCTGTCATTCCCCACAATGGCGAGGGGGACAGAGACTGTAGATTGTTTTGGGTCATTGGCGGTAGCCTCCAAATTGCTCCCAGATTTGGCATCGAGGGCAGGAGATTCAACTGCGGCATCGGCACTCTTTGTCAAAGGGGCAGACAACGCTTCGGGTGATGAAACATCAGAAACCTGGGCTTGCTTTTGGTTCTGCTTGGGAACGGTGGGCGATTCGGCAACCGGGTACAAGAACCCAACGAAGGCGGCCACAAAAACTGCCACAATGCACCCAGCGATACGTCTCCGAGAACGCATGTCATTGGCGCTTGCATCAGCATCCAATTGGGTCGCAATGGAATCCCACAAAACATCTTGTTCTTGACCAGACAACGGACTGTGCTCCTGTCCAAGCTTGTCTTGAAATTGCTTTTCAAAATCATTCATGCGTTCAGTTTTTGACGGATGTTTTGCTCATTCAATTGCACGGCAAGCAAATGCTTTTGGAGCCACAACTTGGCCCGAGAAAGCCTTTGCCTGGACAAATCGCTTGAGATTCCTAAGAAATCAGACGCTTCAACATGGGTGAAGCCCTCGACGGCCACCAGCATGAAAACGCGGTAAAAGTCCTTGGGCATTTTGCCCATCTCTTGCAGAAGCTCTTCGACTGTGAGGTGATCGATGGCCAGGGGGGGCATAGCGACATCATGATGTCCCTCGACAAGCGATGTCGTCTTTTGCGATGCCGCCTTGACTCCGCAAGTAATCGACGTATTGATGGCAATGCGCGTGGACCAATGCAAAAAGGTTCCTTTTTGCGGGTCAAAGGAGGAAAGGCTTCGGAAAATCCGTAGATAAATTTCCTGCAATACGTCGTTCCACTCCTGGTTGTTGTACAAATGCCGTTGAACAATGGCGCGGAAATACGGCAACGTCAAGTCATAAAGCTCTCGTTGCGCTTTGCGCTCCCCTTTCAGGCAGCGTTGGATCAAACCATTGTGGACCGTGGCCATCATTCTAGTCGCGATGAAATCATGGGATGCTGACGAAAATTTGCGCCAGGCACCCCTGAGAATCCATGATTTCAATGGCAAAAAATCCTGCGTTCAATCCGTTGATTTCGAGAAGACCCGACGATCCGGAAAGGATGCCGTCTTGCAATTCCATCCAGTCTGGGGACAACAAAGTCCATGTGTAGGGTCCTTGTCCACCAGCCACATAAATCGAAGCTGTCCCACTTCCGGATCCATCATCGGTCGTCACTGAAACAAAAGTCACCGAAATGGAACAACCAGCGGTGGCCTCGCATTCGCAATTCGCTGCAATGAGTCCTTCAGCATCATCGTTCAGCAAACATGCATCGCCGACATCGCCTAGCAATTCTGGGCAGTCCCACACGTTCAAGTTCAACTCCACAGTTGCCACGGCTGCAGTCGAGCAGTTTTCAGAATCGTGCACGACCAATTGATAGGTTCCAAACTGCAGATTCGAAAGCGCTTGCTCCGTCCCCAACAACGTTCCCGCGCGGTACCAAGCATAACTGTATGGCCCCGTTCCTCCATCAGGAAAACCCTCCAACATGCCACTGCCTGTGCCATCATCGGGAGAGGAAGCCACGTCAACAGTCATGCCGCAAAGGTCATTTGCGACGCATTCACATGTCTCCGAAACAAGTCCTGTGGCCATTTCGCCAGCTAGGTCTTGAAGGCAAGAGTCACCGACATTCAGTTGCAAAAGTTCACAATCGTATGACGCTACGACCACAATGGTCTCGTGGCCCCCTTCTTCCAGAACAATGAGCTCATCAACGTCCTCTTTTTGGCATGAAACGAAAGCCATTGCCATCGTCAGAACCGAAAAAACAGATCCCAACATCCAACGCATGTTCTTGCTATTTGTCGTCATAGGGTAGATGAAATAAGGTGATTGGCCAACATGAATAAATCCCGCAGGCTTTGCACCTGCGGGATTTTCATTCAAAGCAGAATCGGGTCACAAGGCTCCTTTTCAGTCATTGTCACATGTGTCGCAACATGACTTTCTCAGTTCGTGTGAAGCCATTCTGTCGAATCCGGCACAGGTACAGGCCTGGCGCCAAGTGTTCAACGTTGAAACTTTGTGCGTTCGCCGTCTCTGCGCGGCTTCTCGTCGTTTGAAGGACCACCGACCCATCCAGCGAAAGCATGGTGATGTCCACCACGCCAGCATCAGACGTTTGCCAATTCACGCCGAACGACCCATTCACCGAGGGGTTGGGGAAAATGCTGAAGCGGAATTCATCCGCTCTTTGCTCCTCAACGGCATTGACGTCATCAGGCTCACCATTCAAGACGGTGATGCTGAATCCGTTCATGAACCCGTTGCTCCAACCCAAAGAATCAATCTCGAGCATTTGGCAAGAAGTCGACACGCAATCTTCTTCCTCGTTGGATACCGTGAGGCACAAGTTGTATGGCCCGTTTCCACCGTATGTCCAGGTAGGAAATGGATCGCTGCTGCTTCCTTCATCGCCGAAATCCCAAGAATAGGAGTTGCTCTCGTCATAGCCCCAAACGAACACAAAAAGCTCAAAGGGAATCAATTCGTTTTCATTGTACGCTTGCACCACAGTGAAATCAGCAACGCAGGCGTTGGGTTCCTCATCATCAACACATTCGCAGTCTTCTGAAACGATTTGCAGCATGCCTCCATTGCCACAGAAGTCTCCTACATTGGCTTCGAGCTCAGGGCAATCCCAAACCATCGGGACGTCTTCCCAGCCAAATGCAATGCAGCCGTTGGAATCGTTCACTTGTAAGAAATAGGTGCCGGCCGGAACGCTGTCTAGCGTTGTCCCCGTTCCGCCCAACGAATCAACTTCGATCAATAATTGTTCGTCCCAAAAGTCTGTCCATACATAGACGTAGGGTGGCGTGCCTCCTGATGCGATGGCTTCAACGCTTCCAGAGCCCGTTCCATCATCAATGGACAACAAGTTGGTTTCGACGACCAGGTCGCAATCTGGAATCTCAGTGCATTCGCAGTCTTCATTGATCACACCAAATGTGCCCTGGTTGATGCCACACGGTTCACCGATGTTCCCAAACAACTCTGGGCAGTCAAAATCATTGCTTTCATTTAAATAGCAATAAGTGCCAGGATCGGGGCAATCGCCAAGGGAAAACATGACTGCGCAGACTGTCTCATAGGTGTCCGGCCAACCAAGTCCACCTTCGCTTGTGTTGGGTCCCACCAGATTTCCATCCACGTACCATTCCCAGATTCCGAAGTCTCCGCTGGGGATAATGACGTTAAAAGTGGTTAAGGTATCATTTGACTCGTCCGCCTCGACGTACCATTCACAATCCATGCCTCCACCACCATTTCCAGGATCCCATGTTCCATCCCAATCGTTGGCTAATATCCAACCCGCAACTTCATTGCAGGCATCCTCGTCGCCAGCCATTGCTTCAGAGATGCTTTCAGCAAGTCCGCAGAAAATCCAAGGTTCAGGGTTGTCCTGGTTTCCGCATTCCAGGAGCGCGTACATCAGAAGAGATGAAGGGTCAAACAAAGTGGAATCAGTGCCAGGGAGATAAAACTCCAAGCAATTTTCAGGCTCGATGTATTCCACGCAATCGCAGTTTTCATCGATGATGCCCCAACCGTCCTGACAACCCCAGCCAAAATTGCTCATGTATTCGGGGCAATCCCATTCGACATCGCCATCGCCACAACCCACATCGACACTGACCGCATATGTGATGTTGGTTGGCGTATTGCTTTCAAAGTCAATCGGAGGCAACATCGTGGTGTCTTCACCGCAAATCAAGGTGACATACATCGATAAATTCGCAATCGACTCTTCCCAGTAGTATTCTGTAGTAAGCGTTCCAACAGGGAACATTGTGAAGGTGTAATTCGGCTCATACTGTTGCCAACCAGAGCCCATTTCGTTTCCGGTGCCCATTGAATCTGGG
>CAWVVM010000023.1:0-39650 GCA_963933635.1 uncultured Flavobacteriales bacterium
ATATCGATGTCCCCAATGTGGGACAAACCATTCGCAAATGGTTTGGGGTCATGAGACCTGTTGACCTTGACAACTTCTGATTTGCAATTCCCTATGAAGAAGCATACACTCCTCCTCCTCTCTGCCACTTTGGCCATTGGAACCGCCTTCGCAGGCAACCCTGACCGCGCTGGTTCAGCCGGGGCCGGACAACTCTTGATCAATCCTTGGGCAGCGTCCAACGGATTGGCAGGAGCCAACATGGCCAGCATCACTGGCCTGGAAAGCACCTTTAGCAATGCGGCTGGATTGGCGTTTGTCAAGAAAAACGAACTGGCGTTCGCCAACAGTATGTACCTCAGCGGCACAGGCATCTCCCTTAATTCTGTAGGATTCGCAACCAAGGTTGGAGACTCAGGCGTTTTGGGACTGAGCGTCACAAGCATGAACTTTGGTGACATCTCTATCACGACTGAAGACCTTCCAGAAGGTGGCATTGGCTCCTTTTCTCCAGCCTTCAGCAACATTGGGGTCACCTACTCCCAGGAATTCTCCAACGCCATTTATGGAGGAATCACCATGCGCATTGTCAGCGAGAGCATCAGCAATGTACGAGCAAGTGGAGTTTGCTTTGATGCAGGCATCCGCTACATCACAGGTGAAGACGACCGGCTGAAGTTTGGGATTTCTCTCCGAAACGTCGGCGCACCCATGCGCTTTGAAGGGGACGGGTTGACTGTAACAGCCACCCCTCAAGGTTCCGACCAAGGGCTGACTGTCTTCCAACGCTCAGAGAAATACGAATTGCCCTCTTTGGTCAACATTGGCATTTCCTTGGACGTGGTGTCCAACGACAACAACTTGGTGACTGCCAATGCCCAGTTTGTGTCCAACAGCTTCACCAAGGACCAACTCGGGGCGGGTGTAGAAGCTGCCCTTGGAAACAAACTTGTCCTGCGCGGAGGTTACCTCTGGGAGCAAGGTCTGCTCACAGCTTCACAGGATGTGTCCACGGCCTACACTGGGCCTGCAGGTGGCATTGGCATCAACCTCCCTGCTGGCGGCAACGCCACCTTGAAGCTCGACTACAGCTACCGCACAACCAATTCATTCAACGGAACCCACACCCTCGGGGTGAAGGTTTCCATGTAAGAAAAACCCCAAGCAACCATTGGTACGAACAAGCGAGAGGATTTACAGTCCTCTCGTTTGTGTTCTCAACCCCCCTACCCATGTCGAACGTATCTTATTACACCGCCGAGGGACTCCAAAACTTGAAGGAAGAACTCCACCACATGAAAAGTGTGGAACGGCCCAAAATCAGCCAGCAAATTGGTGAGGCCCGTGACAAAGGCGATCTCAGTGAGAATGCTGAATACGATGCCGCCAAAGAAGCTCAGGGCATGCTGGAAGCAAAAATTGCCAAGATGGAAAATCTCTTGGCCAATGCGCGACTCATTGACGACTCGGACATCGACAACAGCAAAGTGTTCATCTTGAGCAATGTCCGCATCAGAAACCAAAAAAATGGCGCTGAGGTGACCTACACCTTGGTGGCTGAAAACGAGGCAGATCTTGCACAAAAGAAAATCTCAATCGACAGCCCCATTGGGAAAGGGCTCTTGGGCAAGGCCGTCGGCGACATTGCCGAAGTGACAGTGCCAGCAGGAACCATCCCCTTTGAGATTTTGGAAATCTCGCGTTGATGCCTTCGATTTTCAGTCAAATCGTGTCCGGAGACATACCCTGTCACAAGGTGGCAGAAACCGCAGAGTTCCTTGCCTTTTTGGACATCATGCCTCTGGCCGAAGGCCACACCCTCGTGATTCCGAAGCTGGAAGTCGACAGGATTTGGGACCTGGATCCCGACCTGTTGGGACGGCTGCATCAATTCTCTCAAAAAGTGGCCTTGGCCATGGAGGAGGTCTTGCCTTGCAACCGTGTAGGCCAAGCAGTCATTGGCCTAGAGGTTCCCCACGCACATGTACATTTGGTGCCTCTGCAAAGCGTTGCCGACATCAACTTTGAACGGCCCAAATTGAAGATGTCCCACGAATCGTTGGGACAAGTCGCCCAAAAGTTGCGCCAAGCCTGTCAGCAAGATTGAGCCCCTCGGCTTCGATGTCAACTCAAGCCTTCAGGGCTTGGGATCCAAATCGAGCAACGCCGTCCAAACGCTCAGAACACCGTTCTCCTCATGCGTCCAAATGGGGCGCACATGACCGTCTGTTGCAGCGATGTTGTTGTAATCCCCAAAAAACAACTTCCCCTCAGGCACAAAAGCCCTTTCAGACACGATGCGGTTGACCCAGGTATCTCCGCCGTCGGTGCTGCTTGCAACCACCACATTCGTGGAGCGATCTTCTTTTGCCTTGTTGTGCCGACGGTCGTAGAACACCACATGGACGTCTCCTCGCACAGGATCGACCGTCATCCAAGTGAAAAACTGGTCCCGATCAGGTCCATCTGTATTCAATCGGCGCGTTGGCGACCACGTCTCACCTCCATCGTCAGAATAGGTGAGCCATACATCGCTGTCCCCGTTGCGGATGTCCGTCCAGTTGATGTAGATGCGACCGCGATGAGGACCATTGCTGTGATCAACCACCGTAACGGGCATGCCATTGACGCGACCAATGCCGTCGATGCTCTGGTCCCAACCACCAACAATCTCGGCCACAATACGGTCCTCCTTGGACCATGTCTCTCCGCCGTCTAGGCTCTTGTCGAAGTAAATCCATGGGCCCAATGCCCAAGCGACATACACTTCACCGTTCAGGCCAACTGCAGGAACGGCTCCCTCCGCGGTGGCATCTCCATCCAAGCAATCGCCGGCCTTGTCACTGACACGCACAGGCTCAGACCAGACCTTTCCTTTGGCATTTGAACTGCTGCAAAGGATGACCGTACTGTCTCCTGGCAATTCACTGCCGTACTTGTCAAATTGGGTCCAACAAGCATGGATAGATCGGCCATCAGGTGCGACCACCGCCCACTCCTTGTCTTGGTCTTTGGGAGGTGCCAAACCCATTCCACCACCTTTGGACCAAGTCCTCCCCCCGTTCTTCGACCGCTGACAAACGATTCGGTCCAAAAGGGCATCGCTGCTCCACCCCTTCCCCTCGGGATCGCTCAAATGAAGAAAATAGAAATCACCTGTCGGCCCAGCCACCACACAGGGGTCTCCAAACACACCCAAGGGCGAAGTCAAATGATCTTTGGTCCATGTAGCACCTCCGTCGGACGACCGGTAAACGTTGTCCAGAATGCTCCCTGCCACGACCACGTTGGGGTCGGTGGGATCCATGGCAATGCTTGGTTCACATGGCTGGTAGCCCTTTCCTGTCCACACATCGAGCTGAACATTTGCGGGAACTTGGGCCAATCCGACAGAGGCCGTCATCCATGCAACGCACCATGCAATCGATTTCAAGGTCGGATGCCATTGAGGTCGTTCACCAATCCATCCAGTTCCGCTCGGATGGCTTTCTGAAGCTCCAAATGATCACCGTCGGACAAATCATCCATAGAGGCGTGGTGGTGGTGATGGTGTTCTCCATCGGCATGGTCGTGGTTGCACGTGGCACCGGGCAACAACACCTGCTCTGACATCCATGTCTCATACCTCACTTCTATGGCCTTTGTCTGCGCCAATGCACTGGACAGCTGTTCGGCTGCTTTCTGCTCAAGGTTTCCTTGCAAGCGGACAGTCAAGTCTTCCTGGATGAGTGCCAGACGCTGTTCCAAAGACAGCGCCACAGCATTGGATTCTTCATGAAGTGCCCGCGCTTCTGTCATAACTGGGCTGTCTTCCGCGTCTTGGCAACCAGGAAAGAAGGCCAAACAACCGCAGAGCAGCAGAGAGAAAAGAAAAGGTGTGGATGGGATGTGATTCATGACAGGAAATTACGATGAAGAAGGTTTGGTCGGAGACTTCGGAGGCACGGGGTCCACACCATGGGTTCCCCATGGGTGACATTGCCGGATGCGGCGAAAGGCGAGCCGGGTACCCTTGCGGACACCCCAAGTTTCTAGCGCTTCGATGGCGTAACGGCTGCACGTCGGGTCATGCCTGCAGTTGCTGCCCAACCAAGGGCTCAAAAGCACCTGATACAGGCGAATGAGGACGACGAGCAATGCCTTCACCAGGGCATCCGTTCAAGGGCCATAACAAGGGACAATGCCACCGCTCCACCGCAAACAAAAAGCTGCTGGTCCCTCTCCGAAATGCCACAAGCTCGGACCAGGCTCGCGGTGGCAAGCAGCACGGCCACAATCAACAGTTGTCCCAATTCCACACCGAGGTTGAATCGAAAAAGGCCCCCGATGAATCCGGCTGTCTCATCCCTTGAAATCCTGAAAAAGGAACTGAATCCGAGCCCATGAATCAGGCCAAAAGCAGTGGCCATGAGGTACGTCCAACGCTGGCGCTTCTCGGCGCGCTCTCCCGATAACAGATTCCACAAAGCTGTGCACAGGATGGTGACTGGAATCAAAAATTCCACCCAATCTCCGGGCAAACGAAACAAGTCCAAGGAGGCAATGGCCAAGGTCAAACTGTGGCCCAAGGTGAATGCCGTGGCAATCAACGCGGCTTTTCCTGCGTGTCTCAAATCGAATCTTGCCACCAAAGCAAGCAGGTAAAGCATGTGATCGTACCCTTGCCAATCCGTGATGTGGGCCATGCCCAGTGCAATGTCATTCATGTCCCCGAGCGATTGTATTGGACAATCCGGAAACCGTGGTCGTGTCGTTCATCCGCAGATTGTTCATGCAATTCGTGGGAGGACCAACCGTCCCACGCACCTGAAGGATAAAAGGCATCCCCCTCTGGGCTGGCCTCGACATGTGTGATGTATTGAGTGTCCACGAGTCCCTCCTTCAAGGCCTGGCCGTAAATCTGTCCTCCTCCGATGACAAAACACTCGGTCTCTCCAGCATGTCTTGCCACGGAGAGTGCTTCTTCCAGACTGTGGACCACTTCAGCTCCCTCGGCCACATAATCAAGGTTGCGCGTGATCACCACGTTGGTGCGGCCACGCAGAGGTCGATAGGCCTCTGGGATGCTCTCGTAATTTTTCCGGCCGGTGATGACCACATGGCCCTTGGTCGTGGACATGAAGAACTTCATGTCGGCAGGTAAGGACCATACCAAATCGTTGTCCTTTCCGATGACTCCGTTGGAAGCCACTGCCGCAATGGTGCTGATGCGCATGGAGGGGTTAGATGGGGCGGATCAAACGCTGACCGCTGCTTTGATGTGTGGATGCGGATCGTAATCGACCAATTGAAAATCCTCGCCGGTGAACGCAAAGATGTCTTTGACTTCTGGATTGATGATCATTCGCGGCAAAGACCTAGGAGATCGCGTCAGTTGCTCACGGGCTTGGTCAACGTGGTTCAAATAGAGATGAACGTCCCCAAAAGTGTGCACAAATTCCCCGGGCTCAAGCCCCACCACTTGTGCCACCATCATGGTCAAGAGGCTGTAGGATGCAATGTTGAAAGGGACGCCTAAAAAGGTATCCGCACTGCGCTGGTACAACTGGCAATTCAATTTGCCATCTGCCACATGGAACTGGAACAAACAATGGCAAGGAGGCAAGGCCATGTCGTCGATAAAGCTGGGGTTCCATGCGCTGATGACGTGCCGTCGACTGTAGGGATTGGTCTTCAATTGGTCAATCAGCTTGGTGATTTGGTCCGTATGTGTACCATCTGGATTGGGCCATGACCTCCATTGATAGCCATACACAGGGCCCAGGTTGCCTTCCTCGTCTGCCCAGTCGTCCCAAATCCGGACGCCATTGTCCTTCAAGTATTGGATGTTGGTGTCCCCTTGAAGGAACCACAGAAGTTCATGAATGATGGACCTGAGGTGGAGTTTTTTGGTGGTCAACACCGGAAAGCCATCGCCTAAGTCAAACCGCATTTGGTAACCAAAACACCCCAAAGTGCCTGTACCTGTGCGGTCTTCACGTTTCACCCCTTCGTCCAGCAGGTGATTCAAAAGGTCCAAATATGCTTGCATGACCCTAAAATACAGGTCCATCGTCAGGATGGGTCCCCGTCGTGAACACGTGGTGGAAAAAGACCCGTCGCCTGATTATTTCCAAACTGGCAACCTGCCACCTCCTTGCCCTTCAGACCAAGCCTCGCCATCCACCCCCGAGGGCAACCTCCAACGGTACAAAACATTGAGCAACAACAAATGGAGGACCAATGCACCGTGCAAAGGCAACACATACCATGGCCAAGCCCAGTCATGGAATACAAACGGGTTGTCCACCTTAGGCGGCTCCGTCATGTACATGTAATTGGCCACGACATCGGAAGGAAAACACACATTGATGGAGTGGTTGATGCCAGCCATCACAGTGCTTGCCCCGGCGGCCATGAGGTACACCTTCATCCAACCCCATACAGGAAAACGCATGCCATAGGCCTGGGCCATCACAATGGGCACAAACACCAATGCCGCATGGTTGACGTAGTAATGGATGAGAATGGGGAGAGCATCCCCCACCGTCAGCTGCGGAGTGAGGATGGCGTGAAATCCACCAATGGTGCCCATGAAAGCGGTGAAGAGAAACACCCAACGGTTTCTCCAAAAACAGTTGAGGCCCAAGAGCCAAATGTTGATCCCGCAGAAGTGCAGCGGCAAGCTTCGGTGGATGGAATACTCAAAATGGGGGTCCATCACCATGTAAATCTGGTAGCCCACCTGAAGGGTCAACAACACCGCCCCCATTTGCACCAACCCCCTGTCCTTGGCCTCTCCCTTCAACCCTTTGAAGCGGCGAATCAATGCCAAACCCAGCAAAAAAGACAACACCAACATCACCCAATAGCGGGGTTCGTTCATGTGGATGACGACGTCGTAACGGTTCATTTTGATGCGTTTGGAAGGCCTTCGTGAATCAAGGTCTGCGTGGGGAATGCGAAGTCCAGCGCAGCTTCGTTGAACCGACGCAAAATCTCCATGTTGACCTCCCCTGGCACATGCGCCCAATGCTCTCCTTTGCGGATGAAGTAGATGGCGGTCAAATTGAGACTGAAGTCCCCAAAGCCACTGAACCAAATGGTGCAATCGTCCTGCACCTTGGACTCCGTCGTGACGATGTCAGTGAGCAACGCAAGGGCCTGCTCCATTTGGGCCGGGGTCGTGTCGTAGGTCATGCCCAAGTTCACAGTCACCTTCCTCGAGGGTTCTGCGGTTACATTTTCCACCACCTGGTCCGTGAACTGGTGGTTGGGGATGGTCACCATGCGGTTCTCCAGCGTTTGGATGCGGGTGGACCGGATGCCGATTTCTTGAACGTTTCCGTCGATGCCGTTCACCTTGATTCGGTCCCCCACTACGAAGGGTTTGTCGATGAAGATGGTCACCCCGCCAAAAATGTTGGCCACAAAGTCCTTCGCAGCCATGGCCATGGCCAAACCACCGATGCCCACACCTGCCAAGAGTGCACCCACATCGTAACCTGCATTGGTGAGCCCTGAAATGATGCCCAAAATCCAAACAAGTGAGCGCAATGTCTTTTGGAGAATGGGGCCAAATTGCGCCACCATGGATCCGTCTGTGCGTTCGTCGAGATGAAGAATGACGGTGGCCACCATCGAGTCGAGCAAGCGCGCCACAAGCCAGGTCAAGTCAAGCGCAATCAAAATCGTGAACACGTGGTTCATGAAGCTGTCTGCCGCCTCCCCGAATTGCAAGTGGTCGTAGCCCAACCAAAAGCCGAGGATCACAATCCCCAGCGCGATGGGTTCCTCCACTTGGTCGACGACAATGTCATCCCATTTCGTAGTGGTGCGGGCCGCCCAGCGTTTGAAGAGGCCTTTGAACATGGCGTAGACCAGCCGGGCCAAGAGAATGCTGCCAATGAAGAAGCCCAAGGCTTGCGCCCATTCCATGAGCGGGTTGCCCAAAAACATCGTGTTGTTCCAAAATTCCATGGGCCAAACTTCGCTCAAAATGTCCTTGTCCCCCACGCCATCGGGTATCTTTGTCGCATGAACCAAGGATCATCCCCTAAGCTTCCTCCCCTCGGACCCGCCCTTCGCCTCGGTGTTCTTGGTGGCGGTCAATTGGGTCGAATGATGGTTCAAGAAGCGATGAATTGGGATGTGCGTGTAGAGGTGATGGACCCCAGCGCGGAAGCTTCCTGCCGCCACTTGACCCACCGTTTCGTCCAAGGGGACCTTCAGGACGCAGAAGCCGTGGTGGCGTTTGGCCAAGGCCTTGATGTGGTCACCGTGGAGATTGAACATGTCAGCACAGAAGGGCTGCAAAGGCTCGCTGACCAAGGGGTCCAAGTCATCCCCCTTCCCCAGCATTTGGCCTTGATCCAAGACAAAGGCCTGCAAAAGCAAGCCTTTGAAGCATGGGGGGTGCCGAGCGCGCCATATGTGGTGGTGGAAAGCCTTGCCCAAGTGGACGCCATCGGGTTTCCGGTGGTCCAAAAGCTTCGAAAAGGAGGGTACGATGGCAAGGGCGTTCAAATTCTTCAATCGCCTCAAGAGGCACAAGATCGTGGCTTCAACGCCCCTTGCGTTTTGGAAAAAGCAGTGGACATCGACAAGGAGTTGAGCGTCATTGTTGCTAGAAATGCACAAGGTGAAACTGCAGTCTACCCCGTGGTGGAGGCCGTGTTCAACCCCGAAGTGAACCTGGTGGACCATTTGATGGCCCCTGCTTCCATCTCCCCAGCTTTGGAGGAGGCGGCTCGGGCCATGGCCCTGAAGGTGGTCACTTCCATGCAATTCGTAGGGTTGTTGGCCGTCGAATTGTTCTTGGACCGCGAAGGGGCATTGTGGGTCAATGAAGTGGCCCCACGAACCCACAACAGTGGGCACCATACCATTGAAGGCAATGTCTGTTCCCAATTCGAACAGCACTTGCGCGCTGTCATTGGGTTGCCTCTAGGAGACACTGCCCCCCTGCATCCAGCCGCAGCCATGCTCAACCTTATTGGAGAGCCCGATGCCTCAGGAACTCCGAACTACGAGGGCCTTGTCGAAGCCTTGGAGCTGCCCAATGTCCACGCCCATTTGTATGGCAAGTCCACGGTGAAGCCGCATCGAAAAATGGGCCACATCACTATCACGGGACCCGATGTCCATTCCGTTCAACAAAGTGTGTTGAAACTTCGTGAGACCTTGAAGGTCAGAGGGAGCAATCCCGCCTGACTTTTGGCATGGATGAACGACAAAAGGTTGCGTCGCATTGCCGTCATGGCGGGAGGATACTCTGGGGAGGCTGAAATCAGCCGCAGGAGTGCCCAAATGGTGATGGAGCACATTGATGGCTCGCGGTACGATGCGGTCTTGGTGCACATCGACCGCAATGGATGGTGGAGTCCCCAAGGAGCGCGAGGAAACCGAACGGAAGTCGACCCCAAATCTTTGTCTCTGACACTTGACGGAGGAGAAACATGGCAGGCCGAATTGGCGTTTGTCATGGTCCACGGAACCCCTGGAGAAGACGGGGTTCTGCAAACTCAGTTGGAAGCTCAAGGCATGCCATGCACCACAGCAGACTCGGAAGCCATGGCCTTGACCTTCCACAAAGGACGCACCACCTCAGCCTTGCGTGATGCACTCCTTCCTGTGGCCGCCTCCATCGATGTTGCCGCCAATGAGTCTTGGTCTGCCCAGCGTTGTCAGGAAGTGGCGGACACCCTAGGACTTCCCTGCTTCGTCAAACCCAATGAGGCGGGATCATCTTTGGGCATCTCCAAGGCGAGCACAGCAGCAGACATTTGGCCTGCAGTTTGCAAAGCAAGAGAAGCAGCACAGTCAAGCGTTTTGGTGGAGGCAGCACTGACCGGCAGGGAATTCACTTGTGGCATCGTGCCCGATGACCATGGAAAACACACGGTTTTGCCCGTGACAGAGATCCGAACGGACAACGACTTTTTTGACTTTGATGCCAAATACAAGGGCCAAAGTCAAGAGATCACCCCCGCTCCCCTGGAAGAAGCTGATACCGTCCGACTTCAAGAGACTGCCTGGAAGGTCTACCAGACGCTGAACTTGCGAGGAATGGCGCGCGTGGACATGATGATGGTGCCTGGCGCCGTCCCCCATGTCATTGAAGTCAATACGGTTCCAGGGTTCAGTGCCCAAAGCATCATTCCCCATCAAGCGGCCAAGGTGGGCATCAGCAAGCAAAGCTTGATCACACGCATCATTGAGGCCTCTTGGCCCAAATGACCCTGGTAAAAAAGGGGCAAAAGAAAAGAGGGCCACTCCGTCGAGCGACCCTCCCACTGTTGAATGAAAACAAGTAAACTGTTGTCAGAAGCTTGCGCTTCGGGTCCCTTTACGTGAGCTCCTTCCTTAAGGTTTCAAAAAAGGTCAAAAAAAAGAGGGCCACTCCGTCGAGCGACCCTCCCACTGTTGAATGAAAACAAGTAAACTGTTGTCAGAAGCTTGCGCTTCGGGTCCCTTTACGTGAGCTCCTTCCTTAAGGTTTCAAAAAAGGTCAAAAAAAAGAGGGCCACTCCGTCGAGCGACCCTCCCACTGTTGAATGAAAACAAGTAAACTGTTGTCAGAAGCTTGCGCTTCAGCATCCCAAACGTGACTTCCCCCCCAAAAGTTACATGAAAGGCAAAAAAAGTTTGAGTCACCTGCGGACCCGGTCGGGGTTGTCCGCCAAAAAGGCCTTCCAACCGCCCGCCCCTCGCTGCATCTTGGGCGTGGCCAATTGATAGTGGTGGCAAAGCGCGACGGCAAGACCATCGGAAGCGTCGAGCTCTTTGGGCATGTCCTCCAACGGAATCTTGAGCGTCCGCTGTACCATTCCTGCCACCTGCTCTTTGGAAGCCGCACCACTGCCTGTCACCGCCTGCTTTACCCGGCGTGGAGCATACTCTGCCACGGGAATGTCTCGCGCAAGGGCAGCCGCCAAGGCCACACCTTGGGCACGGCCAAGTTTCAGCATGGATTGAACGTTTTGTCCAAAAAACGGAGCCTCCACAGCCAGGTCGTCGGGAGCGTGGGCATCGATCAAGCCGGTCACGCGGTCAAAGATTTTCTTCAGTTTCAGTGCGTGGTCCTTGAATTTCCCCAAATGCAGTGCCCCCATCTCGACCAATTCCACATGGCCCTTGCCCCGGGTTCGGATGATGCCATACCCCATGATGGTGGTGCCTGGGTCAATGCCCAAGATGATTCTCTCCGGCTCAGAACTTTGGGACGAGGTTGGGGTCTTTTGCGTCATGGGTAAATTCGGGACCTCATGCATCCCTCGTTTCGACCAAATTACATTGCTTTCTCCCTCTGGATGCAGTCGGGGTGCCACAAAGCGTCAGCCTGGGGCCAAAAACACAAGAGGGCGCTCTCCTTGCCCACAAGTGGTTTGGCCCTGTTGCTGGTAGGCGCCGCTTTGAAACAACACGGTGGCTGGGCTGCCCTTTCTGAAGTTCGGGTCCAACAGGTGTGGTGTTTGGCACTTGCGGCGGCGATGTGGCCCCTGAACCTTGGGTTGGAGGTGGCCAAATGGAGACGTCTCAAATCCGCCCAACTGCCTGAACAGCTCCTGTCCCGTACGTCGACATCGTGGCGCGCGGCTTTCCATGAGGTCCTTCGAGGCCAAACATGGGCATTCCTCGCCCCCTTTCGGATGGCCGACGGTCTGGGGCGGATCCGCGCCATGGCCCAAGCGCATCGGGGCTGGGATGCGGCGAAGGCCTTTGGGTTGGGCGCATTGTGCCAAGGCTGGGCCACTTTCGCCATGGGCGTCCCTGCCTTGGCCATGTTGGGTTGGCCAGGAAGTGCTGCCGCCCTTGGGCTCGTGGTACTGGCGGGGGGGGCATGGCTGACCCGAGATGCTTCCAACCTGGCAATTTTGCTGCTCAGCGTGCTTCGCTACGGGGTGTTTGCGTCCCAGTACCTTCTTTGCTTGGTCGCCTTTGGCGCGACTCATCTGAATGACATGTGGTCGGAAGGGTTCCCTCGCGTTGCCGGGGTTTGGTGTGTGGTGTCTGCCATACCATGGCCCGCTGAATTGGGCGTGCGAGAAGCCGCTGCCACATGGATGTTCGACAGTCAAATCCCCGCGGTGGTGGCCGGCACCTTTGTGGTTTGGGTACTGAACCGCTGCCTTCCCGCTTTGGTGGGGATTTGGCCTTTCAAAAGCGCTTCCAATGAATGACCTCTCGGACGCGCTCTTGGTTCTCGTGCTTGCGGCCTTTTTGGGCCACGCGTTCACCTTGTTGCGCTGGCGCCATGGGTGGCGTAAGTCCACCTTGTTCCAAAGAGACCCTCGCAGGAAGAACAATGGGCAAGCACCGGTCTTTGAAGTGGTGGTCCCCGTGCGCAACGAAGCCGAGCGCATCGGAACGCTGTTGGACGACCTGAAGGCATCCCTTGGCCCGATGACCGTGCGCGTTTGGGTGATTGACGATTGGAGCGATGACGATACGGTTCGTGTGGCAAAGTCTCACCCCCTCGCTCCAGAGGTCATGGCTTTGAGCGCAATCACCAGTCAGGAAAAACCCCAACGAGGCAAGAAATCCGCCCTCCTTGCTGGCATTGAACATGCCTCCAGTCCTTGGGTGGTCACCTTGGACGCCGACGTGCGGCTTGGACCCGGATGGGCGCGAGCATGGCAAGGGAGTCTCGCACATATCGATGAAAGCTGCGGCGCCGTGGCAGGTCCTGTGCGGCTTTGGACAGGAACCCAGAGCGGACGATGGGCCGAGGTGCAAGCCCTTGACTATGCAGCACAGATGGGGTGGTCCGCTGCGGCATTGGCGCATGGCCAGCCAGCATCCGCTTCCGGGGCCAATTTTGCAGTGAGACGAAGCACCTATCCCGACACGCGAAACTTGGGAGCGTCCGGCGACGATGCTCTCGTGGTCCAGTCTCTGCATCGGCAAGGACTGGCTGTGTCCTGGCTTTCTGATCCGGACGCCATCGTCTCCACAGACGGCGCCCTTGACCTTGTCGATTGGACCCACCAGAGGATGCGCTGGGCGGGAAAGGCCAAACACTACTCCTTTCACGTAAAAAGGACAGCCGCGTGGGTCATCTTTGCCGGCTTGATGCCAATGGTATGTGTCGTTTGGTGGGGCTTGAGCCCCTCCTGGACAAGGGCATTCACAGCAGTTTTCTTTTGGATGGTTTGGAACGCCTTGAACGTGGCTTTCGTCAGGCCCGTGGCGCAATGGTTTGGGTTGCCTCATCCTTGGCAAGCTTGGTGGCGTCTGGCGTGGAGCCAGCCATTTCAACTGCCATTCTTGATGCTGGCCAGCTGGGGTTGGTTGTCTCCTTGGGGAATCGCTTCCAAACCACAATGGAAAGGCCGAACTTGCACAACGTGAAAGCTTTTCTCTCCCATCGAATGGCCACCCTCGGAGCGGGTTGGATTTTGCTTTGGTTGCTCATTGCCATGTTGGGGAGCCCCTTGAGACCTGATCCATCGCCCATGGCCAACGACCAGCACTTGGACCGTGGTCTTTTGTCCCCGGGGACGGTATGGCAAGATGCATCAGGCAAGTCGCACCATGCGTGGTTGGGCACCGACCGCTACGGACGTGACGTCCTGAGTCGCCTCATGGCAGGCAGCGGCATCTCACTTTCTGTAGGGGCAGGCTCTGTGCTCATCAGCCTTTTGCTCGGTTTGCTGCTCGGCGGACTGGCAGGGTACCTAGGTGGCTGGGTGGATGCATGGATTTCGTGGTTTTTGCAAGTGATGTGGTCGGTCCCCACACTTTTGATGGTCCTGGCCATCACCCTCGCTTTTGGAAAGGGTTTTTGGCAGGTGTTCTTGGCCATTGGATTGACCATGTGGGTGGAAGTCGCGCGGATCGTTCGAGGTCAATTCCTCAGCTTGAGAGAAATGCCATACGTCCAAGCGGCTGAGGCTTTGGGACTTCCATCCTGGCGCATCATGTGGAGGCACATGCTGCCCAATGCCATGGGACCACTCGTCGTGGTGTGTGCGGCCAATTTTGCCGCGGCCATTTTGATCGAGGCCGGGCTGAGTTTCCTTGGGGTTGGAGCCCAAATCCCCATGCCGTCCTGGGGGAACATTGTCAAGGAGCACGCCCACTTGCTCACGACGGACCACGCTTGGCTCGCCTTGATTCCCGGGGCCATGATTGCCAGTTTGGTTTTGGCTTTTGCCTGGGTCGGAGATGGGCTGCGTCACGCTTTGAAGACTTCATCCCATCCTTGACAAAGCCTTCGCGCAGTACCTTCCCACCATGGCTTCCTTGGACAAACACGCCCCCATTTACGTTGCAGGCCACCGCGGCATGGTTGGGTCCGCCATCGTGCGCGCCCTGGAAAGCTCCGGCCATGACAACCTGCTGCTCAAGACCTCCAGAGAATTGGATTTGCGTGACCAAGGGGCGGTGATGGCGTTTTTGGCCCAAGCTCAACCTCGGCACGTCTACCTCGCCGCCGCCAAAGTGGGCGGTATCCATGCCAACAACACTTTGCGAGGCGACTTTCTCTACGACAACCTCATCATGCAAGCGAATGTCATCGAGGGCAGCCGGCGGGTGGGTGTAGAAAAGCTTCTTTTTTTGGGAAGCTCTTGCATTTACCCCAAGCATGCCCAACAGCCCATGAGGGAAGATGCATTGTTGACAGGGGAACTCGAGCCCACCAATGAGCCTTATGCCATTGCCAAAATCGCAGGCCTCAAGATGTGCGATGCCTACCGCGACCAACACGGTTGCAATTTCATCAGTGCCATGCCCACAAACTTGTATGGCCCTGGAGACAACTACCACCCAGAACACAGCCACGTATTGCCTGCCATGATTCGGCGGTTTCACGAAGCCAAGATGGAAGGTGCCAAGGAAGTGGTTTGTTGGGGCACAGGAACGCCCAAACGGGAGTTTTTGCACGTGGACGATTTGGCACAAGCTTGCCTTTTTCTCATGGACCAGCACAATGCAGGAGGATGGGTGAATGTGGGCACTGGTGCAGACTTGAGCATCCAAGACCTTGCCCTTTTGGTGGCCCAAACCGTGGGTTATGAAGGAACGGTCTCATGGGACCACAGCCGTCCAGATGGAACCCCACGCAAATTGCTGGACGTGTCCCAAATGAGCGAACTGGGATGGGATGCCTCCATCTCGCTGAAAGACGGAATGGTGGAGGTCTACAAGGAATTCATGCAGTCCTTGGAGATGGAAAGCATGCGGGGATGACGCGTTGGCTTGGGCACATGTTGGCGGTCTTGTGCATGGTGGCTTCTCCTTCCTTGCTGTCCGCCCAAAATCCTGACTCCCTTCTATGGGGTCCACAACCAGGAGAAATCACTGTCTCCCTCGCAGCCCACGCCATGACATGGCACACCGCCAACCTCGACCTTTGGTTGGATCCTTGGCTCACCTTCAGGCATGTGGCAGGAACAGCAGCAAATGCGGGCACTGATGAAGGCCGAGCATCTTGGGACAACTTGCGAGGGGCATCTTTTGGAGCCCGTTTGGATGGAAGATGGGTTCTCGAAGGTTCACTTGAGGAACTTCAGGGCCTTCCGTCCGCTTGGGATGGCCTAATGATGGGCGACGGATCTGGACTGCCCGGATGGGGAAGGGTCAAAACCACCGGAGGGGGGCGGGTTGATGTTGCTCGTGCGAGAGCAAGGTCGTCTTATCGTACGCCCGTCAGAGGTCTCGACACCTTGACGTTTTCTTTGGCCTACGCTCCTGTCCAATGGGGGGAGGCCTCCTCTCCTGCCATGTTTTCCTCGGAGGCGTCTTCCTTTCCACATGCACAATTGACATTGGGACCCTCGTCCCGCTGGGCCATCTCGGCCGTTCTGGCCCGTTGGACAGGCAACCAACGGAGCCCACTCGGTGGTTCCACGGAGAGTCTTTTTCGCCAAACCGATGCCGCGTGGGGCACCATCGTGTGGCACCCATGGCCCTCCGTGGGCCTTGGCGCTCTCCTAGGAGGCCACAGGGACCGCCCGTGGACGCAGGAAGATGCCACGGACGAGGCCTTTTTTTGGCGGGGTTGGCAAAGCATGACCGCATCCTACCGCCCCACAAATCCGAGCTGGCACTTTTCGGCAGAATGGGTGCCCAAACTGGCAGGAAGTTTCACGGTGCGACACAAAACCAAACATCTGTCCTGGGTGGCCAGTGCGATGAGGCTTGGACATGCCGTCGATTGGACAAGTCCTCTCGAAAATGCAGGATCTCCTTTGTCGGCTCCTTTGAGGCCTGATTGGGTTGGCTCCAGTTCAACCTGGTCTGAGGCAGGTTGGCGTTCTGAATACGGGGTAGCTTGGAACCAGGACAAATGGCAACTGGGCGCAAGAGGTCTGGCCTACCGCCAGCAAGCATGGGCGGAGGCTTGGGCAGCCTTTGCACTGCAAACGGTTTGGCCCATGCACATTTACGTGGGGGCAGAGGCTTGGCGCTTGGAAGGACACCGTACACTCCCTGACCAAGGCGTACGATGGAAGGTGGGGGTGGCCCATCGACTTGGGATGTCGCCGGGAGGGCCTACATTTGCGACGCCATGATTTCCTTGATGCTTCCCGCCACGCTGGCCTTCCTTGTCGCGCTGTTTGGTATGCCCTCCTTGATCATGCTCGCCAAGAGAAAACATCTCGTGGATGAGCCGAGTGAGGCACGAAAAATGCACCACCGTTCCGTACCAACTGCAGGTGGAGTGATGTTCTTTGCCGCCCTATTCTGCAGCGCCTTGGTGTCATTCTCTTGGATGTCCATGGGCAACGAACAGATGACTCAATGGATGGGTGTCTTGGGGGCGGGCATCCCCATCTTTTTCATGGGACTCAAAGACGATATCATGGGCATGGGTGCCAACAAAAAGTTGCTTGTCCATATGGCCATTGGCTTGTTTTTGGTGGTGGGGCTCAACTTGAGAATCGACAACTTTGACGGCTTGTTTGGGTTGCACAGCATTCCCTTCTACGTGAGTGCCCCGTTTTCATGGTTCGTGTACATCGTTGTGGTGAATGCCATCAACCTGATCGATGGCATCGACGGCCTTGCCGGTGGCTATGGCATGGTGGCCATGATGGCCTTTGGTCTCTGGTTTTACTGGACAGGTGACTTGGCATCAGCGACGGTTGCCGCCGCCGCATGCGGAGGAATTGCCGGGTTCTTGCTCTTCAACTTGCATCCTGCCAAAATCTTCTTGGGGGACAGCGGTTCTTTGCTCTTGGGTCTTTTGGCCTACGTCTTCGCTGTTCGCATTCTTCAAACCCCCAATGAGGCCCTTTGGGCGAATGTCTCAAGGCCAGTCGCAGCCATGGCCATTCTGGCCTATCCCCTTGTGGATACTTTGAGGGTCTTCACCTTGCGCGTGCTGAAGCGTCAATCGCCGTTTTCTCCCGACCGCAAGCACATTCATCACCTCTTGATGAAATTGGGATGGGGCCATCGCTTGAGTTCTGCAGCCATTTGGAGTTATTCTGTGTTGTTTGCCGTCTTGGCCTTTCAACCCCAGAATGCCCAAATGGGCTGGACAGGCACCCTTCAGTTTCTAGGGACTTTGGGATTGGCCTTTGGGGTCGGAACCGTGCCGGCGTTGTTGGTCAAAAGAGGGTGGGGTCACTCCGCCTTGAGCGACACAATGCCTGCCGAAAGCGCTGCCAAGGCCACCACGGAGTCGCAGCCGGTGGCGTAACTTCCCGCCATGAGAGCTTGGACGTGTTGGACATTCTGCTGGATGGGCATGGGCATCACAGGGTGGACGCAAGCCCCCGTGACAAGTATGTGGCACTTGCCCCTCGACCCCTCTCAGCAGCTCGTCCGGATGGCTTGTGACAGTTTGGAGGTCATGGTCCCGAGCATCCAGCCCATGACGGCATGGAACCGCCCCCTCTCCCTGCGTCCCTCCCTAGATGCCTTCTCTGGTCTGAAAGTCCTTGGAGAGGCGAAACAAATCACTGGAGACTTCAATGCGCCTTCCACCGCCATTGGCCTCGGCACCTCAGGGGCCTTGTTCCAAAAGGTCTTTTACCAAGTTCAGCTCACAAGATGGAGGCTGCCTTTGGGATTTCCATTGGCCCAAGAGGTGGGTGAACATCGCTCTATGGATGGACTTGGAAGGGCTTCGCTCCTCAGCAGCTCTGTGGCTTCCGTGGAAAGGATGGAAGCCTCCTTGTCATGGGCCATTTCTCCTTCTGTCGCCTTGCGTGTGGGCCAGGAGTCCCATCACTGGGGACCCGGGGCCAGATCCCTTTTCCTCGATAGGCACATGGCCCCAGCCAAAGGCGCGAGACTTTGGATCGATGCCGGGTTGGTCCAGTACGCGCACCTTCTTCTCCGCACGCGCCACTTCAATGCCAACTCTGACAGTGCTGAAATCGGTTGGATGGCGGCCCATTGGGCAGAAGTACAGTTGGGTGGAGGTTGGTCAGGTGCTGTTTTTGGGGCCGTGAAATGGCGGGGCAACGACGTGGCTTTTCAAGGAAGATTGGAGCCGCATTACATCGTTCCACTGGCAGCCTTTCGACCGAGAGAATACAGCCTAGGGTCGTCGGACAACGCCTTGATCGGCGCACAATGCACATGGCGCAGAAGGCTTCGCCGCGGCCAACGGGTCACAGGCTACGGACAGGTTCTGTTCGATGAACTGCTGGTGTCCAAACTCTTCGAAGGCAACCAATGGTGGGGCAACAAATGGGGCGTTCTGGTGGGGGCACATTCAACGAGTCGATCAGGAAAATGGGGCTGGCTTTTGGAGGGTGCTGCGGTCAGACCTTGGACCTACACCCATCAATCCCTCCCCCTGTCGTACACCCACCTCCATCAGCCCTTGGGCCATCCCGCAGGAGGCAACTTCATGGAGGGTCGTGCCCGCTTGCGGGTGGTGGTGCGGGAAGATTGGGTGGTGCGGCTCAGTGCGCTGAGAAGAATGCAAGGTAGGTCTTTGGGGGGCGGAGAGGCCTTGCTTGCTTTCGCAGCGGGAGAAATGCCTTGGACCTCCTTTTCAGAGCGAGAGTCGGACAATGGGCACCTTTGGTTGCAGGGGGCCAACACACTGGTCCATCGACTGGAACTTGATGTGGCCTACCCGCTGGGGGAGCGCTATGGTGCTGCCGGGATTGAAGCCTTTGTCAGGGCTTGGACCAGGTTAGAGACCCAAGCCAGTCCGGGGGCATGGCAAGAACCGTGGGACGCGGGGCGTCTTGAAATCGGCATCCGCCAATCCAGGGTCATGGAGGAACGGGATTGGTGACTTGGATGCTGCTCGACCTTGGCTTCCTGCGTTAGTTTTGTCAGCCATGCATCGCGACCTTGCCACCCTATTCAAACTCCGTCTCGGCTTCTTTGTCGTCATGTCTGCGGTGCTTGGTTGGTTCATGGCCACGGAGACCATCGATCTGCCCACCTTTTTGACCTTGACCCTAGGGGGCTACGCGCTGACAGGTGCTTCCAATGGATTGAACCAAATCATCGAGAAACGGGTGGATGGACTCATGACCAGGACCTCTGACCGCCCACTGCCCACGGGACGAATGACTGTGAAACAAGCGCTTATGTGGAGTTTGGGTGCAGCGGTCGTCGGGTTGACCTGTCTCTTCTCTCTCAATCCACTCAGTGGGTGGTTGGGCGTTGCCGCGCTGGTCAGCTACGCCTTTGTGTACACTCCTTTGAAGGCCAAAACCAGTCTTTGCGTTTTTGTCGGGGCGTTCCCCGGAGCCTTGCCTCCAATGATTGGGTACGTCGCGGCCACAGGTGATTTTGGCATCGAACCCGGCACACTGTTCGCTGTGCAATTCATGTGGCAGTTCCCCCATTTTTGGTCCATTGCATGGCTCGCTCATGACGACTACCTCAGGGCTGGGTACAAAATGCTGCCCTTCAATGCGGGGCGATCGGAAAGGAGTGCGCAACTCATCCTGCTCTACACCCTCTTTTGCATTCCCGCAAGCATGCTGCCTTGGGCGTTGAACCAACCGATGGTTGGAAATGTTGCCTTCGCTGTGGCTGTGGTAGCCGGACTGGGCTTCTCCTTCTACGCTTGGCGACTTCACATCCGGCAATCCATGGATGCCGCCAAACGCCTCATGTTTGCCAGCTTTCTTTATCTACCCTTGGTTCAAATCATTTACGTCCTAGACAAAATCCCCCCCTCATGAGCGACCGCGTTTTTGAAGGACTCGATCCTGAAGTCCGCAACCGAACGAAGACCATGCTGATGTACTTCGTCGTTTTTGCAGTCACCATGCTGTTTGCTGGATTCACCTCTGCCTACATCGTGAGCAACATGGGACAATATTGGGTGCACGTCCCCGCTCCAAGCATGTTTTGGGTGAGCAATGTGATGATCGTGCTGAGCAGTGCAACCCTTTGGTGGGCTACAAAAGCCATCGGGTCAGGCCAAACGAACATGGGCTACACCGCCATGGCGGCCACCTTGATCCTTGGCATTGGATTCACCATCTCCCAAGCTGAGGGTTGGCGTCAATTGATGGATTTGGGCATGGGGTGGGACACCTCTGAAACAGAGCAAGGCACCGCTTTCCGTTGGAACAACCTCGCCGCTTTGTACGAAAGCAGTGCAGTGTATGGGGTGGACTATGACTTTCGTTACGACGGAAAACAGCTTCTGCACGATGCTGCACGCGGAGAACTTTATGCCTCCGACGATGCCTTGATGGTGCAACCCATCACCACGAAAGTGTTGCAATCCTCCAACAGCGGTGGGGGCTATATCTGGGCGTTGGTCCTGACCCACATTTTGCACTTGGTCTTTGGCCTGATTTATTTGGTGGTGAATGGCATCCGGGTGTTCACAGGGGTCATTCGTAAAGGGGACACCGTAAGGCTGAAAGCGCTGGGGATATACTGGCACTTCTTGGGCCTTCTTTGGATCTATCTCTTTGCATTCTTGTTCTTCTTGCACTGAGCACCGACAAGCCTTCCACTTCCCGTTGTGAATTCGTGATGTGATTTGGCGCACATCTGCATGCCGCCTGTATGCCGATTGTGTTATTTTCGCATCTCAAGTTCAGACCATGGCTGGAAACACCGAAACGATCCCTTCTGACGTCCTATGGGGCGGAGGACAAAGTCCCTACTCCGTGACCTACGGAAAAATGATGATGTGGTTCTTCCTCGTCTCCGATGCACTCACCTTCGGGGGGTTGCTCACGGCGTACGGGTTCTCAAGGGCCACCTCTGAAGATTCTTGGCCCATCGGCGAGCAAGTGTTCCGGGCCCTTCCTGGACTTGAAGGGGCCTATCCCTTGGTCTATGTCGCATTGATGACGTTTCTCTTGATCGTGTCTTCAGTCACCATGGTGTTGGCTGTTGAAGCTGGACACCGGAACGACAAAAAAGGCGTGGTCCGCTGGATGGCAGCCACCGTTGTTGGAGGCATTTTCTTCTTAGGATCGCAGGCTTGGGAGTGGTCGCACTTTATTCATGGATCTGGCGGGAGCTTTCAACTGGCCAAGGCTGTGAACGTCACCACGGACAGCGGCATGTCAATGGAGCTGCCTCAAGGCGAGGTGGTATTCATGGACCATCACTTTGGACACTTGGCCGAGCCATGGTCCGAAGGAGACCCCAACACGGTCCTCTCTTCCCAAGATGGGCACGTCACCTTGACCCAGTTTGGCGCGCACGAACACAGCGCACAAATGCACGGTCTAACGGTGAACAAATTCATCGAAAACGAGCAACAAATTTCCGGAGAGGAAGCTATGAAGCTTTGGAGCGCACGTGGCGAGGTGTTTGCTTTTGGCGCCAACTTGGAGGACAGCGAGTACGCGGCACAGCAGACCTACGCCAACTTCTTCTTTTTCATCACGGGCTTTCATGGGTTCCACGTTTTCTCAGGCGTGGTGATCAACATCATCATATTCTTCATGGCCCTCAACGGTGTGTTTGAGCGCCGTGGCCATTACGAAATGGTGGAAAAAACTGGCCTGTATTGGCACTTTGTCGACCTCGTTTGGGTTTTTGTATTCACCTTCTTTTACCTCATTTGACATGGAACGCGACGATTTGATTGTCAACGACAGCTACGCCATGGCTGCGCACCACAGCGAAGAAGCAGGTGCCGCCATCCGCAAGAAAGTTTGGTTTGTGACCGCATTGCTGACCCTCATCACGGCCGTTGAAGTCGGCATGGGCATCGTCTTCAAGCGTTCAGAGACCTTCTCCTGGACAATGATCAAATGGTCGTTCATCGTGTTGACTTTGGTCAAGGCCGCCTACATCGTGCTTGTTTTCATGCACCTCGGAGATGAGAGCAGCATCCTCAAGAAAACGATTTTGACCCCCTACATCTTGTTCATCAGCTACCTCTTGTTCATTGCGATCACAGAGGGCTTTGGACATCTCGAAGCGTTCTCCACCTTTCACTGATTGGGGAGAGGCGCCACCATGGGGAAACTGAAGAACAGATTGATTTTGTCGGCCATGATGCTGGCCCTGCCATTGACGGGGTTGGTGGTTTTTGGTCTGCTTTCAGAGCACAACTTCAACACCCTTCCCTTTTTCACCGTCGACGGCAAGCTCGACGCCCGTTCCCTCGAGGCGCAGCGGGTGGGTGACTTTCACTTGACCAACCATAAAGGCCAGGACTTTCACTCAGACCAACTGGCAGGAAAGGTTTGGATGGCCGCCTTCTTTGGCACCGATGCACCGCATGTGGCTCAAGTCACCAAACAGCTGCTTTGGCCCAACTTCAGGTACCGTGACGAGGGGGACATTGCCGTGGTTTGTTTTTCGCTGAATCCTGAACATGACACTCCAGAAGTGCTCGCCGAATACGTGGAGCGAAACACACGTTACAATGGGTTTGACGGCAAATGGCAATTCTTGACCGGTGCACCAGAGGAAATCGAGCGCCTTGTGGCTGAAGATTTCATGATCCAGCGAGACCCCGACGACCCCAACAACGTCGCTACCTTGTGGTTGGTCGATGCCGAGGGATTCTTACGCGGCGTGTACCATGCCGCTTCGGAAGATGACATCCGAGATGCGGTGGAAGACATCGCGCTGCTCAAAAAGGAAATGGATGTGGCAGCTTATGCAAGAGAGCAACTCGCCGAAGCCTTGGCCCCGTGCGAAGATTTGCCGGTCGTCGGACCCGAGGGCCACAAAGTGCCCGCCTTTGCGTTCACAGGAATCGACAGCGTGGAAATCAGCCATCGCACGGTGGAGGGCCAGGTCAAAATTGTCGATTACTTCTTCACCCATTGCCCCACCATCTGTCCGATCATGAGCAGTCAACTGTCCCGAGGACAACAATGGCTCCGCGACCACGACTTGGACGGCGACATCGTTTTGCTCAGCCACAGCGTGGATCCTGAAAGGGACACGCCGGCCCGGCTGAAGACTTACGCCACCCAATTGGGGGCGGACACGTCTTCATGGAAATTCATGACTGGGAAGAAAGCGGATTTGTACGACCAAGCGAGGAATGGCTATTACCTGACGGCCTTGAAAAGCGACACAGCCGCTGGAGGATTCTTCCACAGCGACACTTTTGTTCTCGTGGACCAGGCCGACCAAATCAGGGGTTTGTACGATGGCACTTCCACAGCCGAAGTAGATGCCATGCTCATGGATGCCGCCCAACTCGTGCTTCACCAACAAGGAGCCAGCCGCGCCGATTGAAACAAACATTGGCGGCACATTTTTGTCTTGAATGAAGAACAACACAACTCATGGGGATTGACAAAAAAATGAAAGGCTTTGTTTGGGTGGCAGGCGTTGCCATCCCATTGTTGGTGGCCGTCATGTTCTTTTTGCCAGGACTGGATGTTGGTCCTGAGATGCAGGGTTGGTTGCACCAACTTCCCGCCCTCAATGCCTCCATCAATGGGACCGCTTTCCTTTGTCTTTTGGGTTCCCTTTGGGCCATTCGGCGAAAGAAATTGGTGCTGCACCAACGTCTCAACACCACAGCTTTGGTGCTAAGTGCCATGTTTTTGTTGAGTTACGTGAGCTACCACATCACTACGGAAAGCACCCCTTTTTGCAAAGAAGGAGCCATACGGACGGTCTACTTCGTCATCCTGATTTCCCATGTGCTGCTGTCCATCGTGATCGTCCCGATGGTGCTGACCACCTACCTCCTCGGATTGGGCAATCAAATTCAAAAGCACCGCAAGTGGGCGCGAATCACATGGCCCATTTGGACCTATGTGACGTTCACTGGCGTCCTTGTTTACCTCATGATTTCCCCGTGTTACCCCTTTTGACATCCCATAGCAATGCTGTCGTCCCGACATGGCGCTTCCTGCTAATCGCTGGGGTTTTTTGGTGGGCATTGGACGACGTAAGCTTGGGACAGTGCGTCATGTGCAAGGCTGTGGCTGAGGACAGTGCGGCAGATGGAAGCTTGGGTCGAGGACTGAATTCTGGCATTCTCTACCTCATGGGAATCCCCTATGCCATCATGGCATTTTTCGCTTGGTTTGTCTTCCGCAAGCCCAAAGGGGATCCCTCCAACAAGGATGGCGGCCCCCAGACCTTACATTAGAACCATGGTTCCTTTTTTCCTCATGCGGGTCCGACTCGCCTTGATGCTCACTGCCTTCGGTTGTGGCTTGGCTTCGGCCCAAAATGTGGCCACCCGCACGTGGACCCTTGAAGAATGCCTCGGGCATGCATTCGAGCACAACTTGCAACTGAAGCAAACTGAACTAGGTCTTCGCAGAGGTGAAGTCGCGGCACTTGCGGCCAAAGGAGCATTCTTGCCCAACCTCAATGCCTCTTCAAGCTTTGGCGTGAACATTGGCCAAACCATTGACCCTTTCACCAACCAATTTGCGACGGATGCCATTCAGTCCAGCAATTTTGGATTGAGTTCAGGGTTGACTTTGTTCAATGGGTTCCAAAACCACCTGAACCTGCGTAGGGCCAAACTGGGATTGGAGTTGGCGGCCACCAACACAGAGGTGGCCCGCAACGCTTTGGCACTTAGTTTGGCTTCAGCCTACCTCAACGTCCTCTTCCAAAAAGAGTTTCTCGGCATTGCGCAACTGAATGCCATCGCCACCACACGTCAAGTGGACCGCGTCCAAACCTTGGTCGATGCTGGTGCTGCAGCGGAGAGCGATCTGTTGGACGTCCTCGCCCAAAAGGCCACCGATGTCAGCTCCGTTGTCAATGCAGAGAACGCTGTGACCCTTGCACGTCTCAACTTGGCCCAATTGCTTCAACTAAAGGGAACGGAAGCGGATCAGCTCGATGTGGCTGCCCCTGCCCCAAACCTGATAGAGAGCACCCAACTGCCCACGAGTGCAGAGGGAGCGGTGGCATACGCCTTGACGCAATTCCCAGACATGAGGGCTTCTGAATTGGGGGTCACGGACGCCTATCTCGGGTTGGACCTCGCAAAGGCTGCCCGTCTGCCACGCGTGGTGGGGTCCTTTAGTTTGGGGTCGGGCTATTCCCAAAACCGCCTCGAACAAATCGGTGAATCCAACACCATCTTCTATGACATTGCCACCACCACTCCTGGCGTCCTTCTCACAGCTCCTGTGGTAGATGACTCCGGGGTGTCCTTTGAAACAATGTCGTTCCAGGACCAATTGAGCGACAACCTGAACCAAAGTATTTTCTTCTCCCTCAGCCTGCCTTTGTTCAACAACTTCAGCATTCATGCTGGCATTGAACAGGCAAAAGTCGACGTCATTTCTGCCCAACTCAGCAAAGAACAAACCGCTCAATCTCTGACCCAAACCGTGCAAACGTCATGGGCCGATGCACGGGCCGCAGAACGCACCTTCGATGCCAACAGTCAAGCCCTTGACGCCGCAGAATTGGCCATGTCAAATGCAGAAGCACGGTTTGAAGCAGGGGCCATTTCTGCCTTGGAATATGCCGATGCACGAACCCGTTTGGACAACGCACGAATCAATGCCTTGAGGACCCAATATGATTTTGTCTTCAAAACGCGCATCTTGGACTTTTACCTCGGACGACCGCTTAGCCTCTGAACCATGAAAAACAAGAAACTGTTGCTCGGAATTGGGTCGCTGGTCCTTCTCTTGGTAATCGCGGCCGCCGTGCGCGGGGGAAGCCGGGAACTGCCCACGGTCAGCACCTCAAAGGTTGCCTTCCGCGATCTCGTGGAACGCGTGAGTGCGAGCGGCAAAATTCAACCGGAAATTGAGGTCAAAATCACCGCAGAAGTCAACGGTCAAATCACCCAACTTCCCGTGAAGGAAGGCGATGTCGTATCTCAAGGAGACCTGCTCGTGCAGCTCAACCCCGACATCTACGATGCCGCCCTCCTGCGCGCCGAGGCTTCCCTGAATTCAGCCCGTTCCAACCTTGCATCCGCCCGCGCCCAAGTGGCACAAGGCGAAGCCAATTTCTTCGCCTCCACCAAGGCTTTTGAACGAGGGGAGGCGCTGCTCCAACAAAAGGTGATTTCCCAAGCTGAGTTTGACCAAACGCAGGCGTCTTTTCTCACCGCCAAGGCCAATGTCACCAGTGCAGAGGAAAATGTCCGAAGTGCCGAATTTGCCATTCGAAGTGGGGAGGCCTCCGTCCAAGAAGCCAAGGACAACTTGGGCAGAACCACACTCCGTGCCCCACAGGCCGGGGTGGTGACGGCGCTTTCGAAGGAAGTGGGTGAAAGCGTCCAGGGAAATGGGTTCACCGCAGGAGAGGTGATTTTGAACGTCAGCGATCTCCGAACGATGGAAGTGAATGTGGAGGTCAACGAAAGCGACATTGTGCGCATCCACTTGGGCGACGAAGCTGAAGTGGAAGTGGACGCCTATCTAGGGGAAACCTTCGCTGGGACGGTCACTGAAATTGGGAACACGGCCTTGAATGCGGGCATGAATGGGTTCAGCATGGACCAGGTGACCAACTTCTCTGTGAAAATAAGACTCGAGCGAGGCAGCTACCTCCATTTGATGGAGGATGAGGGTGAGAATGCCGCGCCTTTCAGACCAGGAATGAGCGCCACTGTGGACATTCTCACGGCCCGACGCAGCCAAGTCCTTTCCGTACCCATTCAAGCGGTAGCAAGCAGGGCGGGTGTCCAGACTGCGCTCTCCTCAAGCAAGTCAGACGGAGATGCATCTGATGCTGAATTGGGGGTGTTTCTTTTTCGTGATGGCAAGGCCCTTTGGACGCCCGTAGAAACAGGTATTCAAGACACCAGGCATGTCGAAGTTGCAGGAGACCTCGATACTTCTGATGTGCTTGTCACAGGTCCTTACGACATTGTCAGTCGCACATTGGATTCCGGTGACGCCGTACACGAAGAAGAAATCTGATGGCCCGAATCCTTTTGATCGACACCTCCACCAAACAGTGCTCTGTGGCTGTGGCACAAGATGGAAAAGCGATGGCCTGGCGAGAAGAAAGAACCGATGGATACGTCCACGCGGAACGACTCATGCCATTGATTGAAGAGGTATTGAAAGACGTGGCATGGGAACACAAATCACTGCAAGCCATCGCCGTCACAGGAGGGCCTGGTTCCTTTACGGGACTTCGGATTGGAGTGGCAACGGCCAAAGGCTTGTGCCAAGGATGGAACGTCCCTTTGATTGCCTTGGAAAGCACCGCTCTTCTCGCGGCGCAAGGAAAGCGACTGGACCCCACCCCACAAACGCGCATTGGCATGATTGACGCCAGGAGAATGGAGGTCTATGCGGCGACGTACGCCGATGATGGGACATGTCTTGAGGAGGTGGAACCTGTAGAGGTAGACCAAACCCCCGACCATTGGACGGGTCCAGGTCAATTCATCGGCGATGGGGCCGTCAAGTGTGAGGGGATCCTCGCTGGAGCTGGGCGGCAATTTGAAGAGGCGTGGCCGCTCGCTCGGGACGGGGCCCAACTTGCCGATCATGCATTTCAGGAAGGTCATTTTGAAGATCTGGGCTCTTACGAACCCAAGTATGTAAAGGCGTTCAAAGCCGGTGCACCCAAGGACCCCTTGGGCCTGCGCTCATCCATACAAATGTGGTGGTTCGCATGGGTGTTCATGTTGTTTTCTTGCGCTTCATGTGGAGAACAGCAACAGTACATTCCCTACGTTCCAGTCAACTTTCAAATCGATCTGAACCTCCCCGCGTACAACACACTGAATTTTCCCGGAGAGGCCATTGCACTGCCAGGGGGGTCCAAGGGGCTCTACATCTATAGGTTCACACTCGATGAGTTCGTCGTGCTCGACCGGCATGCCACGTTCGACATTCCTTTGGGTTGTCAGGTCGCCTTGGAAGACGACAATGTCACACTGCGCGACGACAGCGATTGCAGCGAAAGTGAATGGCTCATGCTCGACGGGACGGTGATGACCGGTCCGGCGACGCTGCCCTTGCACCGCTACCGCACTTCCTTGAATGGCTCGATTTTGAGCATCTTCAACTGAAGAACAAGGATTGTAGAAAAACCTGGGCACAAAAAACCCCACCGACTCGGCAGGGTTTTTTTGCAGCCCATCGAAGATGAATCAGTATCGGTAGGCCTCGCCTTTGAAAGGTCCTTGGACCTCCACACCGATGTAGTCTGCTTGGTCCTTCGACAATTCATCGATTTCCACACCAATTTTGGCCAAGTGCAAACGTGCCACCTTCTCGTCCAAGTGCTTGGGCAAGGTATACACGCTGTTTCCGTAGGCATCTGAATTGGTCCAAAGCTCAATTTGAGCTATGGTTTGGTTGGTGAAGGATGCTGACATCACGAAGCTTGGGTGGCCCGTGGCGCAACCCAAGTTGACCAAGCGGCCTTCTGCCAACAAAATGATGTCTTTGCCATCCACAGTGTACATGTCGACTTGTGGTTTGACCGTATCCTTTGTCTCTCCGAAGTTGTCGTTGAGCCAAGCCACGTCAATTTCATTGTCGAAGTGGCCGATGTTGCAAACGATGGTCTTGTCTTTCATCGCGCTGAAATGTGCACCGGCAACGATGTCCTTGTTGCCCGTGGCTGTCACCACAATGTCTGCTTCCGCCACAGCGTCGAGCATCTTCTTTACTTCGTATCCCTCCATCGCAGCCTGCAAGGCGCAGATGGGATCGACCTCTGCAACAATTACGCGGCAACCAGCGTTGCGAAGGGACTCAGCTGAGCCTTTTCCGACATCACCAAAACCTGCTACGACAGCCACCTTTCCAGCCATCATCACGTCCGTCGCGCGACGGATGGCATCCACACAAGACTCGCGGCAACCGTACTTGTTGTCGAACTTCGACTTGGTCACAGAATCGTTGACGTTGATGGCGGGCATGGTCAAAGTGCCATTCTTTTCGCGGTCGTACAGACGAAGCACACCTGTGGTTGTTTCCTCAGAGATGCCTTTGATGCCAGCCGCCAATTCAGGGTGGTCGTTCAAGACCACATTGGTCAAATCACCTCCATCGTCGAGGATCATGTTGAGGGGCTTGCGCTCCTCTCCAAAGAACAGGGTTTGTTGGATGCACCACTCGTATTCCTCCTCTGTCATTCCTTTCCAGGCGTAGACAGGAATACCTGCTGCTGCAATGGCCGCTGCTGCATGGTCCTGGGTGGAGAAAATGTTGCACGAGGACCACGTCACGTCTGCACCTAGTTCCACGAGGGTTTCGATCAATACAGCTGTTTGGATGGTCATGTGGAGGCAACCGGCAATGCGGGAGCCCGCGAGAGGCTTGGACGCACCGTATTCTTCACGAAGGGCCATCAAACCTGGCATCTCTGCCTCGGCCAATGTAATTTCTTTGCGTCCCCATTCAGCAAGGCTCATGTCCTTGACTTTGTAGGGGAGGGTAAGGGTAGGAGTTGTATTTCCCATGTTTTGTGTCATTTAGCGTTGCAAAAATAGGCAACACGAGGTCATTTCTCATCGAGGTCAAACCCCGTTACTTTGCATCCATGCCTCGCTTTGCGCTGCCAAACCAACCCATCTCTCCTCAACTTGTTCTCTGGAAGCTTTCTGAAGAAGAGTTCGAGGGCATGTACCCATGGGCACACTTTTTCCCCGAAAGGCCAACAAGTGACCTCCCTTTGTTGCGCCAAAAAGAACATGTCGCCGTCCTATTGGCGACCCAAGCATTGCTCGGCCATCCCCATTGGCACCTCCGTCATAACAAGGATGGGAAACCCTTTATTGTGCCAAACGCATCACCTGTGACATGGTCGTCGTTTGGGGTGAGTCACCACACCACAGAGGATGGCGCCACATGGGCTGTCGTTGGGGTCTGGGAGAACGACACAACAGGAGGTTTGGACCTTGTGGAAATCAAGGACCCCCGGATCCAAAGGGTGGCGCCACGCATCATGTCAACGAAAGAATGCGAGGAATTCATGGGGCTTGAGCCATGGGTGTGGGCGTCCAAAGAAGCCATGTTCAAAGGCCATGGCCCCAAATTGGACTACCGCAAAGAACTTTCCATCACTGCAATCGAGGAGCTGAAAGGCACCATCCATGGCAGCGTCAAAGGGAGCCAATGGCATGGATGTGCCCTTGAGGCAGTGCCCGGGTTGTTGTTGGTATGGTCGAGCTCTGTCCCCAAATGAGCCTTTTCACACTGGGGCTACTGGATACGAAAAAAGGGACCCGTGGGGTCCCTTTTTTTCGAGTCGTAACGCTCTGTTAAAGGCGTTCGACGCCTTTGTGGCGGCGCTCAGTGCTGACCGACAGTTTCTTGCGGCCTTTGCGGCGGCGTGAGCTAAGAACGTTTCGGCCTGCAGCAGTTGCCATGCGCTTGCGAAACCCGTGCTTGTTGCGTCGTTTCCGTACGGAAGGTTGGAATGTCCTTTTCATCTTTGCTCTTGTTACCCGTTAAGGGACGGCAAATGTAGTGAAGCCTTTGCGTTCCTCCAAAGCCTTTGGTCGACATTCTAGGTACAAAGTTCGCATTCCGCGGCTTGGACGGGCCTTAACTTCGAGCCCAGAACCACGAATTTCTCTTCTTCATGGCATACGGCCACCCTCCACATCCGGGACATCGCCCCTCCAATGGGGAAGACCCATCTCCCAAAAAACGCTTTCAGTTCCAGGACCTGCGGGGGTTTGGGCGGATGAAAAAATATTTACGGCCCTACATCGGACACTTTGCTGCAGGGCTAATTGTGATGACCATTTCTGGGGGATTGACTTTGGCCATTACCCGTCTCTGGGGGCAACTGGGAGGGGTGGGTACCACAGGTGCAGCAGGGGAACTGCCTTTCATGGGCATCGCCTTGGACGACTTGGCTTCTATTGGTTGGGCCTTGCTCATTGTCCTTGTTGTTCAATCCTTGTTTTCATTCGTGCGCGTCTTGCTTTTTGCAGATATGACAGAAAAAATGATGCTCTCCATGCGTCAAGATGCGTTTGATGCACTGGTCAGTATGCCCATGGCGTTTTACGACGCCCGTCGCGTCGGGGACCTGAACAGCCGAATCAGTGCGGATGTCACCACCATCCAGGACATCTTCACCGTCACATTGGCGGAACTCTTTCGCGGACTGATTTTGATTGTAGGGGGCATCGTTGCCCTCTCCTACTTCTCAGTCGAGCTTACGCTATGGATGCTCGGCACGTTGCCCGTGATGATTGTTGCAGCTGTAGTCTTCGGACGTTTCATCCGAAAATTGTCCAAGAAAACGCAAGACGAGGTTGCGGCCTCCAACGTCGTGGTCCAAGATGTCTTGACTGCCATTGTCAGCGTCAAGAGTTATGCGAATGAATGGCTGGAGCGCGGGAAATACGGGAGGCACGCCATCGAAATCAAATCCCTTGCCATGCGCGGAGCGCTTTGGCGTGGAACCTTTGCAAGCTTCATCATCCTGTTTTTGTTTGGTGCCATCACCTTGATCATTTTCAAAGGTGCAGACCTGATGCAACAAGGAGAGCTGGCAAGCGAGCACTTCTTCTCCTTCTTGCTCATGACAGGACTTGTGGCGGGCAGCATCGGTGGAATGGCGGCACAGTTCAGCGCATTGCAACGCGGACTTGGCGCCATAGAATCGATCATGGACATTGTCGAGCAAGACCGCGAGGTCGAAGACTTGGACGTCCCCACCCCACATCTTTCCCTTCGCCATGCGGTGGTCTTTGAGGATGTTCACTTCAAGTACCCCCAGCGGCCGGATGTCCCTGTCCTTCAAGGCATGAACCTCAAGGTCGAACCGGGACAGCAAATCGCATTGGTGGGCACCAGTGGCGCCGGAAAAAGCACCGTAGCCTCCCTCCTGCTTCGGTTTCACCACCCCGACTCAGGCACCATAAAAGTGGGAGAACACCACGCCCATGACCTCGATTTGCGGGGGTACCGGCAGCAAGTGGCCTTCGTGCCACAAGAGGTGATTTTGTTCGGCGGAGACTTGCGCAGCAACATCCGTTACGGTGACCCCAAGGCTTCTGAATCTCAGGTCATTGAGGCGGCCAAAAAGGCCTATGCATGGAATTTCATCCAAGAGTTTCCTGAAGGACTTGACACCTTGGTCGGCGAACGGGGTGTTCAGCTTTCAGGCGGTCAGCGGCAACGAATCGCGATCGCCAGGGCCATCCTAAAGGACCCGGATCTTTTGATCCTGGACGAAGCCACCAGCGCACTCGACAGCACTTCTGAACGTGAAGTCCAAGCCGCCTTAGATGCATTGATGGAAGGCCGGAGCTCCCTGGTCATCGCGCATCGATTGAGTACCGTGAAAAACGCTGACCGCATCTGCGTCATGGAGTCAGGCAGGGTGGTGGAAGAAGGGAGCCACGACGCCTTGATGGCCAAAGAGGGCACGTATGCCAGGCTAGTCGAGAACCAGGAACTTGTATCACAAGGCTAATTGGGTCGGACTCAAAGTGTATTTTCGCCTTCATGGCCAAGACGAAAAAAGCACTCATCACAGGAATCACAGGGCAGGATGGGGCCTACTTGACGGAGCTTCTGCTGGAAAAAGGATATGAAGTCCATGGGGTCAAAAGGCGGGCATCCCAGCTGAATACGGACCGCATTGATCACCTCTACCAAGACCCACATGAATCCAATGTTCGCCTGAAATTGCATTACGGCGACTTGGTGGACAGCACCAACTTGATCCGCATCGTTCAGGAAGTCAAGCCCGATGAAATTTACAATTTGGCGGCCCAAAGCCACGTTCAAGTCAGTTTCGAAACCCCGGAATACACGGCCGATGCAGACGCCCTTGGCACCCTTCGGTTGCTCGAAGCGATTCGGATTTTGGGGTTGGAAAAAACATGCCGATTCTACCAGGCAAGCACCTCTGAGCTGTACGGGATGGTCCAAGAAGTGCCGCAATCCGAAACAACGCCCTTTTACCCGAGAAGCCCTTATGGCGTGGCGAAGTTGTACGCGTATTGGATTGTCAAGAACTACCGCGAGTCGTATGGAATGCATGCGAGCAACGGCATCTTGTTCAACCACGAAAGTCCGCGACGTGGCGAGACCTTCGTGACCCGAAAAATCACACGTGCAGCGGCCCGCATCAAACTGAGGATGCAGCAATGTCTTCACCTGGGCAATTTGGACGCTCAACGAGATTGGGGACACGCCAGGGATTATGTGGAAGGCATGTGGCGCATGCTCCAGCAAGACCAACCGGGCGACTACGTCTTGGCCACAGGAGTGACCACCTCCATCCGAGATTTTGTCACTTTGGCGTTCGAAGAAGTGGACATCACTTTGTCTTGGAGGGGCGAAGGAGCAGAGGAAGAAGGGTATTGCCCTGAAACTGGAAACGTGTTGGTGAAAGTGGATCCCCGGTATTTCCGTCCCGCCGAAGTCGAACTCTTGATGGGCGATGCCTCAAAGGCAAAGCGAGACTTGGGATGGACCGCCACCACCCCCTTGAACGAACTCTGTCGAGAAATGGTCCAAAGCGACCTTGCCTTGTTTGAGAAAGATGCGTTCCTTCAAGCCGCTGGCCACAGCGTTACAAAGCCCTCGGAGCACTAAGCTCATCGGAGATCGATGGAACCACTGCCACGCAGTCTTCCCGACAGGCGGAGCACCTGCCAATGGGCGGCATTCCATGCCTGAACTGCCGCCAATTCAGACGCCTTGGCTTGAAGAAGCGCCACATCCAGTGCGCGAAAATCCAGTGCATTGAGGGATCCATTTTGATAACGATCGGCCCCCAAGGAAGCAGAAATCTCGGCGTTTTGTCGTCTTTGTTTGGACAACGACCAAAGCGCAAGTGCTGTGGAACGCTGGTCCCAAGCTTGCAGAAGGGCTGAACGGACCTCGAGGGTGAGTCTTTCCTGGTCCATTGCCGCCAAATCCACTTGAATTTGAGCTTCCTGAATCGCCCGCTTGGTAGCCCCTCCGTTGAACAAGTTGAAATTCAACGTCAGCGAGGCACCATAATTGGTGACATTGGATTGAATGTCACCGTTGGCATATGGGTTGAACACCAATCCATCAGGAAAATCCGACACTGCACGTGAGGCTCCAAGGGTTTGGCCCCAGTTTGCTGCAAAGCCCAGCACTGGCCAAAGCTGGGCTTGGGCTTGGTCCACTCCCGTATTGGCAATGGCGCCTGCCAAAACGGCATTTTGAAGGGCAGAATTGTCCGACATCAATTGGGACATCGTCGCCTCCATGTCGCCCATGGTTTGAGGTGTGCCCAAGTCGGACTCCAAGGTCCATTCGGTATTCTCCTCTTGGACCATCAAGACATTCAAATTGCGCCTGGCCGCTCGGGCAGCAGAGGCCTGACGGAGCCAGGTCGAGCTGTCGTTGATCAAAGCGTTTTCAAATTGCAGCCGGTCGAACGTGCCTGCGGTGCCCAACTCCTCTGCAGCGCCTATCCGCAACAGTCGCTGACGGGTCAAGTCCATCGCCACAGCCAACACGTCTGCGCTGCGCTCCTGGACCAGGAGGTTGTCGTAGGCATTGAGCACAGCTTGCACCGTGGATTCCATGACCAGTTGTACGTTGCCTGATGCCTGCTCCGTCAACAAATCCAAACGCTTCTTGGTGGCGAACATGCCCATCCCATCAAACAAGGTCCACTGCGCTTGAAGTCCTGGCGACAGTGACTGGGACTCCGTAGCGATGGGCAAGAAAGTGGAAGGGTTCTGCGTCTGATCGATGACACTGCTGCCAGCACCCACACTCCCACCGATGCGCGGAAGGGCACCCACGGCCCCCCAAGCATTGTTGAGTGCTGCTCCCGCTTCATTGACCAAGGCCATCTGCACCCCAAAGTTCCGTTCCAAGGCGATCGCCACAGCTTCTTCCCTGAGCAAGTTGGGGGCCAAGGACGACTGTGCATGCACATCCACGGGGGACATCCCGAGTCCCAAGGCTAGGCCCACCGAGGCCCAGGTTCCAATTTTGGCCCCCATACCTCCTTGCTCTCGCACTGCAGGCTCTGCCGCCTCTCGATCCAACCAATCGCCTCTTTTTACCCACACCCATGACCTGTGCAGTGGGTTGATCCAAAGGAGGTAAATCGGCAACAAGACCAAAATCACCACCGTGACGAAGAGCAAACCAAAGGCCACAGAAATCGCCATGGGGATCAAGAATTGGGCCTGAAAACTCTTGTTGAGCATCAATGGCGCCAGGCCAGCAACTGTGGTGACAGACGTCAACAAGATTGGACGAAAACGGCTCATTCCAGCTTCCCATATCGCTTGACGCACCTCCAAACCATCCCGCAAATAGTTGTTGAATGCCGTCACAAAAACAAGGGCGTCGTTCACCAAAATGCCCACCAAAGCAATGCAACCCAAGAGACTGAACAAGCTGATTTGGGCCCCCAAGAGCCAATGGCCCAAGCTAATCCCAATCAATCCAAAAGGAATGAGACCAAACACCGCTGCCCCTTGCAAGGGACTTCGAAACGTCAAAATGATTACAAAAAGCATCAGGGCAAAAATGAGTGGCATGATGGCCTGGATGCTGGTTTGGCTCTTGGCCTGTTCCCTGTTTTGTCCCTCATAGCTCGCGCGAATGGCTGGGTATCTGGACAGGATGTTGGGAAGGACATTCTCCTTGATGTCTGCATTGGCATCGCTTGCACTGACCCCTGGGCCCGACAAGTCTGCACTCACCTGGACTTCGCGTTCCCCATACAGTCGATTGATGGCGGTGATGCCTTGCACCTCCCTCACATCGGCCACCTCTTCCAACGGCACCAAACTGCCATTCGAGGTTCGGATTCGGTAGCGCATCAGATGGCTCAAGGACGCACGGTCCTGTTCTGCCAACCGCACCCAAACCCGGACTTCATCACGGCCACGTTGAAGCCTCTGGACTTCACTCCCAAAGAATCCTTGGCGCACCTGCGACATGATGTCAGCGGCTGTTAGCCCCAATTGACGGGCACGCGGATGGGGGAAAACCTCCAACTCCTGAAGGCCACGTTGGTTGTTGTCGGTGACATCTTTCAAGTCTTCCCGCAACAACATGGCCGCCTTCAATTCCTCCGTTGCCAGGGAAAGCTCCTCCAAATTGCTCCCCAACAAAGACACCGATACAGGCCTTCCAAATGGAGAGAAACCAGCGAAGCTGAGGTTTTCAGCACCATACACCGTACCTACTTTTTCACGAAGCATCGCACTGATATCGGTGCTGCGCTGGGTCCTTCGCTCCCCATCCAAGAGCTGTATGTTGATGCGGCCTGTATGGGCATTGGGGCCGATGCGTTTGTCAACGGCCAAGATCACCTCCAAGCTATCCTCTCGCTCTGCACTCAATGCTTGGTTGACCTCCCAAACCGCGGTCTCGATGTCGTTCAATTCGCGCAACGTAATCTCCTCTCTCGTTCCACTCGTCATGGACAAACTCACCGTCAAATTGTCGGATTCGATGAAGGGGAAGAAAGTCGTCTTGACCAAGCCACTGCCAATCAAGCCCGGCACGCTGACCAAAAAAAGTGCGACAATCGCGGAAAAGGTCACCCATGGTTGGTCCAAAGCAAAGCGCAGCACGGGGGCATAGACCTTTCTTTTGAGACCATCCATCAAGTTGCGCATGGTGCGCTCCAATTTGTTGGGCTTCCAGTCTCTGCGCAGGGCCTTGCTGTGGCCCACGTGCGCCGGCAAAATGAAAGCACCTTCAACCAAGCTGAACAGCAAAGTCAGCATAATGACGGTCGCCATGTCCCCGAAGAAATCTCCCAATTGTCCCTCGATGAAAAAGAACGAAGCGAAGGCCACCATGGTGGTGACAATGGCAGAAAATACCGCTGGCAAAACCTCCATGGTGCCATCGATGGTCGCTGTGTATTGGTCCTTGCCCATCTCAAAATGCCGGTAGATGTTTTCCGCAATCACAATCCCATCGTCCACCAAAATTCCAATCACCAAGATCATGCCAAACAGGCTGATGACGTTGATGGTCACCCCAGCCACGCCAGCAAAAATGAACATACCTGCGAAGGACACTGGGATGGCCAGTGCCACCCAAAAGGCCAAACGGATGTTCAGAAACAGCGCAAGCAAAATCACCACCAACAAAAACCCAATCACTCCATTGTTCACGAGCAGCTCAATGCGTTGGTTCAGCACCACAGAGCTGTCCCTGATGATGTCGAGGTGGAGGCCTGTGCCCACCGCCTCGGCCTGTTCATTGTAGGCGGTGATGTAATTCCGCGCCAATTCCGTTACCTCCAGAATGCTTTCTGTGGTGAGGTTGTTGACAGTCACCACCACCGATGGCTGTCCGTTGTACCAGCTTCGGGACGGATCGTTGTCCGCCCATCGGTCATGAACCTGGGCCACATCAGACAATCGAACCACCCTGCCCTCGAGGTTGGAGCGGACAACTATGTCCTCCAGGGACTCCGCATCATACCCACGAAAACGTCCCCGAACAATCCACTCCTCACGGTCCGTTTTCAAACGCCCTCCCGTGGTCTCAATGTTCGCTGACCGAATTGCGGCGGACACCTCCGTCAAGGTCATGTTCAACTCGGTCAAACGATCCGCGCGGATGGCCACTTCCACTTCTTCGCCGGGAAAGCCGCTCAGCTCCACTTGGCTAATGCCATCCAAGGCCCGCAAATCCTGTTCAATCCGACGTGCCTCCGTTTTCAAGGCACCAAGGTCCTTTGCACCAGTGACGGCAAATGTCAATGCGACGCCAATGGTTTCTTGTTTGAATACGGTGGGAGGTTCCATGCCCACCGGAAAGGACGCAATGCGGTCCACTGCATTCTTGACATCTTGCAAGATGTCATCGGTTTCAGATGCCGACAAGACCTTGACGGTGATGCTTCCTGCATTCTCTGAACACACAGATTGTACCTGGTCCAAACCCGCAATCCCTTGCAAATTCTCTTCGATTTTGGCCACGATGCCTTCCTCGATTTCAGCAGGAGAAGCCCCCGGGTAAACCACTTGAATTTGGATGGTCTTCGACTCTGTCACAGGGAAAAAATTGCTCCGGGTCGAGCCCATGCCTACCCAACCAGCCGACAAAATGGCAATCATCAAAAGATCGCCCACCAAGTTGAACCGGACAAAAAAGCGAATCAATGACTCCATGGCTTAGTGGGTTAAGGGCTCCACCAACATCCCTTCAAAGGCGCCGGAAACAGGTTCCGCCAGCAACACCTCCCCCCCCTCCAATCCTCTGATCAACGCCTGGTCGGCATCCTTGTGGATGACAGTGACTGGAAGCATGGCCAGCCTTTGGTCCAAAACTTGGTACACCGCAACCGCTTCTTGGCCTTCCAACAACTCTTCAGGGACGGGCACAACATGGGTCACTGGCGCACCCGATACCATGCCGCTTAAAAACCGACCATCACGCAGTGTCGCCCCATCCACAGCTCGAACTTGACAGTGGACGCTTGCACTTTGGGACATCTCATCCACATGTCCTGCAATGCGGGCCACAGTGCCGCGCGCCACCACCTTGCCTGACCTCTCTTTCAGGGTGACCGGATCGCCTTCTGAAACCACCGACAAATGCCTCGCATGGATGGCGGCCTTCACTTCATATTGGTCGTTGCCGATCAATGTCCCCAGCGGCTGACCGGCCCGCACCATCGAGCCTGGTTCTACGTTGGCCATGGTCAGTGTTCCTGAAAAGGGCGCTTGAATATGAAACTTGTCCAAACGCTCTTGGGAAGCCAAAATGCCGTGATATCCAGAAACAATTCCCTTTGATGTGAGGTACAAACGCTCTCGGTCAGAAGCGGATTCGGGGAGCGTGGCCACCGGTTCATCCGCGCGAATGCCTTGGATGTAGGCTCGCCAAACTTCAGCACGGGCTGGAAAATCGATCTGAAGATCTGCCAAGTTGCCCGCAAGCAGCTGAAGCCATTGGCTTCGTTGCGCGACGAGGTTGGCGCGTACCTCTGAATCGTCCAAAGAGAGCATCACCTCTCCCTCTTCAAAACGAACGCCCTCTCTGAATTCTTTTCCTCCCAAAGGCAACATGCCACTGACCTCACTGAACACGGTGACCTTGTGAAGCGCTTGCACCCTCCCCTCTAGCTCCACTGAAGGGCTCCATGTGTCAGGAGCAGCCACCATCGTCTTCACCAGGCGTGCAGTTGCCGGTCTTGGCTTGACAGGAGGTGTTCCTTTCATGCCGATCAATCCATTCATGAACCATATGCCCAAGGCCAATATGGCCAGGCCCGCCAATCCCCGCAGCAGAGTTTTCTTCATGTCGCGAAGTTCAGCGCCAACCAATGAACTCAGGCCATGCCCATGTTTGGATTCCACCAAGCCTTTGTGAATGCTTCACAAAATCAGAGCCCTCAAAAGCTGTCCAAATCAATGGGCCTCATGACCCCAAACCATTTGCGAATGGTTTGTCCCACATTGGGGACATCGATAT
>CAWVVM010000024.1:0-35349 GCA_963933635.1 uncultured Flavobacteriales bacterium
CACGGCATGCGCATGTTCAACTTCCTCGGAGGTGAATACTACGTGACCGATGGTGGAACCATGAGGAAAGATGAGGATGGCACCGCTACGGTGAGCATGGTCGTGTCCAACGACGAAGGCTCTTTCGAAGTGGAGGCACAATTCGGAAGCCTCATGAATTGGGAAGAGTGGTGTGCCACTCCTGGCTTGGAAAGCTTCAAATCCGACTGTGGATTGGGAGATCACTTCGCCTGGGATTACGCCATCTTGCTTGACGGTACCATCACTGGTGTCGAAGGGTCTGCGTTCGAAGGCACGGAGTTGAGCATGTCTCATCAACCAGCCAACGAATACTTCGGATTCCAGTTCGGTGTTGGCGCCAACAACAAGAATGCCAACTACGGCTTCAGTGGATGGTTCTACTACGGTGGTACGCTCGTCGTCAACGGAGAAGAAAGCAGTGCCATGGGCTCTGGTGACCTCTTCGGAGACCTTGACTTCTTGCAGGCATGGGAAACCACTTTCCACTTCTGCGCAGTTGACGAGTGTGGCAATGATGTCAATTACAACTACAGCTACGTGAGTACAGGTATGATCCAAGACATTACTCCTGACGGAGGGGTGGAAGGTGAGCAAGATGCTGAGCCTACAGTGATGAAGGACTTGATCCAAATCACATCGATTTACCCCAACCCAACCGCATCACATGCGATGTTGACCGTTGAGGTACAAGAAGATGTGACCGCCAAGATCCAAATCATGACAATGGACGGTTCTTTGGTCAATCAAGTGTTCGACGGACTCTTGATCGAAGGATGGCCCACCAACTTCACACTCGACGTGAATTCATTGGAGTCTGGTTTGTACCAGGTCCGTGTAAGCTCGAAGAACTTCGTGACGACGAAGAAGTTGCTCGTCATTGAGTAACCCTCCCACTGAGCTTGCGCCAAGAAATTGGAAGGCCGTCCCTCGGGGCGGCCTTCTTTTTTTGTTCCAACTTATCTTCAGGACATGAAAACGAACGCTTCTTCTTCAAGGCTCTTATTTGCCCTGATGTTCACATGGATTCTGGCCACAGATGTTGTTGCCCAAAGTGGCGGAACCTTTCCTTACAATCCAGACTCGAATGGGAACCAAGCCATCGAGACGAATGACTTGATTCAATTTCTCACCGTCTTTGGATCTTCCTTTTTGCCTTCAGGCGTCTTGCCCTTGGAAGGTGGCGGAACCGGTGTCACCACAGCCGACAGTGTGCGCCTTGTTTTGGGGGTGAGCACCTTCGCGGACTTGGTTCCCCTCGGAGGGGTGGGTCCAGAGGCTTCCATCACCGGTACATTGAACATCTCGCAAGCCCTCAGTCAAGGATCTGGCACGGTGGCCTCAGGCTCATACTCCCAAGCCCAAGGGAGAAACAGCACGGCCTCCGGTCCATTCAGTTTTGCGTCCAACCAAAACAGCACCGCCACAGGGGTTTGTTCCAGCGCGATTGGTGAAGGCACCTCGGCCCTGGCAACAGCCGCGCACTCGCAAGGTTTTGGCTCCGTTGCAAGCGGCTTGGCGTCGCATGCAGAAGGGTACCAAACGGATGCCCTCAACAACTACAGCCATTCGGAGGGCTACCGCACAGAAGCGGCAAACATCTCAGCACATGCGGAAGGCTACCAAAGCACAGCCAATGGCCTCTACAGCCACGCCGAAAACAGAAACACGCTGGCCTCTGCCACTTGCGCACATGCCGAGGGAGAAGGCACCAGCGCCACCGCCGACGCCTCACACAGCGAAGGGTTCGAATCGTTGTCCAGCGGTTTTGCAGCCCATGCAGAAGGCTACCAAACCACCGCATCAGGATTGTACAGCCATTCCGCAGGACGAGGATCATCTGCAAGTGCCACAAGCGCATCCGCCATTGGATACAACGTGGTGGCCGACCAGGAAAACAGTTGTGTGGTGGGGCAATGGAACCTCGAAGGCCAAACCAATGTCCTCTTTGCTGTAGGCAATGGCGCCGACGGTGACAATCGGGCAGATGCACTTCAAGTCGATGACCTGGGAAACGTGACAGCCTCTGGGAAAGTGATTGCCTCTGGGCAAGACTTGCTCCAATTGATTTCAGCATTGCAAGATCAAGTCGATTCTCTGCAGACCCAGTTGGACGCACTCGGCGGAAACTGATCCTCGGGATCCAGTCGCCTTACAGTTGGATGCAAATGTTTTGTGGCTCGGTGAAAAACTCGAGCGCCTCGAACCCTCCTTCGCGTCCAAGTCCTGAGGACTTGACGCCGCCAAATGGGGTGCGCAAGTCGCGAAGCAACCAAGTATTGACCCAAACGATGCCCGACTCGATTTGGGCAGCAACGCGGTGCGCCCGCTTCAGGTCAGACGTCCACAAGGTGGCGGCCAGACCATACACCGTGTCATTTGCCAATGCCAGAGCTTCCTCCTCTGTGTCGAATGGTTGAAGGGTCACCACGGGTCCAAAAATCTCCTCTTGGTTGGTGGCACATTGCGGGCCCAATCCCTCGATGACCGTAGGCGCTACAAAAAACCCATTCTTTCCTCCCTCGGGAAAGACCCTTTCGCCGCCACACAAGACGGTGCCCCCTTCGTCGCGTGCCCTTTCGATGCACGACAGAATCTTGTTCATGTGGTTTTCCGAGACCACAGCACCCATTTTGGTGGAAGGGTCCAAAGGGTCTCCCGCCACCATTTTCGCAGCTTTGGCCACCAATGCATCGCGGAACGCGGCATAGATCGAGCGCTCCACCAGAATTCGAGAACCGCACAAACAAATTTGACCTTGGTTTGCAAACGAACTGCGCAATGTGGTGCGCAATGCGTCGTCAAAGTCTGCATCTGCAAAAACAATGGCTGGGTTCTTGCCCCCAAGTTCGAGGCTCATTTTCTTGAATTTGGGGGCCACGTGGCCTGCAATGCGTGCCCCTGTCTCGGTGCCCCCAGTGAAGGAAACGGCAGCGATGTCGTCGTGGGTGACCATGGCCTCGCCCACCTCGGGGCCCAAACCATGAAGGACGTTGAACACCCCTGGAGGAAAACCAGCGGCTTCCACCCAGGTGCTCAACAAATATGCCGTTGCGGGGGTCAGCTCCGAAGGCTTGGCCACCACACAGTTGCCTGCCGCCAATGCTGGTGCCACCTTCCAAGTGAACAAATACAAGGGCAAGTTCCAAGGGCTGATGCATGCCACGACGCCCAAAGGTTTGCGCAGTGTGTAGTTGATCGCTTGTCCTTCCATTGCATGGCTCTGGCTGGCAAAATGTTGGATGCCTGTGGCGTAGAACCTCAAGTTCTTCTCTGCACGTGGGATGTCGACGTGGGCCGCCAAAGACACCGGTTTGCCATTGTCGCGTGCCTCGGCCTCGGCCAACTGATGGGCGTTGTCTCGCACGGCATCCGCCAAGCGCTCCAAGCACGCGGCCCGCTCAGAAGCGGGCGTCGAAGACCACGCAGGGAAAGCCCGCTTTGCGGCGGCCACGGCGCGATCAACCTCCTGTGGTCCCGAACGAGGAATGGTGCCATACACTTCGCCGGTTCCAGGCGTCACATTGTCCAATACCTGAACGGTCGTTTCCAGCACGCCGTCCACAAAATTCCGTACTTCCATGGTGGACGAAGTTACCTTGCCTTGTTTATCTTTGCGCTGCCTTTGCGCAATTGCCCCATGGTGTAATGGTAACACACCGGTTTTTGGTACCGTTTTTCCAGGTTCGAGTCCTGGTGGGGCAACTCTCCCAAAAAAGCCACCTGTTGAAGGTGGCTTTTTTCATGCCCAATCACCTCTGGGCCCCTCAATCTGAAATGAGCTCAAACAAACTGTCAAGGTTGGGTGCCAGGACCACCTCGATTCTCCGGTTCTTGCCTTTGTCTGAAGGGTCGACGGGATGGTATTCACTCTTTCCCGAAGCCGACAGCATCGAAGGATCCACCCCTGGGTTTTCAAGCAAAATGCCCACCACTGCCGTCGCCCGAAGCACGCTCAACTCCCAGTTGTTTCTGGGGATGGTGTTGCTGCTCACCTTGTCTGAGTCGGTGTGGCCTTCCACAACGATTTCCAAATCGGATTGCTCGGCGATGACCCCTGCCAAGCCTTGCAGGGCTGCCTGGCCACCATCGTCCACCACAGCGCTCCCTGAAGGAAACAAAAGCTGGGCCTCCATGCTGACATAGACCTTTCCGTTGCGCTGCTCCACATTCAACCCCTTCCCCTGGAATCCCAAAAGCGCGTCCGACAACCGGACCCTTAGGGCTTCTGCCGCGCGCTCTCTTGCCTCAAGCATCGATTCCAACTCTTCCACCCGCTCGCTTCGGGACACCAGCAACTGTGACTTTTCGTTGAGGTCCTTTTCAAGTTGGTTCAAGGCATCCTCACGCCGCTGCAATTCTTCCCGAATCACCATGACATCCTCCAAGAGTTTTCTGTTTTCCTGAGCGATGTCGCTGAGTCGTCCTGAGCTTTGGTTGGTCAAAGCCTCGTTGAGCTCAGACAGCCGAGCCACTTCTTCGCGGTAGCGCTTGGCATCTGCGCCAAGCTGCTGGGCCTCCTTTGTCAGGGTCTCTTGCTCTTGGGTAAGTCTGGCGAGACGGCCCTCGAGTTCTCTGCTGCTGACCTCTGCATCCTGTCGGGCCAAGCGCAATGCTGAATTTTCCCCTTCGGCTTCATCCAACTGGGACTGCAGGGCTTCATACTGCTGCGAAGTCACACAACCCGTGACGGACCCAACCAGGGCCAAACCCAATAGCCAAGGGGCGAAACGAAAAGAAAAAGAAGAACGGGAAGGAGAGGGAACATTCATGACCCCCTAAGTTCACGCCAAGACCACGGCAATCCAACCTCCGTCCCGCGCCTTATTCACAGGGCAATGTCGAAGTTCAGGCACAAATCAATCAATCGGAATGGCATACTGCCCGCCGCTCACCGTAATCGTGTTGCCCAACGCGTCTTGCATGGAGCCATTGAAGGTCCCCACCACATATCCGCCAGAAACGGGGTCGATGTAGTTGATTTGGAATGTGGTGTTGCCGCCTTGCAAGGTGGTGTAGCTGGCCCCGTCCGTGGCGGTGTAGGCCCCAGCCTGTGGGAGAGAAGAAGGATTCAATGGCACCACCAACCCATTGTACCACCCATCGACCGGTTCTGCAATGACAAACCCAATCTGGGCACCTGTCAAGCTCGTTCCTTGGATTTGAAGGTTGCTGCCCACAATGACCGCAGAAGCCAAGGCATCGCCCAAGTATTGGATCCCAAACGAGGACCATGAAATTTCAGCTGCACAAGGTTCACAATTGGGCCCTCCGCAGTCGATGTAATCCTCCAGTCCGTCTTGAATCCCATTGGTGCAATCGCACAGACATTCGCAGGGTTCGCAATTGTTGCCTCCGCAGTCAATGCCTGTTTCATTGCCATTCAATTCGCCATCGGTGCATGAAGGACAAGGGTCGCAATCCACGCCCCCACAATCGACTTCTTGTTCGTATCCATTCAGCAACCCATCCCCACACAATTCGGGGCAAGCAGGACATCCATCGCATCCACAATCAATGCCCGACTCTCCTTCGTCCAAGACCCCATTGAAGTCCGTGTCACAGGGCTCGCAACTCCCTCCACAATCGACCCATTGCTCGCCGAGCAACGGGTTCCACTCCCCGTTCTCGCATGGATCGCATGGCTCACAAATGGGGCCACCACAGTCCACCAATTCTTCCCCATTGTTGAGGATTTCATCGTAGCAATTCTCTCCGATCAAGTTGTCGTCGTTGAGGCAGCTGGTCAATGAAATCGCCGACAAGCAAACCGCAGCAAAAGCCCAAGCAAATCGTAAGGCGAAAGAAGAAGAGGGTCGGTGAGTGGTCATGTGCGTAGTTTTGACAAGGCGAAAGATACAACCGGAACAGAACTGGATTCAGCATCCCCCCAAGCAACAATGGACAACCTCGAGTGGAAACCTTTCCAAGCCCCCGATTTGCAAGACGTGGGAAGCCTGTCCAAAGACACAGGTCTAAGCCCATTGGTTGCATCTCTTTTGATCCAAAGAGGGATGTCCACATCGGAATCCGTTCAGGATTTTTTGGACCCTCGACGCGAAAAGCTGCACGACCCCTTCCTCATGAAGGACATGGACAAGGCGGTCGAAAGGATCATGCAAGCGGTGGAACGCAAGGAGCGCATCATGGTTTATGGGGACTACGACGTCGATGGCACCACCTCTGTGGCCATGGTGTCCTCGTTCTTCAAGGGGCTTCAAGTCCCCGTCGTGTCCTACATCCCCATGCGCTATGGAGAAGGGTATGGCGTTTCTCCGAAGGGCGTGGAAAGGGCCAAAGTCTCGGGGTGCACCGTCCTGATCACCTTGGACTGTGGCACCAAAGATTTTGAAGCCTTGCAATTTGCCGCCGAGGCAGGGATCGACACCATTGTATGCGACCACCATCTGCCTGCAGACCAACTCCCGGTGACCCATGCTCTGCTGAATCCCAAACAGGAAGGTTGCGCCTACCCATTCAAAGAATTGTCAGGTGCCGGCGTGGCATTCAAATTCCTCACCGCATTGGTCAACCGCATTGGGTTGACCATGTCGTCGGTGTACGACCATCTCGATTTGCTCGCCCTGAGCATTGGTGCGGACCTAGTGGACATCACCGGAGAAAACCGCATCCTTGCCCACCATGGCATGCGCAAGCTTCGAAAAACCATGCGTCCAGGCATCCGGGCAATGCTGCACGTAGCCAACATCGACCGCGTCCCCAACACCGTGCGCGACATCAGCTTCACCCTCGGGCCGCGCATCAACGCTGCAGGCCGGGTAGGGCACGCCCTAAAAGCTGTGGAACTACTTATGGCCTCAGATGACAACACGGCCTATGAATTGGCCTATGAACTCGAGTCCATGAACCAGGCTCGGCGAGATTTGGACGAGGACATGACCGAGGAAGCTTTGGCGCAAATGGCTGAACAACCCGCCGGACGCTGCTGCACCATTGTCTGCGGAGAAGGCTGGCACCGTGGGGTGCTCGGCATTGTGGCCAGTCGATTGGTGGAAGCACGTTACCGGCCCACCATTGTGTTGAGCGAAGAAAACGGACTGCTGATGGGAAGCGCCCGCAGTGTCAAGGGGGTCGACATCCACGAAGCGTTGGAAGACTGCAGGTCGTACCTCGAACAATTTGGTGGCCACCCCATGGCCGCTGGACTGACCTTAAGAAGCGATCAATTGCACGGTTTTCAAATCGCCATCGAGAAAAGCATCGCACGGCAAGTGAATGGGAGTCTCCCTACGCCGAGCATTTCTTATCATCTTGAAATCGACTTGAACGCCATGTCCCCCGAGGTGTTCGAAGAAATGGGGAAGTTGGCACCGTTTGGCCCTGGAAATGGGCTGCCCGTGTTCATGGCAAGTGACCTCCGTGCGGCACTGCCGCCGCGAACGGTGGGACACCGAGGACGTCACTTGAAATTGATTTTGCAAACCTCCGAGTCACCCAAAGACCGATTTGAAGCCATCGGGTTTGGCATGGGCGACCGCTTTGAGGAGGTTCGACAAATGAAGGCCATGGATGTGGCCTTCACCTTGGTTCAAAACACGTTCCGTGGGCGCACCTCCTTGAACATGCACATCCGCGCCATTCGGCCGAGTGTCAGTTGATTCAAGGGAGGATCACCGTGCCAAAATGGGCAAGGGTGTCCCGTATTTGCGTGTCGAGGTGCACCTTTTGTGCCAGCAAGTCCCGCTCCATATCCAGCGACAGTCCTTCTTCCTTGAGTTTGGTGGCAACTTCTTCTGAAGCGTTGCGCAAATCCATCAGGTGCAATCGACGCAGGGTTCCTTCCAACAATTCCATGAGTTGGTCGCGCTCCACCGTAGGGTAAATCTTGTGTCTCTGCGACCAGTTGGGACTGAGGACGTGCTGCTGCACCATGGCCCCTGCAACCTTCTGCTGGACCCCCACATCGTTGTCTTGGGCCAATTGCTCTGCGGTCAAAATCCGTTCGTGGTCCAGCTCCGAGGAAAAACGTTGCACCAACGTTTGGTTCAGAGGTTCCTGCAAAGAAATCCGCTCTTCTTCCAACCTGTGGATGACCAACTCGGCAAAAGGCACGTCCAGCAATTGGTCTTCTGCGCCCTCCTCCCCCTTCAAGCGCACAGACACCATGTCGGTGGCGTATTCCAGAAGGGCGCGCACCAAGTCATTTTCAATGGAGGTTCGAGGCGCGATTCGATCGACGGTCTCCACCCCTTTTCCCGCAGGGGGAGATGTGGGAGAAAGGGGGGGGATTCCTTGGAGCGAGGGGGGCCTGCCACTGGCAGACCGTTTGGCCGCTGCCTGCGATTGGGCATGCAACACCTTGGCCACCTCTGCGCCCAGCACTTCTTCCGACAACCCAAGTTGGGAAGCTGAAGATTGCAAATACACCGAGCGCTGAATGGTGTCTGGTATCGCCGCAATGGAGGAAACCACTGAACGGATCATGTCCGCCCGCTTCAACGGGTCGGTTCCGGCCTCGTCCGAAAGCAACTTCGCCTTGAACTGCAGGAAGTCCTGCGCGTCTTTGTGGATGGCGTCGTGCAATGCATCGCTCCCCACCTTTTTGGCATAGGTGTCTGGGTCGTCTCCGTCTGGCAACAAAACAACCTTGACGGCCATGCCTTCAGCGAGAAGCATGTCAATGCCTCGCAAGGAGGCCCGAATGCCTGCTGCATCCCCATCGAAAATCACCGTCACGTTCTTGGTGAATCGGCGGATCAAATGAATCTGGCCCGTGGTCAGTGCAGTCCCGCTGGAGGCCACCACGTTTTCCACACCTGCCTGGTGCATCGCCATGACGTCTGTGTACCCCTCCACCAAAAAACACCGCTCCTCCTTGACAATCGACGGCTTGGCCAGGTGCATGCCGTAGAGGACCTTGGACTTGTTGTACAAGATGCTCTCAGGCGAGTTGAAGTACTTGGCAACCTTTTTCTCTGTGCTGAGGGTCCTTCCGCCAAAGCCAATCACACGGCCCGTAACGTCTCGGATCGGGAACATGACCCGACCCTTGAAAAAGTCCCACAACGAACCGTCATCGCGTTGCTTGCAAAGGCCCGCCTCCACCAATTTTTCTGCCGGATAACCTGCCGCCTGACCTGCCTGGGCCATGGCGTCCCAAGAATCAGGGCTGTATCCAATCAAGAAGGTGTCCAACACATCGTCTCGGAACCCCCTTTCAACAAAGTAGCTGCGTCCAATGGCTTTGCCCGCATCGGTTTGCTGCATCTGCTCTGTGAACCACTTCTGCGCCCAAGCGACCACATTGCCCAAGCTCTCCTTGGCTGTGGACGCGGCAATCTCTTCTGGGGTAGGCGCCTTCTCTTCCACTTCGATGTTGTAGCGCCGGGCCAACATCCGCAAAGCTTCGGGGTAATTGACCTTCTCCAACTCCATGAGAAAGGTGACGAGGCTCCCTCCCTTGCCACTTGAGAAGCACTTGAAAATGCCCTTGGCGGGCAAGACGTAAAAGGAAGGTGTCTTCTCGTTCGTGAACGGACTCAGGCCCCGCATTGAACTGCCGGACTTCTTCAATTCCACGTAGTCGCCAATCACCTCTTCGATGACAGCGGCATTCATGATTTGCTCGACGGTTTGTTCTGGGATCATGGCGGGATGGACGAAGATATCCAAGATTGCGGGGGATTGCACGAAAAACGGCACCTCTCTCCGGGTGCCGTTCTCGATGAGGACCATGTCTTCATCACCTGCTGCCTCCTGCTGCGTTCAGCTTGAAAGGACTTTCACCTGATGTTCCGGCCTCGCGGATGATCATTTTCAACCCCAAGGCGTTTCGAGGGCAAACTTAGAAGCACATCGTCGTGGGGATGTCAAGGAATCATGAACGGGATGTGAATGTTTGTTGGCGGAGGAGGTGCTTTCTGAATCCAAGTTCTTGTGAACCGAAGCTCCCTGCCGACCTTGGTCCCATGAAAGGTCGCATGATCCCCTGGCTGGTGGGTTCCATGACCATCGCCATGATGGTGGTGGTGGCGGTGCAAGTAAGTTGGCTTGAATCCTCTGCCAAGCTTCGAAAGGAGGTCTTTGACCAAAGTGTGGAGCAGAGCCTTCAAATTGTGGCAGGTTGGCTGACAGCAGGCCATCTCGACGAAGACCATGACGAAGACCGCACCTTGCTGCGCACGGACGAATTGGCACCTGAAGAACGCAACATTGTACGCCGTATGGAGGCCTTGCCGATGGATTCGTTGCTGATGCTTGCCCTGTTGGAGCAAAACATCAAAACGCAACCGGTTTTTGGAGCATTCAATCGGTACAGCCAACCCGTGTTCTTGCCAGAAGACGCCGAGCCCCTTCGTGATGTGTTGCTGCGACAAGGTTATTCTGTGACCATCGGGACTCTTCAGTTGCGCATTCACTTTCCACAATTGCCGAGGTACCTGATGGGCCAAATGCTTGGGGCCTTCGCCCTTAGTGTAGGGATGATGCTTTTGATTGCTGGCATGTTCAGCTACACCCTCGTGGCGATCCAGCGGACCAAACGACTGGACCGGCTACAACGGGACTTGGTGAACAACTTGACCCATGAGTTGAAAACGCCCATTTCCAGCATAGGGCTGGCTTCTGAAGCGATGGCGGACCCCTCGTTTGACAGCGAGACGAAGAAGCATTACTTGGGGTTGATCCGAGAGGAAAACAAACGGCTCGGCGTGTTGGTGGAAAATGTATTGCGGGCCAGCCTTTCTGAGTCAGGGGCCATGCGCTTGTACACCCAGCCTTTGAATGTGCATGATTTGGTGAAGGGCGTGGTCAAAAACATGGCCATGCAATTTCACAAAAAGGGGGCCAAGGTGGAGTTGGACCTGGGTGCCTCCAACCCCAACCTCGAGTGCGACCGCATCCACCTGACCAACGTCATGTTCAACCTCATCGACAACGCAATGAAGTATGCAGGTGACGATCCGCACATCGTCATTCGCACCCGTCAAAGTGACTTTGGGCTCTCTTTATCTGTCCAGGACAACGGCATGGGCATCGCCAAAGAACATCTTGGCAAGGTATTTGAACGGTTGTACCGTGTCCCCACCGGAAACGTGCACAACGTGAAGGGATTTGGTCTGGGTTTGAGCTACGTGAAGAATGTCATCGAGCGCCACGAAGGATCGGTCCAAATCGAAAGCACACCGGGGGAAGGCACAACATTGACCCTGAATTTGCCGTTTGAGCATCAACCTGACAAGACTGAAGAGACATGAAAGACATCCGAATCCTCCTTTGCGAAGACGATCCAAGCTTGGGGAAACTCCTGAGCGATTACCTGCGGGCCAAGGGATTTGTCGCAACCTGGGCCCAAGATGGGGTCGAGGGGCTGAAGGCGTACCACCGCGAGACGTTTGATTTCATCGTGCTCGATGTCATGATGCCTCGAAAAGACGGCTTCCAAGTGGCGGAGGAAATTCGTTTGGACAGCAGAAGCATCCCCATCCTCTTCTTGACCGCTCGGTCCACCAAAGACGACACCCTTGAAGGGTTCAAGGTGGGGGCAGACGACTACATGACCAAACCCTTTAGCATGGAGGAGTTGGTGCTCAGGATTCAGGCGATTTTGAGGCGCTCATCCGCCCTCCCAGAGGAAGGGGAAGAGGTCACAGAATTCAAGGTCGGGCTCTACGCCTACGACTACAACACCCAGTCTTTGAATCTCAAAGGAGCATCCCAAAGACTCACCACCAAAGAGAATGAGCTGCTGTTCATGTTGTGCAAACACAAGAATGCCCTTTTGGAACGGAGCCACGCGCTTCGCAACATTTGGGGAGACGCCAATTACTTCAATGGGCGGAGCATGGACGTGTACATTGCCAAGCTGCGCAAACACTTGCGTGGCGACGACCGCATTGAAATCCTGAACGTTCATGGCAAAGGATTCAAACTGGTGGCGCCAACCGACTGAGAATGCCTACCTTTGCGGCCTCGAAGCGTCGCCATGTCTGACATGATCAAAATCCTCGCGGGATCGTCCTCCAAAGAATTTGGGGAACGGGTGGCCGCAGCCTACGGAACCAGCCTGGTCCCTGTTCGCACGCAAAAATTCTCCGACGGTGAGTTTGCGGTGAGCATTGAAGAGACCGTCCGCGGCAAAGAAGTCATCATTGTTCAGAGCACCTTCCCTCCTTCCGACAACTTGCTGGAGCTTTTGATGCTCATCGACGCGGCCAAGCGCGCCAGCGCCAAGCGCATCGTGGCGGTGATGCCTTACTTCGGTTTTGCCCGTCAGGACAGAAAGGACAAGCCACGTGTGGCGATTGGGGCCAAGCTAGTGGCCAACATGCTGATGGCCGCAGGTGTGAACCGCATCATCACCATGGACCTTCACGCCGATCAAATCCAAGGGTTCTTTGAAGTGCCCGTGGACCATTTGTTTGGCTCCACCTTGTTCCTTCCATGGATCGAGTCCAATGTCTCGCTTGACAACCTGTGCATTGCGACACCAGACACAGGCGGGACCAAGCGTGCCAACACCTATGCCAAGCATTTGGGGGTGGACATGGCCATTTGCTACAAGCAGCGCAAAGTGGCCAACCAAGTGGAAAATATGACCGTGATCGGCGATGTGAAAGACAAGCACGTCGTGCTTGTGGACGACATGTGCGACACGGCGGGCACCCTGACCAAGGCTGCCGACTTGATGATGGAGCACGGCGCTTTGAGCGTTCGTGCCGTTTGCACACATGCTGTCCTTAGTGGGCCTGCCTACGACCGCATCGCCTCGAGTTCCCTTAAAGAATTGATCGTGACCGACTCCATTCCTTTGAAGACGGATGCCGACACCTCCAAAATCACCGTGCTTCCAGTGCACGATATGTTTGCCCAAGTGCTTCAGTGCTTGATGCGCAACGAATCCATTAGTTCTCAATTTACCATTTAACAATACATCATGAAAACTGCATCATTGAGCGGCTCCCTGAGAGGGGGCGTAGGGAAAAAAGATGCTGACGCACTGCGCGCTGACAGCCGGGTTCCCGGGGTCTTGTACGGCGGTGCTGAGCAAATCCACTTCAGCCTTTCTGAAGTTCAACTCAACAAGCTCGTCTTCAACCCAGACGTCTTCAAAATTGAATTGGACATCGACGGCAAGAAGACGGATTGCATCATCCAAGAAATCCAGTTTCACCCAGTGACTGACCGGGTCACACACATCGACTTGCTCGAAGTGATCCCCGGCAAGCCTGTGAAAGTGGAATTGCCTTTGCGCACCACGGGACAGGCGATTGGCGTGTTCAACGGGGGTCGCCTCGAATTGAACTTCCGTCGCGTTCCCGTCCGTGGACTCATCGACTCTTTGCCAGAGTGTCTCACCGTGGACATCGAGCCCTTGGACATTGGCGACAGTGCCCGGGTGAGCGACCTCAACCTAGATGGCTTGGACATCCTTTTGAGCGACAACGCTCTGCTCGTCGCTTGCAAGCGGACACGTGCCGCCATGTCTGCGGACGCGGAAGGTGAAGAGGGTGCCGAAGGCGCTGAAGGTGCCGAAGGCGCTGAAGGTGGAGAGGGAAGCGAAGGAGGCGAAAGCTGATTTCCTGACCCATGAAGTACCTCATGGTGGGTCTCGGCAACCCCGGGGCTGAATATGAGGACACCCGACACAACATCGGGTTCAAGGTGGTGGACACACTCGCCCAACGTTTGTCCGGATCTTTCGAGACCGGCAGGCTGGGTGAGGTGTCCACCGTCCGCTTCAAGGGCCGCACGTTGGTCCTGCTCAAACCATCGACCTTCATGAACCTGAGCGGCAAGGCCGTGCGTTTTTGGATGGAAAAGGAAAACATCCCATTGGAGCGTGTTCTGGTCATCACCGACGACCTGCATTTGCCGTTTGGCCTGCTGCGCATGCGCGCAAAAGGCAGCGATGGGGGGCACAACGGACTCAAGGACATCCAAGAGGTCCTCAACACCTCCCAGTACACAAGGCTGAGGTTTGGCATCGGAGGAGATTTCAGCCAAGGGCAACAAGTCGATTACGTCTTGGGGACTTGGACCGATGAAGACCAACGCACCATGGACGAACGACTGGATGCTGCTGCCAATGCAGCGCTGGATTTGACCACCATTGGATTGGCCCGGGCCATGAATGCCCACAACGGGAAGTAATCTGGAGGCCCAGGCCCCAAGCTGCCTTCGGCAACTTTACCCCCTCTCTTCGTAGAAATGGTTGTTCCCGATGTACGCCAAAACGGCATCGGGGAGCAAGAACTGGACATCGTGGCCTGCCATGATGGCGTCCCGGATGTACGTCGAGCTGATGGCGATCATGGGAGCTTGCTGGATGTCGACGTGTGGATGTTGGGTCCACTTCTCCACCTCGGCCGTGCGCTGGGGCTCCCCCATCGTCAACCGAGGGTAGATCAGCAGGCGGTGCTGATCAAGCATTGACGCGTGGCCCTTCCAAGTGGAAAAGGACGCCAAATTGTCTTGGCCCATGATGATGCTGAAAGTCGTGTCGGGGTTTTGGGCACGCAGATGCTCCATGGTGTCCGCCGTGTAATTGGGCCGAGGCAAATCGAACTCGACGCTGGAAGCTTTCAATTTGGGATGGTCGGCCAGGGCCAGTTTGGCCATTTGAAGGCGGTGTGCCTCTGGGATCATGTCCACCCCCTGCTTGTGCGGACTGCTCGGCGTGACGACCAACCAAACTTCGTCCAAGTCTGCCATGAAGAGCATGTGGTTGGCGATGACCAAGTGGCCCAAATGCACGGGGTTAAAAGACCCGAAGTACAGGCCCACGCGGCGTATGGTGGTCGACGGGCGCTGCTCCATCTTCAATGAAATCCTTGGTCCAAAAAGTCCCCCACCATGTCTGACGCCTCTGCCAAGGCCAAATCCAGTTGGTCGTTCACCAAGCGCAAATCGAAGGCTGAAGCCGATTGCATCTCCCTTTCTGATTTGGCCAACCGCTCCTTCAGAGACTCCTCATTCTCAGTGCCTCGGCCCCTCAAACGGTCCTCCAACGCCCCCAAACTCGGAGGCATGACGAAGATGGACAAGGCGCTGTCGCCAAACACAGACTTCAGGGTTTGGCCCCCCACAACGTCCACATCGAACAAGGGCGTTCTGCCATCCCGCCAAAGCCGTTCCACCTCACTGCAAAGGGTGCCGTACGAGAGCCCTTCGTAGACCTCCTCGTGTTCCACAAAGGCACCGTCTGACAACTTCTTCGAGAATTCCTCAGGGCTGAGAAAATGATAATCGACCCCATCCTTTTCGCCACCTCTTGGCGGCCGAGTGGTGGCGCTCACGCTGAAACCCAACGCCAGGTTGGGATGGTCCATGAGATGACGCACAATGGTGGTTTTTCCCGCGCCTGAAGGGGCTGAGAAAATGATGGCGAGGCCATCGCCTTGGGGTTTGGTTCCTGCAGGCATGGCCGACTCAGAGCACGTTGAGCACTTGCTCTTTGATTTTCTCGAGTTCATCCTTCATCTGCACCACCACCTTTTGCAAATCGGCATCGTTGGATTTGCTCCCCAACGTATTGATTTCACGGCCCATTTCCTGGGCCACGAAACCAAGTTTTTTGCCTTGTCCATGGCCCGTGTTCATGATGTCCCGGAAATAGACCATGTGGGCACGCAGCCTGGTTCTTTCTTCGCTGACATCCATCTTCTCGATGTAGTACAGCACCTCCTGTTCGAAGCGCGTCGAGTCGATGACATTGCGGTCCACCGTTTCCTCCAAGTTGGTCCGAATCCGTTCACGAACCCGCTTCAATCGGGCTTCCAGCATGGGGTCCAATGCCGCCTCCAAGGCTTCAATGGTCGTCAATCGCTCGGAGAAATCCGCGTGCAACGTCGCCCCTTCGGTGTCGCGGAAAGCATCGAATTGATCGGCTGCTTCCACCACCAGCGCATGGATGCCTGTCCAGGATTCGTGGTTGAAGGACTCTCGGGACGTCTGCATGGCGTCGGGGAACTTCACTGCCGTGGCCAAAAGTTGGTCCGTCGGTTGCCCTGTGCGCTCCGCCAGCGCCTTGAGGGATGCCACATACTGTTCGATGACGGGGGCATTCAGCTCGTGGCGGGCGTCAGAAGCATCGGCCTCAAAATGGATGGCCACGTCGCTTTTGCCCCGAACGATGCGCGCGCCAAGTTCCTTTCTCAGCGCCATTTCCTTCTCCTTCAAGACGGAGGGCATCCGCACGGAGAGGTCCAAATTTTTGCCGTTCAACGAACGGACTTCCACCGTGTATTTGCGGGAACCCACGGCGCCTTCTGCCTTTCCATAACCTGTCATCGATCGAAGCATGATGCGAAGATACCACCCCCGCACCGAGGAGCACCGCCCATGCCATCGATTGGGTGTCTCCCTTGCTCTGCCGCGCTACCTTTGCGGCATGTCGGAACCTCGAGCCAATCTGAAACGCGTGCAAGCCCTTTTGAAAGGGGACATGGATGCCTTCAAGCCCAAATTCCGTCAGTCGGTTTCCACCGACGTCGTCCTCCTGGACACCGTCATGCGTTACATCCTCCGACGCAAAGGCAAGCAAATGCGTCCAATGTTTGTGTTCTTGAGTGCACGGCTGCACGGTGGCGTTGGATCCGATGGCCAAGCCACCGACCGTGCCCACACCGCGGCGACCCTCATCGAACTCTTGCACACCGCCACCTTGGTGCACGACGATGTGGTGGATGAGAGTCCGCTTCGACGCGGCGTTTTCAGCATCCAGGCGCTTTGGAAAAAGAAAGTGGCCGTGCTTGTCGGGGACTACCTCTTGTCGCGAGGGCTTTTGGCCGCCGTCGATGCCGAGGCCTATGACCTCTTGAAAATCACATCCCGCGCCGTGAGGGAGATGAGTGAAGGTGAACTGCTCCAAATTGAAAAGGCACGCCGCTTGGACATCACCGAAGAAGTGTACTTCGACATCATCCGGCGAAAGACCGCCTCCCTCCTCGCGGCGTGTTGTGCGTGCGGAGCGGCCTCGGCTGGGGCAGACGACGAGACCGTCCAGCGGATGTGGGGGTTGGGCGAACGCGTGGGCCTCGCCTTTCAAATCCAAGACGACCTCCTCGACCTGGGCGAAGGCGACCGCACGGGTAAGCCCACCGGACAAGACATTCGGGAGCGCAAAATGACCCTTCCCCTCATCCATACCCTTGCCAAAGCCTCCCCCTCTGAACGTCGGCGACTCATCCGCTTGGTGAAACACAACAGCGACGACCCCACTGCTGTCAAGAAAGTCATGGACACCATCCTCGCAGGTCCAGGCATGGAGCGTGCCCGTTCAGAGATGCGACGGCTCAAAGAGGAATCCCTCGCCCTTCTCGACGAGCTTGGCAGTCAGGATGCCGTAAGCGTAGAAGCCCGCGAGGCCTTGCGCGACCTCATCGGGTACACGATCCAGCGGGTCCAGTGACCTCGTCGAGCCCATGGGCTCACTCCCCAAGAATCACTTTGGAGGTTTGGATGCCGTTGGCGGTGCGTGCCACCAACAAGTAGATGCCGTTGAAGTGCGTCAGATCCAAACGCTGACCACCTTGAAGCGGCCGGAGCATGCAAGTGCGTCCTGAGAGGTCCACCACTTGAAATTCGCAGGATTCGACGGCCCACAATTGCCCATCCTGCACCTCAAACAAGTCCTGCTCAGGACTCGGAGTCGGCTCCAAATCTGCTGTGCCATCGCAAAACTGCCGCCAAAAATCCCACATCTCCACCGCACTGCTGACGTCCATGTTGCCAAAGGCGCCAAACCAATCGTGCCCACCGCCATTGACCCTGTACACCCTTGCTTGATACCCATTGTCACCTCCGTGGTGGCGGATCAAGTCGACATCCGACCCATCTGTTGGGTCAAGGTTGGGCAGGGCCGTTTCTTCCACCTCGCTGCAGTTGTTTTGGGCCGACCACCATGCCACGATGGTCTCCACTCCCGGCTGTTGGCCCCAACCAAACTGCCAATTGTCCGTCCCTTCGTAGGCGATGGTCTCGTCCTGTGTGCCGTGCAGGTGCACCACAGGAACTTGTTCCACCGGAGCACACGCACTCCAATCGTTGTTCGACATGGTGCCTCCCACGGAGCCAATGCCGCGAAATGTATCCGCTGCACGGCAAGCCAAGCTGTAGCTCATGTAGCCCCCATTGGAATAGCCGCAGCTGTAAGTGCATGCCGGTGAATGTCCGTGGTCGGCTTGCAGGTGCTGTGCGAGCTGCACCAAGAACTCTGCGTCTGTCTCTGTTCCCCAGTCAAAATTTGCGTTCCAGTGGTTGTTCCCTTGGCCATCGGGGAGTCCTTGTGGCCAAACCACCCCAAAACCCTCGGCCTCGGCCAATTCGCGGAATCCACTGAAAGCGTACATCCCTTCAGCCGTCCCAAAGTACCCGTGCAACACAAACACCAAAGGCGCGCCTTCCTCCAAATTGGCTGGGGCGTAATAGATGTACTCCCGGGTGGTCACCACTCCATTGACCTCAGACTCGAACGTCTCCCCATAGACACAGCTTCCATCGTCCGTGTTGACCCCCTGAACGTAATTCAGGGCCTCTTCGTCCGCACATCCTTCCAGCACCGCTTCGCAACCCGAGTCCCCCAATTCAAAGGAGTAAAAACCATAACCACCGTCGTTCAAAGTAAACGGGTCATCGAATCCCGGTCCGGCACCCTCTGCAGTCACCGTGCCACCGTTCCATCCATCGCCCCAAGAGTCGAGGGCAAGCAGCACGTAGCAGCCGTCCTCCAAACAAAGCAATTGCTCAGACACCTCGTCGTTGGAGGCACCTTGGAAACTTGCCATCAACACATCTTCTGGTTGGGCAACCAGGTACAATTCCCAAGCCATTTCTTCCCCCCACTCCGCCGTGGAAGAGAGCATGTTGACTTCTGTGAATGCGCATTGCGCCGAGGAACAAAAAGACGTTGCAAAAAAGGCCGAGAAAAGAAGGAGAGCTGATTTCATTGGATCTTTTTCTGTGATGGGAAAATCTACGTGCAATCTACGTGCCAAAACCAATTGTCTTCATTGGATGACGGCCCCGCGAAAGGCTTCCTCACCCTTGCTTTCAGAGGTTGCCAGCAACAAGCATTCGTTGGGTGCCAAGAAGTGCGCCTTGCCTGTCGAAGGACTGCAGGAAGTACATCCCTCTGCCCCAACTGTGAACGTCCAGAACCTTCACCGCCGACGTGATGGAAAAATGTCTGAACACCCTTCCTGACAAATCTCGCACCACCAAGGTGCCTGACATGGGGAGACCTGAAACGGTGACCTCGTGGGATGCCGGCTGGGGATAGATCGACCATTCAACACACAACTCTATACCCTCATCCATCCCAGAGGTTGGGGAACACTCCCCGGACGTGAATGCTGTCACACCGCCCACATAGGTGGCATAACATGAGTTGCTGTAGGTGACGCTGTCGCACCCACAAACAGGGTCCCAAACTTCGATGCAAAACACCGATGGATCCACGAGCTCAGGGTCGAAACACGAAACAGGTTGACTCACGTCAACACCCGCACTCGCGCCTAGTGTCCATGAACCTTGAGGAGAGCCAGGGATGATCTCGGTCACCTCCCACACGAGGAAATCTTCAATCAGACAAGCCCAGGAGTAGGCACTCCCGTTGTGAAAAACAGAGTCGTTGGTATGCAAGACGGAGACGTACATCGTGTCAGTGAGGGGCATGTCGAAAGAAAAGCTCACAAAATTGTCGTCGACCAACGTCTCTTCATGCAAGACGTTCCCTTGCGAATCGGTGAATTCCCATTCCATGACATTTTGTGAGCTTGGCCATGTCAAGTAGCCACCGGGATGGTACAAGTTGATCGTATTGGTGTTCGAACACACGTTGCACACAAGTCCGTGCAGGTCACAGTCGACCGATGATGTGTATTGGGCATTTGCAATGCCTGAGCTGACCATCATGGCAAACATCAAAAGCGTGGCACATGGGTTTAGGCGGTGGTGGTCGTCTCTCATGTCACGAAGATGAGGCTTTTGCAATCGGCAAATTCCTAAAGGTGCGGGGAAAACCGGTTTTCCACAGGGACAAGAGGAGCAACTTCCTCGAGCGCGCGCCTGAAACACCCGTGATGGAGATAGCTTGGAGGTTCTGTTCCACGACCTCCAGAACCACGTACCATGAAGCACACCCTCCGGCCCCCCATCACCGTCACAGCCCGCACCCTGATGGGATTGGGATTTGCCGTTTTTCTGAATGCCTGCATGGTGGCAGCACCAGGGGCGACAGGAGGTTTGGGAGACCCCAAAGGCGACGAGAAGGGGGCCAAACCTGCCGCCACTCAAGAAACGTACATCGAGCAATGGCAAGACGAAGCCGTGATGCAAATGCAGCGCTATGGCATCCCCGCCAGCATCACCTTGGCCCAAGGCATCTTGGAAAGTGGCAATGGCATAAGTGAACTGGCACAACGGTCCAACAACCACTTTGGCATCAAGTGCCACTCGACATGGACTGGCAGGCGGACGTACCATGACGACGACGAGAAAGGCGAGTGCTTCCGGGTGTACAAGAATGCCAAAGACAGCTACGAAGACCACAGCCATTTTTTGCTTAGGGACCGCTACGCTCGGCTGTTTGAGCTCGATCCGACCGATTACGAAGGGTGGGCGAAAGGCCTCAAGGCTTGCGGATATGCCACCGACCCTGCCTACGCAGACCGTTTGATCACCTTGATTGACCGACACGACCTTCACCTGCTCGATGTCCCAGGAGGGTTGCAAGCACGCACAGATCAGGAAGTGGGCAATGACACGTCCAACGGTGCTGATCCTGACACCAAACGTCGTACCGAAGCACCGGACAAAAATGTCCGGGAACACGATGTGGTCAGACGCGCCAGCACCGGGGGAGGGACCATGGAGATGGGCCGCACCCATCGCGTCAGAACCACCGTCCATGGCGTGCAATTCGTCCACGTGGAGCAAAGTGATCCCATCGCAGACTTGGCGCGCAGTTTGGACATCATGCCTTGGCAAATCCGCACGTACAACGAAGTCTCCAAGAGCCACAACTTTCAGAAAGGAGATCGACTCTATTTGCAGCCCAAGAAAAGCCATGCGGCCACCTCTTGGCACACCGTGCGAAAGGGTCAATCGCTTTGGCAGATCTCCCAAATGCACGGCATTCGGACCCCCGCCCTCGCTCGAAAAAACAACCTCAAGCCCGACGCACCACTCCGTCCTGGCATGAAATTAAGCTTGCAATGGCCCTTGAACAAAGAAGGCAAGTTGCCCTGGTGGGCACTTGCCTTTGGGGCTGAAAAGTGATCCCTTGCAGGGGGACCTGCCCTGCCTAACTTGCACGAGACATGCCGTTTTACCACAAGCTGGGCAAGATTCCGCCCAAACGCCACACCCAGTTCCGCCAAGACAACGGGGAACTCTATCATGAGCAGCTCTTTGGGACCATTGGTTTCGTAGGCATGAGCTCCTTGCTGTACCACCGCCAACGTCCCACACAGGTGATGGCCGTCCACGGCAGTGAAGATGTGCGGCCCGTCGCCGCCGTCGAGCGCAATTTGCTCAGCAGAAAACTCGACGGATGGGCCGTGAAAGCCGGCAAAGACTGGTTGGGGTCGCGTATGCCCACATTGTTCAACAACGACTGCACCGTAGCCCTCGCAGCGCCCCCCAAAGTCGACCGCGACGACATCTACAAAAACGCCGACCAAGACGAGGTGGTCTTTGTGCACAGAGGATCGGGGGTGTTGGAAACGATGTTTGGCAAGATTGCCTTTCAACCGGGCGACTACCTCGTGATTCCCCGTGGTGTCATGCATCGCTTTCGGTGGACCACAGAAGACAACCGGGCGTTGATTGTGGAAAGTGCTTCTCCCGTGTTGACGCCCAAGCGCTACCGGAACCACTTTGGGCAGCTCCTCGAGCACAGCCCATACTGCGAGCGCGACATGCGCGCTCCTGAGGAATTGTGCGATGTCCAGAAAGAGGGCGCAGGTCCCTTCAAGGTGCGGATCAAAAAGGAGGGGATGCTCCACGATTACACCTACGCCAGTCACCCGTTTGATGTTGTCGGATGGGACGGGTACCACTTTCCCTATGCGTTCAGCATCCACGACTTTGAGCCCATCACAGGAAGGGTCCATCAGCCACCGCCTGTGCACCAAACCTTTGAAACAGATGGCTTTGTCATTTGCAGCTTTGTGCCGCGGAAGTACGACTACCATCCACTGTCCATCCCCGCCCCCTACAACCACAGCAACATCGACTCCGATGAAGTGCTGTACTACGTGGATGGCGACTTTATGAGCCGCACAGGCGTGGGACCTGGACAAATCACGCTCCACCCTGCCGGCATTCCCCATGGGCCTCACCCTGGGACCTACGAGGCAAGCATCGGCAAGGAAAAAACAGAGGAATTGGCCGTCATGGTCGACACCTTCCGCCCCTTGAAAGTCACCCAACAAGCCCTCGACCTGGAGTTGGAAGGCTACCACCAAAGCTGGCTGTAAGCCCCCAACAAGACACCCCTGCACCATGGCCACTGATTCCCTTCCAGAACTAGACAAAGTCGTTCCAGAAGCCCATGACTTCCTGCCCCTCCTTGGGACGGACCACGTGGAGCTCATCGTCGGGAATGCCAAACAGAGCGCCTATTACTACATGGCCGCCTGGGGCTTTCAGCCCCTCGCCTTTCGGGGATTGGAAACAGGAGCCAAAGACCGGGTCAGCTATGTGCTCCGACAAGACAAAATCACCTTGGTGCTCACCACGCCACTCCAAGAAGGAGGGGAATTGAATGCCCACCTCGACAAGCACGGGGACGGTGTCAAAACGGTGGCCCTTTGGGTCCCGGACGCACGCAAGAGCTTTGAAGAAACCACCAGGCGCGGCGCCGAGGCCGAATTCGTCCCTGAGGTCCGCAGCGATGCAGATGGTGAGGTGGTCTTGAGCGCCATCAAAACCTACGGCGACACCGTGCATGTGTTTGTGGAGCGCAACGGTTACAACGGGGTCTTTTTGCCGGGATTTAGGGCCTGGACACCAGACTTCCAGCCTTCCCCAGTGGGGCTCAAGTTCGTTGACCACATGGTGGGCAATGTGGGGTGGGGAGAAATGGACACGTGGTGCAAGTTCTACGCCGAGGTGATGGGGTTTGCACAGCTTGTGTCGTTTGACGACAAGGACATCAGCACGGAATACACCGCCCTCATGTCCAAGGTGATGAGCAACGGAAATGGACGGATCAAATTCCCCATCAACGAGCCCGCCGCTGGCAGGAAAAAGAGCCAAATCGAGGAATACATCGACTTCTACCAAGGTGCAGGCGTGCAACACATTGCCGTCGCCACGGACGACATCGTGACCACAGTGACCGCTTTGAAGGAACGCGGGGTCGAGTTCTTGTACGTGCCTGAGAATTATTACGACGACATCCTCGACCGGGTGGGTGAAATCGAGGAAGACTTAGAGCCTCTTCGGGAGCTGGGCATCTTGATCGACCGGGACGACGAAGGCTACTTGCTGCAACTCTTCACCAAACCCGTGGTCGACCGCCCCACGATGTTTTTTGAAATCATCCAACGCAAAGGGGCCAAAAGCTTTGGCAAAGGCAACTTCAAAGCCCTCTTCGAAGCGATTGAGCGAGAGCAAGAAAACCGCGGCACCCTCTGACCTCACGTGAGCAGCTCGGTCCTTCTTTCCCTGCGTGATCTTCAGATCGCTTTTCATGGCGGGCCGCCGGTGGTGAAAGGAGTGTCCTGCAACGTTTGGGAGGGCTTAACCACGTGCATCGTTGGAGAATCCGGCTCGGGCAAAACCCTGACATCCTTGGCCGTCATGGGCCTCCTTCCTCCAGGCGGAGAGGTCGTGGGCGGAGAGGTCCATGGTCCCCAAAAGACCTTGTGGGCTGGGCCCGGACGACAAGAAGCCCCCGTAGGAAAAGACGTAGCGATGATTTTTCAGGACCCCATGTCGTCCCTCAACCCGTCCATGAGGGTGGGTGCCCAAGTGGCTGAGCCCCTCGAACTTCACCAAGGCCTATCAGGCAAAGCCGTGGAGGAGAAAGTGGACCAGTTGTTTGCAGAGGTGGACTTGCCATTGGGTTCTGCACTGAAGTACCCCCACGAGTTGAGTGGAGGCCAAAAGCAAAGGGTCATGATCGCCCTCGCCCTCGCCTGCAATCCCAAAGTGCTGTTGGCGGATGAGCCCACTACAGCCCTGGATGTGACGGTGCAACGCGCCATACTCGATTTGCTCCAAGAACTTCGCGACGCCAGGGGTTTGGGGGTATTGTTCGTGACGCACGATCTCGATGTAGTCAAGGACATCGCCGACCATGTTGTGGTGATGCGCCATGGCGAAATTGTCGAGTCCGGAACCTGTGCGGAGGTCATGCACTCCCCATCTCACGCCTACACCCAAGAACTGCTTGCCGCCATGCCGTCGCGCAAAGAGGGCATGGAAACCGCATCCCTCCAAGACGCGCACCCAACCCTCATCGAGGCCCGGAACGTAGTGAAGCGGTTTGTGACCCACAAAAACATTTGGGGCCAACCCACCGCTCATTTTGAAGCCCTCAAGGGGGTGACCCTCACGATTGCGCCAGGAGAACGGGTGGGCCTGGTGGGCGAAAGCGGTTCAGGCAAATCCACCTTGGGCCGGGTGATGCTGGGCTTGGATCGGGTCGACGGGGGCGAGGTTGTATGGAAGGGAGGTCCTGCGGAAGGGGGCACGTTCCGTCGCTCAGCCCAGCCCGTCTTTCAAGACCCATTTTCCGCACTGAACCCCCGCATGACCATCGGCGCCGCCCTCGAGGAAGCGTTGGGCCAGCGGCTCTCGAACAACGGCCCCACCGTCCGTGAATTGTTGGAAGAAGTGGGGATGGGTGCCGAAGATGCCCAACGTCTGCCAGGAAGCTTCAGCGGCGGCCAGAGACAGCGTATTGTCCTTGCCCGCGCCCTCGCATTGGCGCCTGAATTCCTCGTCCTCGATGAAAGCGTGGCCGCCCTGGATTTGAGAATCCAGGCCGAGATTTTGGACTTGCTTCTGGACCTCTGTCAAAAGCGGGGACTCACCTTCCTCTTCATCAGCCACGACCTCAACGTGGTCGGCGCCGTTTGCCACAGGGTGGCTGTGATGAAAGAAGGACAAATTGTGGAAGAAGGCCCCGCGGAAGAAATGTTGAGTTGTCCACAACATCCATACACCCAACGTTTGTTGAAGAGCCGTCCAGGCCGCACAACCGAGGGTCCCGTGGCGTAATTTGCCATTGCAATCACGCAAATCCCCATGTCTGACTCCCTCGTTTTGAAATCCCTCGAGGACGGGATTCTCACCCTCACGGTGAACCGTCCAGATGCCCTCAATGCCCTCAACAGGCAAGTCATTGACGCCCTGGCGGCGGCCATTGAAGCTGCACAAGACCAAGCCGATGTTCGCGTTTTGGTCCTGACTGGATCAGGCACAAAAGCCTTCGTGGCCGGCGCCGACATCAAGGAGTTTGCCGACTTTGACAGGGCCCAAGGAGAAGACTTGGCGCGCCGCGGCCAACGCGATTTGTTCAACCGGGTAGAGCAAAGCAGAAAGCCCGTGGTGGCCGCTGTGAATGGCTTTGCCCTAGGTGGGGGGTTGGAACTCGCCATGGCTGCACACGTGCGCATCGCCTCGAGCAATGCCCGCATGGGCCTGCCCGAAGTAAGCCTCGGGGTGATCCCCGGGTACGGCGGCACCCAACGTTTGGCCCAAATTGTCGGCAAGGGAAAGGCCATGGAAATGGTGCTGACGGCAGGAATGATCGATGCCGCCTCCGCCTTGGATTGCGGATTGGTCAACCAAGTCGTGGAGCCTGAGCTCCTGCTGGAAACCGCGCAGGTGTTGGCGGCCAAGATGGCCAAGAACGCCCCCACTGCAATGTCCGCAGCCCTTGACAGCATCTTGGCCGGGTACGGCAAAGAGGGATACGACAAGGAAATGGAGCGGTTTGGCCAGTGCTTTGAGACGGAAGACTTCAAGGAGGGCACAACGGCCTTTTTGGAGAAGCGCAAACCCAATTTCCCAGGAAAATGAGTGGTACTTCGACGGTGACCGTCCCTGTGGTGGCCAACACCCCACACGACCTCCCTAGCTACAGCACGCCAGAGAGCGCAGGTTTGGACCTGCGCGCCAAACTCGACGCCCCCGTTGTTCTTGATCCTGGACAAAGGGCCCTGGTTCCCACGGGACTGCACTTCGCTCTCCCTCAAGGCTTCGAAGCCCAAGTGCGACCTCGCAGTGGCTTGGCCTACAAGCATGGGGTGACCGTGCTGAACAGCCCCGGCACCATCGATGCCGATTACCGTGGAGATGTGGGGGTCATCCTCATCAACCATGGCACTGAGGCATTCACCGTGGAGAACGGCGAACGGATTGCCCAACTCGTTTTGGCACGTTACGAGCGTGTGGAGTGGGACCTCATCGAATCTGTGGAACAACTGCCCGCCTCGGTCCGTGGACAAGGCGGGTTTGGACATACTGGAACGCGATAACCTGACAACATGAACATCATCGTGCCCATGGCGGGCCGCGGAAGCCGCCTTCGCCCCCACACCTTGACCGTGCCCAAACCGTTGGTGCCCGTGGCAGGAAAACCCATTGTCGAACGGTTGGTCGAAGACATCGTCCGAACGGCGGACGACGGCGTCGACAACATCTGCTTTGTGACGGGACGTTTTGGCGAAGACGCCGAGCGCGCACTTGTGGAGGTCGCGGAGCGACTGGGGGCGAAAGGACACATCCGTTACCAAGACGAGCCTTTGGGGACGGCCCATGCCATTTTGTGTGGCAAGGACTTTCTTGACGGCCCTGTGGTGGTGGCCTTTGCCGACACTTTGTTCCGTGCAGACTTCACCATCGACCCCAATGCCGATGGCGTGTTGTTCTGTCAACGTATCGAAGACCCAAGTGCCTTTGGCGTGGTGGTGACCGACGACGATGGCACCATCACAGACTACGTAGAAAAGCCCAAGGAATGGGTGGGCGACCTCGCCATGATTGGCATCTACGCCTTCAAAGATGGCGGCCGTCTGAACCGTGAGCTTCAGCACTTGATCGACCACGATGTGAAGCAGGGGGGCGAGTTTCAATTGCCCGATGCCTTGCGCAACATGACGCAAGATGGCCTCCAGTTCATCCCTGGCGAAGTCTCCGAATGGATGGACTGCGGCAACAAGGCCGTCACGGTGGACACGAACAGCCGCATCCTCCAAATCTTGGCGGAAGAAGGACGGTTGGACGACATCCCAAGCTCGGCCAAGGTGGTCGACAGCGTCATCCTCCCCCCTTGCCACATCGCCCCAGACGTTGTCCTTGAGCGCTCCGTGGTGGGGCCCAATGTCACCCTCGGCCCCGGAACTGTGGTACGAGACTCTAGGGTGAGCCACGCCTTGGTGGCAGGACACAGCACCCTGGAAAATGTCGTGGTGAAAGGGGCCATGGTCGGCGCCAAGGCTGCATGGCACGGCATCCCTGCCGATGCCAGCATTGGGGACTTCTGCACCCTTGGAAACCCCCATTCATGAGGTGGTCCTGCGCTTGGCTTCTTTGGGTCTGCCTGGCCATGACGGGTTGCCGAATGGTGTCGTCGTTGTCTTCCAAAGACGGCGGGCAAGATGTGCCATTTGACAAAGAAACCCAGCTGGCCTATTTCGAGGGCCAGGCCCACCTTCTGAAGGGAGACTTGGAAGATGCCTATGCCAAGTTTTTGAGCTGTGCCGAAGCAGAACCCCAAGAAGGTGCCTTCCACTTTCAACTGGGAAAAATTGACCTGGAACTGACGCGTCACGAGGCTGCTGAGCTTCACTTTGGCCGCGCCCTCGAATGCGACCCCACCAATACATGGGCCCACTACTTCCGAGGCCAAGCCCGGCTTGCGCAGGGAGATGGTCCAGGGGCAGAAATGGATTGGCGGCCGTATGTGGCCTCCCGGCCTGGGGACCTAGAAGCCTTGATGGGTTGCGCGGAACAACTGATGGTCGAGGGCCATGTCTTGCCCTCACTGTTGCTGATGGACCATTACGAGTCAAACGTGGGCCCCGACGAAGACGTCCGTTTGGAAGCCCTGCGCATCGTGCAACAGACATCCGACAACAAGGGTCTGGGCGCCTTTTTGGACCGGGCGCTGCGGGATTTCCCCGAGAGCGATCTGTTCATGCTTCAGCAAATCCGTTGGCACATGTCCTCCGGAAAAGTCGACCAAGCAGAGGCATCGTTGCGGGTGCTGACCCAGAGACGTCCACAATGGGGCCTGGTGCAGTTTGAATGGGCAGAACTCGCCACCCGTCGTGGAGACCTCGAGGGTGCCCTGCCCCACCTGAAAAAAGCCATGGCCAGCGACGATGTGGCCATGGAGAGCAAGCTGCGTGTGTTGCTCGGTTACGGTGTTCTGGCCCAGGAAGACTCTGCTTTTCATGCACCCTACAGCGCGCTTCTCGATTTGATGATGGTGCACCACAGCGACGAATCCACGGTGGTGGAGATGGCCTGCGACTGGGCCTACCAAAATGGTCGACTTGAACAAGCATTGGTCTTGGCACAGGACCTTCTTGCACTGGCTCCTGGTGCCGTCGAGTCATGGACCAACCTCATGGCCATTCGCGTCGACATGGGACAATGGTCGGAGATGGCCTTGAATGCAGAAAACGCCGTCGCACGCTTTCCATTGAATCCATTGCTGCACTACTACCAAGGACTTGCCCTGCGTGAAACCCAACGGTCGAAGCGGGCGGCAGAGGCTTACCGATCGGGGCTGGCCGTATTGCTCGACAAACCCGTGCTTGAGGGAGCCTTGGCGTCTGCCCTTGCAAGTACGTTGCGGGACCTGCAAGAATGGGAGGCTTCTGAAGAGGCCTTTGAACGGAGCCTGCGGGCCGTGGAAGACGTTTTTGTCTTGAACAACCATGCCTACTATCTGGCCACGCGTTATGCCCTGAACTCGGTGCACGGACCGTCCAAACTGGAAAGGGCATTGGAATGCAGCACCAGAGCGGTCCAACTCCGTCCCGACGAAGGAAATTTCATGGACACCCATGCCCATGTCTTGTACAAACTCGGGCGCTTCGAAGAGGCGCTGACTTGGATTTTGGCCGCACAAGAACACGGCATGGCAGGCGACCCTGTCGCCCTCGAACACGAGGGGGACATTCGTTGGTCCTTGGGGGATTACGAAGGCGCACATCAGGCATGGCAGGGCGCGCTCGACGGCGGGGGTGACCCGGATGTTTTGACGCCCAAATTGCAGCGCCCATGAAGGCAACTGTGAAGTGGGTGGTGTGCCTGACAGTGTGGTTCATGGCCACGGGATGCTTCTCTCTGAAGCGGAACGCGGTGGCCACCTTGCCCGTGCGCAATGCCGAGGTGTTGCTGGACGACCTCGAAGCGAGGGAAGGAGAATGGAGCACTTTGGGCCTGCGCATGGAGTCCACCGCGAGTGCCATGGGGCGCACCGGGACATTTGCTTTGAACGTTCGTTTGGCCAAGGACAGCGTCATCTGGATGAGCATCTCTCCGGCCTTGGGGGTGGAAGCCGCCCGCATCTTGCTGACGCCCGATTCCGTGCAAGTTTTGAGCAAACTCCCCGGTGCACGCTTCGTGTTTCAAGGGAATTACACCATGCTCGAGGAAGCCATTCAAGCCCCTGTCAGCTTTGCTCTGGTCCAGGACCTCATTGTGGGCCAACCCTTAATGCTCGACCGTGAAATCGACACTTATGTGAGCAAGGTCCAGGACCAACAGTATGTCTTGCTGACAAAGACCGACCGCAACGTCCGCAAACTCGTCGGCAGCAACGACAAAAACATAGCGCCCGACGACAGCTTGAGCATCATGGCCAAGGAGAAGAAAGCCGAGCGAATCCTCGGCAAAGCAGAGCAATCCCTGCTCGTCAAAAGGTATTGGCTCGACGGAGAGACCATGGACCCTGTCAAAGATGTGATCAACGACCTGCTCAGGCAGCGCACCATTCGGGTGAGGAGAAGCGACTTTGACGACACGGAAATGGGACGGATTCCCAGCACCGTGCGCATGACCGCGAAAGGACCAGAGGGTCTTTTTGACGCCTTGATCTACACCAAAAGGCGCCGTGCAGGGCGCGCGTACGACTTCCCTTTCACCATCCCCGACGGTTTTGAACGGAGAACGGAACTCTGAGCACTGCAAGGTCTCGTGGCAGCGCCTGGGCATGGTTCTTTTTTGGGCCTTGTTGGGCACCGTGCCCGTGAGGGGACAAACCGACGACAAGGTGGCCTTGCAAAAAGAAAGGGACCGCATCACGCAACAATTGGAAACCACGGAAAACCTTTTGGGACAAGCCCGACGCAACCGCGCAGACGCCTCCTCCCAAGTGGGCTTGCTGGACCAGCAAATCCAACTTCGCAAGAAGCTGGTCCGACACCATGAGGCCACCATCCGTTCGCTGGAGCGGTCCATGCGGGGGACGGACACCGAGTTGCAAACCCTCGAAGGACACGTGGCCGCCTTAAAGGACGAATACGCAAGCATGATCCAGCAAGCCTACAGGATGAAGTTGGGCAACAACCCGCTGCTTTTTGTGTTCGCGGCAGACGACTTCAGTCAAGCCGCCATGCGATTCCGCTGGGTGCAGTCCTACACGTCCATCCGCAAGGAACAAGTGGATCAAATCGAGTCCGCCCAAAGGGAATTGGGCGAGGTCAAATTGACCCTGGTCGAAGAGCGTTCCGACGTACAGGTGGCGTTGTTGGACCAGCGCAAAGAGCGGGATGCCTTGCAACAGGACCGCAAGGCCAGGACCACTCTTGTGGAACAACTGAGAGACGAAGAGAAGCGGCTGCGCAAAGCCCAAAAGGCACAGGAAAAAGAACGCCAACGGCTGAGCAAGGAGATCAAGCGATTGATCGAGGCGGAGTTGGAAGCCGAACGTGCCTCGGCGGCAGGCGAATTCGCGCTTACGCCGGAAGGGAAGATCGTGTCCGAGGCCTTTGAAAAGAACCAACGAAGCTTGCCCTGGCCCGTGATGCGTGGGGTCGTCACACAAGGGTTTGGCCGTCAAGCCCATCCGACGTTGAGCGGCATCACCATTGACAACAATGGGGTGGACATCACCACGGAGACGGGCAACCGGGTCCTCAGCATTTTCCGTGGCACCGTCTCCAGCGTCTTTCCGCTTCCCGGCGCAGGCACCAGTGTGATTGTGACGCACGGCGCCTACCGAACCGTCTACACGAATTTGACCGATTGTCCCGTCCAAAAGGGCCAACCCTTGGAACGTGGATCCTTCTTGGGCAAGGTGGGTGGCGCCACCAACACCAACAGCGTCCTGCACTTTGAAGTTTGGAAAGTGGCCGGAGACGAACGAACGCCGGTCGACCCTCGCAAATGGCTTACCCCGCGATGAACCAACACAATGATTCCTAACCGAGGTTTGCCCTTGAATCGCACAATGATGGTATTGAACAACAATTGTTTTCTCCGGTCTTTTGCAACTATGAAGAAACCGCTTCCTTTCCTAAGTCTGATCTCCATCATTTGGCTGTCCTCCTGCGCAGACAGCACCACTGTTCCTCAGGAGTCTGACAACCTTACCATTGTATGCACCACCGGAATGGTGGCTGACTTGGTGCAAGCATTGTCCGACTCTTCGACCGCAGTAGAATTCGTCGTCCCAACTGGGCTCGATCCGCACACCTACCGGGCGACACCCAACAATGTGAATCAAATCATGAGTGCAAACGCCGTCGTGTTCAGCGGATTGGGACTTGAGGCGAAGTTTGAGAGCATTCTAAGCAACTACGGAAAGGATCCCAACCACCACGTCTTTTCGCTTGGTCAGCATTTGCCGGACTCCCTTCTCGTTTCTTTTAAAGGCGATGATGGTCACGGGTCTGAGGTCGATCCTCATTTTTGGTTCGATGTTGAACTTTGGAAAATTGCTGCCGAGGGAATCGCCCAGAATTTGACCAGCATTGATCCCGAAGGTGCGGAGGCATATCAAAATCGCCTTGCGGAATACCTTTCTCACCTCGATGCCTTAGATGCTTGGTGCAGACAAGAGCTCAATGCCATTGAGCCAACCAACCGCATGTTGGTGACTGTACATGACGCTTTCACCTATTTCGCCCGGCACTTTGACTTCGAGGTTCGAGGGCTTCAGGGCATTTCGCCAGAAATTGAAGCCGGCGTCTATGACGTCTCTAACATGGTCAACTACTTGGTAGACAATGACATTCAGGCGGTCTTTGTAGAGGAGTCTCTCCCGACCAAAACGATGGAAGCCGTGGTGGGTGGATGCTTGTCGAAGGGGCACGTTGTTTCCATTGGCAAGCCGCTACTGGCAGACAATGTGGGTGTCGCAGGAACCGAGGAAGGCACATACATCGGTATGGTCAAATACAATGTGCGCGCGCTTGTCGAAGGACTCGGCAAATGAATCAACTGGACCTCCACAATCTTTCCGTTCACTACAACGATACGGTTGCGTTGGCTTCGGTTGAAGCGACGCTGTCCAGTGGTCAGGTTGTAGGGGTTATGGGTCCGAATGGCGGAGGAAAGTCGTCGTTGATCAAATGCATCGCAGGGATCCTGAAACCGACCACAGGTAAAGTGCTTTGGAATGGAGTCAACACTCTCCAGCACGGTATGTCTTTGAGCTATATCCCGCAGCGTGAAGACATCGATTGGGATTTCCCCATCACTGTTTACCAGGTGGTGGAAATGGGGGTCACCAGTCACTTGCCATTCTACAAAACGCCGAGCCAAGAAATGAAGCAGCGCATTGAAGATTCCCTCGCCTCTGTAGGCATGTGGGCGCTTCGCCACAACCACATTCGCGCCTTGTCGGGTGGGCAACAACAACGCATGTTTTTGGCCAGATCGCTTGCACAAGAAGCAGATTTGTTGCTCCTTGACGAGCCGTTCAATGGCTTGGACGCGAAGGCCACTGACCAGCTGATTGAGCAAATGCATGCGCTTGCTGGCAAGGGTGTCACAATCGTTCTCGTCCACCACGAACTGAGCAACGCGAGGGCCATCCTTGATTCTGTACTCTTACTCAATGGCTCATTGGTCGCCCTGGGCAAACCTCGAGATGTCCTTGTGCCTGACACCCTGCATTCGGTGTACGGCCAATCTTTTTCCTTGGATTGATGGGTGAATTCCTCGCCAACCCCATTTACACGAACGCCCTCATTGGTGTTTTGCTCGTGGCCATTCCATGTGCGGCTTGCGGCTGCTTTCTCCAAGTCCAAAACAACAGCCTGTTCGGGGAAACCATTGCTCACGGATGCTTGCCTGGTGTGTACCTCGGATTCCTTTTTAGCGAGTCAAGGCATGTGTTGTGGCTGACGCTCGGAGCGGCTGCCACAGGTATCGCGTCGTCCTTGCTCGTGACTTTTGTCCTGCAGCGCACTCGCCTTCAAAGGGATGCGGCACTTGCTTCCGTGCTTGGGGGCATGTACGGGTTGGGAATCACCCTTCTTTCGTGGATTCAAAGTTCTGCGCTGCCCAACCAAAATGGGTTAGAAAGTGTGTTTTTAGGCAATGCTGCAGCCATGACGACTTCCGATTTGAAGGTCATTGGTGTTCTGGGATTGCTGGCATTGGGGTTCATTGTCCTCCGATACAGAAGTTTGGTCGCCTCCAGTTTTGATCACAGCCACGCTCTCATATCAGGCCACAGACCTCACGTTCAACAACAATTGCTTTATGTCATTGTCTCCGTTTGTGTTAGCATTGGCATTCAATCGGTGGGTGCACTTCTCGTTGCCGCTCTCATCATCATTCCTGCTGCAACAGCTCGGTTGTTGACCCACTCGCTACTCGCAATGATGACCATGGCTGCGGGGATCAGTGGCACCGCCGCTTGGCTGGGAACCTCTGCGTCTGCCATGCTGCCCAACTTGCCCACGGGACCCTGCGTTGTGCTGTCATTGGCAGGAATGTTCTCCTTGGTGTCTCTGATGAAGGTGTTGAACTCCAAATTCGCCCTGCAGTGAATTGGACGATCGCAGCTGTGGCGATACTTGTGGCCATCAATGGAGGCCTTGTGGGCTCTATGATGATGCTGCGCCGCATGTCCATGATCGCCGACGCTGTGGTCCATTCCATTCTTCCAGGATTGGTGCTGGCCTACCTGATTCAAGGCGAGCGCAGCCCAGTTGCAATGATGATTGGTGCGCTCTTGGCCAGTGCCCTTTCCTTGCTCATCATTGAGGGCATCCGGCGCACGCTTCACCTGAAGTTTGACTCCGCCATTGGGGTGGTGTTTACCACCATGTTCGCCATGGGTATCGTCTTGATTTCACTCTTTGCAAATCGGGTAGAAATTGACGCCGATTGCGTCTTATTTGGACAACTTGCCTACGTTCCTTTGGATCTGTGGATTCTCGCATCGGGAACCAATTTGGGGCCCATCGCCTTGTGGGAATGTGGTTTGACAACAATTGTCATTTCCTGTTTTCTATGGATTGCGAGACGTGCTTTGCTTGCCTCTGCATTTGACCCCACATTCCATCACATCCACGGCAGCAAGAAAGCCGTTTGGCGGGTCGGGCTCATGTTCATGACTTGTCTATTTGCCGTCACTTCGTTTCACGCCGTAGGCGCTGTAATGGTCATGGCATTCTTCATCTTGCCAGCGGCTACTGCATATTTGATTTCATCTACGATGAGGTCATTGATTGGATGGTCCATTGTATTTGGAATAATGGGGTCAGGCATTGGGTTGGGGCTTGCCGTAGTTCTCAACCTGTCCATTGCTGGCAGCATGGTCTGTGTGCTGTTCGCACTCTTTTTGATGATTGCGGCATCGGTGGCTAAGGCCTCAAATGCCAATTGATGTAGGTCCCTTCAACAATGAAAACTTGATCTTTTTGCCATGAAACCTCCTTCCCCTTCTCTCTTGTTGTCCGTAGTCATTGCCACCGTCGTGGTGTTTCAATCTGCCATCGTCGCGCCGGTGGCCAACGTTGCTTTATCCAGCGAATCGGCTGCCTTGTTTCTCCGCTTCATCTGGCCCATATTTTTTGGCGTCGTTGGAGGTCTTGGTCTTTTCGGATTGCTCGTGGCCCAAGGCGACAAGCGGGGGCGCATGACTCACCTTTTCACGTTGCTCAGCATGATCATCTGCTACGCGCTGGTGTCCACCATCAACGCTGCAATGGACTCTGGAAACTTAACGCTGTGGAAGCGCCTGCACATGCTAACTGTTGGACTAACCCTGTTGTCGCTCATCCTTCATCTGACTTTGGTTTTCAAGAAGAGGAAAACATGAACACCCCATCAAACAAGTTCCACTGAAATGGAGCATGGTGTTTTGTCCAAACAAAACACCATCCGCTTGCACTTCGCAAAGTCCTCTGTACATTTGCATTCGCTCTGGGCACTTAGCTC
>CAWVVM010000025.1:0-35288 GCA_963933635.1 uncultured Flavobacteriales bacterium
TCTGACAACTGTGGTGAGGTCACCATTGAAGTGTCCAGCGAAACCATCGCAGGCGGTTGCTCCCACGAATACCAACTCGTCCGCACCTTTACTGCGACGGACGATGCTGGCAACAACACAGAGGCCACACAAGTCATCTCCGTTGTTGATACGACTGGGCCAGACTTGTTCGTGCCACCAAGCTATGAGGCCGACTGTGGTGACGAATTGCTTCTTTTGGATGCGCTTGCGAGTGATGCATGCGGGTTGGCTTTGGTGACATTGGAAGAGTCATACGACTACTCGTGTGCACAAGGCTATGTTCTGACTCGGACCTTTACCGCATTGGACGAATGTTTCAACGAGACCATTGGTGTTCAGATCATCGCCGTGTCAGATACGGAGGCTCCCGTCTTCACATTTGTCCCCGACGGTTACAGTGCAGAATGCTCGGATGAATTGGTGCTCGACAATGCCTCCGCCATTGACAATTGTGGAGAGACTGCCATCACAGTAGTGAACGACACCATTGCCGGTGATTGTGCCAACGCCTACACCTTGGTCCGGACATTCACAGCAGACGATGGATGTGGCAATACAACGAGTGCAACCCAAACCATTGAGGTTTCGGACACAACTGCTCCAGAATTCACGTTTGTGCCTGAGGATCAGTTGATTGAATGCAATGTGAGCCTTGATGCCACAATGGCCGAGGCCACCGATCAATGTGGAGAGGTGACGGTTCAGGTTGCAGAGGTTTATGAGCAGGGGGCTTGTGGTGGCGCATATGTCATCACAAGAACCTTTACGGCGGTGGATGCATGCGGCAATTCCAACTCAGCAGTTCAAACCATCACCCAGCAAGACACGACATCGCCATTGTTGGACATCGCGTCTGACGTCACCATTGAATGCGATGAGTCTTCACCAGCGGCAGAATACACTGCATCTGATGCTTGTGGAGCGGTCACGGTAGAGGTGTCGGAAGAGATTGTTCCTGGTTCATGCCCACAGTCCATGACGATTGTCAGAACATACATTGCTACGGACGATTGTGGGAATGCCACTTCAGCAACGCAAACGATTGAGGTCGTGGACACCACCGCACCAACTTTCACATACACTCCCGAATCAACCTCCATTGTTTATGAGGCAGAGGGGGACACGTTGGCGGCACCATTTGTGGTTGTCATCGACAACTGTGACACTGAGGCCAGCTGGTCAGTCGAGGAAACCATCTTGGTGGATTTGCCGAATGAATTGACTGTGGAGCGCGTCTATACTGCCTCGGATGCCTGTGGCAATCAAACGTTGTTCACAGAAGTAGCGACCTTGGTGCTGCAGGTTCTCGGTTGCACAGATCCAGATGCTTGCAACTATGAAAGCTTTGCCAATGAAGACGATGATTCATGCTTCTACCCTTTGTACGGTTACGATTGTGATGGCAACTGCTTGAACGATGACAATGACAATGGCATTTGTGATGAACTTGAAGTCAGCGGATGTACAGATCCAGACAACCCAGGCTACAACCCAGAGGCCAACGTGGACGACGGATCCTGTTTGACCGGAGGCTGTACCATTGAGTTTGCCTGCAACTTCGATGCTGCTGCAGAATTCCAAATTGCTGGTGCGTGTGAGTTTGACAGCTGCTCTGGTTGTACGAGCGAAGAGGCATGCAACTATGACTCTGAGGCTACCCTCAACGATGGAAGCTGTGAATTCCCCGCCTATGGCTATGGTTGTGATGGTGAGTGCTTGAATGATGAAGATGGCGATGGCATTTGCGATGAATTCGAAATTGCCGGTTGTACCGACCCATCCAACCCTGCCTACAATCCAGCAGCTACAGACGACGATGGAAGCTGTTTGGTGGCGGGATGTTTGTTGCCATTCGCATGCAACTTCGAGCCCACAGCTGACTACTTGGACATTGCGTTGTGTGATTTGAACAGCTGCTCAGGTTGTACAGACCCCGAGGCTTGTACGTTTGATCCGTCAGCGACGTTGAATGCTCCTGCAGACTGTACCTATCCTGCAAGCCAATTTGTGGACTGTGACGGAAATTGCAACAACGATGTCGATGGTGACGGCATTTGCGATGAGCTCGAAATTCCAGGATGTACGGACATTGCAGCCAGCAACTACTCTCCATTTGCCACGGATGACAATGGAACATGTATCATTGAAGTAGGCGGTTGTACGCTGCCGTTTGCCTGCAACTACGACCCCTCCGCAGATTTCTATCTCCCAGGGTCTTGTGACTTCAGTTGCTTGTTTGGCATGCCATTCGACGGTGAAGCTTGTACGGACGAGTTGGCTTGCAACTTTGGTCTCGACGAGCCTTGCATGTACTTTGATGCGAATGGAAGCCTGTGTGCACAGGTTGGCTGCATGAATGAGGCGGCTTGCAACTTTGAGGCGGATGCCCAAATCAACAGTGGATGTGAATACGCTTCTTGCCAAGTGTTTGGCTGCACCAACAGCAATGCATGCAACTTCGACTTGTCTGCAAGCACAGAGGACGGAAGCTGTGAGTACGTAACCTGCTTGGGATGCATGGACAGTGAGGCATCGAACTTTGATTCCGAAGCCACAGTTGACAATGGACAGTGTCAATTTGATGTCATTGGGTGCACTCTTCTTATTGCATGCAACTACAACCCGACAGCCACTGTCAACGACGGCAGCTGTGACTTCACTGGTTGCTTTGGATGTGTAACACCTTCCGCTTGCAACTACGATGAGGGGGCCCTGTACCCTGATGGCTCTTGCGAGTTTGCCTCCAATGGTCAAGATTGCAGCGGCAACTGCTTGATTGATTCGGACGGTGATTCTGTATGTGATGCAAGTGAGGTCGTGGGGTGCACTGATCCCGAGGCATTGAACTTCAATGCCAATGCCACTGACGAAAGCGGCACATGCCTGTACGCCTCGACGGGTTGTACCAACCAAACGGCATGCAACTTCGACTTTACGGCACAAGAAGACGATGGGACTTGCGACTTCGAGACATGCTCAGGATGCATCGTGTCGTGGGCATGCAATTATGACGAGGGTGCTACGCTGAGCGATGGCTCCTGTGTCTTCCCTAATGCCTTTGGTATTTGCCCATCGGTCTGTGAGTTTGATGCAGATGGTGATGGCATTTGTGATGCCAATGAGGTGTCAGGATGCACGTACTTCAATGCATCCAACTTCAATCCATTGGCGACAGATGACAATGGCAACTGCGTATTCGAGGGTTGCATCAGTCCAGATTTCTCGAGTTACAATGCCTTGGCCAATACCAACGATGGTCAGTGCACCAATACTCCTGCCAGTGCAGACTTTACCGGAGACGGTGTGGTGCAGCTGGAAGACTTGTTGGAGTTCTTGGTGGCTTACGGTACCAGTGGTCCAGAATGGGGGCTGGAATGGATTCAGGACGGTTGTTCTGTAGTGGCAATGGGTATTGCGGACATGGATGTGAATGCGGCAGGATGCACCTATCCAACTGCGGCCAACTTTGATCCATCCGCGCCGTTTGACTTGGGTACATGTGTTTGGTTGGGTTGCACGGACAGCGAGGCATTGAACTTCAATGCACTTGCCACACTGGAAGACAGCAGTTGTTCCTACAACGTATGTCCTGACTTCAATGGTGATGGCCAAGTACAAACGCAAGACTTGCTGGACTTCCTCATCGCGTGGGGTACTGTGTACGAATAAAACCACCAGAAAGCGTCGAGTCTGACGATTGGAACAAAAAGCAAAGGGCTGCCCAATGGGCAGCCCTTTTTTTTGATTCACCTCGACGAAATGGTCGGGAGCATTGTAATTTTGACCTATGATCAAACTTTATCAACGCCGCTTTCCGAATGTGTTTGTCACCTTGTTGGTGTCAGTTTTGTCACTCCTGCATTTAAATGCAAATGCCCAGGATGAACTTTGGGTCCTGAGTGAAACGCCACCGAGCCTTGGTTGGATAGACCTGACCTCATTCTCTTATCAGGAACTGTTGTCTTTCCAAGATGTTGGCTACGCCACGGATCTCGAAATTGTGGGAGACGTTGCCATCGTGGTTCTGGAGAACCGGGTGTTGAAGGTGGACTTGGTTTCTGGTCAAATCCTAGCAGATGTCGAGCTTCTCGGTGCCCAGGAGGCCACCCTGCTAGAGGGTGGAGCCGTGGTGGTCACGAGAGGTGGCCTGGATGACGCTTGGCAACCTCTAGGTCTCAGCAGTTACTTGGTGTTGTTGGATGGTAGTGATTTGAGCCTGGACGCGGAGTTGACGCCGGCGGAAGGGCCAACGTTGCCAAGTCAAGAGGTGAGGTTGGTCGATGGGAAGGTGTACATCGCAGTCAACAATGGCTGGGCCTGGGGTGAAGAGGCTGGACGCCTAGGCTGTTGGGACCCAGTGGAGGAAATTTACGAAGAGTGGGACTTGGGCGAGGGTGCCGAGAACCCCGTGGCCCTCCACGTCTTGGATGGCAACCTCTTCACCGTGAACAACGGTGATTGGTCCAGCACATCCGTTTCCAGAGTGAATCTCACCAATGTTTCTAACATTGAAACCGTGGTTTTGGAAGGCGTGTCGGTAGGTTGCAATGCTTCCGCATTCGTGGAGAACAAGTTGGCCGTTCAAATCAGTGGTGAAACCGGCTTGCGTCTGCTGGATGGCGAGAGTATGGAGTGGGAGGAAGGAGGCGTTCTCAATGTTGACGCCCCCGCAGCTTACAGCTTGATTTCCCATCCGGAATTCGGCTGGACGTGCGCGGGAGTGACCGATTACGTGACCTTCGGGGAAGTTCAATTTCGAACTTCTGAGGGTGAATGGATTGCTGCAGTCCCTGTGGGCGTGTCGCCTGGCTCATTGGCCTGGCGATCGTTGGATGTGTCGGACGTCGGAGAGAATGCCCCGCTTATGCAGCAACGTGCCGCAGCAGGGGAGTGGGATGTACTCGGGCGAACTGGGGAGACCTTTGTGCCTGGCATGCCATCAATACGCATTGTACGAACCGAGGATGGGCAAGTCCAAAAAGTCATCCAAGTCGAAGACTGAATCGGATAGCGAATCATGCAAACGTCCGGCCATTTGCCCGGGATTTTCCATGTCTGAGTCAGTCACGGTCCTTAAGTGAAGGGCCATGTCAGGATTTGTTGCCAAAACACCTTCAAAGTGAAGAGGGCAAGAAAAAGGTGTGCCAAGGGGGCCCCCAACGTTTCCCTGTGGAAATAAACCTAAACTATAAATAGATACAGGGAGCCCATAAGAACTTTAAGCCAAGCAGATAGGCTTGTTGGATTGAACTTCATCGCACTGAACAAGGCGGCAAAAAAAGCAAACAGCCAAGGCAACATCATCAGCCAACTCGAATTCATTTGCAAAGACCAAATGGTGACGAATGCCCCGCCAAGAATGATTGCGACAATGACCCCAAATCGATTCTGCTGAGTTGTCAGTTGCATGGCCAACGTCTGGTGGTTGGCGACGAAATCGCCCTCCATGTCTTGAACGTCTTTGATCCATTCACGAAGGAAGTTGAACCAGCCCAGGATCAGAGCAAACATCCACAATGCAGAAGATGGTGAATGTGCCCCCTGCAACGTTGCCAATCCGCTCCACACCACCAGACCCGCTACACATGCTGAAATGGCCACATTTCCCCAAGCTCCTCGGCCCTTAAGAAGTGGTGAGTACAAGTAAAGGATAACAGAAAATACGGCGACCAGTGTCATCGGCCACGAGTCGCCTTTACTCGATGAAAGCCAACCGCTCCAAATGAGCGCAGCGGCCGTGAAGCCCCAATGGGTCACCACGACCACACGGCGCTTGACCGTTCGGCCAACAAGAGCCTTGTCCGGCTTGTTGATGCGGTCTTCTCGAACGTCGAAGTAGTCGTTGATCAAATTTCCTGCTGCTCCCACAAGCATGGGGACGATGACCCATCCTGCCCGACCCAAATGGATCAAGTTCATCAATGGGAAGCCTTGCCAGCGAAGGACCAATGTCACCATGATGCCCATGGCCAATACGTTCCATGGTCGCGTGAGACGCCACCATTGAAAAAAGCCTGAGGTCGAAGAAGCGCTCATCTTAGGGCTCAACCGTAGCTGGCGTCAATCATGGAGCCGCCTTGCTTCGTTGTGTGGGCGTAGTTGAAGCCTCCGTGAATGGCGTGTCCACCAAAGTCACCATCGCGGGAAAGGGCCAGGTATCCAACTTGCAAATCGTCGGTGGGCATGCGTTCCATGATTCGGTGAACGGCTTCCTCACAAGCTTGTTGGGGCGTTTCCCCATTCCGCATCAATTCAACGACGAGAAAGGAGCCGACTGTTTTCATCACCGCCTCCCCGAGGCCTGTTGCGGTTGCTCCTCCAACTTGTGGGTCCACGAACAGTCCCGCGCCTAGAATGGGGCTGTCGCCGACACGTCCATGCATCTTGTAGGCCAATCCGCTCGTGGTACAGCCACCTGCGAGTCTTCCGGAATCATCCAGTGCCAAGATGCCAATCGTATCATGGTTTTCAATGTTGATCACTGGCTCGTAATTGGACGTCTTGCGCCACTCCTCCCAAGCCCTACGTGACGTTTCTGTCAGCAAGTCCCTCTGTGTCATCCCAAGTTCCTTGCCATACTGCTCTGCGCCTGCACCCGCCAACATGACATGTGGTGTGTCTTCCATGACCTTTCTGGCCAATGAAAGGGGGTGAGGGAGGCCTTGCACAAAACAAACCGACCCTGCATTCCCGGTGTGGTCCATGCAACAGGCGTCGAGGGTCACATGGCCATCTCGATCGGGGAGTCCACCAATCCCAACACTCAACCCAGTGGCATCAGATTCGACGATGCGTGCCCCTGCTTCGACCATGTCCATGGCTGTTCCGCCTTTTTGGAGGGCGAGAAACCCTGCTGCATTGGCCTCTATGCCGTGGTTCCAAGTGGACAACATGATGGCCTTTCCCGAAGCGCCGAGGCCCGGAGAAGCAGATGAGCTGGTGGATGCGGAAGCTTGCAGCATGGACTCTATGCTCCAAGGGGCCAAGCCCAAAGCAGCCCCTGTGGCAGCAAGTCGTTTCAAAAAGTCTCGTCGGTTGGCCTTTCCCATGTCGGGAAGTTCGTCACTTTGGCGCCCGAAACCAACGCAAGACGAGCCACGGGAGGAATGTGAGGTCTGCAAGCACTGCAAAGAGCAGGGTCAAGCTGATCAAAAGGCCTATGTGAAAGGTGCCTAGAAAGGAAGACGAGGTCAGAGTGAGAAAGCCACCACAAAGGATCAGGCTTGTCACCACGATGGCCTTCCCGGTGGACAAAAAGCTTCTTTTCACGGCCATTGGTAAGGATCTGCCTTGGCCCAATTGTAGCCTTAGTTTGCTTAGAAAATGAATGGTATCGTCCACTGCGATGCCAAAGGCCACTGTGAAGATGATGCCTGAAGTCACCTTCAAGTCCAACCCAAGAAGTACCATGACGGCGCCAATCATGGCGAGAGGAAGCACATTGGTGACCAAACAAATCACCACCATCACCCCACTGCGGAAAAGGAGTCCAGCCAATATGGCCACAGCGAGCAGTGCCAGTCCCAAGCCTCCAACCATGTCCGATGCAAGAGAAGCATTGTTGACATCGACGAGGTGGGCAGTGCCAGTGACCTTGCATTGACTTCCTTCAGGCAAATTGGAAGCGCACCAGCGCTGCAAGGCTTTGTTTTTGCGTGCCAAATGCTGTGAGCCGAGGTCCTCGACCTTGCCAAAAATCCGGACTTGGCGCCCATCCTCAGAGACCACTGTAGACCACTGGCCAGACCGCGACAGGATCTGCAGCAACTTTCTGAAGGTCCGCTTGTCATCCGGGATGCGGAAGTAGGATTCCCGGTCCCCCATGAAGCCACGGTGCGCCATGCACATGGCGGTGGCAGGTCCCATCAAGGCACCCACCCCGTAGTCCGATGTCAGGTGATCTTCTAGGCTTCCAATCACCGTCAACATGTCCATCTCAGAAATGTCTTCAGGGAGTTTCACCGAGCATTCAAATGGCCTGACCCCGGCAAACTCTCGTTCAAAAAACACGAATTCTTGGCGAAAGGGGTCGTCTTCTCTCAAGTCTTCAATGAGCTTGTTGTCCACTTGAAGATGACTGCCCATCCAGGCACTGCATCCGGCGATCACCACCCATCCCAAGGCCAAGGCAGTCTTGTGCCTGAGCGTCCATCTCAGCAGGGCATGAAGCTGTCGGTTCCAGAAAACGCCGGTCCCTTTGTTGGAGACATCTGGTGGAGGGGCAAGGACCATGACGCTTGGCAGGAGGGTGAAGGCCAAAACATAAGCCACACCAACCCCTACAGCCGCGTACAATCCGAAGTCGTGCACAGGCCCGATGGAACTCGTCAACAAGGTTAAAAACCCGAGGGCAGTGGTAAGTGAGGTTAGGAAAGTGGCCAGTCCCACTTCTTTGAATGCCCGCCTCATTCCTTCCGGGTGGGAACTTCCTTGGCGTCGTTCGTCGTAATACCTGGTGAGGACGTGGACCACATCGGAGATGCCGACAACAAAGAGGATGGTGGGAAGCACCACCGTCATCACATCGACCGCCTTCCCTGTGCCCACCATGATGCCCAGGGTCCATAGACCACTGACCAAGACCACAGCGAGTGGGACCAAGACTCCCCAGCTTGTTCTGAAGGCACCCCACAAAAAGCCCACAAGAAGAAGGATGCCCACACCTACAAACCAAATGACTTCTGTCTCCATGACCCCCACGTAATAGGCCTGGGCTACGGCCCGACCCGCCACATGGATGCCTCGAATGTGCACACGTTGCTCCATTGCAGACTCTTTCCACGCAAGTACGGCTTGGGCCAAACTGTCGCATCCCGCTTTGCTCAGAGCTTGAGTGTGCTCCAAACTCAAGGCCATGGACTGGCCGCTGGGGCTGACCAAAGTGCCTACGATGTCGTCACGTTGGCGAAGTCGAATCAAATCTTGGGCCAATTGGGCACTGTCTTGCCATTGCAACAGCGGCCGCTGAAAAGCCATCCCGCTCAGAGGATCTCGAACGGGAAGCTTCAGTCGAGTGGGGGACTGGATACGTTCGACGTGAGGCAGTGCCTGCAAAGCCTCAACATGGGCATCCATCTCTGCCAAAAAGTCCCTAGAGATTTCTTTCCCTTCGAATCCGACAATGAGAAAGTCATTGTCGCTGCCAAAAGCATCGCGGAACTCCCTGTAGAATTTTGTCTCGGGGTGGTCTTGGGGAAAGAACTGTTCAAAGTCGTAGTTGAACTCCAATGACATGGCCATCCAAGCCATCCAGCCGGTGACGCCGACAAGGGCGACCAATGTCGCCAATGCCAGGCGCCTCCAGGAGGACGGCACTTGATCTGTGGGGACGGTTGGGCGTTCAGACTTCATGATGCAAAGTTGGAACACCCGTGTTCCCTTCCGGTTCATCCAAACGCAAAAAAGCCCTGCATTTTTGCAGGGCTTTTTCTTTCGGGATCGTAGTCGAGGAGATTAGCTCTCCTTCACCTCTTCAAAATCCACATCTGTCACCTCAGCATCTTCTGTCGGTGCACCTGCGTCGCCTTGAGGTTGACCACCTCCTTCGGCGCCTCCTTCCGCTTGCTGCGCAGCGTACATTTCCTGGCTTGCCGCTTGGAAGGCTGTGTTCAGGGCCTCGATGCCAGATTTGCAGCCATCGATGTCTTGTTCGCCATGGGCCTTTTTGAGGGCTTCCAATGCATCATTGATGGGTGCTTTTTTGTCTTCTGGGAGCTTGTCCCCAAACTCACTCAACTGCTTTTCTGTTTGGAAGACCAGTGCGTCGGCTTGGTTCAAGACATCGGCGCGCTCTTTGGCTTGTGCATCTGCATCGGCATTGGCCTCAGCATCCGCCTTCATTTGTGCGATTTCTGTTTCGCTCAATCCGCTTGACGCTTCGATCTTGATGCTTTGTTCCTTGCCTGTGGCCTTGTCCTTTGCGCCCACATTGATGATGCCGTTGGCGTCGATGTCGAAGGTGACCTCGATTTGTGGCACCCCGCGTGGGGCGGGTGGGATGTCGGCCAAGTGGAATCGGCCAATGGTTTTGTTGTCGTTGGCCATGGAGCGCTCTCCCTGCAGGACGTGGATTTCCACACTGGGCTGGTTGTCACTGGCCGTAGAGAAGGTCTCCGACTTTTTGGTAGGGATGGTGGTGTTGGACTCGATGAGCTTGGTGAACACGCCACCCATGGTCTCAATGCCCAATGAAAGTGGGGTCACATCCAAGAGCAACACATCTTTCACATCGCCTGTAAGGACTCCGCCCTGGATGGCAGCACCAACGGCGACGACTTCATCCGGGTTGACCCCTTTGGAGGGCTCTTTGCCGAAGTACGCTTTGACGGCATCTTGAACGGCAGGAATTCGCGTTGATCCTCCCACGATAATGACCTCATCAATGTCACTTTTCTCAAGCCCTGCTGCTTTAAGGGCACTTCTGCAAGGTTCGATAGAGCGCTTCACTAGATCGTCCACCAACTGTTCAAACTTCGCGCGTGTCAGGCTGCGGACAAGGTGCTTGGGCACTCCGTCCACCGGCATGATGTAAGGGAGGTTGATTTCCGAGCTCGTTGTGCTGGACAATTCAATCTTGGACTTCTCAGCGGCCTCCTTCAAACGCTGAAGGGCCATGGGATCTTTGCTCAAGTCCAGCCCACTGTTTTCGCTCTTGAACTCGTCCACGAGCCATTCGATGATGGCTTGGTCGAAGTCGTCTCCACCCAAGTGGGTGTCTCCATCGGTGGAGAGCACTTCAAAGACGCCGTCTCCAAGTTCGAGAATGCTGACATCGTGTGTTCCGCCACCGAGATCAAAGACCACAATTTTCTGGTCGATGGATTTTTTATCCATGCCATAGGCAAGGGCTGCCGCTGTGGGCTCGTTGATGATGCGCTTGACCTCGAGGCCGGCGATTTCACCTGCTTCTTTGGTGGCTTGGCGCTGGCTGTCGTTGAAGTACGCCGGCACAGTAATCACTGCACCAGTGACTTCTTGGCCTAGGTACTCTTCTGCTGTTCGCTTCATTTTCTGAAGCACCATGGCAGAAATTTCTTGTGGTGTGTATTTGCGGTCGTCGATGGACACACGTGGGGTGTTGTTGTCTCCTTTGACGACATTGTACGCCACCCGACCTGCTTCCTTCTCCACCTCACCAAAGGTGGTTCCCATGAATCGCTTGATGCTGGAAATCGTTTTGGTAGGGTTGGTGATGGCTTGACGCTTTGCGGGCTCTCCCACCTTTCGTTCACCTCCTTCGATGAAGGCCACCACGGATGGGGTGGTGCGCTTGCCTTCGCTGTTGTTGATGACCACGGGTTCGTTGCCTTCCATCACTGCTACGCAGCTGTTGGTGGTCCCGAGGTCGATGCCAATGATTTTGCTCATGTTGAGGGGTTGATTGTTGTTTTGATTTGTCCCTCCTAGGTCAAACCTGGTGCCAACTGTTGTGGAGGCCCTGTCAACCTGTCAACCTGTCAACGTTCTCACCTTTGGCCTGTCAGAAGCGACATGTCCGGACCCTATGGGCTGACAGGCTGTCGGCATTCAGGAGGCAGGGGAGCATTTCGCCACCCAGTCCGCCACCTCTTGCAAATGGGCCGCCACATGGAGCATGCGGGAGCCATACCAAGAGAACGCTTCGCCGTCCACCAATCGAAAGGCTGCCAAGGGGTGGTCTTCTTGCAGGGCTGCCAAATGCTTTTGTTGGAAGGGGAAGGGTTCAGACGGCAGGAGCCAAAGGGGAGCATGAGGCACACCGCGACTCGATTCCTCTGCCAAGGATGGGTACCTGGACGTCCCCTTCACGGCATTGCCAATCCCCCAATGTTGCATGACGTGGTGGATGAAGGTGTCCGTTCCTGCGGCCATCCAAGGCTTCGACCAAACGGCATAACCAGCCTTGCCCACCAATGGCTTGGCTTCTCCCCAGTGTTCTTGGATTTGAGCGACCATTTGGTTCGTCTCTTGCCTTTTCTCCAGAGATTCTCCCAATTGGTGCATGGCACGCCAAACCGAGTCGAGGGATCGGATGTCGGTCACAACGACTTCGCAATGTGCTGGACATCGGGCCATCAGCTGCTGCACTTGTTCCCTGTTGTTTTCTTCCTTGTTGGCCACCACCATATCGGGTTGAAGGCCCAGGATCTTCTCCACATCGATGGTCTTGGTTCCGCCGATACGGTCCACCGAACGGAAGGCCGACCTGGGCCGAACACAAAATTTGGTTTGGCCCACAACATGGCTGTCCAAGTCGTGCAAAAACTCCGTCCAGCTGGGCACTAGAGAAACAACGCGCATGGGACGAAGGTAGTGGTCTACCTTTGCGCCATGCGTGCGCCAGTCAGATTTGCAGTGGTGGGATGCGGTCACATTGGCCGCCGACATGTCGCCATGGTCCAAGCCCATCCCGAGTCCACGGTACAAGTGGTGGTGGATGTGAGTTGGGAAGATCAGGGAGAGGGCCGTGCATTGCCGGTTTCATTCGCCCCCGAGGCAAAGTCCTTCGTGGGACTTCCACAAGCTCTAGATGGGTGTGCAGCCGACATTGATGTTGTGGCCATTTGCACGCCCAATGGCACCCATGTTGAAATTGCAGCCTGCGCCGTGGCTTCAGGAAAACACGTTGTTGTGGAAAAGCCAATCGGGTTGACGGCTGCTTCCGTGGAGGCCTTGGCTTCCCAAGCGCAAGCCGAAGGTGTGCATGTGTTCGGGGTCATGCAAAACCGATACGCTCCGGCGGCGCAATGGTTGAAGCAAGCGTCACTGGACCAGCTTTTTGGGGAGGTGTTGCAGGTCCATGTCAAGTGCTTGTGGAACCGTGATGGCCGTTACTACACACCGGGTTCTTGGCGAGGAACCATGGGATTGGATGGTGGCCCTTTGTTCACCCAATTCTCACATTTTCTGGACATTTTGATGTGGGTGTTTGGCGACCTCGATGTTCAAAGTGCCCATTTTGTCAATGAAACCCATCGGACATCCACAGAATTTGAAGATGGTGGTTTGGTCAGGTTTGCGTTGCGCAATGGTGGCTGGGGAACCTTGGTGTTCAGCACGTCGGCGGCCCACGCGAATTTTGAAAGCAGCATGACGGTCATGGGGAGCGAGGGCACAGTGCGCATTGGTGGGCAATACATGGACAAGCTTGAGGCCTTTGAAGTGGCGGGGAAGGAGCTTCCCCAAATGCCGCCTGCGCCGCCAGCGAATGATTACGGAGGCTACAAAGGATCTGCGAACAACCACCACCACGTGTATGCAAATGTCATGGATGTGCTCTTGTACGGCGGGAAGGTGGCGACCCCCATCTCAGAGGGGTTGGCTGTGGTGCAGGCCATTGAAGCCATGCACGAGTTGGGACGAAAAGATGCCTAGAAGTTCGTCACTGGTTTAATGCGTGGGACCCTTGGGTCCAAGTTCGCCAGAGCTTGGGAAAGCACCGACGGAAGAGAGGAGGGGCTTTGACCCATCGGCGCCTAGGAACGGCCTGTCCACCAAATTCCTTGTAGAACGTGTCGACCCCAAGGTCCTGGCTTCCGCCAAAATCAAACGTGTGGCAACCCAGAGCTTGTGCCTTTCGCATGGCCGCACAGAGCATGGCCACAGAGGCACGTCCCGATATGGGACTTCGGCGTTGCCCGCCAAACGCGTAGACGCAAGTGCCATCTGCGAGCACCACGAATCCCCCTGAGGCCAGGGCATTCCCTTTTTCGTCGATGGCCACCAAAGCAAAGGTCCAGGAGGCGTCGCCAATGCGGCTGAGTAGGTCATGCAATTTGGAGGTGGGCATGTGCAGGCCTTTGCGTTGGCGAGAAGCATTGTGGAGGCGTTCGACGGCACCCCATATGTCAGGATCATGGCCAGCACCGACTTTGACTTTGCCGCCTTCTTTCAAAAAACGTCTTTCTTGTTTCTCCCTTGTTTTTGGGAGCGCCACAGCCTGAGGCGCAGAAGGAAGTTGCATGGTTCGAGAATGGCGCATCACCTCCGTCCAGCCTTGGGGAATACGAAGCTTTGCATAGGCCTCAGGCCCCAAATCCACCACGGCGACCATGGGCGCCTCTGACTCCAGTCGATCCCGCAGCGCCTCTTGGCTTTTGGGTGGCCCTGACAATTCAGCATGCAACGCCCAGGGCCGTGTGCTCAACAGAGGGAAAAAACGGGCAATTCGGCCTCGGGAAAGGGCCAGATGCCCCGACGACTCTTTCCACAACACACCTGAGTCCAAGGCCCAGTCCTTGGCAGAAAATCCCTGTAGGTGAGGGCTCATGAGGAAGTGGCTTGGGTCAGCTGAAGAAGATCAGCCCCCAATGGAGCGTTTGACCGCCTCGTATTCACGGTCGCCTCCAATCAGGTCGTCTCCGATGCTGATCCATTCCCCAGCAGCTGCGGGGTCACCCAATGCATCCAGTCGCTCAAGCATGGTGACAAAGGCGTACTGCAGAAGGTCCCTTTGGCCCTCAGTCAGCCCTCGACCTTGTTGGTCGAGCAAGAGGTTTTTGGCGATTTCCCATGCTTTGTCAGCATCCCGACGGGCCTTCAAGGTCAGGTAGACCGTCCCAAACATCATCCAAGCCCCTGGGTCCTCTTTGTCCAAAGTGGTGAGGTACTTGTAATAGGATTTGGCCTTGGTGTACTTTTCATTGTCCATCTCCGTTTCCGCAGCAATGATGGTCTCCTTGCGCAGCTCCTCGATGAAGTCCAAATCCTTCGGCACGTATTCCTGCTCCTTGTCCTTCTTGACAAACTTGCCCGCGTACTTCAAAGCGTTCTTCAAGGCCTTCAACTTGTCCACTTCGTAGGACTCCCGCAAATCAGGGTCGTCGCTGTTGTGGACACCGAGGTAGGCCTTGGCCATGTACAAGTAGGGCAGTGGGTGCTTTTTTTGTTCGTCGTCTTCAGTGTACCGAATGGCCTTGTACAGCACTTTTTCATATTTCCCGTCCACATGCCACATCAGCAGCTGGTTGAGCTCGCTCTCTTTGATGAGGATGGGCTCTTCCTCTTCGTCCTCGCGGATTTGGCCAAAGGCTGAAGAGACAGGCATGGAGCAAAGGATGCCAAGCAACAGGGCAAGGGACATCCAGGAGGGGCGTAGGGAGAATTTGTTCATGTGGTCATCGATTCTTGTGAACCTGTGAGGGCATATACCGTGCCGAAAGATACAGGAGGCTCAAATAACACACGTTGCACATGGGGTAGATGTTGTTTGAACCGGTTGTCCACGTGAATGTTTCAATGTGACATGCCTGCACCTCGACCCCATAATCCTGATGTCCACGCCCCGGTTCGAGGATGGTTCTCTGGCCAAGACTGGGTGCCTCAATCCTTCCAGAAAGAAGTGTGGGAGGCCTGTGCCCAAGGAGAAAGCGGACTTCTTCAAGCTCCCACGGGCAGTGGCAAGACTTACGCAGCCATGGGTCATGTGATGTCGGAAGCCGCTGCTCAGCTCCGCAGCGGGGAACCCCCTCAGAAAGGACTGAAGTTGCTTTGGGTCGCTCCTTTGCGAGCTTTGTCTGCCGACATTGCGTCCGCTGCAGAACGGATGGCAGCGGGCATGGGGCTGCCCTGGGATGTGGGGCTTCGAACGGGGGACACCTCGGCAAAGAAAAAGGCCCAACAACGGAGCCAACTGCCAGATGTGCTGATCACAACGCCTGAGTCCATTCACATTTTGCTTTCTCAGAAGGGAGGTGCCCAAAGGCTTGGCAGTGTAGGCATGGTGGTGGTCGACGAATGGCACGAGTTGCTTGGTTCCAAACGCGGGGCTCAGGTGGAACTCGCATTGTCTTGGCTTCGGCATCAACGCACAAAAAGTGGCAGGCAGGCTCCTTTGATATGGGGTGTCAGCGCGACTTTGGCGGACCCTGATGTGGCCTTGAAGGCATTGCTTGGAGGGGCGAAGGGCCGCTTGGTCAAGGCGGACATTCGCAAAGAGGTCTCCATTGTCAGCACCATGCCCAAGGCGTTTGCCAAATTGCCTTGGGCTGGTCACATCGGTCTCCAACTCGTCGATGAGGTGGTGGAGGTGATCGAAGGGCACGCGTCGACCTTGGTCTTCACAAACACCAGACGACAGGCAGAAGTATGGTACCAGGCCTTGCTCGCGGCCCAACCTGAATGGGCCGGTGCCATCGCCATGCACCATGGGTCCATCGCCCGCGAGTTGCGTTCATGGGTGGAGGGGGCGTTGCACGACGGCAAACTGAAGGCGGTGGTGTGCACGGCGTCCCTAGATTTGGGGGTGGACTTTCATCCAGTGGATGCGGTGGTCCAAATTGGTGGCCCCAAGGGTGTGGCCAGGATGATGCAGCGCGCAGGCCGTTCAGGCCACCGTCCGGGCGCCACGAGCAGGGTGCATTTTGTGCCCACCCACGGGTTGGAGTTGGTCGAGGCTGTTGCGCTCCGAGAAGCCATCGAGCATGGGGAGATGGAGCCCAAGATCCCTATCATTCTCTGCTGGGATGTGCTGGTCCAATGGCTTTGCACCCTAGCGGTTGGTGACGGTTTTGTGCCATGCGATGTCCTTTTGGCAGTCAAGGACACATGGGCCTACCAGGACATGGAGCCAGAAGATTGGCGGCAGTGTTTGGACATCATTGCCACGGGTGGGGCTGCCCTAAGGGCCTACACCGAGCACCGCAGGGTCGAGGAGCAAGACGACGGCGTTTGGAAAATGACCGACCGCACCAAGATGCGCAGGCACCGCATGAGCATGGGGGCCATTGTCAGTGCCACGATGGCTTCTGTCCACCTTCGTGGCCTTGGCCGGATTGGCCATGTGGAAGAGAGCTTTTTGGCCTCCTTGAAGGAAGGAGATGCCTTTGTGTTTGCCGGCCATGTGGTGTCTTTGGTCTCCTTCCAAGGTTTGGTGGCGAAGGTGAAAAAGTCCAAGTCCCAAACGGCAAGAACTCCGGCTTGGATGGGGGGGAGGATGTCCTTTTCCTCGGAATTGTCCCACAGGCTGAGGATGGCCTGGGACCGGATGGCGACCCCTGATGCGGAGTGGGAGCCTGAACTCCAGCGTTTGGCCCCCATGATTCAAATCCAATCGGAACGCAGCCACATCCCACGGGCGCATCAGGTGCTGGTGGAGTCCCTGACGGATGGAGATGGCCATCATCTGTTCGTGTACCCTTTCGAAGGCAGAAAGGTCCATGAGGCTTTGGCCTCCCTGTTGGCTTATCGGCTGAGCTTGCTTTCCCCCCAAACGTTCAATTGGGCGTGCAACGATGACGGGTTGGAACTGCTCTCCGACCAACCCATTGATTGGTCCGCCATTCTCGATGCAAATCTCTTTGATCCTTCTCATTTGATGGATGATTTGGGGGCGGGGTTCAATGCTTCGGAGTTGGTGAAGAGGAAGTTCCGGGATGTGGCCACCATTGCTGGATTGGTGTTCACGGGTTTTCCTGGCGCGGTGGTCAAGGAGCGCCATCTGTTGACCTCGACCTCCTTGTTGCTCCAAGTCTTCCAAGACCATGATCCTGACAATTTGTTGCTGCGGCAGGCGCAAGACGAAATGCTGGCCGACCAACTGGAGTTTGGCCGCTTGCTGCGATGGCTGCAATCGTTGCCAGAGAAAGAATGGGTCCACGTCTTCTTGTCCAAGCCCTCACCTTTGGCTTTCCCTTTGTTCGTGGACCGTTTGAGAGAAAGGTTGAGTTCTGAATCGTTGGAAGACCGCCTGAAACGCATGGCTTGGGAATGACATGCCCTGAGCCACCTTTCGTGTGCTATTTTTGACCTCTACTCATGCAAGCAACTCCTTCTCCCTTGGCGTCCCCTTCTGGCTTTTGGACGGTTCGATTTTTTTGGTTGGTGTGGATGCTGATGGCCACGCCCATTTTGTGGTCGCAAGGCACGGTGAAGGGTTTTTTGAAGTCTGAAGATTCTGGGGAGGCCGTCATGTTTGCATCGGTCACCCTGGACGGGACGACCTACGGAGTCAGCAGTGACTTGGACGGTTACTACACGCTGAGTCGAATTCCTGAGGGCCAGTACACCCTTGTGATCACGAGCTTGGAGTACAACGATCACAGAGCACCCGTCACAATCAAAAATGGCAAGGTGGTCAGCCTGAATGTGCTCTTGGCCACGAAAGTGGTGACCCTTGGCAGTGCCGAAGTGTCCTCTGACAGAGAGGAGCAAACCACACAGGTCCGTACATCCGTAGAGACCATTCGTCCCGCAGACATCAAGCGCATCCCAAGTTTTGGAGGGGCGCCTGATTTGGTTCAAGCCTTGCAAGTTTTGCCGGGATTTGTCTCAACCGGAGATCAGGGAGGTCAGTTGTACATCCGAGGAGGTTCCCCCATCCAGAACAAGGTCCTTCTGGACGGCATGCTTATTTACAACGCATTTCACAGCATCGGTTTGTTCAGTGTCTTTGATTCCGATGCCTTGGCCAATGCCGATATCTACACAGGCGCCTTTTCTGCGAAATATGGAGGCCGCATCAGTTCCGTCATGGACATCCGTACGCGTGATGGCAACATGAGAAAGACGGAAGGGAAAGTGGGGGCCAGCCCCTTTGGTGCCAAACTGTTGGTCCACGGTCCGCTTCGCCCCATGACCAAGGACCGATCAGGTGGCATCAGCTATCTCTTGAGCGTCAAGCACAGCTACCTCGAGCAGAGTTCAAAGCTTTTCTATCCATACATCGACGATGGACGGTTGCCGTTTGGGTTCACCGATGCCTATGGCAAATTGACATTTGGCGGTGGCGACGGGTCCAAGCTGAGTCTTTTTGGCTTCAACTTCAACGACAATGCAAGCGTTCTGGACGACAGCACCGGAGTGGCCTTTGCCAACTACGGATGGCGGAATGTAGGAGGTGGGGGCACCTTCACGGTCGTACCGCCGGGCAGTTCCACGTTGCTCAATGGGCACTTTGCGGTCAGCAACTATCGAATCAATTTTGACGAGGAGGGGTCCCAACCGCGCTTCAGCGATGTGCAGGGCTTCAACTTTGGGTTGGATTTCAAATACGTCATAGGAGAGGACAATGTGGAGTATGGTTTGGAGGTGGTGGGCCTACGTACAGACTTCCAGACCTACAACTCCTTGGATGTCTCCGTGGACCAACAGGAGAACAACACAGAGTTGGGTGGTTACTTGGACTACACCTTGACAAGGGGGCAGTGGATCTTGCAGCCGAGCTTGCGGATGCAGTACTACAGTTCATTGGCCAAAATGCGTCCAGAGCCAAGGATTGGCATGAAGTTCAAGGCTTCCGAGCGGCTGCGGCTTAAGGCAGCAGCAGGGATGTATTCTCAGAATGTGATTTCAGCCAACTCGGACAGGGACATTGTCAATTTGTTCTATGGTTTCTTGGCGGGTCCCCAAAACCTTCAAGATGACCTTCAACTTCCCAATGGAGAGCAACGTGAAGTCGTGCACAGTTTGCAAACAGCGAACCACGTTGTGGCCGGTTTTGAATTCGATTTGACGGAGCGCCTCAATGTCAACGCTGAAGGCTACATCAAGCACTTTACGCAACTCAGCAATTTCAATAGAAACAAGCTGTTCCCGGACAATATCACGTATGTCAACGAGCCAGATGCCTTCAAGAAGGACTTTCTCGTGGAGACTGGGCGTGCCTTTGGAGCAGATGTGGTGGTCAAGTACGAGGAGAGAGAGACGTACCTGTGGTTCGTCTACGGCCTCGGCAATGTTGACCGTTGGGATGGTCTCCGTTGGTACGACCCCGTCTTTGACCGCCGTCACAATGTCAATTTGGTGGCCAGTCAAGGCTTCAACAACGGCGAATGGATGCTGTCTGCAAGATGGAATTTGGGCTCTGGACTTCCCTTTACCCAGAGTCAAGGCTATTACCAAGCACCCACCACAGGTGGAGGCATCGATGGGGATTACTTGTCGACCAACCCTGAGTCGGTCAGCATCTATTTGGCGGGCCTTAATGAAGGAAGGCTGCCCGCCTACCATCGACTCGACTTGAATGTCAAGAGACTTTGGAAAGATGTGGCTGGTGGAGAGGTGGAGCTGTCCGTTGGGGTGACCAATGCGTACAGCCGAGAGAATGTTTTCTACATCAATAGGGTCACTGGTCAGCGCAAAAATCAACTGCCCTTCCTGCCTTCTCTTGGCCTGGATTGGTCGTTTTAAGGAGCTTTAGTCGTTGTCGAGAAGCTGGGTCGCTTGGCCCATGGCTTCCTTGGTGACGCTTGATGCACTGAGCATGGTGGCAATGGCTCGAATGCGTCCTTCTTGGTCCAAGCGGTGCACTTGAACCTCAGTTGTGGCTCCATCCGTTACCTTTTGAACTTCCCAATGGACGTCTGCTTGGGCGGCCACTTGAGGCAGGTGTGTCACGGACAAGACTTGCCTTGTGTGGGCCGAGCTGGCGATGCCCTTCATGGCGGAGCCCATGAAAGATGCGACTTCGCCACTGACGCCGGTGTCAATTTCATCGAGTACAACGACTGGCGTGGAGTGAATGTGTGCGAGCACGGATTTCAAGGCGAGCAAAAAGCGTGCACGTTCTCCACCACTGGCCACCTTGTTGAGCGGCTGCAGAGGGGATCCGGGGTTGGAGGAGAAGAGCACCCATGGGGTGTCTATCCCCAAATGGTCGGGAGGGGTTTCTTCAAGGTCCCAGCTCATTTGGGCATGAGGCATTTTCAAGTCGCTGAGCAGAGGAACCACGCTTTGTGTCACCTTGGCGGCAGCCAGCATCCTTGCCTCACGCAGGGCCAATCCCCGTTCCATCATGACGTGGTGCGATTGGTCCAGGTTTTGTTTGGCCGCAACAAGCGTCTCCTCAAGCCCCTCCAAATCTTGGGCCTTTTGTTGCAAATCAGCAAGAAGCGCTGACAGACGCTCTGGGCCTTCCACGTTGTGCTTTTTGACTGCCCTTAGCAGCAGGTCATGCTTTGACGTCAAGGCCTGCAAACGGGCTGGATCGGGCATTTTGGCAGAGGACAAATCTTGGGCAGTTTCCGCGAGGTCTCGCAGCTCTATGCGCATGCTTTCGAGGCGGTCGCTGAGGGTGTCGACTTCCCCGTCCAAACCCGCCAACTTTCGCAGGCTTCGAAGGGCTTGCTCCACTTGTGCAAGGGCAGGGTGCCCTGCACCATCTAGGTTTTGATGCACGTTGTCCAGGCCTTCGGTCAAGTCGGCCGCATGGGTCAAGGACTTCAACTCGGCCTCCAGGGCGGACCAGTCCAAACCTTGGAGCGACAAGGCCTGCAGCTCTTGGATTTGATGTAGCAGGTAATTCAAGTCTCCTTGAGGCGCTTGTTGGATGGCTCTGAGCTTCTGCCAAGCAGACTTGACCTCGGTCCAAACGCGGTAGGCCTTTGCGTAACCCTCTGAAATCTGACTGTGTCGACCCACGGCATCCAACAATTCGCAAAGAGAAGCGTGTTCCAAAGCGATGCCCGCCTCATCCTGCCGGTGAATGTCCACGAGTTGTGCCCCGAGTTCGCGCAATTGACCAACTGTGGCTTGGGCGTCATTGATGAACACACGGGACCGTCCATTTCTCAGCACTTCGCGTCGCACGAAAAGGGAAGGAGCAGAGGGCAAATCCTGCCCCAAAAGCCATGGGTCAAGTGAAGGCGCAGAGAAATGACCTTCCACAACAGCTCTGTCTCCATGCAATCCAATACCTGCTGTGTCGGCACGTTGGCCTAGCAGAAGGCCCACCGCGCCTAGGAGAATGCTCTTGCCAGACCCCGTTTCACCAGTGAAAACGTGAAATCCCTCCTCCAGATGGAGTTCCACCTCGCGGATGAGGGCGTGGTTGTGAATGTGGATGCGCCGCAGCATCAGCCCAAACGCTCGTCGTAGGACTGGATGTTTCCTGGGTCGAGTTGCTTCAAAATGGGCAAAAGTCTGCCGCGTTCCACTTCTGGGGCGGGCCCAAACACATTGATGATCTCATCGCCTTTGGCCAAGAAGAAGACTTGGATGTTGTAAGAACCTGGTCGAATTCGGTTCGTGGAGCGCATGTCAATCAACGCTTCAGCCATGGTCAAGCGTGCGCCCTCTGCATCGACGTACAACACGTCCAATCCCTTGCGATGGTAATTGTACAGGCAGTTGCGCACGGGACGGAATGTTTGGCTGAGGTGGTTTTCCACCAACCAGAACCTGTTCTGTTTGCCTTGAGAGGCCTTCCAGCCACGCTCTCCTGCGTTTTGTGCGTTCGCAACGATGGTTTGGGCTTGGAGAAAATGAGGGGTGCCTCCTTCCATGGAGAAGGTGTCGTAGTCCATGCCCAAAATCATGTAAGCATAGTACGCCAGAAGGGAGGAAAGGTTGTCGCGATGTTGCCCCGGGTTGAAGAGGATGTTGCTGTTGTCCAGCCATTCAAACTGGACTTCTCCGTCGTTCACCAACAAGACGGCGGTGTTGTAATCGGAATTGAAAACAGGACGGCTGCTTTGCACTTGCATGCTGCCCTTGAACACTGTCGAACCAATGGCTTCGTTGACTGTGAGCTGAAGGGTGCATTCGATGCGCTCCTCGAAGTCAAAGTTGTCTTGGGTCCAACGTCGCCCATTCATGAATTCCCGGATCGCGTCTTCCAAGGCGTCGAACCTGGACATGTCCACGTTGCTGATTTGTGGTGCGATGACTGTCACGGTGCAGTTCAATTCTTGCGCCAGGGAGGACATTGTCCATCCACCAAGAACAAAGACGGCCATGGCGATTCGCGAAGACCATTCACGAAGAGTTGCAGAGTTGAAGAAGAGGCGGGAATGGGGCTTTGTCATGTCGTCAAGGTTGTCCTCCAAAGCTCAACGAGGTCTCTCGCGATTTCGTCTTTGGGTTTCAACTCAAAACTAACGCTTTTCTCATCCCGTGAAAGCACTGTGACCTTGTTCGTGTCCACAGCAAAACCCGCACCGTCATCCTGAAGGGTGTTCAGCACAATGGCATCTAGGTTCTTGCGCCGAAGTTTGCCGCGTGCGCTTTCAAGTCCATCGTCCGTTTCGAGGGCGAAACCCACCAAAAATTGATGTGCCTCTTTGGACGCGCCCATGGCATTGAGGATGTCAGGATTCTCCTTCAGCTCAATGGCTTGTGGCACATCATCTCTGTGCCATTTGGCCGCAGTCGTGACTGCAGGTCGGAAGTCGGCCACGGCAGCGCAAGCCACACCAATGTCTGTCTGGGGCCAATGTGACATGACAGCGTCACTCATTTCTCTGGCCGTCTGAACGTCGATCCTGGTTTGGATACGGTTGGGCGTGGGCAAGGCCACTGGCCCAGTCACAAGTGTCACCACTGCGCCCTGGTCGGCAAAAGACTTGGCAAGGGCAAACCCCATTTTTCCGCTGCTGCGGTTGCCGAGGAAACGAACGGCGTCCAAAGGCTCATGCGTTGGCCCAGCAGTGATCAACACGCGCTTGCCCGAGAAAGGAAGTTCCCTCTGGAACCATTGTTCCAGGTGCTGGGCAATTTCCTCAGGCTCAGCCATGCGTCCTTTGCCAACAAGTCCACTTGCCAAAGCACCTGTTCCAGGGTCAATGACGTCGACGCCGCGCTGCATCAAGACCTCAAGATTGGATTGTGTAGAAGCATGTTGGAACATGTCCAGGTCCATGGCAGGAGCCACAGAAACGGGGCATCGGGCACTCAGTAGCACGGCTTGCAGGAGGTTGTCACATTGGCCGTGCACCATTGCTGACAGGGTGTTGGCCGTGGCAGGGGCCACCAGGATGAGATCGCCCCAAAGCCCGAGTTCCACATGGTTGGTCCACGTGCCGGCATGTTCATCCTCAGTAAAGTCCGAGTGGACGGGGTGGTCCACAAGGGTTGCCATGGTCAGAGGAGTGATGAACTCCGTGGCGCCTTTGGTCATCACCACGCGAACTTGTGCCCCTCGACGCTGCAGTTCTCGTGCCAAAGTGGCACTCTTGTACGCAGCAATGCTGCCGGTCAAGCCGAGCACTATTCGACGTCCTGTCAAAGGACCGGTGTGGGAAGTAGAGGCCAAGGGCATGGCCGGTAAGCGTCAGGCGTCTAGTCCTGCCTCAGGATCTTCATCCCCAAGGTCTGGTGCGATGTGCAAGGTCTCGTCTTGGAGTTCCTTGATGGCGATGCTGTGAGGCTTGGGAAGACGCTCGTAAAACTTTGAAATTTCAATTTGCTCACGGTTTTCAAAAACCTCTTCGAGCGAGTCTGTTGGGATCACAAACTCTTCCAGCTTGTCCTCCAATTCCTTCTTCATGCTCAAGGCCACCTGATTGCTGCGCTTCGACAAAGCGACAATGGTTTCAAAAATGTTGCCCGTGCCGTGTCCTTCCAAGTGGTGGATGTCGCGCGTCTCGGTCGTGCGCTCGGCTTTGATGCTTTTGAAATTGGTGCTCATGCTTCAGCGGTTTGCGGATGAATTGGTGTCTTCGAGATCCAGGTCTGTCACTGCTTTTATGCTTTGGTCAAAGAGACTTTGAGCTTCCGGCAGGTATGTACTCTCTGGAAAACGGGAGGCAAAGGTATGAAAAGCTTGAATAGCATCGTTGTAACGCTCCAGTTTCCTTCGTGCCGTGCTGAGTTTGGCATATTGGAAGTGGCTGTCGATGATCCAAAATTGCAAACGTTCTTGGTAGGGTGAACCTGGAAAATCCGTCATGGCGTTCTCCATAGCGATGGTGGCACTCTTGTAATTCCCTGTGGTGTGGTAGATTTTGGCATTCTCAAAGGCCTTCGTCTCCAACTTGTTTCTCAAGCCATCCACCATGCTTTGGCTGCTGTCGCGGAGACTGCTGCTGGGGTAGCGGTCCATGAACAGTTGCAACTCATCGATGGCGGTGCGGGTATCGGTTTGGTCCAAAGAAGCCGGAGGCGACAGATAAAAGGAGCACAGGGCCGCCCTGAACAAACCGGCTTCTACACGCGCATCGTTGGGGTAAGTCTTGGCGAAGGTTTGGAAGTAGTACTTGCTCAGGTAGAAGTCATTCACGCAATCGTGGGTCAAGGCACGGTTCCAGTGGATGTCCGGTGCACGTTCGGTGCCACGTGAGAGTTGCATCAACTCATCGTACAATGGCAATGCGCGGAAACAATTGCCCGAATCCAAGGAGGCTTGGGCAAAATCGAGTTTTTCTTGCAAGTCGCCTGATTTGAGGACTTTGTTGTACTCAGAGCAATGTGAGAGGCCCACCCCAAGGGATAGGAGGACGACAGCAACATGCATGGAGGCAAATGGGTTTCTCCTCATGGCCACGAAAGTACAACGCATGCACGGAGCATTGGTGAAAACTGTGTGAACATGCCACTCATGCCCGTGGGTGCAGCGAGTAGGTTTGGGCTTCGTACATTCGCACCTTCTAAAACATTGATTTTTGGACATTTTCGATCGAATCCGTCAGGAGCGCGGCCCATTGGGACAGCACGCTCGCTACACCCACGGTTACTTCACCTTCCCCAAATTGGAAGGAGAGATTAGCAACAGAATGACCTTCCGAGGGAAGGACCTTCTCGTTTGGAGCATCAACAATTACCTCGGTTTGGCCAACCACCCCGAAATTCGGAAGGTGGACGCTGATGCCGCTGCAGAGTGGGGCATGGGTTACCCGATGGGTGCCCGCATGATGTCAGGGCAAACTTCCCAGCACGAAGCGCTGGAACAGGAGCTTGCTGACTTTATGCAAAAAGACGACGCCTTCCTGCTCAACTTTGGGTACCAAGGTTGTCAATCGGCCATTGAAGCTTTGGTGTCACGCCATGATGTGATCGTTTACGACAGCGAATCTCACGCTTGCATGGTGGATGGTGTCAGGCTGCACCAGGGAAAGCGTTTTGTGTTTCAGCACAACGACATGGAAAGTTTTGTCAAGCAGCTGGATCGTGCCAAGGCATTGACAGAACAGACAGGAGGAGGCATTTTGGTGGTGACAGAAGGTGTGTTTGGCATGGCTGGAGACCAAGGCAAGCTTGCTGAAATCTGCAGCTACAAAGAGGCTTACGGCTTCCGATTGTTTGTCGACGATGCCCATGGATTTGGTACTGTAGGCGAAAACGGCCGTGGTGCCGGGGATGCCCAAGGGTGCCAAGACCAAATTGACGTGTACTTCGGAACATTCGCCAAGGCGATGGCCACCATCGGTGCCTTTGTCGCCGGCGATGAGGATGTCATTGAATTCCTGCGCTACAACATGCGGTCGCAGACCTTTGCGAAGTCCTTGCCCATGCCATTGGTAGTGGGCGCGAGAAAGCGTCTCGAGATGCTTCGCAGTCAACCTGAGCACAAGGAGAACTTGTGGAAGATTGCCTCTGCTTTGCAGGAGGGTTTGCGCGCAGAAGGTTTTGACCTCGGGCTCACCAACTCATGCGTCACCCCCGTGTTTTTGAGTGGAGGTTTGGGCGAGGCCACGAATTTGACCTTGGACCTTCGCGAGAACTATGGCATCTTCTGCTCCATTGTGGTGTACCCTGTGGTGCCGAAGGACACCATCATGCTTCGTTTGATTCCCACTGCAATCCACACGTTGGAGGACGTCAAATACACCATTGAGACCTTCACCAAGGTGAAGGACAAGCTGTTCGCCGGCGAATACAAAAGCGAGGAAATCGCTTCCTGGGCCTGATCCAAATGCGTGTATTCCTTGAGCTGTCTTACGATGGCACCCACTACCATGGGTGGCAACGTCAGCCCGAATGCACCACCGTTCAAGAGGTGCTCGAAGGGGCCATGGAGCGTCTTTTTGGACAGTCGTTTTCTGTGATGGGGTGTGGTCGGACAGATACAGGGGTCCATGCCCGGTATTTTGTGGCCCACACGGTCATCCAGAACGACATTTTTTACGGCCGTGTGGCCTCCATGAAAGAAGCCACCATGAAGCTCAACGGGATGCTTCCCAAAGACATCGGGTTGAAGGCGATGCATGAAGTAGGGGCCAAAGCCCATGCACGATTCGACGCTGTCGAGCGCAGCTACGCCTATCATGTTCACGGCAGAAAAGATCCTTTTCTAGAAGGAAAAAGCACGAGGATTTTTGGGGAGATCAACCTCGAAGCGATGCAAGCTGCGGCTGCCCATTTGGTCCAAAAGGGGGATTTCGCTTCGTTTTGCAAGGCCGGTACGGGGCAAGGAACCACCATTTGTGACGTCCGCGAAGCCCGTTGGGAAAAGGTCGGAGAACATCAATGGGCGTTCCACATCAGTGCCGATCGCTTTCTGCGCAACATGGTGCGGTCGGTGGTGGGTACCCTTTTGGAGGTCGGACGTGGCAAGCGGACCCCAGAGAGCATGGCGGACATCCTTGCGGCTGCGCATCGAAGCGCCGCTGGAAAAAGCGTGTTGGGGTGTGGACTTTACCTCACCAAAGTGATTTACCCTGCTGAGGTATTTTCGCCATCCGACGAGAGATACCTTTGAGTCATGGCCACACAAGGACAGAGACCCAGTTCCAAAGCAGGCAAAGTCTTCGACTGGGACACCGTGAGGACCATTCTACAACAAGTGCTTCCTTACCGTCGGCGCTTTATGTGGACGGGTGCACTGGTGCTGTTGTTGTCGAGCTTGGTATGGATCCGCCCCTCCTTGATCCAACAAGCCGTGGATGTCCACATTGCTTCGGGCGACATGGAAGGGCTCTTGCGCGTTTTTCTGATGGTGGTGGGCGTGCTTTTGGTGGAGGCTTTGGTCCAATACCGTGTGACGTATTTGGCGAATTGGGTGGCGCAGAGTGTGAGCTTGGACTTGAGGGCCCGATTGTACCGACATGTCTCGCGGTTTCGTCTCAAGTACTTTGACCAAACCCCAGTTGGCGCACTTGTGACACGTCATGTCAGCGACATTGATGGCATTGCCAATGTGTTCAGCAACGGTCTTCTTAATGCGTTTGGCGACCTGCTCTCGCTTGTGGTGGTGATGGCTGCCATGTTTTGGATTGATTGGTCTTTGACTTTGGTCGTGCTGTTGCCCATTCCTGTTTTGCTTTGGGCGACACGCATTTTCCAAAAGCACATCAAGGGCGCCTTTGTCGACGTTCGCAACCGCGTTGCAGAAATCAATGAATTTGTCCAAGAGCACGTCACGGGGATGCACATCGTGCAGGCCTTTGGCCGAGAGGAGAAAGAGGCAGAAGCCTTTGCCCAAATCAATGGAGCGCACAAAGAGGCGAACATCCGCAGCATTTGGGCTTTCAGTGTGTTCTTTCCTGTGGTGGAAATGCTCAGTGCGACAAGCGTGGGGCTTTTGTTGTGGTTGGGCATTGGGCGGGTGGCGGAGTCAGACTTGACGCTGGGGGTTGTCTTGCAATTCATTCTTTACGTCTTCATGTTGTACCGGCCCATTCGGCAATTGGCCGACAGGTTCAATGTGTTGCAAATGGGCATTGTGAATGCCGACAGGGTGTTCAAGCTGCTCGACCGTAAAGACCGAATGCCTGAAGCCACCAAGCCGGCATTCCCAAGCTGGTCGGGGCACATTCGGTTTGAGAAGGTTTGGTTTGCCTACACGGACAAGGAGGATGGTACCCCCGACTGGGTGCTTCGCGACGTGAGCTTGGACATCCAACCTGGCCAACGTGTGGCTTTTGTTGGGGCCACAGGGGCTGGGAAGAGTTCCATGATCAATTTGATTTCAAGGCTCTACGAATTCCAAAAAGGAACCATCACCATTGACGGCGTGGACATCCGCAATGTCCCCGTGGACGAACTGCGTTCCAAAATTGGTGTGGTGTTGCAAGATGTATTCCTTTTCAGTGGTTCCCTTCGCGAGAACCTTCGGCTTCACGATGACAAGGTGACAGATGAGGAGATGTGGACGGCCATTCGTGCCGTAGGCGCAGAACGTGTGGTGGAACGATTGCCCGAGGGTCTCGACCATGACGTACGAGAGCGCGGCGCTACGTTGAGTGTGGGACAGAGACAGCTCATTGCCTTTGTCAGGGCGTATTTGAGTGAGCCACATATTTTGATGCTGGACGAGGCCACATCGAGCATCGACAGTGAAAGCGAACAGTGGATTCAACGGGCAACTGAGGCCATCACCAAGGGAAAGACCTCTTTGCTTGTGGCCCATCGATTGAACACAGTTAGAGATGCTGACCGCATTGTGGTCCTGCAGCGTGGCGCCATCGTAGAGCAAGGAACGCACGACGCATTGCTGGAAAAGAAGGGCGCCTACCGGGACCTGTTTGAAATGCAATTGTCGGCTTACACCGATTGATCATCCCCAAGTTTCAGCGCGCTTGTAACCAGTGGCTGTGAGCCAGGCAACATGCGTGCCTTCTTGGTTGCTGACCTCCACGTCCACATGGACAATTTTGCCCCCATCTTTTCGTGAAATGGCCCGAGCCGTGAGGAGGTCGCCAACATGCACAGGGGCGAAGTGTTGGATGGTGCTGGTGACGCTGACTGCTTTTCTTCCTTTCGCATTGACCGCAAAGGCTAGGGTGCTGTCGGCAAGGGCGTAAGTGATGGCACCATGGGCAATGCCAAATCCGTTGACCATGTCAGGCCTGACGGTCATGCGGCAAACACATTGGTCCGGCCCACTCTCCAACACATCGAGCCGCAGCCATTGGCTGAAGGCATCATTGTCCATCATTTGGGCCACAATCGGGTCAAGGTTTTGCTTGCTCATTGCTCAAATTTCAATCAAATGCACTTGAAGTGCTCAAACGGTTCGAGGCATTCTTTGCAGGAGAAATGAGCCTTGCATGCGGTACTTCCAAATGCGGACACCATGTGGGTGTTGTTGGTTCCGCACCTTGGGCATGGCACCACCTTGCCTTTTCCTGTCAAAAAGGCCCGGTCGGCCTGGCCTTTTTCAGGCGGTGCAATGCCGTGGGTCCGCATCTTCTCTTTGGCGGAGTCAAGGATCCAGTCCGTGGTCCAGGCTGGCGAAAGCACCACTTCCACTTGGGCATCGGGTTCAATGGCCCGAACCGCCGCCAGCACATCTTCAGAAATCACATCCGTGGCAGGACAGCCAGAATAAGTGGGGGTCAAGGAAACAAGGAGGTGCTCTTCGTGGATGCGCACGGCACGGACCATGCCCATTTCTTCGACGGTCAAGAAGGGCAACTCGGGGTCGTGTACCCCCCGAACCTGGCGCCAGGCGCGGTCGATGCGTTCATGGTCAGTCAAATTCACCACACCGCATCGGGGTAAGTCCGTGGCAGGGTCTGCATTTCTGCCAATAGATAGCTCAGATGCTCAGAATGAAGTCCTTGCTTTCCTCCGCGTTGCATCCAAAGACCTTCTGGCGCCTCCAAATGCCCCTCTTTCAAACAATCTGAGACGCGCGTCAGCCAGGCAGTGTGAAGGATGGCGAGTTCGGGGAGGAGGCCAGACATACGTCCAGCTTGGTCCACCTCGTCTTCCATGAACAACTCCCCGGTGAATGTCCACAAAGAGTCCAGGCTTTGTTGGACCTTCTCGTGGCTCTCCGTGGTGCCATCTCCCAAACGGACGACCCATTGGCTGCTGTGCTCCCAATGGTACTGCACCTCTTTGAAGGCCTTTGCTGCGATGCCAGCCAAATCCTCATCCACTTTTTGCTGGGCCAAAAACCCCATTTGCTCCAAATGAAAGGCATCATAGAGCATCTGACGGACCATGGTGTCGCCAAAATGGCCATTGGGCTGCTCCACCAGCAGGTGGTTTTGGAATTCGCGGTCGGTGCGGAAAAAGGCCCATTGGTCTTCGTCTCGTCCAGCACCTTCTCTTTGGCCCGCAAGGGTGTACAGGTTCCGGGCTTGCCCCACCAAATCCAAGGCAATGTTCGACACCGCAATGTCCTCCTCCAAGATGGGGCCATGTCCGCACCACGCTGAAAGCCTTTGTCCGAGGATCAAGGCATCATCGGCAAGGCGAAGCAGGGATTGAATGTGTGAATCTGCATGCATGGCCTCACATGTTGCTCACCTCGTCTGGGAGCTTGTAAAAGGTGGGGTAGCGGTACACTTTGTCGTTCGCGGGATCAAACAAAACGTCTTTGTCGTCGGGACTCGAGGCTGTGATTTGGGCTGCGGGCACCACCCAGATGCTTACGCCTTCCTGTCGGCGCGTGTAGACATCACGGGCGTTTTGAATGGCCATTTCTGCGTCGACCGCATGAAGGGAACCCACATGCTTGTGCCCCAAGCCTTGACGGCTCCGCACGAAAATCTCCCAAAGTGGCCAGCCTTTGCTTTCCTGCGTGCTCATGCGGCGTGGGTCTTTGCAGCTTCCCTGCGTGTGGATTGCTTTTGGGCGTGCGCCTTGGCAGCTTCCCTCACCCAGGCACCGTTTTCATGGGCTTGCACGCGTGCTCCGAGCCTTTCCTTGTTGCAGGGGCCGTTGCCTTGAATGACTTGGAAGAATTCTTCCCAGTTGATGGCCCCAAAGTCGTAGTGCCCGCGCTCCTCATTCCATGTCAAATCTGGATCGGGCAATGTAAGTCCGAGCAATTCAGCCTGGGGTACGGTCATGTCGACGAACCTTTGGCGGAGTTCGTCGTTCGAGAACCGCTTGATGTTCCATTTCATGCTCTGGGCAGAATTGGGCGACTCGTCGTCACTCGGCCCAAACATCATCAAGGAAGGCCACCACCACCGGTTCAAGGCGTCTTGGGCCATGGCTTTTTGGGCGTCCGTTCCTTGTGAAAGGCTATGCATGATTTGGAACCCTTGTCGTTGGTGAAAGCTTTCTTCTTTGCAGACGCGCACCATCGCCCGGGCATAGGGCCCATAGCTGCACTTGCACAAAGGCACCTGGTTCATGATGGCTGCCCCGTCGACGAGCCAGCCCACTGCGCCCATGTCCGCCCAAGTCAATGTGGGATAGTTGAAGATCGAGCTGTATTTGGACTTGCCTGCATGCAAGTCGTCTAGCATTTTCTCTCTTGTGACGCCGAGGGTCTCTGCAGCGGAGTAGAGGTAGAGTCCGTGCCCTGCTTCATCCTGCACCTTGGCCAGAAGGATGGCTTTGCGCTTCAGGGATGGCGCTCGGGAAATCCAATTGCCCTCGGGCAGCATCCCGACAATTTCACTGTGGGCATGTTGGCTGATTTGTCGAATCAACGTCTTGCGGTAAGCATCGGGCATCCAATCCTTGGGCTCGATTTTCTTCTCTTCTGCAACGTAGGCTTCAAAGCGTGCCTCCAGGTTCATTTCTACAGGACTCATGCGCGCATGTTTTTTTCAAAGTTACGCGGTGTGCCTTCCTTGAAAGCTACTGACCGCCACAATGTGCCCAATCCTCGGTGTGGACTACTTTCGTGACATGGCGAAATTTCATGAGTTAAGGGTGGCAAAGATTGCCAAGGAAACATCTGATGCTGTCGTGTTGGAGGTGGAAGTCCCCCCGTCGTTGGCGGATGAGTTTGCCTTTGAAGCAGGCCAATACTTGACTTTAAGAGACATGGTGGGCGGGGAAGACATTCGAAGGAGCTATTCCCTTTGCTCGGCACCAGGAGAAAAGGCCTGGCGCGTGGGAATCAAAAAGGTGCCCCAAGGACGCTTCTCCACGCATGCGAACGATGTGCTCCAAGAAGGGGCCTTTTTGCAGGTCATGCCTCCCCAAGGCCGGTTCTTGTTGCGCAAAGGTGAGGGGTTGCATCACGTAGGTTTTGCTGCGGGGTCAGGCATCACACCCATTTTGAGTCAAATCAAGCATGTGCTTGCTTCCGACGAGACGTCGACGTACACCTTGTTCTACGCGAACCGTACAGCAGCGAGTACCATGTTCCGTGAAGAAATCCAGGACCTGAAAGACCGCTTTTTGGACCGACTCCGTGTGTTTCATTTGTTGACCAGGGAGCCCGTGGATGCGGAGTTGCTGTCAGGGCGCATGGACGAAGAACGCTGCGGTGCATTGCTCAAAACATTTTGTGCATCCCAGGCCATCGATGCAGCGTATTTGTGCGGTCCCGAGCCCATGATCATGGCCGGACGTGCAGCACTGCTCGCACATGGCGTACCTGAGGCCCAGGTCCATTTTGAGCTATTCACGACAGCTGGAGCCGCGGCTTCAGCTCCTGCGCCTTCTGTTTCAGAAGATTTGACGGGAGGGGTGCACATGCAAGTGGTTCTTGACGGGGTCACCACGAGTTTGACTTTGGACCCAGAGCAAAACATGCTCGACGCGGCCCTTGATGCGGGACTTGATGCGCCCTACAGTTGCTTGGGTGGGGTATGTTGCACCTGCCGCGCCAAATTGGTCCAGGGCAAGGCCACGATGAAGACGAACTTCGCCCTGGAAGAAGGAGAGGTGGAGCGGGGCTATGTCTTGGCATGCCAATCGCACACCGATGGCCAAGAGCCAGTGGTCCTCGATTTTGACCAACAGTAAGCCGCCGGTTTCTTCAAGTTGAATCGATGGGTTGCCTTGGCCAAAATTCAGGTGGCCCTTTCAGACAATTCCAGCCACCGCATTTCAGCCTCGTCCAAGGTTTGGGCAATGCTTCCCAACTCGGCGCCCATGGACAGCAATTTCTCGTGGTCTTGTTCCCCCTGGATTTGGGATGAAAGTTCATCGCGCTTCTTCTCCAAAAGGGGCATGTCTTTTTCAAGCTGGTCAAACTCCATCTTTTCCTTGTAGCTCAGCCGCTTTGAATAGTCTCCTTTGATGGCCACGTTGCCAGAGATGCTGGTGGCCTCCTCTTGTCGTGATTTTTTGAGGGCTTGGGCTTGTCTTTGTTCTTCCTTTCGCTGTGCCCTGTATTGGCTGTAGTTGCCAGGGTAATCCCGAACCTCTGTCGCGCCGTCCTCTCCGAGGACCCATACGTGGTCCACCAGCTTGTCCATGAAATACCTGTCGTGCGAAACGACCACCAGACATCCTGAAAAATCCATCAAGAATTCTTCGAGCACGGACAACGTGAAAATGTCCAAATCGTTGGTGGGCTCGTCCAGGACCAAGAAGTTGGGGTTTTGCATCAAGATGCGCAACAGGTGAAGCCTTTTGCGCTCTCCGCCACTCAGCAGCTTGAGGTACTGGTGATGCATGGAATGGGGGAAGAGGAACCGCTCGAGCAATTGGGCGGCAGTCAGCTTGGCCCCGCCCTTGATGGGGATCCAGTCGGCGATGTCCCGAACGGCATCAATGACTTTCCAATTCTCGTCAAAGGAACCACCTTCTTGGTTGTAGTGCCCAAAGACCACCGTTTCTCCCACGACTACTTTTCCGGCATCAGGGTCGTCCGCGCCAAGAATGAGCTGAAGGAGGGTGGACTTGCCAGTGCCGTTGCGTCCCACAATACCGATGCGCTCTCCCTTTTTGAAATGGTGGTGCAGTCCTTCGAAGAGCACCCGTTCGCCAAAGGCGCGCCTGACCTTGTGCAGTTCCACCACTTTGTTTCCTAGTCTTTCAGGAACCACGGTGATGTGCATGGGGTCCTCTTGTAACCTCTTGGCTGCCGCCGCTTTGACATCTTCAAACCGGTCCAGTCGACTTTTGCTTTTGGTGGTTCGTGCCGAGGGGGTGGCGCGAACCCATTCCAGTTCCCGCTTCATGTGGGCATGGGCACGTTCTTGAACGGCCTGTGCATTCGCACGTCGCTCCGATCGTTTCTCGAGGAAGTACCCAAAATTTCCCTGGTAGCTGTGCAGCCCATGGTCGTCCAATTCCAAAATCCGATCGCAGACATTTTCCAAAAAGTATCTGTCGTGCGTGACCATGAACAAGGTGGTGCCCATGGAGGACAACCGCTGCTCGAGCCATGCAATCATGTCGAGGTCGAGGTGGTTGGTGGGCTCGTCGAGGACCAAAAAGTCAGGGGCCTCGAGCAGAACCTGGGCCAAAGCCACGCGTCGTTTTTCACCACCACTGAGCGTGGACATGGGACGATCGAGCTGGTGCAGGTGGAGTTGACCCAAAATCTCTCGGGCCCGCGCTTCAAAATTCCACGCCTCATGTGCATCCATCGCGTCGTAGGCTTTTTGCAACGCTTCACCTTCTTCCCCCTGCGCCAACGCGCGCTCATATTCTCGCATGGCTTTGACGGTGGGGCTGTCTCCGATGTACAGGGTGTCCAAGATGGTGGCGTCCGACAGCAGCTCGAGCTCTTGCTTCAAATGACCGTGACGAACCCCAGAAGCAAACACTACACGTCCCTCGTCTGCGGGCTCTTGCCCGCACACTGCCCGCAAAAGCGTGGATTTTCCTGAACCATTCCTGGCCACCAATGCCACCCGCTCGCCTGAATGGATCCCAAAGGTGAGTCCTTCAAACAGCAAGCGCTCGCCATAGGACTTGCCCAACCCTTCCACCGACAACATGTTCCTCGATTCCCCCATGTTTCAAAGGTAATTCGACTGCATCAGGCAATGAAGTGTCTAGTAAACAATGCCAGATACTTGTCGTAAATGCTAATTTAAAAC